>NZ_JBFUFX010000005.1:0-402444 GCF_056403215.1 Mesorhizobium sp. P2_H9 | reverse complement strand
GAACAGCGCTGCCGTTGCCAGGCAGAACAGTCCGAGCGCGACCGCGCCCAGGCGCGTCAGCAGGCCAAGGCCGACCGAAAGACCGGCTCCCAGCTGCAGTGCTATGGTGGCCAACAGAAGCGGCAGGCTGACGCCAAGTGCGGCCATGGCTTTCGCCGCACCCTCGAAATGCGTCGCCAGCTCCAGGCCTTCATGCACGAACAGCAATGAAAGCAGCAGGCGACCGGTCAGCAGGATCAAGTCGGTGAGGTGCAATTTCGAGGCGATTTGGGTCGTTGTCACGATTGGCTCCAGGCAATAGGGAAGGAGCAGGCGCCCTGCGGTGCCTGCCTGGTTTTACTTGGTCACTTTGGTGTCGATGGCCTTTTGCAGGTCCGCGCGTTCCTCGCAGCCTGCCGGGCAGAGCTGTGTCAGCGATGCCAGCTGCTCCCTGGCCTTGGCCATGTCGCCGGTCTCGACATAGAGCTCGCCGAGATATTCGCGCGCCGCCTTGTGGTCCGGCTTCAGCTCGAGCGCCTTGGTGTAGTAGGTCAGCGCCGTCGTGTAGTCGCCGGTCTTGCGCAGCGTGAAGCCGAGCAGATTGTAGACGTCGGCCTGCTGAGTGTCCTGCGCCAGGTCGCGAAGATCCGCCAGCGCGCCCTTGTAGTCCTTGGCATCGATCTTGGCCTTGACGGCCGTGAGGTCGGGTGCGTCGCCGCCTTCGATGTTGTCCACGGCATAGGCCGGCACGGTGACGGCGACCGGAACCGCGGTCAGCACGGCAACGGCGCCGAGCAGCCCGAACAGGACGTGCCTGTTGAAGAGGGAAGGTTTCATTGTCTTTCTCGCTTTGCAGGGATTGCCGCGCTTAAATTTGCACGGGGGTGAAGCCATAGGCGTTGCCGTCCTTGACGAAGGTGCCGGTACCCGGGAACGGGAAGTGCGAGCCGGAGATGCGGATGTTGTCGGCAATCACACGATCGATCAGCTTGTGGCGCGTGGTGATCGCCGTCGGCCCGTCCTGATCGTAGCTGCCTTGCCACTCCGGATGCGGTGCCAGCAGTGCCGGCACATACATCGTGTCGGCCGAAATCATGATCTGCTCCTTGCCGGAGTTCGCGAGGTAGACCGAGTGGCCGGGCGTATGACCGGGCGCGGCGATGATCTGGATACCGGGCGCCACTTCGGCGCCGTCCTCGACCAGCTTCCAGTTCTTCCATTTTGGGAAGTTTTCGGCGATGCGCTTGCCCGCCGGCTTGCGCCCCTCCGGCAGTTTTGCCAGGCGGCCGGGGTCGGTCCACCACTTGTATTCCGCGGCGTTGACGATGAGCTCGGCGTTGGGGAACACAGGCGCGCTGATGCCCTTTTCCATCAGGCCCCAGACGTGGTCGGGATGGAAATGCGAGATCATGATGGTGTCGATCGCCTTGTAGTCGATGCCGGCGGCGGCCATGTTGGCCGGCAGATGGGTGGCATTGGTTTGCCATTGGCCGACGCCCGATCCGGCATCCATCATGATCAGCCTGCCGTTCATCTTGAGGACGACGACGGTGAGCGGGATGGGCATGAAATCCGTCGTCAGGCCGGCCTTGGCCAGCGCCGCCTTGGTGTCCTCGACGGAGACACCCTTGATGAAGGCCGGATCATGCGGCTTGCGCCAGATGCCGTCATAGATGGCGGTGATCTCGATATCGCCGACCTTGTATTTGTAGAAGCCGACGGCCGGCTCGACCGGCGTTTCGGCGAAGGCACGGCTGAATTCAAGCTTTCCGGCGAGGCCGAAAGCGGCAGCGGCAGCCGCGGACCCAAGCAATGTGCGACGTGTCATGTTGAACATGATGATCTCCTGTGTGAAGCGGTGAGGGTGGGGTGGCGGAGAGCCAGTCGTGGCCCTCCGTCCTGATTGCTGACCTGTCGGTCCTGACCCGAGAACCTCAGTTACCCCAGATGCCCTGGCCGTACTGAGCCGGCACGCCGGCATTGGCGTCATCCTGTGCTTTTTTGGCCTTTCGGATCGAGCCGGTGTGAGTGGTGTCGATTTTTGAAGCCGAATGGCTCGCGACAGGCTGGCTGGAGGTGTTCGAGCCGTAGTGGTCGCTGCCGGCGAAAGCCGTGCCAGTGGCAACGAGGATGGCGGCAGCGGTGAGGACGATCTTTTTCATGTCGATGGTTCCTGTTTGTGAATGGTGAGAGAAGTTGTTCGGAGGCGCTTCAGCGGCCCCAGAGTCCGTCGTTGTTGTGCCGGGTGATGATGTCCTGAACCGACCCCTGGCTCGGTCCGGTCGTCACCTTGGTGTCGACGCCGTCCCGGCGCGGGGTGGAGGGGATGGAAGCAGTGGCGTTGGTGTCGACTGTAGCGACCGGCTGGTTGGAGTTGTTGGCGCCATGGTCGCTGCCGGCAAAGGCAGCGCTTGAGGCAAGCAGCATGGCAGCCACGCTGAGAGCGAGCTTGGTCATTTCGGTAGGTCCTTGTTTCGTTTCTTGGTTGCGTGCCGGGAAATTGGCCCCGCTAACAACAAGACTCGCCAGGGCATCCCTTTATTCCCGGGTGGCGCGAGATTCTTTCAGAATCCCAAAATCAGGGGCGCGTCCGTCCGGAACTGGGCCAGCCGATACTGCACGAGCATGCGTCTGAAGTCGGCACCATGCTGCTGCCGTGGTCGGTCAACCCACGCAGGGTCTGCGCCAGCGGTGATATCAGCTGAAGAGGTCTGGACGGACGGCGATCAGCCGGTGACGACAGCGGCGCGGAAGCGCGCCACGAAATCGTCGAGCTCCGGCCGCTCCATGTCGGAAATCGCCCAATAGGAGAAGGCGCCGTCGCTCCAATGCACCAGCGAGAAGCCGCCCTCCGAGAGATCGACAGGGTCGGTTACCGCCCCTGCATTTTGCGGCTCGGCGACAAGGGTGATCAGATGTTCGCGGTGGCGATACACCAGCGCCGGAACAGCCCTACCGCCGATGACCTCGACCCTGCCGCCGATGAGCGCAAATCCGTCCTTCGCCATGTCCGGCGCCGGTGGCGAAAGGCCGAGCCTTGCGTCGAGCCACGGCTTTACCGTGTGTCGGTCCGACGAGACGACATCCACCGGGCTCGTCGCCAGCAGGCTGCGCTGGTGGCCGCTGGCCACCCCCGCGGCAAAGCCATCGATTGCACCAGGCTGCATCGCCCATTGCGTCGCGCCGCTCGCCAGCACCGCGCTGATCACGATCGACGCCGCCATGGCGCGCCAATCGAAGGATCCGAAGTTGCGCGCTGACCACCTCGTTCGAGTGGCCTTCGCCTGCGCCGGCGGCGCTTTGGGGCGCAGCACCTCCACATTGCCGGCTGCGGCCATCGCTGCGATGCGCGCGCTGAACGCGTCGCTCACCTGCGGCTTCGGAAGCCTGGCCACCGCCCCTTGCAAGGCCATGATGCGGGCATGTTCGGCCGCCAGCTTGGGATCGGCGGCGATGCGCCGCTCGACCGCCATTGCCGCGGCGGCATCGAGCTCTCCATCGACCAGCGCGTGCAGCATCAGGTTCATGCCTGCGGCGTCCTCGGGCAATCCGTCATTGTGCGCGTTCATTGCGCCCTCCCAAGGTCAGAGATCAGCAGGCCGCGCGCCCGCGCCAGCCGCGACATCACCGTGCCCATCGGCACGCCCAGCATGGCTGCGATATCGCGGTAGGCGAGGCCATTGATGTCGCGCAGCACCAGCGTCTCGCGAAAGGGTTGCGGCAGGGCGGCGATCGCCGCCTCCAGGGCCGCCGTGTCTGCCTTGGCGATCAGGCTCGCCTCCGGGCTTTCGCTATCAGTCAGATCGGCTGCGTGAGCGGCACTCACCTCGTCGAGATCGCCGAGGTCGCCCACCGACACGATGCTGCGCGGGCGATTGCGCGCCAGCCATGTGTAGCACGAGTTGCGAACGATGGTGAGCAGCCAGGCGCGTGCATTGCCGCCGGCATAGCTGGCGATGTTGGCATGCGCCTTCATGCAGGCGTCCTGCACGACATCCTCGGCGTCGGTGGCATTGCCGGTCAGCCAGCGGGCCAGCGATAGCGCGTCGGCGAGGTGAGGCATTACCACTTCGCTGAAGCGGTCGGCCTGCGCATTGCTGCTCAGCATCGGTGCACCGTCATGTGCGCCTCGCCTTGAGCTGTGCTCATGGGGCGAGGATGGTTCTGCCTTGCGAGCGAACCCTGCCGACATATGCCGGGTCGCCAGCTGCGGTGAAATTGAAAGCAAGTGTCTCATCGATGTCAATCACACAGCGGGTCGCAACGATGCGTCCATCCGGATGCTTGAGCACAAGCATTGCGCGTCAGTGTGGGGGCTTGCAGTGTGGCGTTCCTTCAAGGTCAATCAGCAGCGTATGCATGGAAGACCAGCGCCAGCGACGATTTATTCCCGGATGCCGCATCTTTTTTCACGGTAATGTGATTGGCCAGGGCAACGCCTCGCCTCAAGCTGCTCCGGCAGCACAGGGACTCGTAGCAAAGTTGGGCACTGCGTTGTCAAGTGACCCGCATGCGAAAGAATGGCCCGGCGGCCTGGTGCAAATTTGCCGGCCGGGCCTAGCCGGCTTCTGGCGGTCGCCGGCTGATCTCGATATGCGTGATCGCTAATATGAACGCAAGGCGGCGTCGAACTTAGCCCGCCGGCGGTGGTCACTGGCTATGAACTCGGCCCTGTCTCCCCTGCTTCAACGCCAAAGGCGTTCAGTTCGCCGCCCCTCGCTAGCCCGGCTGAACCGACCGGGCGGGAACCGAAGACAGCGGGCGTTGATCTTCTGGCCGGTCGTTGAGGTAGAGCAGGCCGCCCAGGACGACGAACACCATGCCGATCGCCATCACCCCAACCATCAGCACGGCGATCGCGGTACCTGGACCGTGGCCGGTTTTGATAATGGTCGACCGATGGGGCATGGCGCTATCCTCCCGACACATGTCCGGCGGTTTCATGCCGGAAATCATGCGGCAAACGGTATGCGCGGCGAGATGTTCCTTCGGCCGGGCTTCAGTTAGGCTACATAGGACTTTTGCGCTGTTTTGTTAGGACCAAGGTCTGAGGTCGCAAGCGCGGAAACCGGACCGACATGTTCCTTGGAGGTTCCGCTATCTTAGCCAAACAAGACATAACGGTGAGCCGTGCTGTGCAGCGCGGGCGAGGGACGGCGCTAGAGGCCGAGCGCGGTCCTGAAGCTCGAAAGCTCGGCGTCGGTGATCGGGACCACGTGCTGCGGCTCGGGATAGGCGCCTGTCTGCACGTCGGAGATGAACTCGCGATAGGCGGCGATACGCTCGCGCTGCAGCCGTTCATATTCGGCGGCGAAGTTGCGGTAGGTCTTGGCGTGGCGCGGCTTGTGGCCGGTGGTGTGGCCGAGCACGTCCTCGCTGAACAGATATTGCGCGTCGGCATGTGGTCCGGCGCCCATGCCAAGCATGATCATCGGCGTATTCGCGGTGATCAGTTCGCCGATGCGGTCGGGCACCACCTCCAGCTCGGCGCCAAAGCAGCCGATGGCCTCCAGCCGCTTGACGTGGTCCCACACCGCACGCGCGCTCTCGGCGGTCCTGCCGACGGCCTTGAAGCCGCCGGTCCAGGTGCATTGCGAGGGGATCAGGCCGACATGGGCGACGACCGGCACCGCGTTGTCGCAAAGCGTCTTCTGGATATCGAGCGAGGCGGCGCAGTAGAAGCAGTCGCCGCCGATGCGCATGTAGTGATAGGCGGTTTTCAGATAGTCCTCGGCTGTGATCAGATTGCCGAACGGGCCGTAGGGGAGACCGACCTGCACGAAGCAGCGGCCGGCGGCGTCGCGCATCTCGGGCGTGAAAAAGCGACCCTCGATCGACAGCATGTCGACGCCGGCCGCATTCGCCGCCGCCGCCTCCTCGAGCGAGGTGACGTAGAGCATGGAAATCTTTTGTCCGCGGCTTTTCATGGCGCGGATGTCGGCGACGGTGGGGCGGCTGCTCTTGGTGACCATTCTCGTTCCTCAGACAGTGAAAGTGTCGCGGAAGGCCAGCAAGGCCGCCTCGGGATCGCTAGAGGCAAACGCCTCCGCGAGCGAGAAAGTGTCGGACATGTCAGGCCTCAATGTGCACGCGGCCGTCCTCGACCTTCGTGGCGTAGGTTTTAAGGTTCACACAGACCGGCGCGCGCACCGCTTCGCCGGTCCGGTAATCGAACACGCCGTTGTGCTTCGGGCATTCGATCCTGTGTTCCATGACCAGCCCGTCGCTCAGATGCACCTTCTCATGCGTGCACAGCCCGTCGGTGCAGTAGAATGTATCGTCGGGACTGCGGTAGATGGCGAATGTCCGGCCATCATGATCGAAGCGGATGACGTCCTCTTCCTCGATGTCATCCGTCGCGCACGCATCAATCCACTTTGCCATTGTCGTCCTGCAGCCTTGGTCCTCGGTTGGTCGAAAAGTCGGCCGGCGGACCATGTGTCCGCCGGCCGCCCCCGCCCGGGAGGGAAGATGCCCGTGTGGAAGGCATCTTCACTGGGTTCACGCATGCGCCCCGTCGCGCGGCGCATGCCCGTCGTTGGTCGCCGAGAAGCTCTCGATCTCGGCTTCGAGCTCAGCCATCTGCTCGCCGCCGGCCATGAGGTCGGTGATCGCTTCGCGGCTTTTCTCACCCTTGCGGAAATCGGCGGCCTTGGAGCCTCTGATGAGGACGGCGAAGTGGTCGCCGACGGTCAGCGCATGCACGACATTGTGGGTGATGAAGATGACCGCGATGCCCTTGCGGCGCGCCTGCAGGACGATGCGCAGCACATGCGCCGCCTCCTTGACACCAAGGGCCGCGGTCGGCTCGTCGAGGATCAGCACGCTGGCGCCGAAATGGACGGCGCGCGCGATGGCCAGCGCCTGGCGCTCGCCGCCCGACAGGCCGCCGACGAGGCGATCGCCGTCGTCGATGCGGGTGATGCCGAGCTGGCGCATCTCGGTGACGGCGGTTTCGTTGGCCCGCTTGCGGTCGTAGATGGTGAGCGGACCCCAGCGCCGCGTCGGCTCGGCGCCGACGAAGAAGGAGCGGCCGATGCTCATCAGCGGGAACGTTCCGCCGAACTGGTGGACCGTCGCGATGCCATGGTCGCTGGCATCGCGCGGGCTGCCGAATTCGACCGCCTTGCCGCCCATTTCCATTGTCCCCGATGTCGGCCTGTGGACGCCGGAGAGGATCTTGATCAGCGTGGATTTGCCGGCGCCATTGTCGCCGAGCAGGCACAGCACCTCGCCTCTGTTGACCTCGAGCGAGATGTCATGAAGCACGTCGATCGGACCGAACGACTTGTTTATTCCAGTCAGCCGGAGCAGGGGCGTGGTCACTAGCGTGCCCTCGATTTGGTGCGCGGCGCGTAGGTCAGCGCCATGGTGCGGAAGGTGTTGTTCATCAGCACGGCAGCGAGCAGCAGGACGCCGATGATCAGGCTTGCCCAGTTGGCGTCGAAGCCGGTGTAGAAAATGCCCTGGTTGACGATCGAGAAGGTCAGCGTGCCGAGCACGATGCCCACCACCGAGCCGTAGCCGCCGGTAAGCAGAACGCCGCCGATGACCACCGCGATGATCGAGTTGAAGATGAACGACTGCCCCGCCGCCACCTGGGCGCTGTTGTAGAGGATCGCCTGCGACATGCCGACGAAGGCCGCACACAGGCCGCTGCTCATGAACAGCGCGATGGTGACACGGTCGGTCGGTATGCCGGCATTGCGGGCGCTGACGGCGTCGCCGCCCATGGCCAGGATCCAGTTGCCGAAGCGCGAGAAATTCAGGATGAAGCCGACGATCAGGACGACGGCGATCCACCAGAACAGGGTGACCTGGAACTTGCCGCCGAGATAGTCGCCGAACACCATCTTGGCGATCGGTCCGCTCTTCAGTGCGACACTGGTGCTGCCGGACAGGATGATCGAAAGGCCGAGCGTCAGGCCGGCCAGCGCAAACAGCGTTGCCAGCGTGACGACGAAGGACGGTACCTTGGTGCGGATCACCAGGACCCCGTTGATGAAGCCGACGGCAAGGCCAAGACCGAGCGCGGCGAGGATGCCGACGATGATCGGTGCCCCATAGTGGCCCGAGATGATGGCAATGGTCATCGAACTGGCCGGGATCATCGATCCGACCGAGAGATCGAGGTGTCCGGCGATCATCAGCAATCCGACGGGGAGGGCGATGATGCCGAGTTCCGAGGCGACGTTGAGCCAGCTGGCGGCACCGCCGGCCGACATGAAGTTGGCGCCGCCGAAGATCGAGAAGAACACCAGCACGGCGATCATGCCGATCAGCGAGCCGACCTCGGGGCGCCGCACCAGGCTGCCGATCGAGGGCATCGAAGAATGCGGTGGTGCAGTCGCTACCACTGCGGGTTGGTCATGGGCTTGGGATGTCATCGAACTGGTCCCTGGCTTGAACAATGGGGCCCGGCGCAACCCTCGTCTGGGGCGCCGGGCGGCGATGTCCGGCCCGTGGATGGGCCGGACACTCATTTTGCGCAAGTTACCGGGCGCCGGCCGCCGCACCAGCCAACGTCGCGTCGACATTGGCGGCGTCGACGATCCCCGGTCCGGTCAGCACCGGCTTGGTCGGCAGGTCGAGCCCATAGTTGACGAAGCCATTGAGCAGCGACACCGCGAGATAGCCCTGCAGGTAAGGCTGCTGGTCGATCGAGAACAGCTGCGTGCCGTCCTTGATGCGCTGCAGGCCGGTCTCGTCCATGTCGAACGAAGCGAGCTTGACCTTGTCGCCGACACTGGCCTGGCTGATGGCGTTGGCCGCACTGTTGGCGTCGCCGGCGCTGATGGTGATGAGGCCGTCGAGGGTGTTGTCCTTCAGTACGGCCGCCTTGATCGCTTCGGCGACCGCGGTCGGGTTGCCGAAGCTGGATGAAGGCAGCGGCAGCTGGGTGGATTTGCCGCCGCTCTTGGCGATGGCATCGGCGATGCCCTTGCAGCGGTCTTCGGTGTTGGTTGAGCCTGGCAGCGTGTTGACGCACAGCACGTTCTTGGCGCCGTGGCTGCCGAAATAGGTGCCGCCGCCGAGGCCGGCCGCGTATTCCTCGTTGCCGACATAGTTCATGGCGCCGAGCCGCTTGGCGGCATCCATGCCGCCGGAATTGTAGATGATGAGCGGCACGCCGGCGGCAACCACTTCCTTGAAGGCGTCATCCATGGCTTCGGGCACCCAGTCGGGGCCGACGATGGCGCTCGGCTTCTGGCTGAGCGCGGTGCGGATCAGCTTGGCGGCGTCGGGGCCGAGATTGTCGTAGTTCTGCGGACCGAGCCAGGTGACCGAGCCGCCTGTCAGTTCGGCGACCTTGCCGGCATCGTCCGCGCCCTTCTTGACCTTCGACCAGAACGGATCGTCCGCCTTGCCGCCGATGACGAAGATCTTCGCCCCATCGGCCATAGCTGACGTGGCGCCTGTCGCCAGCACTGCCGCGGTCATCATCGCCGTCAAAAGTTTCGTTGTACGCTTCATGTCGTCTCCTCCCGGTTGCCGTCGTCCGACGGGTTCAGAAAAACTCTGAATTCATCTGCCGGTGCGCACCTCTCCCGTTGCGCATCGCATCGATTGATCAATGGTTCGCCGCGGCCTTGGCGTTCAGGCGTTCCTTCTTTTTCTGGAAGCGGGCGTCCATCGCGGCGTCGCCGTCCCGGGTGCCGTCGTGCCAGGTGCCGAACCAGCGATCGAGCGGGATCAACCCGTCGCCGCCATAGTTCACCTCGAAATATTTGTGGTGCAGGTAGTGCGTGTAGGCGTGGCTGTTGACCGCCGTGTCCTCGCTCACCTCAAGCTTGTCGAAGCCGAGATGGCCATTGACGGCGCCGAAGCCGGCGACATGCAGCTGGAAAAGCGCAACGATCGGGTTGGACGGGATGATCAGGTGCCAGAAGGCCACCGCGTGATAGAGAAACCCCTCCACCGGATGCATCGACAGCGACGACCAGGGCGAGGGGTTGATCGAATTGTGGTGGACCGAATGGATCCAGCGATAGAGCGGACCCCAGTGGATCAGGCGGTGGATGAAGAAGAAATGCACCTCGTGGATGGCCGGCGCGATCAGCACCAGCGCTGCGAGATAGACCGGGTGGTCCTGCCAGCCGACCCACGGCACGTAGCCATTGGCAAAGCACCACAGAAAAATCACTTCGACGACGGTCCACAGCGGGATGGTGATGAAGAACGAGCGCAGGAAATTGTCGAGGTTCTGGCTCTGGAACCAGAAGACGTCGGAGGGCGCATCACCGGGGAATTTGTGGTTGTACTTGAACCGCGTCGCCTGGGCGCGCTTGATGTAGTAGCGCAGTTCGAAAATGCCGTAGAAGACCAGGATCGCCGCGGCGTTGACGGCGTAGAGCCACAGCGCCCAGCCCCAGCTGATGGTCTTCATCGTCTCGACGCCGGGCACGACATAGAACCAGTAGATCAGCGCCGTGGCCATGTGGAAGGCATTCCACGGCCAGATATAGCCGGGCAGCCATGCCAGGATTTTTGGCAGTTTCGGCGGCCAGTTCCAAAGCGGCACCGCCTCGATGCGCCCGTTCGGCTTCCAGTCGCCGCGCTTGTCGCGCACACCGTATTTCAGATCGTCCATGCAAATCCTCCACCCGCAATGCCGCACCTGCCGATGCCCTGGGAGGGCCGCACGCGCACGCTGCCTCGCACCGCCTGAAGGCGGTGGGCGAAAACCCGTCTGCGCTGTGCTGCTGCTTTCCCTGGGCTGGCGGTGCGTCCGCCTTGCTTGCTTTTTCAGAGATAAACATCTTGATCCAAAATGAATCAAGAATAGAATGTTTGTTCCAATTGGATTGTGTCATTCATATCAACCTGGCACGATGAATGATATCTTCGTATCAATTGCACCAAGCGGATGAGACGAAATGGATCAGAACAAGCGGCCGACGATCAGGGATGTGGCCGCCGAGGCCAATGTCTCGGTGGCCACCGTCAACCGGGTGCTGAGCGGCGCCGGCGCCGTCCGCCAGGGCACGCGCGAGCGCGTCAGGCTGGCGGCCGAGCAGATCGGCTTCTACGGGATGGGCGCACTGCGCAGCCGCATCGCGGCGGCACGGCCGCGCTACCGTTTCGGCTTCCTGCTGCACCAGCCCGGCCGCGCCTTCTACCGCAACATCGCCGAAGCGATACGCGCGGTGGCGCCGACCATTCCCGACTGCGAAATAGAGCTGCGCACCGAGTTTCTCGACGATTTGTCGCCGCAGAACGTTGCCGCGCGCCTGCTGGCGCTCGGCGCCGAATGCGACGCCGTCGGCGTCGTCGCCGCGGTCCATCCGCTGGTCACGCAGGCCGTCGATACGCTCAATGCCCGCAACGTGCCGGTCTTCGCGCTGATCTCGCAGATCTCAGCGACGGGGCATGTGCGTTACATCGGGCTGGACAACTGGAAGGTCGGGCGCACCGCGGCCTGGGTGTTCGAGCACGTCTGCAAGGCACCCGGCAAGCTCGGCATCCTCGTCGGCAATCATCGCTACCGCTGCCAGGAGATGAACGAGAGCGGCTTCCGCTCCTATTTCCGCGAGCACGCGCCTGAATTCACGCTGCTCGAGCCGCTGCTCACCTTCGAATCCAGCGCCATCGCCCAGGAGATGACCGAAAAGCTGCTCAACGAAAATCCGGATCTCTGTGGCCTCTATGTCGCCGGCGGCGGCATCACTGGCGCCATTGCAGCGCTCCGCTCCACCGGCCGGGCTGGCAGCCTCGTCGTCGTCGGCTACGAGCTGATGGACTCGACCCGCCCGGCGCTGCTCGACGGCACGCTGACCTTCATCATCTCCCACCCGCTCGCCCGCATCGCCCAGGAAGCGCTGGCAGGGATGGTCCGCGCCGTCTCGGCTCCGAACGAGGGGGGGAATTTTACGACGATCTTGCCGTTTGAGGTTTATACGCGGGAGAATATCTAGGGCGGCGTATTGCAAAGCCGGGCGCTTTCCCTTGGGCCTTGTCCAGGCACCGATCTCCGATCGCCCCACCAGTGTTTCGCCCGGATAAAAAGCTCGCCTTGGACGGTCCCATAGGCGCCCTGTCGCCGGGTTGTCCATCACGGTGCGCTTCACCGACCACCCCGGCCGTAGCGCCAATGCCAAGCATGCACTAACATTCCACCCTGACCCCGTTGGGGTTGGCCGTGATCTGTTCAAATTGGGGACGTGCCCATGACCAATCATTGCTGTGGACCGGGCTATGCTTCTCCTGCCGAGGCGATGAGGGCGCCTCGCGAAAAGCTGCTCTATACGATTGCCATCTACACCGGTACGGGCATCCAGAAGCCGGACTATTTGTGCACCATCGATGTCGACCCGGAGAGTTCGACCTACAGCCAGGTGATTTCTCGCTTGCAAATGCCCGGCATTGGCGATGAGCTTCATCATTCAGGCTGGAATGCCTGTTCGTCCTGCCATGGCGATGCGGGCATGGAGCGGAAATATCTGATTGTGCCGGGTGTGCGCTCGTCCAATCTGCATATTGTCGACTGCGCTACCGATCCGCGCAATCCGACCCTGTTCAAGGTCATAGACGGCGCTGAAATCAAGGCCAGGACCAATCTGTCGGCGCCGCACACAGTGCATTGCCTCGGCTCGGACATCATTGTTTCCATGCTTGGCGATGCTCAAGGCAATGCCCCCGGCGGCTATCTGCAACTCAGCAAGGAGTTCGAGATTGTCGGCCGCTGGGAGAACTCCATGGGCAGTATCAAGTTTGGTTATGATTTCTGGTACCAGCCGCGACACAACGTAATGGTCAGCTCGGAGTGGGCCGCGCCCAACACCTTCATGCCTGGCTTTGACCTGGAAGAGGTTGGCCATCTGAAATATGGCCGGGAGATCCATCTCTGGGATTTTGAAAAGAAGGAGCCGAAGCAGACATTTTATCTCGGTGAAGATGGCCTGATTCCGCTGGAAGTGCGCTTCCATCATGATCCCGACAGCAGTCACGGCTTTGTCGGCGCGGCCCTTTCGGCGAATATCATCCATTGGTGGAAGGATGCGGCGGGTGACTGGCAATGGGAAAAAATTGTCGATGTTGGCAATGAGCCGCATCCCGAATGGCCGATTCCAATACCGGGCGTGATTTCAGTCATTCTGCTCAGCATGGACGACAGGTACCTCTATCTCTGCAACTGGCTGCACGGCGACATCCGTCAGTATGACATCTCGGACCCTCACAACGCCAAGCTTACCGGACAAGTGTGGATGGGCGGCCTTCTCGGCCGTGCGCCTGAGGTCAATGGCGTGAAAGTGACTGGCGGGCCGCAGATGATACAGCTCAGCCTCGACGGCAAGCGACTCTATGTGACGACCTCGCTCTTCTCGACCTGGGACAACCAGTTCTATCCGGAAATCCGCACCAATGGCGGATGCATGCTGATGGTCAATTGCGACACGGAAAACGGCGGCATGGAAATTGATCCGCTGTTCGTCGTTGATTTTGGCAAGGAACCAAATGGACCAAGCCGCTGCCACGAAACCCGTTATCCCGGCGGTGATTGCACGAGCGACATCTGGGTATGACCAACTTCACCATCACTCTCGCCAATCAAGGCGGCGCGGCCTTTGACGTCGACCGGCGCAAACCCCTCTTGCAAAGCTTGCGCGAGCAGGGCGTGGACCTGCCCTACGGCTGCAAGTATGGCGGCTGCATCACCTGTGCGGCCAAGATGATCAGCGGCAAAGTCGATCAAAAGGCGCAGCGGGCGCTGAACAACCGCCAGATCAACAATGGCTACATAATCCTCTGTGTCGCCCGCCCTTTGAGCGACTGCACGCTGGAGGTCGGCGTTGAAAGCCACGACAAGCTTTATCGCAACCCCTTCCTTGACCCCTTGGCCGCACATGAATTGAAAGCCGATATTGCGACCCCGTTGGAAGCAAAGAAATGACCTATATGAATCATGATGAGCCCTATTCGGAGGCTTATCTGCAAGACATTCTGAAGTCGGTCAAAACCATCGCGATGGTGGGGGCGAGCCCCGACAAGACCAAGTTTTCCTATGGTGTTCTCAGGGTGCTGCACGAAACCGGCTATGACATGATCCCGGTCAACCCCAGTTCCGGTCTGGATGAAATTCGAGGGCTTAAGGTGTACCCGTCACTGGCGGCCATCGACCGGCCCGTGGATATGGTTGAGGTTTTTCGACGCTCCGAAGATCTGTTGGAGGTTGCACAGGAGGCCATTGCAATCAATGCCAGGGTTTTGTGGGGCCAGATCGGGGTGCGCGATGACGCTGCTGCCCGGTTAGCGGAGGAAGCGGGCTTGAAAGTGGTGATGAACCGCTGTCCCAAGATCGAGTTGTTCCGCCCCTTCTGGAAGCCGAAGTTGCACCTGGGAATATGATCGCAGGTCACGGAATTCCGAGTTGTCGCGGCAATCAACCTGTTCCCTCCGGTCCTGGACGATGATGCTGCTAGCTCATTGAATTCTGATTGAGGTATGATGCCAGATGGTCGCTGAGATCACGCGCGTCGTCGCCAGCGCCGTCGATCAGCGCGGACTTGCGGCGGCGCAGAAACTGCATCCCCATCAGGTACAGGCCCGGATAGTCAGCAACCCCGCCGTCGTGACGGACGTAGCCCTTGCGGTCGAGGACCGGCAGCTCCAGCCAGGAGTAGTCCGGCCGGTAGCCGGTGGCCCAGACGATCGTCCTGATCGCGCCTCCGGCGAGGTCGAGGCCGAGCGGCGGGCTGTCCTCGACACGGGTCGGCGGCAGGCGATCCGGCGGCCCGACGGTCGCGTCCAGGCCGTTGGCGCGCGCCCATTCGTCGATGAGGTCGAGCAGTCGGGCCATCTTGAGATCGGAAAGCGCGCACATGTTGCGCAACGACCCCGCAAACTGGGCCTTGCCATCTTCGGTGATGCCGGCGAGACGGCCGACGAGCCTGACGCCGAGGTCGACCAGCGCATTGAGATCGAGGGTGGTGCGGTCGGGCGTGCCGGCAAGCTGCAGCGAAGGAACCCGTCGCGCCCGCCTGATGTCGTCTACCTCGTCGTAGCGCTCGTCGAGCACGCCGGCGGCGTCCATCCACCATTCCAGGTCCTTGCCGCGATAGACGCGGGGCGCCCTTATGTGCTCGCCCACCGACAGGGTCACTTGACGCCCCGAACGCTGCAGCTCCTGTGCGATCTGGGTGCCACTGGCCGACGCGCCCGCCACCAGCACACCACCGTCGGCGACCTGACCCGGATTGCGATAGGACTGCGCCGTCAGCATGGCGACCGACGGCGGCACACGGGCGGCGAAATCGGGCAGGCGCGCGACGTTGCATGCGCCCGACGCCAGCACCACGGTCCGGCATCGCCACTCGCCGCGGTCCGTGCGCACGAGATATCCCGCCCCGTCGCTGCGAACCGAGGTAACGGTCGTGTGTGTTCTGACCGGAGCCGAGATCGCCTTGGCATAGTTCCCGAGGAAGTCGATCACCTCAGGCATCGTCCGGTAGCCGTCGGGGTCGTCGCCGTCATAGCGGAAGCCCGGCAGCCGGCTCTGCCAGTTCGGGGTGAGCAACCGCAGCGAATCCCATCGCTCGGTGCGCCAGGTATGGGCGATCTCGCCGCGCTCCAGCAGCACATGGTCGATAGAGCGCTCCGCGAGGCAGCGGCTCATCGCGAGCCCCGCGTGCCCTGCGCCGACGATCACTGTGGTGACGGAACTAATCGCGCCCTCTCAGGAGAGTCTACGGCTCGAAGCGCCTTTCAGTTCACCACGACCGTGACGTTCGTCGGATTGGTAACAATGTCATAGACCGCCGATCGCTTTTGCGACTGAGCGACGAGAGCCTCGATGTCTTCTTGCTTGGCGTCGGCGTCGATGTTGTACCTCACCGTGATGCCGCTGAAGCCGTTGCGCACGTCGCTGTCGATGCCGAGTATGCCGGCGAGATCCATGTCGCCTTCGATGGTCGCCTTCACCGACTTCAACTGGATGTTCCGGTTCTGGGCAACCGCGGCGATGCCGGCGGTCAGGCAACTGGCCAGCCCGACCAGCACGTATTCGACCGGCGTGGCGCCCTGATCCAGGGAAGCGAAGACCTCCGGATGGTCGGCATCGAATGCGA
The DNA here is from genome assembly GCF_056403215.1 of Mesorhizobium sp. P2_H9. Lineage (NCBI taxonomy): Bacteria > Pseudomonadati > Pseudomonadota > Alphaproteobacteria > Hyphomicrobiales > Phyllobacteriaceae > Mesorhizobium > Mesorhizobium sp. P2_H9. The sequence continues at coordinate 386,401 of NZ_JBFUFX010000005.1, read as the reverse complement.
AGGTGGTCTTGCGATGCTGGTCCTGGCCGAGACCGTAAAAACTCTCGACCGTCGAGTGGCTGTGGGTGCCGTCCTTCCATTCGCAGGCCGCGCGCCACTTGAACTGCGCCGCCTCCGGGGCATTGGTAAGCGCTTCTTTTGCGGCGAGCAGCGCCTCTACGTTAACGCCATTGTTTGCCTGTACTTCGGAAGCCATAATTATTATCCTCCCTACCTTGCACTGGCTCAAAAACCCGACCGATTCCACTGACCTCCTGATCAGATTTCACCAAGACCTGGCATGGTATGGGCAGCGACGCGTTTCTACAAGGTGTTTCCGCGCAGGCATGGTCGCCCTCGTGCACCGAGTTGCGCCTTGCAAGGTGCCCTGCGTGTCTGTCGGCGTTGGTTCTTGAAGGGCGCCAGCAAGTTGGCCCACTGCATTTCGCGCGGCGATCTTCACGGCGTTGCCGACCGCTGGTTCGCCGCCGTGGACGCCATCCAGAAGGCTGCAAGGTCAATTTCGGGGTGCAAAGCCGATTTTCGACACGATTGAATACGCGTCAGCGTACCATCACCTCTGAGCGCTTAGCCTTTGCCGACTCTCCACCACATCCAGCCTTTCCTGCAGATGCCCGTTGAGCACGATCATCTCTTTCAGCGCCTTCACCGCGTCGCCCTTGTGCTGCGCGATGAAGCTGTCGGCGATGTCCTGCAGGGCGGCTTCCTGGCGGCTGTCCAGCGTCACGATGTGATCCATGGCGATGTCTCCGATTGGCTTATTAGGGGATAGTGAACAAATAGGGAACAAAAATGTCAAGGGCGAATTGACTCGGCGAGGAATGCGTTCCTATTTGCTGAGAGGTGGGGCGGTTGCTCGCAATCCGAGGAGAGCCGCGATGGGCAGACGAAACAGCCGCTATGACCGCTTGTTTGCAGGCAATGCGGAGGCAATCATCAACGATGCGCTGCGCCTGCGCCAGACGGTGCTTGCGGCACAATTGCACCTGAAGGCCAATGGCGCGCTGTTCTGGCAGCTGAGCGGGCTGACCGACAAACTGCATGAGGTGATGGCGACGGTGGCGGAGAAGGAGCCCGATTTCCGAGCGGCCGGGCTCGGTCTGCTGCCGCTGCCGCAGGATTATCATAAACGGAAATGAGCCATGGCCGGGCCAATGGACAGCGTCGGGCGAGCGGCCAAGGCCAACATGCTGCTCATTGTCGAGTGCGGTCACTGCTACCATGTCGGCCGCTTCCGCGCCAACGAGGTGGCCAAGGTGGCGGGCTGGAACAAGCCGCTGGAAGCCATCCGCTTCAGGTGCAAGCGCTGCAGCCGAACGGACACGACGGTGCGGACGCAGTTCATCGACCAGGACCATCCGCCGAAGGGCTACGTCTGGGTGCTGCAGAAGTTCAAGCTTTAGAACAGCGAGCCCTGCACCGGCGCCGGCGGTGTTTGCGGTGGTGCCTGCGGCGGGAACTTGATCTGCGTCGCCGGCTTCTCGACAATCACCAACGCGTCATCAGGGGCGGTGCGCTGCAAATGCCTTGCTTCAGACCACGGCGCGGTCAGCCATGTCTCGGTTTCCTCCGGCGTGGTCAGGATCACCGGCATCGCCTTTTCGTGGATCGGCGCGATCAGCGCATTGGGCTTGGTGGTGAGGAAGCCATAGAGCTCGAAGTCGCCCGGGCCGTCCTTCACCTTGCGCACGCCTTGCCAGCGCGTCCACAGGCCGGCGAAGAAGAATAGCGGCCGCTCTTCGCCGCGTGCGAACCAGACATTGCGCTGGATGCCTGTCTCAGGGTCCTTGTCGCCGGGCGTCGGGCTCGGCTCGGCAAAGCTGGTGAGCGGCACCACGCAGCGGTTCTCCACGCCGAGATATTGCTGCCAGTGGCCATATTGCGGGTTGCGGATGTTGGTGGTGCCGTAGTCTGCCTTGCCCTTCACCCGCTCGATCGGCGTCGGCATGCCCCACAGCAGATTGGCCAGCTCGCGCTGCCCGTCCGCCGCGTTGCGTACCACCGGGCCGGCTTGGTTGGGATAGATGTCGATGGAGGGTTCGAGATTGCCGAGGATATCGCGCAAGGTATGTGTCCATTGGCGGATTGCCTCCTGGCTGGTGGTGATGTTGTAGAGGTTGCACATGCCACGGCCTTCCCGGATGTCGCCGCATCTTGTTGGAAAGGGCAGGGGATTTCCAGCCTTGCCCGACCGATTGGTGACAGACCGCCTCAGCCGACGCCCCAATTCCCCAGCCCAGATTAGTTTGCATGCAAATGTTTCAAGCATGCCCGGTTTTGTGAAGTCTTTCACCGTTCTCGCGCAATCGACCGGATACAGACACATCGCAAAACCGGCGCAATGCGACGGGGCGGCGCTGCTGGTTCTGTCGCTGCGATATGGAGGATATCGATGTTCAGGAGACTTGGCCGCCTTGGAGCGGCTCTCAAACGCGCCAGCAAGCGCAAGAAAACCATGCGGGCATTGAACGACTTGCCGCCGGAAATCCGGAAGGACATCGGCTGGCCGAGGACGGTCGAATCCGACGAAATCCGCCTGCCGTTCTAAGGCGAGGCGGTGGCTCTGTCGGGCCGAAGGTCAGCGCAGCCACGCCGACTTTCGGTTTTGGATCGAGGCCCGTCAGCCAATCCCGTACACCAGGCTCACACGCCCATCCGACAGTTTCTCGACCTTGCGCAGCTCGAGCCCGCGACGATTGTGCGCCGCGCCGAACAGCGCCTTGCCGTCGCCGGCAAGCAGCGGATAGAGGATCAGCCGCATTTCATCGACCAGCCCGGCATCGATCAGGCTCGCCGTAATCCTGGCGCCGCCCATCAGGTAGATGTCCTTGCCGGGTTGCTCTTTCAGCGCCGCGATGTCGTCGAGATTGCGTACGAAGCGGGTCGTCGGCCAGGCTGCCGAAGTCATGCTGTTTGACAGCACATAGTGCGGGGTTTTTGCGGCGAAGCGGGCCCATATCAGCTCGGCCGGGTTGACCAGTTTGCCGGTCATCGGCAGCGGCTGGTCCGGCTCGTTCTGCTGGATCGCGCTCCAATAGCGCTCGTAGCCGGAATACATGACGCCGCCGAGCAGGCAGGCGTCGATTTGCGGCATCAGGCCGTATTCCTCCGACCAAGCATCGACCCAGTCGGCGTAACCCTCGGGTCCTTCCATCTTGCCGTCGACGGAAATCTTCATTCCGGTGATCAATTTACGCATGACGTCCTCCATCGGGCTTGCCCGAGGCAAGCACGTTTCATCGTTTCAGGATGTGGGGAAGGGGATGGCTCGCTCGGTTGAACCGGGCGGCGGATTATCTAGGCGACGAGCGCCCGCTCGCTGTCGGTCATCGGTTCGCCGAGATTGGGGTGGCCTTTGCCCGATGCAATCAGGCTCTTCAGGCTGCCGTTGATGTAGGTGCGCCAACCGTCCGAGCAGGCGTCGTAGCACTCATAGTCGGGAACCAGGCCCTGATGCGTGAAACGGATTTCGGTCTTGCCGTCTTTCTCGGCGATGTCGAAGAGGATGTCCGTGCCCGTCCACTCCGTCTTGTCCTCGGTAAAGCTGAAGTAATTCTCCAGCACGCGCCAGGCCACCTTCTTGCCGGGGATGAGCTCCGTTACCTTGATCTTGCAGCGGTGCAGATCCCGGTAGCGATAGTCGAACACCTCGCCGGACTTGTCGGTCGGGCCGATGATTTCTTCCGACCACCAGCCGCGAACATTGGTGATGGCCGCGAAGGCTGCATCCGGGGTCTGGTCGACGGTGAAGGCGGTGGTGAAGCTGGTCATGACTGTCTCCTGTTGCGTTGTGCCCGTGGGCAGGTAGGGTTCCAAATCCATGCGTTGCGTCAGACCGGCAGGCGCCGGTCGTAGTCCGTCATCAGGCGGCTCCAGCCGTCCCAGAACGGTTCCGGCGTGCTCGCCGTCACGCGGGCCGCCAGAATGTCGAGATGCATGTGCCAGCCGGCAACGTGCATCAGCAGGCTCGAGCGGTCGGCCAGGCGGCGGTGGATGATGGTGAGCAGCACCTCGTCGCCCTTCTCCACCAGCTCGAACGAGACGTTGCCGCTGCCGCTCCAGGCGATGGTCAGCTTGCGCGGCGGATCGCACTCGACGATCCGGCTCTGCATCCGGTGTTCCTCGCCAAAGCCGGCCGGGCGCTCGCCGGGCGGGTCGGTCAGCTCGTCATTGCGCCAGGTAAGCTCGAAAGGAGTGCCGGCCTTCATCTCCATCTCACCGGCCGCCAGCCACTGACGGCGCAAATCGCTCCGCGTCAGATATTCCCAGACGCGCTCGATGGTTCCGGGCAAAAGCCGCTCGATCTTCAAGGTGGCGGGCTCGATCAGTTCGCCATAGCCATCGAAGCTTTTCATCTGGTTCATTTGTCGTCTCCCTTTGGTGTTGGCGTTGTTGGCGGTGAGGGGGATTTGCGCGCGATCTCGTCGCGCAAAAGCTGTTCGAGGACATCGAGACGGCTGCTCCAGAAGCGCTCGTAAAAGCTCAGCCATTCGTGGGCGCTGGCCAGCGGCCCGGCTTCGAGCCGGCAGACATGGGTGCGGCCGCGCACCTCGCGCCGGATCAGCCCGGCATTCTCCAGCGCCTTGATGTGCTTGGAGGCCGCCGCCAGCGACATCGCAAAGGGCTCGGCCAGCTGGCTCACCGTGCGCTCGCCGCCGGCGAGGTCGCGAAGCATGTGCCGGCGCGTGGCGTCGCCGAGGGCGTGAAAGACCTGATCCATCTGTGGCGTCTCTAATTCAACCATGTAGTTGAATATAGATATGCGCTTTCAGATAGTCAACCGTTTGGTTGAATGATTTTGAGCGACCGAGGCGGTTCAGCCGTATCAAAGCGGCGGCATCGTTCCGCTCATGGGATTGACAGGGGCTGGCCAGCGATCGGATTGTCGGCGCTTCCACTCGCCAGCAGGCGTTTGATCCTCCATGACTGACAGGTGCGGACCATGACGTTGTCGGGCTTTGTTGCTTACTCGGGCGCGCTGGCAATCGCCGCGATCATTCCCGGTCCGCAGATCGTTGCCATTGTCGCGCAGGCCTTGAAAAGCGGATATCGGCAAGCCGCCTGGGTGACCGCCGGCATGGTCCTAGGCGACGTGCTTTATCTCGCCACGGTGCTCGCCGGCCTGGCGTTCATAGCGGAGACCTTCAGCTTTCTGCTGATCGCGATCAAATGGGCGGGCGTGGCCTATCTCTGCTGGCTGGCGGTGCAGTTCTGGCGGTCCGGCGAAACGTTCGACGGCGCCGACGCGGGCTCGGTCAAGAGTGGCAAGAACGCGTTTGTTTCGGGTGTCCTGATCACGCTGGGCAATCCCAAATCCGTCCTGTTTTATATTTCCATCCTGCCGACAGTCGTCGACATCCACGCGTTGTCGTCGATGGATGTCCCCATTCTCCTGGCAATCACCGCAATCATCCTGGCAGCCGTTCAGTTCCCGTTTGCCATCGCCGGGGCGAGAACCCGCCGGACCCTGCAATCGCCGCGCGCCACCCGGCTGTTCAATCGCGGCGCTGCCGTGTGCATGGGTGGCGCCGCCGCGACGATCGCCTTCAGAAATTAGGGCCCCGACCGTCGCCTAACGCTGGACTGCAAAAGACCGGCAAATCGGCTATCGTGCCGAGCCGAATGAGACGACGATGACCGGCTTCAGCGTAAAACCTCTTGATGAAACTACATGGCCTGACTTCGCCGCGCTGGTCGAGAGACACAACGGCGTCTGGGGCGGATGCTGGTGCATGGCCTTCCATGCCAAAGGCGTCGGCGCGGTGCAAAACCGCCAGGAGAAAGAGGCCAGGGTGCGCGAAGGCCGCACCCATGCCGCCCTGGTCTTCGACGGCGCGGCCTGCGTCGGCTGGTGCCAGTTTGGGCCGACGGATGAGCTGCCGCGCATCAAGCACCAGCGTGCGTATCGCGACGGGCTGGTGAGCCTTCCGGACTGGCGGATCACCTGTTTCTTCGTCGACAAGTCCTACCGCGGCAAGGGCGTCGCGGCGGCGGCTCTCGAGGGCGCTGTCCACGAAATCGGCCGTCGAGGCGGCGGGACGGTGGAAAGCTACCCCGAGGATGCGGAAGGACGGTCGGTCCCCGGCGCCTTCCTGCACAATGCAACGCTTGCCATGTTCGAGCGCCAGGGTTTTGAGTGCGCCCGCCGCCTTGGCAAGCACCGCTGGCTGGTCAGCAAGGTTGTGATGGCGAAGGGCTAGGCAGCGAGTGCGGCGCCTGCAGGCAGCCGTCCGCCCGGCGTCAGACCAGCGGCTCCCTCACGGAAAAGAGCTGCAGGCTGCCCGGCAGCCCGCTTGCTTCCATCTCGCCATGCTCTTCAAATACCAGCCCGGAGCCGACCACGAGATCGCGCACCGTTCGCGATGCGATGATCTCGCCCGGCCGCGCATGGTCGAGCAACCGCGATGACAGCTCGATCGCGATGCCGGTGAAGTCATTGCCGCGCTCCTCGCATTCGCCGGTGTGGACTGCCGACCGGACATCCAGATCGGAATGCCGCAGGCGATGGCGGATGGCGATTGCGCACTGGATTGCCCGCGTCGGCCGTTGGAACACGGCGAGGAATCCGCTTGCCGAGCGCCTGATCTGGCGGCCTTCGGCAGCGAGCAGTTCGCCACGGATATCCTCGGCGTGTCGCTCGATCAGATCTGTACCTGCATCAGATGGCTGGCCGCCTATCTCCAGCGACAGCACCGACACCAGAACCCCTTCGCCCGACGCTGCCGGCAAGGCGCGGGTGACGAAAGCCTGGATCTCGTCAACGAGGCGATCGGAATTCTCGCCCCAGATCACGTGATCCCGGCCAGCAAGCTCAGTATATCTGGCGCCTTCGATATGCGTCGCCAGGTAGCGTCCTTCTTCCCGCTTTATCCAGCCGTCGCCCGTCGTCTGCATTATCAAAGTCGGAACATGAATGGCGGGCAGAATGTCGCGAACATCGATTTCGGTCGCCCAGCGCCAGAGCGCAATCGCGTCTGCCGGCGAGGCTGAATTCCTGAGGTAGGCGGCGAACCATTCCCTCTCGACAGTGTCGCCCATCAGGCTGGGCGCTGCGTTGCTCATATCCGCCGCCTCTCCCCACTCTCTTTCGACAGAGCCGAGGTCTTCTTCCACCTGCTCGCTCGTCTTCGCCCAGGGATAGTCTTTCGACCATCTGCCGCTGGCATAGGCCCCGTTGAGCACGAGTGCCGCCGTGCGCTCGGGATAGGTCGCTGCGAACAGCATGCACATGAGGCCGCCCTCGGAGCTGCCGAACAGGACCGTGCGCTTCGAGCCGACCGCATCCAGCACTGCCCGCACGTCTTCCATCCGCTCTTCCAAGGTCGGCAGACCGACATTGCGGTCGGACAGCCCCGTGCCGCGCTTGTCCATGCGGATCAGGCGCGAGAAGGTGCCGAGGCGGTGGTGAACATGCGCCAGCCGCGGCGATGCCCAGGCAAGGTCGAGATTGGAAACCCAGCCAGGCACGTGGATCAGGTCGATCGGCCCATCGCCGGTCACTTGATAGGCGATATTGATCCCGGCCGATTTGACGTAGTGGGTCGACGGTCGCAGGGGCTCGCCGCTTGCCTCGGCCTGGACGCGCGACGGCTCGGAGGCCGAAGCCGGACGCGGCGATGTCGTGCGGCGGGCCCGCAGCATCTCGTGCAAATGTCTTGTCTCGGGCTCGGGCTGCAGGTGAAGCTCCCGCTGTAACGCACCGCGACAATTCTCATATTGCCTCAGCGCGAGGTTGATCCGGCCCTGGGCCGCATAGGCTCGCATCAGGGCGCGGTGGATGTCCTCCCTCAGCGGCTCGATGGACAGCAGGCGCGTTGCAGCCCGCACGCATGAGGCGGGATCATTGGTCACGCAATAGTGCGAGACGAGCTTGTCCAGTGCCGCGACGGCCATCGCCCTCAGGCGTTCCCGTTCGACCCGCAGCCAATCCTCGAACGGCTCCTCCTTCAGGCCGAAGCCGTCAAGCAGGTCGCCGCGATAGATGACAAGTGCCCGTTCGAGGTCGTCGGGCGCCGAGCTGACGGCCAGCACCTCGAACTGCGCGACGTCGAAATCAAGGCCATCGAGAAGGAAGGCAATGTTGTCGCCGTCCTTCAGGAAGCGCCCGCTGCCGGACGCCTGCATGACTTTGCTGACGACCGATACCGCCTGCCGGAGGTTCATCCGGGCCTGGGTCTCGCTGTTGCCACCCCAAAAAAGGGCGCCGAGCTTCTCGCGCGACTGCCAGTGTCCGGACTGCAACGCGAGGTAAGCCACCATCGCCCGCGCCTTGCGGCTAAGGGCCGGGACCGCGGCCCCGACACCGGCAAAGTCGAAACCACCCAGTAGATAAAGATGAGGCGCCGTCATCGGATCCGCCACAGCCACAATTTGGCGGCGATCCTTTCGCGTCGCGGTCTCTATTTCAACGTGTTTCTGCCTGCATGGCGCTTTTCACGATTTCATCACGATGGTTCCAACGCGTTTCTCACGGTGCTGGAGGAGATTGCCTGGACAAGGCAGCCCTTGTCTCAGGAGGACGCTATGCTACGCCCGAACTCGACCGATTGGCCCATCCGGCACAATGATTCCTGGCAGAACCCGCAGCTGCGCGACGGGCCTGTGCCGCTTCGTCATGATATTGCGCTTGCGCGCTATCTTGAGATGCAGCGGGGCTGGCGGGCAGCAACGACCCGCAGGTTCGATCTCTGGGCCATCACGATCGGCTCATGCGAGCGGATAGCGCGTATCGCACGCGCTTTTTTCCGGCACCTGCGTTCTGGTGGGAGCGGCTCGGCAGCTGGACGGGTTCGAGGTGGCGCGCTCTAGGCGGCGTCGCTCCTGCGCGCCTCAAATTCCCGAGCCATCCAGTTGCTGGCTGTCCTCGCCTTCCCAGGGCGCCGGCATGGAAGCCCGGCTTAGATTGGCTGTCGGCAGCGGCATCCAGCACTTCAGTTCCGGTTCGGCGTATCCAATCACGTGTCCCGGAGACGAGTCGGAAGCGCGCCAGCCTTCAATGCCGAACTGATCGGCTCGCGACCAATAGGCGAGGTCGACTTCGGCCGGCCCCTGTTCGGATGGCCGGATCGTGACCAGGATCCTGCTGCCATCCTTCGGCGCACTGGTCATGTGCCGCCACCGTTCGGGCTCGTCCATCGCATGTCCTCCTGCAGTCTGGCTGTCCGAGCAGAATAGTCGCTTCGCGGCCAAGGCTGGTCAACCGATCTTTGCAGGGGACAGCTCCATCGTTCGCGGCTAATCTGGCTCGGCTGCATCTGGGATATGCGCGATGAAGAGCGAAGGGTTACTGCCCAACGCCACCCGGTGTTCCCTGGGCGCGGACATGGCCGCTGTCGTGCAGCGGGGAAACCGCCCGTGGGGTCATGGCCACGGGACCGACTTCGGCCGGTTCGACACAGGGGGAAAACGATGTCGATCAAGGTGATCGGAACCGGCTTTGGCCGCACCGGAACGGATTCGATGCGCGAAGCGCTGACCATCCTCGGTTTTGGCCCCTGTCATCACATGTCCGAAGTTATCGCCAATGAGGAGCAGAAGCGGCTCTGGCGCGCGCTGGCGAAGGGCGCCGTGCCCGACTGGAGTGCGCTGTTTGCAGGCTATGCCTCCTGCATGGACTGGCCATCGGCGTATTACTGGCGCGAGCTGATCGAGGTCTATCCCGACGCCCGGGTCATCCTCACTTGGCGCTCTGCGGAAAGCTGGTGGCAGAGTTTCGAGAAAACCATCCTGGCCGGCATCAGCCAGAGCCAGGATCAGGAATCGCTGGGCATTGCCTTGGTTTCGAAGCAGGTCTTCGGCGGCAAGGCGCACGACCGCGCGGCCGCGATTGCCCTCTACGAGGCTAACGTCGCCGCGGTCATGGCGACAGTGCAGCCGGAGCGGCTGCTGGTCCACAATCTCGGCGACGGCTGGGAGCCCCTGTGTGCGCATCTGCGCGTTTCGGTGCCGGACCAGCCCTATCCCAATCGCAACAACACCAGGGAATTTCAGGCGGGATTTGCGCTGAACCAGCGCGCTGAGGGAAGGTCGGCGGCTTCGGCTCCGCCAGATCCGCGAGGCCGAAGCTAGAGCCTGTTCCATCCCGATGGAATCGGGATAGGCCTATCCCTTTGTTTGAGCATGATCTTTTCCGAAAACCGGATTCCACTTTTCGGGATCATGCTCTAAAAGGCAGGGCCGACTATCGCAGCCTTGCCGCAATGGGAAATTCCACGACGTCACCCGCGGGCCGAGTGTATTGGGCCGCGACAATTGCCTCGATCAGAAGGTCCAAGGTCGCGCGGGCATGGCTGCTCGTCCCATCGTCGCCGCGCAGATAGTGGCATGCTCGTTCAAGATGGAGGTGTGCGGCGGCAAAGTCGCTCTTCATAAGCTTCTCCTTATTGCCCGCCGTTCAACAGGGATGGCCGATTCGCTTTACCCGATGGCAAATATCCACAGTCGGATTTGAATTAAATGCCTGGCTTGTCGATCCTCACCATGCCGCAATATCCGCAGGCGCGCGGCCCCAAAGCCGCCACGTGGCGCCATCGCCTGAGAAGGGGCCGGCGCCAGACTGATCATGCTATTGAGATGAGGCCAGGCCCGCCGTCCAGCTCGCTACAAACGCAAGCCGCGGAGCCATTCCGACACCGCGGTTTGTGCCTCACCTGCATCCTCCCCCAGCACCGCGAGGCCGTCCAGCACGCTGGCATCCGGGCACAATTCCTGGATGTCCCGCCGGGACCGGCCGAGGCCGCTGACAATGTAGGTGACGAATGGTGCAATGATCTTGCCTGACAGATCATGGCTGGACAGGAAGCTGCGGACCGGCGGCGTCAGCCTGACGTTCCAGAGCGGCGAGCCGATGAAGACAACGTCGTAATCCCGAAGATTGTCGATTGTCGTCTGCAAGGGCGGCATGTAGTCGGAGCTCTGTTCTTCGACGTTTTGTGCGACAAGCGCATCATAGTCATCCGGATAGGGCTGCACGGTCCGGAGCTCCACCATGTCGCCGCCAACCAGCCCATGGATTTGGTTGGCGACAGTCCTTGTGTGGCCGGTGCGCGAATAATAGAGGATCAGCACCTTTCGGCCGGCAAAGTTCGGCTTTGCCGGCTCGGCGAGGATTATTGTTGGCATCAGAAAAAGCCCGCCTGTCACAAGCCCGGAAATTGCCTTCCAGGAAGAACCGAGGAATTGCCTCCGATCCTTCGATATCCGCCTCATGCCAGGCTGACGCTGGCGCGCCATCGCCTAGCGGCCCGTCATGTCGAGCACCGCTTGCGGCAAGCGGGCACCCTTCAATGTGATCTGCGACGCCGCCTGGTCGATATCCCTGAGCTCTTCCGGCGCAAGCTCAATGGCGGAAGATCCGAGGTTTTCCTGCAGACGGTGTAGTTTGGTGGTGCCGGGGATCGGAACGATCCATGGCTTCTGTGCCAGCAGCCAGGCAAGCGCGATCTGCGCCGGGGTAGCGCCCTTCGCCGTCGCCACGCTGCGCAGCAGGTCGACCAGCGCCACATTCGCTTTCAGCGCCTCGGGCGCAAAGCGGGGAACGCTGGCGCGGAAGTCGGTGCTGGCAAAAGTCGTGTTCGCGTCCATATTGCCGGTCAGAAAACCTGCCCCCAGCGGGCTGAAGGGAACGAAGCCGATGCCGAGTTCCTCCAGCGTCGGCAGGATCTCCGCCTCGGGGCCGCGATACCACAGTGAATATTCGCTTTGCACCGCGGTCACGGGATGGACGGCGTGCGCGCGCCGGATGGTCTGCGCCCCGGCTTCGGAGAGACCGAAATGCTTCACCTTGCCCGCATCGACCAGCTCCTTGATTGTGCCGGCGACATCCTCGATCGGCACGGCGGGATCGACGCGGTGCTGGTAGAAGATATCGATGCGGTCGGTCCTGAGCCGCTTCAGCGCAGCCTCCGCGACCGCCTTGATATGGTCCGGCCTGCTGTTCAGACCGCCGCTGCGCTGGCCCGTCTCAAGGTCGATGTCGAAGCCGAACTTGGTGGCGATCACCACTTTATCGCGCAAAGGCGCCAGCGCTTCGCCGACCAGCTCCTCATTGACGAACGGACCATAGGCCTCGGCCGTGTCGAACAAGGTGACGCCAAGCTCGACGGCGCTCCGTATGAGCGAGATCATGTCGCTCTTCACCGCCGGCCGACCGTAGGCCGAGGTCATGCCCATGCAGCCGAGCCCAAAGGCCGAGACGTCGAGGCCGTTTCCAAGTCTGCGCTTTTGCATCTTCTTTCTCCTTGATTGCGGTTTGAAAAAATCGCTCAGCGATCGATCCTTGCCGCCTGTTGCGGAGAATAGCGCTCTCCCTGCACGGCAATCGCGGAAACCGCGTTCTCGATGTTGGCAAGATCGGCTGCGGTCAGCGCCACCGTGGACGATCCGATGTTCTCCTCAAGGCGATGGAGTTTCGTCGTGCCGGGGATCGGAACGATCCAGGGTTTCTGCGCCAGCAGCCAGGCGAGCGCGACTTGTGCCGGGGTCACCTTCTTCTCGGCCGCGATCGCGACAATCGCATCGACCAGCGCCTGGTTCGCCTTGCGGGCCTCCTCCGCAAAGCGTGGGACGGTGTTGCGGAAGTCGCTGCTGTCGAACGTCGTGGTGGCGTCGATGGCGCCGGTGAGGAAACCCTTGCCAAGCGGGCTGAAGGGCACAAAGCCGATCCCCAGTTCTTCGAGGACCGGCAGGATCGCCTCCTCGGGTTCGCGCCACCACAGCGAATATTCGCTTTGCAGGGCGGCGACCGGCTGCACCGCATGCGCGCGCCGGATGGTGCGCACGCCAGCCTCGGAGAGGCCGAAATGCTTCACCTTGCCTTGGCTGATCAAATCCTTCACCGCGCCCGCCACCTCTTCGATAGGCACGACCGGATCGACGCGGTGCTGGTAGAGCAGGTCGATGCGGTCGGTCCGCAGTCGCTTGAGCGAGGCCTCGACGACGTCGCGAATATGCTCCGGCCGGCTGTCCATGCCTTCATGTCCGGCCGTCCCGGCAATGTCGATGCCGAACTTGGTGGCGATCACCACCTGGTCGCGGATCGGCTGCAGCGCCTCGCCGACGACCGCCTCGTTCGTGAACGGCCCATAGACCTCCGCGGTGTCAAAGAAGGTGATGCCCCGCTCGAACGCGGAGCGGATCAGACGGACCGCATCCGGCGTCGCCATCGGCGCCCCGTAGGACTGGCTCATCCCCATGCAGCCAAGGCCAAGGGCCGAGACTTCGAGGTCGCTGTTTCCAAGTTTCCGCTTTTGCATTTGTTTGTCCTTTCAAGAATTGTTGGAGGCCGCGCCACGTCCGTGTCGCGATCTCCGTTTCAGGTCGGATGTTCGATGCTCATGCCGCCCAGGGTGCGGCCTGGTATTGTTGGTCGCTGACATGCTCCATCCAGTCGGCGGCCTTGCCGTCGAGCGATTCCTGGATGGCGATGTGCGTCATCGCCGTGGTCGGCGCAGCACCATGCCAATGTTTCTCGCCGGGCTCGAACCGGACCACGTCGCCCGGACGGATGTCCTCGATCGGGCCGCCCCAGCGCTGGACGCGGCCGCAGCCTGCCGTAACGATCAGGATCTGACCGAGCGGATGGGTATGCCAGGCGGTGCGCGCGCCCGGTTCGAACGTCACCGCATTGCCGGCCGCACGCGCCAGCGCGTTTGCCGCAAACAGCGGGTCGATGCGGACGGTGCCGGTGAACCAATCGGCCGGTCCCTTGCCGGAGGCTTGAGAGCCGCTTCGCTTGATGTCCATAGTCTGGAGTCCTTCGATCGGCCGCGGCGTTCGCCCGGCCTTTCCCGATGATTGGTGTTGGGTGGAATCTAGCGGCTGCGAAGGCGGCGGATTAGATGGTATAATCCGCATGCACCTATGAGGAGGATTCATGAATGCCGCGCGAGAACGTCAACGACCTGATCGCTTTCCTGGCGGTGGCCAAGGAGCGGAGTTTCACCCGGGCGGCGGCGCAACTCGGCGTTTCGCAGTCGGCGCTCAGCCACACGGTTCGCGGGCTGGAAGAGCGGCTTGGGCTCAGGCTGTTGACCCGCACCACGCGCAGCGTCTCGCCGACGGAAGCCGGCGAGCGCCTGCTGCAGACCATTGGCCCACGCTTTGAGGAGATCGAGACCGAGCTCGCCGCGCTGAGCGAACTGCGCGATAAACCCGCCGGCACGGTCCGCATCACGGCGGGCGAGCATGCCGCCGACACGGTGCTGTGGCCGGCTTTGGCGAAGGTGTTGCCGAACTATCCCGACATCAAGGTCGAGATCATCGTCGACTACGGTCTCACCGACATCGTCGCTGAGCGCTATGACGCCGGCGTCAGGCTCGGCGAGCAGGTGGCGAAGGACATGATCGCCGTGCGCATCGGCCCAGACATGCGCATGGCGGTGGTCGGCGCGCCCGCCTATTTCGCCAGGCGCAAGCCGCCAAAAACGCCGCAGGACCTGACGGCGCACGATTGCATCAATCTCAGGCTGCCGACTTATGGCGGGCTCTACGCCTGGGAGTTCGAGAAGAACGGCCGCGAGCTCAAGGTGCGGGTCGAAGGGCAGTTCGTCTTCAACACCTCCGCGCTCAGGCTGAGCGCGGTGCTGGCCGGCTTCGGCCTGGCCTATCTGCCGGAAGACCAGGCGCTGGCTCATATTGCCGATGGCCGGCTGGTGCGCGTGCTCGCCGACTGGTGCCCGCCCTTTTCAGGCTGCCACCTCTATTACCCCAGCCGCCGGCAGCATTCGTCGGCCTTTGCCGTGCTGGTCGAGGCGCTGCGCTATCGGGGGCGAGGGGCGAGCCAGCCCGACTAACCTACGCCGGCTGCATCTCCGGCGCGGCAGAGGCGGAAGGCGAGGCATCTCAAACATGCACCGTACCGTGCGAAAGCTCGCCTTCCTCGCTACTGACGAGGACGGCCGCGGCGAGCATGGCGGCATAGGCCAACCCGACAATGCATGTGACAACGATGCCGGGCACCGGGCCGAGCGAAGCTACCCGCATCGCGTCCAGGAACGAGGCGCCGAAGCCGATTGGCGATCCGTCGCGTTGCAGGCTGGGCGTCGTGATCTTCAACACCCAGGCCAGCATCAGGATCGTGTACATGAAGATGTAGTTGCGGCGCAGCCGCCGCACCAGCGCCGCGCGCTGCGAGATCAGGAAGCGTGGCGAGCGTAAGCCTTCGCCGACAATGGCCAACCAGTTGGAGGCGTAGTCCGGCTGCGGCGAGAAGATCTGCGCGAAATAATAGCGCTCGAACTGGCGTACCCGGGCGCGGTAGACGTCGAAGAAGCGGTAGCGCCGCGCCTCGATCCACAACAGCAGCGTGATGAGCAGCATGGCGAACAACAGCACACCGTGATGGGCGCTGGGCGTCGACAGCGACACCGACAGCATGGCGGCAACAACAGTGATCGCCCAGTTGCTGGTCCGGTCCAGCCTGTCGCGCCAGCCGGCCATGCGGGCGATCTCGGCGCGATGGAAATGCGACATCGTCGTTGCCAGTTCCGATGAAGTGAGCTTCATCGCGAACACCTCCGACGCCCGCGGCGCTGCTGCCGCTTCGGCCGGCTTCACGGTCTTGACCTGGGACATTCCCCGCCACGCGCCTCCCTGACGCCATGGCCGGCCGAAACAAGCCGGCCTACACCCCAATAGACACAACGCGCGGTCGGCCGAAACGTTCCAGCCTCTTTCCTTGGAGGAGTTTATGCGCTCAGCCAGACCCGCTCGGCTACGCGGTCGAATGCGGTGCGCTAATGCCCGCTTCCCGCGCCGTTTTGCCGACGAGACCTGACCGCTTCCAGCAGTTCGCACTCGCCGGTGTGAGCATTTCGAAAAATGGCCACAACCATCACCGCCAGGATTTCGGCGTCCGGGTCCAATGGGTCGAGACGCTCATCCGCGCAGATCCGATCGAACACGCGTTCGCAAATAGCCAGATCGTGAGGGCTGAGGCAGGTGCGATTGAAGCGCCGACGCAGCATCTGTGCGAACCTTTCAGGGCCCGCTGCCCGTGCTGCAGCGGGCCTCTTACCGACGAACCGCTGAGGCGATGGAATGCTCCAGCGATAATATCGTCGATAGTGTATTGCGGTGAGTTTACTCGTTTCCTGACGATTGAACTGTCAGCAATCCCAAAATTTCCCCGCACTCGCGAGCTTTATACTGACCAATGGTCATCAACTGGTAGTAATCCTGCCGCTTGTTTTCCGGTATATGAAAGCCGCGCCTAAAATCGGCCGCCTCCTTCGGCGTTCGAGTGCAGCCGATTTTACTGGCGGTGACTTTCAAACTGGCCAGTGAGCATCCGATCCTGGCCGCAATATCCTTCAACGGCTCGTTGTTAACGTATCCGTCAAGAATTATCTTGCGACGAGCTTCGCTGTTGAGCTTTGCGGTCATTTCGAGGGTCTCCCCAACTACGCTTCTACAATGCTCGATGTATAAGCACCGGGCTGAAGAGTGTCGTTAGCGCCGCATCCAGAAACTTATCTCGGAATGCATTTGTTGCTGTAACTCAGCGTGATCGCCGGCTCTGTCGACGCGAATCAGCTGCAGTCGGCAGGGTTGCGGCTGTGGTCACCGAACGGCTTGATCGGGCTGGTCTGTCGATATCGGCCTCAGAGCCTTGCCAGATACCTGAGATACACCACATGATTGAGCGGGGCATGGGCATAGCCGATTCGGATATGGCACCACGCGATGGACGCTAAAAAGCGAGGCAAGACCCCTGCGAAGCAGCCGCCGGAGCGTGATCGACGTCGTTGGTCGCGCGACGCTCAACCTCACAACGAGCAAGCTTCGTCACTCGCGCCGGCGCTCCAGCCTTTGTCCTTTTCAACGCTCGAACTGACACCAGAGGATCAATTCGCCGCCTGGCAAGCGCATATGGCTCCGCTTGTCGAGGTCAAGTTGCCGGATGACAAATCGCCGGACGATGGCTTTCCCGCCGACCACACGGCCTGGAACCTCGGTGGCATGCTGGTCGTTCAGCAGCGCGCAGCGGCACACAGCTACATGCGTTCTGCCGCAAAACTCCGGTCCAGCTCGATCGATCACTGGTATATCGCCTTGCCCCATACTGGCCGGTCGTGGACGGAGGTCGATCGCCGCGTTGCAGAAGGCCAGCCGGGGAAATTGGAGATCAGGTCGCTTGGCTATCCGTTTCGCGGGAGGACAACGGACTCCGAAAGTCTCTTTCTCTATCTGCCGCGTGATTTGTTCGCCGATGTGGCGGCAACCCTCGACGCGAAGAACAATTCAATTCTGTTCGGCAACTTTGCCAACCTCCTGGTCGACTACGTCAACAGCATCGAGGCAAGGCTGCGCAGCCTCACGGCCGAAGATCTGCCCCGCATAGTGCACGCAACACGCAGCATGATCATTGCCTGCCTCGCGCCGCCGGCGGAACATGCTGCCGCCGCCGAACAATTGGCGGGTGTCGCGCTGATGGAGCGGGCGCGCCGATACGTCCAAAACAATCTGGATGCGGCTCGTCTGACACCGGGTTCAATGTGCCGGGCGCTCGGCGTTTCGCGCTCCCGTCTCTATCAGTTGTTCGAACCAAGCGGTGGTGTTCTCCACTACATTCAAAGCCGCCGGCTTCTGGCAGCCCATATCGCGCTTAGCGATCCGGCGGACAGCCGGCGCATTGTTGAAATTGCCGAGGCCTTCGGGTTTAGTTCAGCGGCCAATTTCAGCCGGGCATTCAGCAAGGAATTCGGTTACAGCCCCCGCGAAGGCCGCAGTACGGTGGTGTTGCCGCGCCCGGCCCACTCTGCTTCTCATGCAGAACACCAGAAGGCCTCTTCCTTTGAAGGTTGGCTCAAGGCGCTTGGAAATTGAAACAGGATCGGCGATGTTGAGATGGGGCAGGTTCAAGCGGGCTTGCCAGGGGCGGCCAAGGCCACGCTGGCTCATGGACCACAATATTTCGTGTCGCGTCGATCGCGACATCAATCATACAGCCAATCTCCGCCAATTGCCGATTTATTAATGAACTGTCACAGTTCACTAATATCGACAATTTTCCGCCAATCACGGCAGAGCATGCATTGCAACAACGCAGCATGCGGAACTTGTTAAGAAGCGAGTTGAAAGTTTGCCAAGCTTGGCAGTTATGCTATTTCTGGACTGGGGAACTCGAATTTGCACCGCCTATGGAGGTGGCTCTTGAACCCAGAGGCATCAGGCGTCGGCACGGATAGTGAGGGGCTTTCCTCAAGCGATGTTCCACATGTCGGCGAAGCGCTTCTCGCTGACCTTTTGGCAAACACGACCGAACTTTTGTCGTTCTATGACAGCGACTTCTGTCTGACGCACTACGCAACCAAGCTCAAAGGCGTGTACGGAGGCGCGGTAGCGCCAGGTGCCGCCGTTTGGGAGATCTACCCGAGCTTCCTCGATGCGAGGTACCGCGACGAATTTCTTCGTGTGTTCCACGGCGGCACTCCGGCACGCATCGACTTGCCGCGATCATCGGACGAAGCGCCCCGTTCCGTTTTCGTATTCGCCGCCGCGAATGGTGTGGGAATCATCGAGACAAGGGGGCACGGCGAGCGGAGTGCGGCGGAGGAGCAGGAGCATGGAATTCTGCTCCATCAGGCGACGCACGACGTGCTGACCGGACTGCAGAATCGGCGGCGATTCGGCGAGCGGCTACAGCAGGCGCTGGCGGGCATCGGCGGAGCAAAGCCGAAAGCCGCCTTGCTGCAAATCGACCTCGACGATTTCAAGGCGGTCAACGACACGCTCGGTCATGGAGCAGGCGACACGCTTCTTCAACTCGCGGCGGGTCGAATCCGCGACGCTCTGCAGGACGGTGAATCCGCATACCGGTATGCCGGCGATGAGTTCGCCGTCATCCAATTGGGAAAGGATCAGCCCGCGGAAGCCGAGCGCCTCGCAGGATCGCTGGTCGACGCGTTCAAGGAGCCTTTCGTCATCAACGGCATTCCCGTTTTCGTCGGCTCGAGTATCGGAATTGCTTTCGGGCCGGAGCACGGGACCGATGGCGAGCAGTTGATGAAAGCCGCCGACATTGCACTTTACGCAGCCAAGACGGATGGACGCGGTTGCGCTCGAACGTTCAACCGTTCGATGCTGCTCTTGCTCGAGCAACGCGAGAATCTGAGGCGCAACCTTCGAACCGCGCTGGAGCGGGGCGAGCTTTATCTGGAGTATCAGCCGCTCATTCGCTCTCCCGCGTCGGTGATCGGCTTCGAAGCGCTGCTGCGGTGGCGGCACCCCGAGATCGGAATCATTCCACCCAGCGTGTTCATACCGATCGCCGAGGCGGACGGTCTGATGGACGAGATTGGACGATGGGTGCTCGAGGAAGCCTGTCGCCAGGCATTGACGTGGCCCTCCTCGCTGACGGTCGCAGTGAACCTGTCGCCGGCTCAGTTCCTTAGCGGTTCGCTGACGGATACCATCGCTCAGGTCATCGATGCAGTTGGAATCCGGGCCGACCGACTTGAACTCGAGATTACCGAGACGGTTCTTCTCGAGAAGACGATCGACAATATCGACACATTAAACACGCTGAACGTCTTGGGAATACGAATATCGCTCGACGATTTTGGAACATACTACTCATCGTTGAGCTACCTTAAGAACTTTCCCTTCGACACGTTGAAGATAGATCAGTACTTCATTGCCGACCTGGAGACCGATCTCAAAAGCCAGACCATCGTGCGATCGATCATAAATCTGGCGCACGGCCTGGGAATAAGCGTCACCGCCGAAGGGGTCGAGACGTCGGCACAGGCGCGGTGGCTCATCAAGGAGAATTGTGATTGCCTGCAAGGCAATTTCCTGGGACGCCCGCTCGGAGCCGAGGCAACCAGCAATTTCATCAGACGGTCCCCGCTAAGGGTGGTGCGAGCGATGGAGGAATCAAATCGGGCGGTTTAGAGCGGTTCAGCTTTTCATAGTGCCGCCGACCCGCTCTAAGTATTTGTTTTTACGCAATTTCGGACGGAAAACCGCTGCGCAGGTTTCCTGAAATTGCTTTGCACCTTGCACCCTTTGTTAACGGTGAAGTGGAGATTTGTACAAAACGATCGAGGCAGATACCGCTCAATTCTTCGAGTCGGTGCAAGAGTGACTCATCACGGCGCGCGGTGAAATTTTTCATCGCGGAGACCATCGCCCTACCAGGGCTCAGTGCTGATGGAACAAGGGAGGATGCCTATGGGACCTGTTCATCATGAGCTGGCTGGCGAGCCGACTTTTGCGCCCATGATCCAGATCGACATGGAAATCAAAGCCTTCGTCTCCGCCTGGAGTCACTGCCATTATGTCTCGTCATACATGGCCCGGATGATCAGTCAAAACAGATCAGACTCGGTCCGGCATTCAAATCTCTTCTCCTCTGCCCTCAATGAATTACTGGAAGTCGCCTTTCGTACCCGCCATGCCGGTGGTGAACTGGCATGCAGGGTGTCCCGCCACGGCGCAACGGACAGGATCGAGCTGACGTTCCCATGCGTGCCGGAGGAGCGCCAATTCTACGAAGAAGCCGTGTCACACGTCGCAGGAACAGAAGCCAGGGAGCGATACCTCAATTCGGTGTCCGGGGATCTCGCGCCCAGCCGGGAGGTCGTGCTGCTGGAACTGGCTGTCGACTACAACGCGATGCTCAGGGTCGAGGAAGCCGATGGTGATGCAATCAAGCTTGTCGTGGATCTTCCGCTTGAGGGTCTGCAACATTGAGCCCTTACGACCTCCTCCCGCGCTTCAAGGCGCAATATGACGCCAACAACCAGGAGTTCTCCATATCCGGGGTGGTCCGGCCTCAGGCAATCGATGAGCTTGGGCCCAGCATAGCATTGCTCCGCGATGCGATCGGCCGTGTGCGCGGCGTTCTCTACTTCAATGTCAGACGCCTGACGCAAATGAATAACGCCGCGTTTCACGCCTTTTCGAGGATCATCATCGACGCCTGCCGCGCTCGGCCCGATCTCAAATTCGTCGTCATCACGTCAAGCGTCGTCGGATGGACCTCGCGAAAATTCGGTCGCTTGAGCGGAATCGAGCCGAACATCACGGTCGAGGAGTATGACAGCGAATTCTATCCGGGACAGGGCTTCCTCGAGGAAGGCGGGTTCGTTCCGATCCTGCGTTCACAGACGAAGATGACCTGGCGCCACGAGCGCGCAATCTTGCCGCGACACGGCATGAGGCCGGGGATCGTCATGGCCGACATCTGTTGCGGGATCGGCGATTTCGCCGTGCTCGTGCAGAAGGAGTTCCAGCCATCGCGGATCGTCGCCCTCGACCACTCCATATCGAGCCTGAACTATGCCCGACAGGTGATGCGGGAGTTCGATATCCGGGGCATCGAATATACCTATGGAGATGCGTCGGAGATGCTGCTCGACGAAGCGCAGTTCGACCTAGTGACCTGCCGGCATTCCCTCCAGATATTCAATCGGCCTGAACTCATCCTCAAGGAGCTCTACCGCATATGCAAGCCGGGCGGGCGGGTCTACATCACCAACGAGAAGAATTCGCATTGCCTCGGCGAGCCGCGCGCCGAAAGCATCCGTTGGACCTACAACGAGGTGGCGAAGCTGTTCGGGCATTTCGAGATGGACGTCGAGCTTGGGCCAAAGAGCCGGCGATACCTGATGGAATCAGGATTCGAAGATATCCGTGTGGAGACCTTCATGGTCACCAACCTGGACAGCGATCCGCAGGATTTCGCCGATGTCATTGCGGCCTGGGCGGATGTCTATGCGGGCGAGATGGCGACCAGGCGCGGCGATGGACCGGAGTTCGTCGCACGGTTCCGGCAGGGCTTCGAGGATCACATTTTCGCTGCGCTCCATCCCAAGGGTTATGCGGGTTGGCCGATCTGGGTCGCATCGGGGCGACGGCCGCAATGAAAGCCGACAATGAGCCTACGCCGCGCTTCGGCCTGCGCTCCTTTCGAGCGAAATTCGTGTTGGTCGTTGGCGGCGCCGTCCTGTTCGACCTCCTGCTGAGCGGTGGCCTGGCGCTTTGGAACGTTCAGAAGCTGTCGCGCGACGCAACATCGGAAGTCGGTGAGGGCCTGACGACCGCAAACCAGGAATACATTCGTTCCTATGCTGAATCGACGGCGTTGAGCGTCGATCTGCTGCTCGATCGGGTTCACGGCGACGTCAAGGCGCTGGCTGGCGTACTGCAGGCCCAGATCGACGAACCGACGAGGCAGCAAGAGGTCGGAGCGACGCTTTCGCATGAAGCGCCCGGCTCCGTGAAGGTCGTCTACGACGCGCAGGGTGATTGGGCGCAGAACCTGCCTGGCGCGCCTTCCGTGGTCAGTGTCTGGGGCTACCTGCTGGGCGCCGATCACACGCCGCTGCCCGACGTTCAGAAGGAAATAGAAGACAGCACCGTGATCGATCTCGTCGCGCCGACTCTCATGGCCAGCGGATCGTCCAAACTGCAAATGTACTATATTGGTCCAAAAGAACGGCCGATCTTCAGGACGGTGCCGTATACGGACCAGGCGCAGACCTTCGACAAGCTCTATCCGGGCCATAACAAGGCGGAGTTCTGGGAGTTCTTCTTTCCGGGCATCTATGGTTCATGGCAGCAATGGGCCAGGGATCCAGCCTCGCGTCCGGTCCCTGACGATATCACCCAGACAGCGCCTTATACCGATGCAATCACGGGAAAGCTGATCGTCAGCTTTTTCCACCCGCTGTGGACGCGCGATCACACCGGTATCGCCGGTACGGCCGGGGCAGACATCACTCTCGATCAGCTCGCGGAAGTCGTCGAAAGGGTGAAGATCGCTGAAACCGGGTTCGGCTTCCTCACCATGTCGACTGGCAATGTGGTGGCGATCAATCCGTCGGGCCAGGCGATCATCGGCCTGACTTCATCAAGCGACGCGGGCACGCAGGGCGTCACCGGCCTGGAGCGGTCCCTGCGGGGAAGTACGCAGCCGGCTATCGCGTCGCTGCCCCTCGGCCAGAACAATGACGGTGTCATTCAGCACATCATGCTCGACAACAAGGGCGAACGCGTACCCTACATTGTTGTCCTCAAGCGACTGAAGCCGACCAATCTGTGGAGTTCGGGACCGATAAAGTCCGAAACGATGTCGGTCGGGATCGTCGTCCCCGAACGGGAGATCTACGCGTCCCTGTTTGCCGCACAGCAGAGTATTTCGCGCGCAACCAATCGTATTCTGCTCTTTCAGATCGGTGCGATCATCGTTTCGCTTCTGATTGTTTTCGCGGCCGTGCTCGGAATTTCGAAGCGGATCACCGCGGGCCTCAGGGCGCTTGCCAGTGCCGCCCAGCGGCTCCAGACCAAGGACTATTCAGTCCGCGTCAGCATTCCGACGCGCGACGAGGTTGGAGCCGCTGGCATCGCTTTCAACCGCATGGCCGAGCAGATCAGCTTCCACACGGAAAACCTCGAGCAACTCGTCGACGAACGAACCAGGGAGCTCGGCGACGCCAATCAAGAGATTTCCGCTCTCAACGAAAAGCTGCAGGACGAGAACGTCCGCCTCGGCGCCGAGCTCGCGGTTGCCAGGCAGATCCAGTTGATGGTCCTGCCGAAACCATTCGAACTCGAAGCGATTCCAGGGCTGGAGATCGCAGCCTACATGCGGCCGGCCGACGAGGTCGGCGGCGATTATTACGACGTCCTGCAGAACGGATCCCGGATCAAGATCGGCATCGGCGACGTGACCGGTCATGGTCTTGAGAGCGGCGTGCTGATGCTGATGGTCCAATCCGTTGCACGCGCGCTGCAGGAGACCGACGAAGCGGATCCGCACCAGTTTTTGGACCGGCTGAACAGAGCGATCTACAAGAACATCGAGCGGACGAACACCGGCAAGCATCTCTCGCTGGCCTTTCTTGACTTCGAGGATGAGCGGGTAACGCTATCCGGCCAGCATGAGGACGTTCTCGTCGTGCGCGCGGACGGGGAAGTCGAACGCATCGATACGCTTGATCTGGGTATGCCGGTTGGTCTGGAGAATGACATCTCGAAGTTCATCGACACGCGTGACATCCTGTTCGAGAGTGGCGACGTGATCGTGCTGCACACCGACGGTGTGACCGAGGCGGAGGATCAGGACAAAAGGCTATTCGGGTTCGAGCGCCTCTGCCAGAGCGCAAAAAAACGTCAAGGCGGCAGCGCCGAGGACATCAAGATCGGGATCATCGAGGATCTGATGGCCCATATCGGAGTCCAGAAGATCCATGACGACATCACCCTCGTGATCATAAGGCACACATAGCAATGACAACGCTGTTCGGGACCCCTGACATTGCAATCGGGATGAAGGAGAGCGTCAGTCGCGTGCGGCTGTTCGACGGACCTCTCGACTTGAGTTGGCGTCATTGTGCCACGACCTCGGACTTCATCGCCGATCTTTTCGCATTGCGTTTCCGGTCGTCCCGCAATGACTACATCGAAGTGCGGCACAGCATCGGATACCTGGTCAACGAGCTCATCGAGAACGCCGTCAAGTTTCGCGCACCGGGTGAGATCGTGATCGAGGCGTCGATGGATTCGGAGTGCTTCAAGCTCAAGGTGTCGAATGACGTCGATGGTGAAAATGCATCCGAGTTCAAGAACCTCCTGGCGGACATCACGGTTGGCGACCCCAAAGACCTGCTGATACAGCGAATTGAAGCGAATGCCGCGAGCCCCGACGTGTCACGCTCCGGACTCGGATTGCTGACGCTGATGAGCGACTATGGCGCACGCCTGGCCTGGATATTCAGCGCCGCCGACGAAAGCGATCGGATTTGCCTGGAAACCTATGCCTCCATTCCGATCTCGCAAACGCACAACTAGAAGAAACGAAGCCAGGCCATGGAAATCAAGACAGACGACTACCGCGTGTGGAACGAAGGAAGCGATATTTTCTTCGACGGCGCAATGCGGCTTGCCAGTTCCGAGGCCGGCGCGCCCGTCACGGCTTTGGCGACCAGTGTTCTTGCCTCAAATCCCGCTTCCATTACACTCAATCTGAAGGACCTTCACTTTCTCAACTCTTCCGGCATCAACCTGCTGGCGAAATTTACCATCGAGGTACGCAAGCATCCCGATGTTCGCCTCGTCGTGCGTGGAACGCCCGACATACCCTGGCAATCGAAATCACTGCCGAACCTGAAGAAGCTGCATCCCGCCCTGGTGCTTTTGATGGACTAAGGTCTGTTGGTCTTCAGGCCTGAAGACCAACAGACCTTAACTGGGCGGCGTCGGCCAGTCGGTGCAAGATCGCCGCACCGAGAGCGAGATATGTACGCCAGGATAAGTATCTGGATGCGAAGCTAACGACATTCCGACCTCGTCCGTAGATGTTCGCAACGGGTCTGGCGGGGGCTCGGCACAGGCGGCAGGCGTCCAGAAAGCTGGGGTGTCGCTGCCTGTGCCGGCAACGCCTCCCGCTACGCGGTCAAAGGTGTCCATTGAGTAAGCGTAGCAAGGTCAGCGGCGGCCGGCTGGAGTTCATTCCGCCGCAGATCCCGACACCGGTCGAGCAACCGCCCGAAGATGAGGGATGGGTTCACGAGGTCAAGTTCGACGGCTACCGGACGCAGCTCATCATCGATCAAGGCGGCGTGCGCCTTTTCAGCAAGAATGGCCATGACTGGACGACAAAATACTGGCCGATCGCGCTGGCAGTCGAGCTGCCATGCAGGGCTGCCATTCTCGACGGCGAGGTCATTGTACCGGGCGAGCAGGGCGCTCCCGATTGCCCTGCGCTGGAATCCGCGATCTGGAATGAGCCGAGCCGGCTGGTGTTCGTGGCGTTCGACATCCTCCATCTCGATGGTCGCAATCTTGCCCCCTTGCCCCTGCTGCAGCGCAAGCAGGCGCTGTGGCAACTGGTTGAGCCTGGCGCCGGCAAGATCCGGTACAGCGAGCATTTCGACGGCGATGCGCTGGCGATCCTCCGCGCCATCGACAAGATGGGGCTTGAGGGCATCATCTCGAAGCGCGCCGACAGCCGCTACCGGAGCGGATCGTCGACCACATGGCTGAAGGCCAGATGTTTCGAGGAACGCGATTTCCGAATTGCCGGGCGTCATTCGCGAGCCTGGCACGGCTCCAGTGGCCCTGATGGCCACGCGTGACGGCGAGAGACGGTATCTCGCCAGCGCTGGCTGATTGCAGTTCGGACAGCCAGGGCAGCAAGTTAGCCCTTGATGTCCACACTCGCTTTCGCGGCGGCCGATACCAGCTGGATCGGGGGCCGCTCGCCAGGCGTGCCGCTTTTGGCGACGACGACGCGGTCGCGTCCTTCGCCCTTGGCTTCGTAGAGCGCATGATCGGCGGCATTGGTGATTTCAGCCCAGCCCGCGCCATGCTCGGGGTAGGCGGCGACCCCGAACGAGACCGTCACGGTGCCCAGCGTGCGGCCGCGATGCGTCRGGTGGAGCTGCCTGATAGCCTGGCGCAGCGCTTCGGCCCGCTCGGCGCCTTCCTCGAGCGAGCATCCCGGCATGGCGATGGCGAATTCCTCGCCGCCGTAGCGTGACACGACATCGCTGTCGCGCGCGTGTTCGATCAATGTCGCGGCGACCTGCTTCAGGACGAGGTCGCCGGCTTCGTGCCCGAACGTGTCGTTGAACTGCTTGAAATGATCGACGTCGAGCATGAGGATCGTCAGCGGCTGGGCCGAGCGCTCCATCCGGCGCAGTTCGCGGCTGCTTGTTTCCTCGAGATAGCGCCGGTTGAACAGGCCAGTGTTCGGATCGCGGATCGATTGCTGCCGCAAAGTCTCGCGCAGGCGCAGATTGGCCAGCGCCAATGCCAGCGTGTCGACGACGCCGCGCAGGATCTGCTGCCTTTCAGCCAGCCATTGCGGCTTCTCGACTGCGTTCGGCTCGCACAGATGCAGGATGCCCAGCGTCTCGCCTTGCGCCGCCAGCGGCATGCAGACATAGCCTTTCTTGCCGTTCTCCGTGATATGGGCGCAGCGCGGAGTCAGCATGCCCGGGCCGGCGACATGCTCCTGGCCGCGCCGCAGCGCCCAGCAGTCTTCGGGCGCAAATTGGGTGGCGCTCGAGCGGATGTCGCCCCAATGTGCCATCTCCTCGACCAGATTGCGCGAGGCGCTGGTCAAATGCACCGTTCCGCTCAAGCCGCCGAGGAACTCGGTCATGGCCGTGCCGACCACAGAAAAAGCTTCGGGGAAGGTCACGCAGGCCTGCAGCAGCTCGCCAAGCTTGACCAGGCGGGTCGTGGTTTCCGACTTCTCGTGCAGCTCGCGGTTGAGCACCGCCATCTGATCGGCACGCTCGTTGACGACCCCTTCGGCGCGGCGCAACTCGCTGATGTCGTTGAGGGTGAGGACCAGTCCGCCGTCGGAGCGGCTGAGCGGACTGCAGCTGGCGATGACCGGCACATGCGAGCCATCGGATCTGGTCAGGCGCACCTCGCCCTGGTGCTGGCGGCCGGTGGCCAAGGCCATTTCAATGGGGGAAGCGCCGGCGGCGAACGCGCCACCTCTCGGGTCGCGCACCGTCAGCACCGAATCCCATTGCTGCCCGACGATCTTGTCGGCGCGCCGCCCGATCATCGTTGCGGCCGCCGGATTGGCGCTGGCGATGCGGCCGTCGACGTCCAGCACCGCGATGCCTTCGGCCGCCGTCTCGACGATATCCTCGACATGCGCCCGCGCCGATGCAAGCTGGTCCGCCATGGTGTTGAACCCGTCGGCCAGCTGCCCGAATTCATCCTTGCGGGCATGACTGATGCGCGTCATGGCATTGCCCTTCGCCAGCGCTGCCATGCCGCCCATCATATCCTTGAGACCGGAGCCGAAACGGCTGAGCAGCATCCATGCAAACCCCACCGCGACCAGCACGGCCGCCGCGGCGCTGAGGCCAACCAGCCAGAGCAGGCTGTTGGTGCGCTCTTCAGCGGCATGAAGGACAGGATCATATTCCAACAGCACGGCGCCGATGATCGTATCCTCGGGATATTCGATCGGCACGGCGAGTATGGCGTTCACTTCCCCCGTGTCGACAAACTTGCGCGGGATGCCGTCCTCCAGCGTCTGGCCGATTTCGTTACCGGAATCGTGTTCGAATTTTTCGCCGATTGCTCTTCGTCGGCGGCATGGGCAACGACGGTCTTGTTGCGGTCGAGAACCAGGAAATCTCGACGCATGCGGCGATGCTGGTGCTCCATGAATTGTTTGAGCGCCTCTGGCCGCTCGAACAGCGAAGGGGTCCCGTCGGACGGCTTGAAGACGATGGTGTCGGCCAGTTCCCGCGCGACGTTGGTCGCCTCGGTCAAACCCAGCGACCTGGTCGCGGCCATCTGCGTAAAGATCGCAAGGCCGCCAACCAGCCCGATCAGCGCCGCGGCGCTCGTCATGCTAAGGATGATCAAGCTTTTGATGCGCACGTTACCGACTCGCTGAGAACGAGGGCATCTTACACGCCAGATCGAGCTTGCAGTTCATCTCCCGTGTTTATTACCAAATGCTTATTAACCTGCTAACGGCGACCAAGCTGGAAGCTTATCTCGCTGCGGTTCATGAAGGCAATTGCCGCTGCCTCGCGGTCACTTGCCGTCGAAGAAATTGCTGATGGCGGCTTCCAGCTTCTCGATGAATTGAGGGTTGTGGCAGCTTCCCGCCCAGATCATGGCGTTCAGTCGCATATCCCGATTGAGGAAGTTCACCTTCCGAGTCTCCAGCAGATATTCCGCGATGGCGAAATGCCGACCCTTGATGGCCTCGATCAGCGCATTGTTGCGCCCTGACTTGTCCATCAGATTGACGTCGGCGCCATGTTCCACCAGCAGCTTCACGATGCCCAGATGCCCGTTCTTGGCGGCTTCGATCAGCGCCGTGCGGCCGTAATAGTCGGCGGTCGCATTGATGTCGATTGCGCGATGTTTGACGAGGGCCGAGATGGAAGCGTAGTGGCCCTTGGCTGCGGCCAGGCTCAACGGCGTGCTCTTCCATTTGTTTCGGGAGTTCACGTTGATTTCGGGGTGTTCGATCAACGCTTCGACTGTCGCCGTGTGGGCGTTGAGGGCCGAAAGATGCAGCGCCGACCAACCGCCTTCGTCCGCCTGGTTGATATCGGCGCCGGCGGCCAGCTCCGATTGCACGGCTTCCGCATCGCCCTTCTCGGCGGCGACCAGCAGGCTCGACCACCCTCTGTCGTCTTCGGCTTCCATGCTTTTGGTCAATGCGGTGGCTCCCGGATGTGCCAGGCCAGAATACCACACATCGCGCCGTTTCGATGGCGTCCGGCAACGGGAACGACGACAAATCCTGATGCAATGGCCGCTCCCGCGAGCGGCCATTGCTTTGGCGCGGGCTACGCCGCCTGCAACTGCCGGCTAGGCTGCGGCGGGAACGCGATGGCGATTGCCATCGCACCCAGTCCGACGATGGCCGAGCCGATGAACAGCCAGGAATAGTTGGCGTAGGCGTCGAACACCATGCCGCCGGCCAGCGGGCCGAAGGCCATGCCGAGGCTGGACAGCATGGTTGCCGCGCCGAACACCGTGCCGATGATGCGTGGCCCGAAATATTCGCGCGCCAGCACCGCATAGAGCGGCATGACGCCGCCATAGGTGGCGCCGAAGATGACCGCCAGCATGTAGAACTGGTCGAGCTGGCTGACGGCAAGATAGGCCGCGATCACCGCGGCCTGGATCGCCAGCCCGGTGATCAGCACCGGCTTGACGCCGAGCCTGTCGCCAAGCACGCCGAACAACAGCCTGCCGCCCAGGCCGGCCAGGCCCTCGACGCTGTAGATCGTGACCGCCGCCATCGGTGCAACGCCGCACAGCATGGCATAACTCACCATATGGAATATCGGGCCGGAATGCGCCGCACAGCAGGCGAAGAAGGTGAGGCCGAGCACGATGAATTGCGGCGAGCGCAACGCCTGGCCGACCGACATGCCGGCACCTTCGGCGGCAGGGCCTGAGGTGGTATCATGGGCGACAAGCTTGGGCGGCTGCCGCACCAGAAGCACCGCCGGCAAGAGCAGCACCCAGGCCATGACGCCGATGTCGAACATGGCGGTGCGCCAGTCATAGGCTGATATCAGCCAGCGCGCGAAGGGCGAGATGGTCATCGGCGCCACACCCATGCCGGCCGAGACCAGCGACACCGCAAGGCTGCGGTTGGTGTCGAACCAGGCGGTGGTTAACGCGATCATCGGCGCGAAGAAGGCGCTGGCCGCGAGGCCGACGAGCACGCCATAGGTTAGCTGGAAGCTGAGCAGCGAGCCGGCCTGGCTCGCCAGCACCAGCGCCAGCCCGAGCAGCGTAGCGCCCACCAGCACGACCGGGCGGGCGCCGAGGCGGTCGTAGATGGCGCCCCAGGCGAAGCCGCCGACGCCCATCACCAAAAAATTCAGCGTCATCGCGCTCGATATGCCGGCGCGCGACCAGTGGGTGTCGAGCGATATCGGCTCAAGAAAAATCGCCAGCGAAAACATCGCCCCGATGGCGACACAGCTCATCAGGGCGCCGGCCGCCACGATGACCCAACGATAGGAAAAGTTCATGCTTTTCTCCCAACATCATGTCTACGCGGCGCGACCTGTTTCGAGCTCCGTCACGCCGCTTGCGTCCGAAGGACGTTGGCGGGATTTCGAATCCGACAATCCGGTTGCATTTATTATCCAGTTTTTGGTGGCGCTCCGAACTATCTCCCCCCAAGGGGGGAGATAAAGCCTGCGCTTCCCGCATTGACCACATCATCGCTGGTTCTAGATTGATCCACTCATCACAGGAGAGATCGCTCATGGAGCTTCATCGCGGCCGTCTTGTCGACCACATCCAACTGGTGGTCAAAGATCTCCCGGCCAGCCGGCGTTTTTACGAAGCCGTTTTTGAGGTGCTCGGCATTCCGATCGGCGGCGAGGCTGAGGACTATTTCTGGGCCGACGAGCTATTCATCTCCAGCGTTGATAGCCGGGCGGCGAGGGGACAACTGACCGGGCGCCATCACCTGGCCTTCCAGGCCAGCGATCAGGCCATGGTCGACGCTTTCTACCGGGCCGGCCTCGACGCCGGCGGCATCGACAATGGCGGACCGGGCGAGCGGCCCTACCACCCTGGCTACTACGCTGCCTTCCTGCTCGATCCCGACGGCAACAACATCGAGGCCGTGTTTCACGGGGCTGCGACGCGCAGTACTGCTTCGGTGAAGATCACGTTCTAAGGCGCGGCTCATCCGCTTTCGCGGAGTTGACGCCTCTCTGTCGGAAGCGGCCCAAAGCAACAATTCTATGCTAGTCTCGCCAGCCATCGATCGGACGGCAGGGGGTAGCAATGTCGCAAACGGACAAGGTATTTGCCGGCTCGATTCCGGAAAACTACGACCGCTACATGGTGCCGTTGATTTTCGAACCGTTCGCCGCGGATCTTGCACGACGGGCAGCGTCCCTGTCGCCCGGTGCCGTTTTGGAAATCGCCGCGGGCACCGGGGTTGTCACCCGCGTGCTGGCGCCAAAATTGTCCCCAGGCGCAAACTTTGTCGTAACCGACCTCAACCAGCCGATGCTCGACTACGCCGCTTCGCGACAAGCGCCCGACAGTCGCATCACATGGCGCCAGGCTGATGCGATGGCGCTGCCGTTTGAAAATGCAGTCTTCGATCTCGTTTGTTGTCAGTTCGGCGCGATGTTCTTTCCCAACCGCACATCGGCCTACCGCGAGGCCAAGCGGGTCCTGAAGCCCGGAGGCCGTTTTCTATTCAACGTATGGGATCGCATCGAGGAGAATGTCTTTGCCGATGATGTGACGAATGCTCTGGCAAAGATGTTTCCGAACGATCCGCCGCGCTTCCTGGCACGCACGCCGCACGGCTACAATGATACGGCACTGATCCGCAGCGACCTGGAAGACGCAGGTTTCTCCCATGTGGTGATCGAAACGAGAGCCGAACAAAGCCGTGCCTCCTCGCCGCGCATTCCGGCCGTTGCCTATTGCCAGGGAACGCCGCTTCGCAACGAAATCGAGGCCAGGGACGCGGGGAAACTGGAAGCGGCTACCGACTGTGCAGAATCTGCGATTGCAGCCAGACATGGCAGTGGCGCGGTTGCCGCCAAGATTCAGGCACACGTCATCGTGGCTGTGGCCTAAGCCATTGGGGCGTAGCGGTTGACCACCATGCCGCAGGCATAGGCTTTCGATCCCAGCAGCCGCAGCTGTCTGAACCCGCTCCGGTCGAAAATCCTCTCGCCGTCGCCAAGTGCTGCCGGGTTGATGAACAGCTGCAATTCATCGACCAGCCCGGCCGCAATCAGCGCCGAGGCAAAGCCTGCGCCGCCGAACACCGCCATGTCGCTACCGTTGGTCGCCTTCAGCGCGTTGACCTCGCGCGGCAGGTCACCGCTGGCAATCGTGGTGCGCTCCCACCGCGATGTCTTGAGCTTGTCGCTCAGCACCACTTTGTCAGCATCGACGATGCGCTGCGCAAAGGCATAAAAACCGTCGCGTGGAAAATTCTTCGCCGCATTGCCCCAATGGGTTAGGTAGCCTTCCTCGGCCATCTTGCGGCTGAGCAGGATGGTGTCGATGCCGGCGAACACGGTGTTGAAATCCCGCTTCAACGCGTCGTCCCACGGGCAATTGCCGCCCCATTCCCAGAGCTGCCAGTGTTCACCGCCAGCGGCGCCGACAAAGCCATCGACCGACATCTGCATCTGCAGGATAAGCTTTCTCATGTCCTCACTCCCTGGCTGTCGGCGGTTTCAAGGAGCCATGCGCTCGCTCCCGCCACTAATGGCTTACTTCTGGAAGTGTTGACGCATCGCCAAAATGATGTCAATAGTAAAGTGATTTAAAAATGGAACCATAGAATGTCGACCAGGGAAAAATCCGGCTGCCCGATCAACCTGTCGCTCGAACTGCTCGGCGATCGCTGGACGCTGCTGATCGTTCGCGACCTGATTTTTGCAGGGAAGAAGCACTTCCGGGAGTTCCTGCTGTCCG
This sequence comes from Mesorhizobium sp. P2_H9, assembly GCF_056403215.1. NCBI lineage: Bacteria > Pseudomonadati > Pseudomonadota > Alphaproteobacteria > Hyphomicrobiales > Phyllobacteriaceae > Mesorhizobium > Mesorhizobium sp. P2_H9. The sequence goes on along the minus strand of NZ_JBFUFX010000005.1, from coordinate 353,473 downwards.
ACGAGGGCATCTCGTCGCGCACGCTGGCCGAGCGGCTGCAGACCCTGCAGGAAGAGGGCATCATCACCAGGAGCGGCGATCCCAGCCACAAGCTCAAGGCGATCTATCGCCTGACCGAGGCCGGCATCGACCTGTTGCCGGTGCTGGCGACGCTCGGCGCCTGGGGCAGCAGATATCGCAATGCTGATGGTGAACTCGCGAGGGTCGCCGATGAGCTGGCGGCAGGCGGGGAAGCGGCGTTGGAGCAGCTGAAGCAGCAGCTGCGCGCCGAGCATATTGGATGACAGCCAATCTCCCCCCTCGTGGGGGAGATGTCCGGCAGGGCAGAGGGGGGCGCGAAGGATCGCCAGCCTTGCGTCCAATCTGCTTCGAGCGAGAATTGGGCCGAGCGCGCAATGGTATTCGCGCAATGGTATTTGATTGACAGTTGGCGGGACAGCGCCCCCCTCTGTCCTGCCGGACATCTCCCCCACAAGGGGGGAGATCGGCAGCTTCGCGGGTAAGGGAGGTTTGTTTGGATACAAACGTTGCCATTATCGGCGCCGGGCCAGCCGGCCTTGCGGTCGGCGCCTGCCTGAAGCGGGCAGGGATCGATTTCGTCATTCTTGAGAAAGCGAACGAGATCGGGCCGGCCTGGCGGCGGCACTATCGGCGGCTGCATTTGCACACGGTCAAGAAATTCTCGTCGCTGCCGTTCCAGCCATTTCCCCGCGACTATCCGCGCTATGTGCCGCGCGAATTGGTGGTCCGCTATCTCGACGACTATGCGCAAAAGTTTGACCTGCGCCCGCGCTTTGGTGAGACGGTGAAATCCATTCGCCGCGACGGCGGCCATTTTCTGATCGAGACCGGTTCGGACAGTTTCCGGTCGCGCCATATCGTCATCGCCAGCGGCAACAATGCCGAGCCGATCGTTCCCAAGCTCGCCGCCATCGAGACCTTCAAGGGCGAGGTGCTGCACAGCGCCGACTATACGCAAGCCGCACCTTTTGCCGGCCGCTCGGTGCTGATCGTCGGCATGGGCAACACCGGCGCCGAGATCGCGCTCGACCTTGCTGAGAACGGGGTGCGGCCGGTCATCTCGGTGCGCAAAGGCGTCCACATCGTGCCGCGCCAGCTGTTCGGCGTGCCGATCCAGATGGTCGGCATCGCCAGCCGGCCGATGCCGCAGGCGCTGAACGACTGGCTGTTCCCGATCATTCTCGATCTCGCGCTGGGCAAGCTCGAAAAATACGGCATCGTCAGGCCGAAGCAGGGCATCCTGCAGCAGATCGACCAGGTCGGGCGCATCCCGGTCATCGATGTCGGTACGGTGGAAGCGATCACCAAGGGCGCCATCAGGATCGCGCCCGATATATTGCGTTTCAGCGAGCGTGGCGCCCAATTCACCGATGGCCGGCAGGAAGCGTTCGACGCCGTCATCCTCGCGACCGGCTACCGGCCGGGCTACGAAAAGTTCTTGGCCGCTGAGTTGCAGCCGGAGCGCAGCGGTGTCAACGCGCGGTCGTCCGAACTCGGCCTCTACCTCGTCGGCTTCCACAATCCGGTCACCGGCCTGCTGCGCGAAATCGGCCGCGAGGCGATTGCGGTGGCGGCCGACATTGCGCGGCGGGGTGGGTGAAGACTGCACCTTGGCCCTTGGTCGGACAACTGGCGATGTCGAAGGGGCTTGAGGAACAATTCACATGAGGGCACGTTTAGGCCAGTTGCGGAGAACGGTCTCCGGCAATGGTGCGGAGCCCCTAAATGTCACTTTTCGGTACAACAATTCGCTACGGCAGCCTCGCCCAGGCCTTTCATTGGCTGACCGCTTTGCTCGTGCTCGCCGCCTTCCTGGTTTCGGAAGGCGGTCCCCCGACGCGCGTCTATTCGGAGGCCAATGCCGCTACCTTGCAGTTGCATGAATCGCTTGGCTTCGCGGTCTTCGTGCTGCTGGTCATTCGGCTGCTGTGGCGCGTGTTCGACCGAGTTCCGGAAGCGCCACCCATGCCTGGGTGGATGGATCTGGCATCGAAAGTGACACACTGGGCGCTCTATGCGCTGTTGTTCGCGGTGCCCCTGACGGCGATGCTTGGCGCCTGGTTCGGCGGCCATCCGGTCACCGTATATGGCTTCGGAGCACTTGGTCCGTATTTCTCGACGTGGAATCCCGGCGCCTCCCTGGCGGAAATCCACGGTACGCTTGGGGATATCATAATGTGGCTTGCCGGCCTGCATGCCGCAGCCGCGATCTACCACCATGTCTTCCTTCGCGACCGCGTGCTGAGGCAGATGCTGCCAGGCCTGCCCGAGGCCTGATCCGGTGGGAGCGGGAGCGCGTGGCCGCTCCGCTCATTCCGGTATGATCCTGGTCGCCTGGTTCCCTTCGTCCAACAGCCATTGCCGCACCGCTTGCGTTGGCTCGGGGTGCCTCTGCTTGCGTGGCACCACGACATGGAAATCCTGCGTGCCGCGCATCTCCGCACTGAGTGGCTGCACCAGCCGGCCAGCGGCGATGTCCGCGGCGACGAGAAACCGGCTGGCCAGCGCGATGCCTTGGCCGGCGATGGCCGCGTCTATGGCCAGACCCGTCTGGTTGAAGCGCATGCGCTTGGCCTCCGTCGTCATCTTCAGCCCGAGCGCTCGCTCCATGAACTCCGGCCACAGATTGTGCGCGTCGTGCAGCAGCACATGATGCTGGATGTCGGCCGCTGCGATCTCGTTGGCACCGGTCGGCAGCAGCGCCGGGCTGCAGACGGCGACGATCTGTTGCGGGAACAACAGGTCGACGACAAGGCCGGGGCCGAAGGGCGGACGGCCTTGTCGCACGGCAATGTCGACGCCGTCGCTCTGGAAACTCGACAGGCTTTCGCTGGCCAGGATGCGCAAATCGACCAGCGGGTTGTGCGCCACGAACTCCGGCAGTTTCGGGATCAGCCATTTGGTGGCAAAGCTCGGTGTGACGCTGATCGTCAGCCGCGCCGGCTCGGGGCGCAACAGCAAGGTGGCTTCCGAGATCAGGTCGAAGGCACGACGGATGTTCGGCACATAGGCGCGGCCCTCATCGGTCAGCGCCAGGCCGCGCGGCAGCCGCTCGAACAGTTTTGCGCCGAGATCGGCCTCCAGCCCGCGAATGTGCTGCGCCACCGCGCCTTGCGTGACGTTCAGCTCCTGCGCCGCGATGCGAAAGTTGAGATGACGCGCGGCGGCTTCGAAGGCGCGCAGCGCATTCAACGGCGGCAGGCTGTGGAAGGCTTCGGGCATCCAGGAGTTTTTCTACTGCTTGATTTCAGGCTTTCTGGTTCGAACCAGCCGGGAAAACCGGTTATATCATCCTTTTGATGCGCAAGGCACGCGCCGCAAAACCCTCAAGGAGAGAAAAAATGAGTGTAGAAAAAGTGGCTGTTGTCGTTGCCGGCGGCAGCGGCATGGGTGCGGCAGCGGCAAAGCGTTTGGCCGCGGACGGCTTCAAGGTCGCCATCCTGTCCTCGTCCGGCAAGGGCGAGGCCTTGGCCAAGGAACTTGGCGGTCTCGGCGTCACCGGCTCCAACCAGTCGAATGACGATCTGCAGCGTCTTGTCGACCTGACGCTCGAACGCTTTGGCCGCATCGACGTGCTGGTCAACAGCGGCGGCCACGGGCCGCGCGCGCCGATCCTCGAGATCACGGACGAGCAGTGGCACACCGGCATGGACGTCTATCTGCTCAACGTCATCCGGCCGGTGCGCATCGTGGCACCGCAGATGGTCAAGCAGAAGGCCGGCGCCGTCATCAACATCTCGACCGCCTGGGTGGTCGAGCCGAGCCCGATGTTCCCGACCTCGGCCGTGTTCCGCGCCGGCCTTGCCGCCTACACCAAGATCTTCGCCAACACCTATGCCGCCGACAATGTGCGCATGAACAATGTGCTGCCCGGCTGGATCGACAGCCTGCCCGCCACCGAGGAGCGCCGCGACAGCGTGCCGATGCAGCGCTACGGCACCTCGGAAGAGATCGCCGCTACCATCGCCTTCCTCGCCTCCGAAGGTGCCGGCTACATCACTGGCCAGAACATCCGCGTCGATGGCGGGATCATCCGCGCGATCTGACGAGTTGCGATCTCCCCCCTTGTGGGGGAGATGTCCGGCAGGACAGAGGGGGGCGCTGTCCCGCCAGCTTTCCGCGATATGCAGCTTACCACCGCAAGCACTATCCCCCATTCACGAAAGCCAGCACCAGCTTCTGCAGATTGCCGCCAGGGCCGAATTCGACCCGATCGAAGTCGCGGCTCGCCTGGCGCTGCGCCAGCGAGATTTCGGCGAGCTGCCGGGTCAGTTCGGTCCTGATCTTGCTGCAGCCGGGGTCGCCGGCGACGGTCAGGCCGACGCTCACGGTCTCGATTTTGCGCACCATCTCGACGATGGTATCGCCATGCACCTTTTCGTGGGCGGTAAGCCCGGCGATGAACACCTCCCAGTTCTTTTGAACAGTGGCCGGCAGTGGTCCCGCCGGCTTGGGCAGCGTGTAGGTGATGATCAGCTTTGGCCGCGCCGACTTGAGTACGCAGGCACCGCCTTGCGGCCTGTAGTCCCTGGTCCAGGTCAGCTTGAAATTAGTGTGCGCTATGACTCGCCCCTTGCCAAGCAAAGGCCCCTGTTCGCCGATCGCGGCATAGAGCTCGGGGCCGGTCTGGCCTGCAATGGGATAGGTCTCGACCTTCTCGACCGCCTTCCACTCGGCATGTGCCGGCGACGCCGGCAGCGACGCCGTGAGCAGGAGGGAAAAAATGGCTGATTTCATGGGGACGTCAAAGACACTGGGCTGAAGCAAAGATCAACCCGGTGCAGCGCGCTCAGCCACCGCCGCCACTGCAAGCGGCGTCATAGTCGGCCAGCATCTGATCGACCGCCGCGAGCAGAATGGCCTCGGGGTTGCCTGCCGGTCCGAGCGCGGCCGGCAGCATCGGCAGGAACTGCCGCATCAGTGTTTCGGGAATGCTGACGCCGTTGAGCACCTCGCGCAGGCGGCCGACAGCAACGCCGGCGGCGGGGTTGCTCCAGTAATAGCGGATGCGGTCGCTGTAGCTGTAGTGCCGCTGCAGGTACAGGCTCGCGCTGTCGCCATGATAGTGGCTGTGCCAGTGGCCGGGTGCTGCCAGCATCACGCGCTCCATCGTGCGGGCAAGCGACCGGTCGCCATAGTCCGCGACCATTTCGGAGGCGATCAGGTCGAGCCCGTAAAGCGCCTCGCGCAAGGCAAAAGTCAGGCCCGGACCGACCTTGAGGATCGGAAAGCCGTTGTCGACAAGCGCGGTCAGCGCCGCGCGGCTCTGGTAATCGGTGGAATGCGCCTCGTAGACGAGCGACGGTTCCTCGTCGAGCAATCCGGTCAGCGCCTTCGACGCCTCGGGTGCGTAGGGAACAACATTCTGGCTGCCGAATTCGACGCCCGGCTGCACGACCACGGCGATGACGCGGCCGAACGCTTCGGCAAGGCCTTCCCTGGCAAAAATCTCGCGATGCACTTCGATCGTGCGCCGCGCCGCCGCCGCTTCGGTCGGCTTCAAGTCGCTGATCGTATGGTCGACGCCGCCGGGGGCAGGGACCTCGGTGCCGATGATATAGACCGGCAAGGTGCTGCCGGCCGCGCGCGCCGCCTTTTCGGCCGCCTTGGCCAGCCGCGCCGCGCGCGTGGCGATGGTCTCGTCGTCGAGCGCCGCCGGCTCGCCGGCACAGCCCATCGAGGCGTCGAGATGGATCTTGCTGAAGCCGGCCCAGACATAGGCGGTGACCATGGCTTCGGCCTTGATCATCGCTTGCGCCGCCGGCTCGGCGCGCCACGGGTTCGGTCCAAGATGGTCGCCGCCGAAGATGATGCGCGAGGGGTCGAGCCCTTCCCGGTTGGCGATCTCCAGCACGAAGGCGATGAACAGGTCCGGCGTCATCCCGGTATAGCCGCCGAACTGGTTGACCTGGTTGCAGGTCGCCTCGATCAGCAGGATGGTTTCCTTGTCCCTGACGGCGCGCCGTATCGCCGCCTGGATCACCAGCGGATGGGCCGAACAGATCGAGGCGATGCCGTAGGGCGATCCGTTTCTGCGCGCGGTGGCGAGGCCTGCAAGCGGATTGGTCCTCATGTCGCTCTCGCGGTCCCGGCGATGAAATCGTCAAGCACGTCGAAGCCCGCGGTGCCTTCCATCGGCCCCAGTCGTGTCACGTTGCGGGCGCCGGCGGCATTGGCATAGAACAGCGCCTTGCCGGGCTCCATGCCCTTGCGCCGGCAGGTCAGATAGGTGGCGCCAAAGCAGTCGCCGGCGCCGGTCGGGTCGACTTCCTCGACCAGGAAGCCGGCACAGTCGATTCTGCTGCCGTCGCTGCCGAAATAGGAAGAGCCGGCAGCGCCGCGCTTTAGCACGATCTCGCCGACGCCCCTTGATATCAGCGCCTTCACCGCCTGGCATTCGTCGTCGGCGCCGGCAGCCGCAAGCAACTCGTCGCCGGACGGCAGCAGCAGGTCGGCATCGTCGACCAGGGCGGCGAATTGCGCCCCGTCGGCGCCGTCGATCAGTTCCTTGCGCATGTTCGGATCGAAAGAGGTCGAGCCGCCGCGGGCGCGCACTGCGCCAACGGCATAGGCAACGATCTCCCTCAGCCCGGCCACGGACAAGGTCGACCCCATGACATGCAGATGGCCGGCTTTGTCCGCCAACTGGCGCGCCTCGGTGGTGAGGCGGATTTGCCCGGCGGCGGATTCGGCGATGTTGTAGACGAAGTCCCTGCCGCCATCGGGCCTGTAGCGCACGAAGGCGCTGCCTGTGGGGTAGCGGTCGCTGACGGCAACGGCGGAGACGTCGACGCCGTCGTGCCTCAGCCGGTCCAGATTGATCGTGCCGAAATCGTCGCGGCCGATGCAGCCGATGAGCCCGCCGCCGCCGCCCAGCCTTGCTACCTGGTCGATGAAGATTGCCGGCGCGCCGCTCGGGTAGGGGCCGACAAGCGTCAGCGGCTCGAGGAAGCCGAGGCCCCGATCCGTCGCCATGATCTCGACCAGGATTTCGCCGGCGGCAATCGTCAGCCCCGCTGTCTCGGCGGCGATCTCCCTTCGGCGGGACAGGCTCATGCTTGCAATTCCTTCTCTCCCCCAGCGGTAGCGAACGCCGATCGTGGCGGCGTGCGACGATAACGCCCTGCAATAGCCGAGGTAAATCGCGCTGCGAGCGAAGTCAACACAAACTACACATACGTTCACTTTATTTGCAACGCGTGCGGCTTTCCCGATGCGCCGAAAGGCGAGCCGCCATCCGACGAGCACCGGTGAGGTGCCAAATATCAGGCTTTGCGCGCCTTGACTCTGCTGTCTCCAAGCGCAATAAAATATACACGCATGTTCACTTACACATGCGCATTCGTAAAGGAGGAGACGAAATGCCAATTGGTAAGCGTATGGGAATTCTTGGCCTGTCGGTCGCAGCTTTGGCACTGGCGGCGGGTGCCGCTTTGTCCGAGGAAATCACGGTTGCGACAGTCAACAATGGCGACATGATCATCATGCAGAAGCTGTCGCCCGAATGGGAGAAGGCGACCGGCAACAAGGTCAACTGGGTGGTGCTCGAGGAGAACGTGCTGCGCGAGCGGGTCACCACCGACATCGCCACCAAGGGCGGCCAGTTCGACGTCTTGACCATCGGCGGCTATGAGACCCCGATCTGGGGCAAGAGCGGCTGGCTCACATCGCTCAACGATCTCGGCGACGACTATGACTATGACGATCTGATCGCGCCGGTTCGAAGTGGCCTCACCGTCGACGGCAAGCTCTACGCTGTGCCGTTCTATGCAGAAAGCTCGTTCACCCTCTACCGCAAGGACCTGTTCGACGCCGCCGGCCTGAAGATGCCGGAGCAGCCGACCTATGATCAGATCACGGAATTCGCCGACAAGCTCACCGACAAGTCGAAGGAGCAGTATGGTCTGTGCCTGCGCGGCAAGCCGGGCTGGGGCGAGAACATGGCCTTCCTCGGCACGCTGGTGAACACGTTCGGCGGCCGCTGGTTCGACATGGACTGGAAGCCGCAGTTGAATTCCGACGCCTGGAAGAAGGCGATCGGCTGGTATGTCGACACGATGAAGAAGGATGGACCGCCGGGCATCAGCTCCAACGGCTTCAACGAGAACCAGACTTTGTTCGCCTCTGGCCATTGCGCCATGTGGATCGATGCCACGTCCGCGGCGGGTCGCGTCTATGATCCCAAGCAAAGCCAGGTCGCCGACAAGGTTGCCTTCGCCAAGGCGCCGGTGGGGGTCACGCCAAACGGTTCGGCCTGGGGCTGGGCATGGAGTCTGGCCATCCCGACCTCGACCAAGAAGGCGGATGCAGCAAAATCCTTCGTCAAGTGGGCGACCTCGAAAGCCTATGTCCAGCGCGTCGGCGAGACCGAAGGCTGGGTCGCGGCGCCTCCGGGAACGCGCAAGTCCACCTATGCCAGCGCTGACTACCAGAAGGCGGCACCTTTCGCCGCGACGGTGCTTTCGGCGATCGAATCCGCCGATCCGACCAAGCAGACCAAGGATCCGGTTCCCTATACCGGCATCCAGTTCGTCGCCATTCCTGAGTTCCAGGGCATTGGCACCGAGGTCGGCCAGGCGATTGCCGCAGCAGTCACCGGCCAGCAGTCGGTCGACGATGTGCTGAACGGCGCCCAGGCCGCGGTAGAGAAGACGATGACGGAGGCGGGTTACATCAAATAGGCGCGTTCAAGCCAGGGACGGTGCGTGTGCCGTCCCTGGCGATCCGGGCCTGAAAAACCCTCCCGTTGCAGCAGGCCCGGAGGCAGCACGGACCCGTCCACAGCGGGTCCGTGCTTTCCTTTAAGGCGCTTGCAGGCTCCCGTGACGTCGCGCCGGTCGCCATTTGGCGCTACATCTTTCGAGAAACTTTGGAAAAATTGAAATGAGACTGAACAACAAGATTGCCCTCATCACCGGCGCTGCGCGCGGCATTGGCCTCGGCTTCGCGCAAGCCTATGCGCGCGAAGGCGCCACCGTGGTGATTGCCGATATCGAAATCGAGCGCGCGACGCGGGCGGCCGCCGCGATCGGTGCTTCGGCCAGCGCCGTCAAGCTCGACGTCACCGACCTCGCAGCGATCGACAGCATCGTCGCCGCGGTCGATCGCGATTTCGGCGGCATCGACATCCTCGTCAACAACGCGGCCATCTTCGAAATGGCGCCGATCACCGAGATCACCGAAGCCAGCTACGACAGAGTTTTCGCCATCAATCTCAAGGGGCCGCTGTTCATGATGAAAGCGGTGGCCAACGTGATGATCGCGCGCGGCCGCGGCGGCAAGATCATTAACATGGCGAGCCAGGCCGGTCGCCGCGGCGAGGCACTGGTAACACTCTATTGCGCCTCCAAGGCAGCGATCATTTCGGCGACCCAGTCGGCCGCATTGGCGCTGGTCAAGCACGGCATCAACGTCAATGCGATTGCGCCCGGCGTCGTCGATGGCGAGCATTGGGATGTCGTCGACGCCCACTTCGCCCGCTGGGAGGGCCTGAAGCCGGGTGAGAAGAAGGCGGCCGTGGCCAAGTCGGTGCCGATCGGCCGCTTCGCGAACCCTGAGGATATTGCCGGGCTTGCCGTCTTCCTGGCCTCGTCCGACAGCGACTACATCCTGGCGCAGACCTACAATGTCGACGGCGGCAACTGGATGAGCTGAGGCCAACAACCTCGCCCATGTCGTCAAGGGAGACCGAAATGAAGGCCATCCGATTTACCGCCGCGGGCGTTGCCGGCATGGCGGAGCTGGACCTGCCAAGGATCAAGCCGGGACATGCTCTGGTGCGGGTCCGTGCCGCCGGGCTTTGCCACACAGACATCGAGGTCCTGCATGGCCGATACGGGGAGGGCGCGTTTCCGCTGGTCCCCGGTCATGAATATGCCGGCATGGTGGAGTCGGTCGCCGAGGATGTGACCACAGTCAAGCCCGGCGACCGGGTCGCCGTGGATCCCAACATCCCGTGCGGGCATTGCCCGGCCTGCAGCAAGGGCCTCACCAATCTGTGCGCCAGCCTGAAAGCCTATGGCGTCACCGCGGATGGCGGCTTCGCCGAGTACAGCCTGGTTGCCGTCGACCATTTGCACGGCATAGGCGATCTTGGTTTCGCCACCGCAGCCCTTGCCGAGCCGCTCGCCTGTGTGCTGAACGGCCTCGGCGCCGCCGGCATCGAGCAGCGCATGCCCGGCACCGCGCTGGTCTTCGGCGCCGGGCCGATCGGCCTGCTGCTTGCGCTGTCGCTGAAGGCGAGAGGGGTGGCAAAGGTTGCGGTTGCCGACATCAGCGAGCCCCGGCTTGCCTTCGCAGAAGCGCTCGGCCTGGAGCCGCTGATGTCCGGATCGCAGGCGCTGTCGGCACGGGCGCGGGGCTTCGATTTCGTCGCCGACGCCACCGGCGTCGCCAAGGTGGTCGAGGGCATGATCGGCTTCACCGCCGATGGCGGCACCGCGCTGGTTTTTGGCGTCTGCGCGCCCGATGCCAGGATCTCGGTCGCCCCGTTCGAAATTTTCCGCCGCCAGATCAAACTGGCGGGGTCGCATTCGCTGAATCGCAACATTCCGCAGGCGCTCGATATTCTCAAACACGACGACGGCACGATGGCGCGGCTGGTCAGCCATCAGCTGCCGCTTTCCGAGCTGCTGCCATTTTTCGCCAAAGCCGGCGGTGACCCGGCGACGATGAAAGTACAGTTTTCCGCGGACATTTGAGCGAGGATGCGCGGACGTCATGAACCGGCAAACTGGCACTACCACGGGTGAAACCTTGCGGCTTTGCGCAAGATGGTGACTCAAGTAGACAGGGACGGGGAAGGTCGAACAGGGGGCCGGCAAATGGCAAAGACGATAAGGACGATGGAGGATTTCTCGGCCTTTGTCGGTCTGTCTCGCACGACGGTCTCCAAATATTTCAACGACCCTAGCTCGGTCAGGAAAAACACGCGCGGCACCATCGAGGCGGCGCTGAAGAAATCCGATTTTCGGCCGAGCATGTTCGCCGTCAATCTCAACCGCCGCCGCAGCAACATTCTGGGCGTCATCATTCCGAATTCGACCGATCCGTTCTACATGGCGCTGACGCGCCGCATCGAGCTGATCGCCAACGAAGCCGGTTTCCTGGCGTTTGTGCTCTCCTCGGACGGACGCGCCGAGATGGAAGACCAGGCGATCCAGACATTCAAATCGATGAACATCGCCGGCGCCATCATCGCGCCGCTCGGCGTGCAGTCCCACCACCGCATCCTGGCCGAACTCGGATCGAGCATCCCGCTGATCTATGTCGACTCGCCGCTTGACGAGACCTCGTCCTTCGTCGGCACCGACAACAGGCAGAGCTTCAGGCTTATCGTCGACTATCTCTGCCGATCCGGCGAGCCGCCTTGCTACTTCGCCATGCCGCTGGTCAACAACAACGCCTCGGCGCGGCAGGACGCCTATGTCGAGGCCATGCAGCAGTTGAAGATGACGCCTGATATCGTGCCTGTTGCCGACGCACGGTCGTGGGATTTCGAGAAATTCGGCTTTGACGAAGCGCTTCGTATCCTGAAGTCACAAGGCTTTCCGACCAAAACGGTGCTTTGCGCCAACGACCGTGTCGCCTTCGGCGTCATCGCCGCCGCCTATCAGCTGGGCCTGAAGGTCGGCCACGGCGCGGACTGCGACCTCAGGGTTGCCGGACATGACGACCACCCCTTGTCGCGCTACGCCTGCCCACCGATCACGACAGTGGCGCAGAACTACAACGAGATCGGTCGCCTGGCCATCGAGCTGCTGCTGGAGCGGCTGGATGAAGAATCCTCAGCCAAGCCAGCAAATGGTCGCATTCTGCTCAACGCGGAGCTGATGCTGCGCAGTTCGGCTTGAGGCGGGGAAGGCTAGCCGGCGGCCAGCTTGCTCCGAGCGCAATACGGGTGCGTGCCGACAGGGACGATCTCATAGCCGACGGCGATCAATTGGACCTTTAATTCCTCGAAATGCCGCTTTGAGCCGCTGACGATCGATTCAGGCGTGTAATCCCAGCCGTTGCGAGCAGCATTGGCCAGGATGTCGGCATAGGCACGCATGCTGGCAATTTTCACATCCGACTCCAGCAGCTGCCTGCATCCGCTTGCGATTGACGGCGACGGGGCGGCGGAAAAACCCAGGATCGCGCATGCCAGCACTATTGCAACAGGACGCATCGAAACCTTCCTTTCGGCTGAACGCGGCTTGCAGCTGCGTGCGATGAGCTTGCATCGCGTTCACCTGAGGTGGCATCGGGCAGGTGCGGTATTCTGCCTCCTGCATTTGTAGTATTTTGCTGCGCTAGCAGTTGAAACCGTGCCTATCCGATGGCAGGGAACTTCTCGATGAACCGCATCGCGACGTCTTCACCGACCGAAGCGCTATCGGACCGCGAGCGCGCGGTGGCGGAGAGATTTGCCTCGGGCCTGACCTATCGCGAGATCGGCAAAGCGCTGTTTATCGCGCCTTCGACGGTCCGGACTCATCTCGCCGCGATTTACGAGAAGCTCGGCGTCAACAACAAGATCGCGCTTGCCTCGCACATCAATGGCGCCGCGCGCGCCGTGCTGGCACCTTCGCTGGCCGAGGCCTCGCCGGTGCTCGCCATGTTTCCGATCGAATGCCTGAATGCCGAAGAGCGCTGGCGTCGCTTCGCCGACGGCCTATCGTCGGACATCAGCATCGATCTCGCGCGCTATGCCGATCTACCGGTCATCGCCTTCCACACCATGAAGTCGCTGGGCAGCAAGCCCGCCGACTTCGCCGCCGATGGCAAGGCGCTTGGCGCCACCTATATCGTCTCGGGCCAGCTGCGGGCGGATGACCGGCAGGTCCGACTGACGATCGAATTGGCTGACGCTCAGAACGGCGTCAGCCTGTGGAGCGATCGCTTCGATCGCCCGCTGGAGGACGTGTTCACTCTACAGGACAGCCTGACCGAAAGCGTCATCAACGTGCTGGCTGGATGTGGTGGGGCGATTGCTACCGTCGGCCGCAACGCCGTTCGCCGCAAGCCGCCCGCCAGCCTGCGCGCCTATGATCTCTATTTGCTTGGTGCCGAACAGCACAACACCTTCAGCCGTGCCGGCAATGCGGAGGCGATCCGCCTGTTCTCACGTGCGCTCGAACTCGATCCCACCTTGGTCAGGGGTTGGATCGAGCTCGCTTATGCCTATTCGATCCAGTCCTGCCACGGTCTCTGTGGCGATCTTACGGGGGGTGTCGAGAGGTGGCGTGCGGCTGTCGAAAATGCGCTTCGGCTCGACCCGCTGGATAGCACCGTCCAGACTTGCCTGGGCGACCTCATGGGATGCCTTGGCGATCTCGAGGCGGCGGAGCGCGCGTACCAGCGCGCCTTCGAATACGGTGCCAACCATGCCGACACGCTGGCGTTGCTGGCCGGCAGCAGGGCTCTGGTCGCTGGCGACCCGGCCGCAGCGATGCCGCTCATGGAGCGCGCTATGCGCCTCAACCCGCTGGCGCCGTCCTGGTATTTCGGCATGCAGGGCCGCGTCCTGTTCGCCGCCGGCAGGCATCGAGAGGCCATCGCATCGCTGCGCAGGGGCGCGCCGGATTCACCCAATGTGATCATGTTCCTGGCGCTGGCGTATGCGGTGGTTGGCGAGTGTGCGGAGGCGGCCGGGTTGGCGGCCCGGCTCCATGACGAATTCCCCGAGTTCTCGGTCGAACGCTTCATCGCCGGCTACCCCGTCACCAACCCTGATGCCGCAGAGGCCATTCGTCAGGCCGCAAAGCTGGCAAAACTCGGATAGAGCCGCAAGAATCGGGTGGTGCGCGCCGGCGCAGTATGCAAACCCGGCCCTATTGCACGAAGAGGGTCTCCATGCTCACGCTCCATGATTATCTGCCGTCGCAAAATGGCTGGAAGGCCAGGGTCCTGCTCGGGTTGCTCAAGATCCCCTACGAAAGCCGCATGGTCTCGATCTTCGAGGGCGAGAGCCACACCGACGCCTTCCTGAAGCTCAATCCGGCCGGCGCCGTCCCCGTGCTCGAACTCGACGACGGGCGCGCCATCGCTGAGTCCAATGCGATCCTGACCTATGTTGCCGAGGGGACGCCCTTGCTGCCGGCAGACTTCTATCGGCGCGCCAAAATCATGCAGTGGCTGTTCTTCGAACAGTATCACGTCGAGCCGGTCATCGGCTCGCTGCGCTACTGGACGCTGACCGGAAGGCTGGAACGCAACCAGGCGATGGTTGCCGGCAAGCGCGAAGCCGGCGTGCGCACGCTTGCCGCGCTGGAGCGCAGCCTCGCCGCCACTCCGTTTCTCGTCGGCAACGACCTGACCATCGCGGATATCGCCGTCTACGCCTACAGCCACAGGGCCGAAGATTGCGGTTTCTCTCTCGCGGACTACCCGATGCTCATGGCCTGGGTTGATCGCGTGCTGGAGACCATCGGTCCGGACTATCCGGTGCATCCCTACAGCATCGACCCGCATTCCGGCGGGTGAGCAGCCGGGCGCGCAAAGCGCCCGGTGCTAATATTGTCAGTGCTTGCTCTTGCCGGTTCCGGCGCTGCCCCCGATTGGAATGCGCCTGGATTTGGCCTGGGCACGCTGGGTCTTGGGCAACGTCACGGTGAGCACGCCATTGTGGAAGGCGGCGCGGACCTTGTCCTCCTCTACTTCGGTACCGAGCGGGATGCGTCGCTCGAAGCGGCCGTAGAAGCGCTCGGAGAACTGCTTGTCCTTGTCCTCTGTCTCGGCGCGCTTTTCGCCACGCAGCGTCAGCATCCCGTCATCGAGCATCACCTCGACATCCTTTTCCTCCATGCCCGGGATTTCGGCGGTCACGCGGATCTCGGTTTCGCCGTCGGAGATTTCCATGCTCGGCCAACTGGCGTTTGCGCCAAAAGCCCGGGCGAGCGACGGCAGCCGTGTGTCGAAGCCGCGCAACGCATCGTCGAACAGCCGGTTCATCTCGCGATGCAGCGTCATGAAAGGATCGCGCTCGCCTTCGCGATAGAAGTTCGGGGCCTGACTGCCTTCCCGGCCCCAGGGCATGAGATCACGAATAGCCATTTCATTGGTCTCCTTTTCTCGACTGGTTCACATCAGGCGATGCCGGCACCCCCCGCATCCGTGTGTTCAGCCTGGATCCGCAGACTCTCAAGTCGAACCGTGCCGCTGCTCCGGGCTCGAAGCCGGGCGGCCAAGGAGCCGACGCCCTGCGCCGGTTCCGTTCGGCAAACCGGCAAATGTCGATTTGGAGGTTGTCGGCGCGAAGTCAAGACCCAGATTCCATCCAGCGGCAGATTTGATCCCCGATGCCGGTCTCCGGCTGGGTGCTCAACGGAGTTGGGCCGGCACCCTTGCATCGGGCACGGAGGAGAACCATGACACGCAATGACATCATTTCGGTTCTGGGGCCTGTGGACGAGGCCATCATCGCCGACATCGCGTTGACCGGCGCCAGCCTCGAGGAATTGCGCGAGGCCTTCGCCTGGATCGGCGCCGACGAGGCGCTGGTCAATGAGGGCCATCCCTTGCCGGGCGCCAGGGTGGCGCGGTTGATCGAGATCCTCGACCCGCCGGAGGACGAGGACCAACTGGCGAGCGCGGCTCCCGGGCTCGAGTAGTACGGGGGAAGGGCTGTAGGAGAGTAAGGTGGCGCGGAACCGCCCCCGTTCCCCTTGCTTCTACGCCCTCGACAGCAGCCTGCGCATGATCAGCGACGCGTGGCCTCCCACGCCATGCGCGGCCGCCCGCTTCTCGACCACCTGGAATCCGTGTTTGCGGTAGAAGGCGATGGCCCGGTCGTTGCCCTCGATCACTTCCAGCGCGATGCTCGCAATGCCCGCATGGGCGGCAAGCACCGCGTGCAGCATGTCGGCCGCCAAGCCGGTGCCGAATTCGCCGGGGTCGATGTGAAGCCGGTCGAGCATGACGTCGCCCTTGTCGTTCATCGCCGCCATCGCGTAGCCGGCGATCGAGCCGTCGGGCCGTTCCGCCACGAAGGACATCCTGTTGTCGTCGCGCAGCTCCGCCGCCAGCCGCTCCGGCGCGTGTTTGTCATCCGAGAGCCGCGCCGTGGTCTCGGCGCCCAGGATCGGCGAGTAGGTCCGGCGCCAGGATCCGCCCAGGAGCCGCGAGGCCGACGCTACATCCTGTTCGGTCATCGCCCTGATCCGGTTCATCGTCAGCTTCCTGTTTTGGATTGTCTCGAAATTCGCCGCCTCACGCGCGGCTTGCCGACAAAACGAAGGCGGCAAGGCCGGCGAAAACAAGGCGAGGGCAGCTCGACCCTCACCGGTCGATCATGGTCATGACGCGCTCATTGTAGCGCGGCCCGGCCACCTTGCCTGGCGCCAGCGCCATGTCGAGCCCCAGCATTTCTGTGGCATCAAGTTCGATCGCGACCGCCGCGATGTTTTCCTCGAGATAGGTTCTGCGTTTGGTGCCGGGGATAGGCACGATGTCGATGCCGAACTCCGGCCCCTTGCCGAGCAGCCAGGCGATCGCGATCTGCCCGGGCTTGACGCCCTTGGCCGTCGCGATGTCGCGCACCGTAGCGGCGGCCACGACATTGGCATCGAAATTCTCGCCCTGGTAGCGCGGGTCGCCGCGCCGGAAATCGCCCTCGGGATAGTCCTCGGCGCGCTTGACGTCGCCGGCGAGGAAACCGCGGCCGAGCGGCGCGAACGGCACCAGGCCGATGCCGAGTTGCTTGAGCAGCGGGATGATCTCGGGCTCCAGATTGCGCTCCCACAGCGAATATTCGCTCTGCACGGCCGACACCGGGTGCACGGCGTGCGCCCGGCCGATGTTGGCCGCACCTGCCTCCGACAGGCCGAAAAAGCGGACCTTGCCCTCGGCGACCAGCTGGCCGACTGCGCCGGCGACATCCTCCATCGGCACATCGGGGTCGACGCGGTGCTGGTAGAGGAGGTCGATATGGTCGGTGGCGAGCCGGCCGAGCGATGCCTCCACCACCTCCCTGATATGTTCGGGCCGGCTGTCGCGCTTAGTGCCGACCTGCTTGCCGTTCTCGATGCGGAAACCGAACTTGGTGGCGATCGTCACCTGGTGGCGCCGGCCTTTCAGCGCCCGCCCGAGTAGTTCCTCATTGATGAAGGGACCGTAGACCTCAGCCGTGTCGAGGAAGGTGCAACCGAGTTCGATGGCACGGTGCAGCGTGGCGATCGATTCCGCTTCGTCGGCCGGGCCATAGGACTGGCTCATGCCCATGCAGCCGAGGCCGATCAAGGAGACGTGCAGCCCCTGGCTGCCGAGTTTGCGTGTGCCGAGCGTCATTGGTGTGGTCTCCAAAGGAATTGGAAAGGACTATATAGGGCGCGCGCGCTCAGGTTCTACAGCCGCCAATCTGGAGGCCGCGCTGCCATCTCCTTGACAAAGTCCGGCCGCGAGCGCCCTTTGCCGGCGGCCATTTGGGCTTTGGGGATACCGATGAAGAAGATTTACAAGAAGCCGACGCTCGACAAGCGTCAGCTTCTCACCCGCGTCACTGCGCTCGTGTTCTTGTCGGGCAGCGGAACATAATCGCTGCCATTGCAAAGCCCGCCGCCGAAAGGCGGCGGGCGTTTTCGTGCCGGCAGGTGAGCGACCGCTTCGCCATCATTGATGTCCAACCCGGCCTGTTGCAGCCATTTGATCCTGATCAAGGCGGATACGCATCGATGCGCCTATCTGGTCGCCTGTCTTGGGAAGGACGCAAGGCGGGCGGGTGGTCCGGGCCGAACTGAAAAGCTGAAAACAGCTCCGACGTGGACCACCCGCAACCTTCATTGCTTGCGCGCAGATGTGCCCGACAGGGCGATGCGGGGCGGCGCGATTGCCGCGAAAATTGACAGAACAGCCGCTCTCGGCCATCCTAGATAGCCGCTTGTCCTGCGGCTGCATGTGTACGAGCAAGTCATGGCCAGTTCCGCCACCAGCCAGAATTCCAAGCGCGCCGCGGTGCGCAAGGCGCTCGACCGCCACAGGGTCTACATCACCGCGCAGAGCTTTTCCGGTGGCGCCTACTCGGCCCGCGTGCTGGTCGATGGCGAGGCCTACTGGGTCGACGAATTCCGGCTCAGCCAGTTGCAGGGCGGCCTGTCGCCCGCCGAGCTCGAACTGACGCCGGCCACAGACGATTGAGTTGCCATCGATTGAGCAGCCGCCGCATCCCGCCTAGCATGCGGACATGACCACCCCGCCGAAACTCAGGGCCTATCGCGCCAAGCGCGAATTCTCGAAGACGCCCGAGCCGGCGGGTGGGCTGGCTGACGGCGACGGCAATCGTTTCGTCGTCCACAAACACCACGCCACCGCCGACCACTATGATCTCAGGCTTCAGGTCGGCGACGTCCTGAAAAGCTGGGCGGTGCCGCGCGGTCCCTCGCTCAACCCGGTCGACAAAAGACTGGCGGTGGAGACCGAGGACCATCCGCTCGAATACATCGACTTCGAGGGCGTCATTCCCGAGGGCGAATATGGCGGTGGGCCGATGATCGTCTGGGATACCGGCACCTGGGCGCCGATGGACGATGTCGACAAAAGCCTGCGCACCGGCGCTTTCAAGTTTCGCCTCGCCGGCGAAAAACTCAATGGCGGCTGGATGCTGACCAGGCTGAAACCCAAGCCCGGCGAGGACCAGAACAAGAAGAACTGGCTGCTGTTCAAGGAGCGCGACCTCGCGGCCGATACTGCGTTGGATATCCTTGCCGCGCGGCCGGAAAGCGTCAAATCCGGCAGGCGCATCGAGGAACTGGTGGCGCCACCAAAACCGGCCGGCAAACCCGCCAAACCCGTAGCGCTGAATCCCGGCGCATTGTCCGGCGCGGTCAAGGCGGCGGCGCCTGCCCGCATCGAGCCGCAACTGGCGACGCAAATCGCCAAGCCGCCCGATGGCGAGGACACCGGCGAGCAATGGCTGCACGAGATCAAGTTCGACGGCTACCGCACGATGGCGCATCTGGCCGACAAGGAGGTCAGGCTGATCACGCGCGGCGGCATCGACTGGACCAAGCGCTATGGCGACCTGCCGCACGCCTTCGCCAAACTGCCATGCCGCGATGCCATCATCGACGGCGAGATCATGGTGCTCGACGCCAAGGGCATCAGTCGCTTTGCGCTGCTGCAGGACGCGCTGGCCGCGGGCGCCGGCAGCAAGCTGCATTTCTACGCCTTCGACCTGTTGCACCTCGACGGCTGGGACCTGAGAAAGGCGCCGCTTATCCGCCGCAAGGCGCTGCTGGCGCAACTGCTGTCCGGCGTCGGCGCCAACTCCGCCATCCAGTTCTCCGATCATGTCGAAGGCAGCGGGCAGGGGCTCTACGACCAGGCTAGCGAACTTGGGTTGGAAGGCGTCGTCTCCAAGCGGGCGACCGCGATCTACCAGAGCGGCCGCACCAGGAGCTGGACCAAGACCAAGGCTCTGCAGAACGGCGACTTCGTCATTGCTGGCTACACCACCTCCGATGCGGCCGAAGGGCTGGCGGCGCTCGGCATGGCGGAATTCGAGGATGGTGAGTTGCATTATCGCGGCAAGGTCGGCACCGGCTTCGACGCTGCCACTTCAGGCGCGTTGCTCGCCCGGCTGCAGCCGCTGCGCGAAGGCGCGTCTGCGCCGGAGGGCGTGCCGCGCGAGATCATGCGCGAGATGAACTGGGTGCGGCCGCTGCTGTCGGCGCGCATCCACTATGCCAACCGCACCGCCGACAATGCGCTGCGTCACGGCGTGTTTCGCGGCCTGCGCGATATCGGCCTGTCGACGCCGGTCGCGCCAAAACGCAAGCGGCTGATCGCCGAGGCCGACCTCGCCACCATCTGGGTGACCAACCCGGAGCGGCGACTGTTCGGCAAGACCGGACCGACCAAGCTCGACATCGCCGTCTACTACGCGCTGGTCGGCGATTTCATGCTGCCGCACATTCTGGGACGTCCGGTGTCGCTGGTGCGCTGCCCGACCGGCCTGCCAAAGGACTGTTTCTTCCAGCGCCATGCCTTCACCGGCATGCCGCCCTCGGTGGTGACATTTGAGGCAACCAATTCCGAGAACGAAACCAAATCCTACCTTTCTGTCGAAGGTGCCAAGGGTTATCTGGCGCTGGCGCAGTTCGGCGTCGTCGAGTTCCACACCTGGGGCACGCATCGCTTGAGCCTCGACAAGCCCGACCAGATCGTCTTCGACCTCGACCCGGGCGAGGGCATCGCCTGGCGCGAAGTGGTCGAGGCCGCGGTGCATATCAGGAGCGAACTGGAAACGCTTGGCCTGGTGCCGTTCGCCAAGACCTCCGGTGGCTCGGGCATCCACATCACGGTGCCGGTGACGCAAAAGCAGAACTGGAAGAAACTGCACCAGGCAACCAGCGCCATCTCCACGCGCCTGGCGGCAAGCGCGCCCGATACCTTCACCACCACCATGGGCAAGGACAACCGCAAGCGGCGCATCTTCATCGACTATCACCGCAATGCACGCGGCCACACCTCCGCCGCGCCCTATTCGCTGCGCGCCCGCACCAATCTGCCGGCCTCGACCCCGGTGAGTTGGAGCGATCTCGAATCCATCGATGCGCCACAGGATCTGAACTATTCCTCGCTGCCGGGATTGCTGGCGACGTCAGGCGATCCCTGGGCGGATATCGAGGATTTCGCCCGGGATTTGCCTACCCATCTTTCGTCATCCTAGGGTCTGCGCCGCGTCGCTTCGCTCCTTGCTTCGCCATAGGATGACGAAGGGAAGGACGGCCGCTTCCTCAACCTCCATCGACGCTTCCGACAATTTGAATTATTCTGCGCCGCCGGGCCTTCCGGCGACCCCGGCGCGTTCATGGAAGATTTCGCTAGGGATTTGCCGGTATTGTCGGCAGGCATGTAGGATTTCCGCAGCGCCGCACGTCCTTCGGACGAAAGACAGCTGCAGCAGTTTGCGTAGGAGAGAGTTTCATGGCGCCCAGGGCAAGTTGGAAAGGTTACCTCAAGCTCAGCCTCGTCAGCTGTCCGGTCCGGCTCTATCCGGCAACGACGACGAGCGAGCGCATCAGCTTCAACCAGCTGCACAAGAAGACCCATAACCGCATCAACATGAAGCCGGTCGATCCCGAACTCGGGCTGGTTGAGCGCTCGGACCTGGTCAAGGGCTACGAGTACGAGGACAAGCAGTACATCATCATCGATGATGCCGATCTCGACGCGGTGCGCATCGAATCCAACCACACGATGAACATCGAGGCCTTTGTCGACGAGGGTGAGGTCGATGTCATCTACCAGGACGCGCCCTACTATCTGGCGCCGGACGGCGCTATGGCGGAAGAGACCTTCGCCGTGCTGCGCGAGGCCATGCGCAAATCCGGCAAGCTGGCGATCGCCCGCCTCGTCTTGTCCAGCCGCGAACGCGTGGTGACCATCGGTGCGCGCGAAAACGGCATGTTCGTCTGCACCTTGAGGAACCCGAACGAAGTGCGTGGCACAGCTGAGTATTTCGGCAACATCCCGGCCGGCAAGCCGGAGGCCGAAATGCTGCAACTGGCCGAGGCGCTGATCAAGCAGAAGGAAACCACCTTCGATCCGAAGGACTATGAGGACCGCTATGAGATCGCACTGATGGCGATGATCCGCGAGAAGCTCAAAGGTCACAAGCCGATCATCGCGGCAGCACCCGAGCGGGGCAATGTCATCAACCTTATGGACGCGCTGAAGGCGAGCCTGTCGCAGGCGGCGAAGCCGCCGGCCAAGTCGAAGAGCAAGGCCGATGACGAGGCGAAGCCTGCCGCCAAGGCCAAGGCCGCGCCCAAGGAAAATCCGCTCAAGGCCAACCTGCTCAAGGCCGTCGGCAAGAGCAAAGGGTGACGGCGCCCACCGGTATAGTCACACCCGGTGCCGTCTTCGGCACCATCGGCGCGCTGGCGGCGTTTCCGCTGCGGCTGGCCGCGCGCGAGGTCGAGCGCCAGCACGGCCAGTTGCGGCGCGGCGTCACCCGGCGCACCTCTCATGTTGTCTTCGGCCGCAATTTCCTGGCCAAGGCCGGCGATGCCGAGATTGCGCGCCGCGTTGCCGTAGAGCGCGCCGCCGGGCGCATGCTTCTCAGCGAGAACGGGTTCCTGCGCCTGCTCGGGCTGATGAAGGCGCCGGAGGCGTCGGCGCTGTCGAGGCAATCGCTCATCGACCAGTCGCGGCTCGCCGCGGATGATCTCGACCTGTTGTCGCTGTTCGACGCCTTCGAGCATGACGCAGAACCGTATTCCTTCCGCGACCTGATCCTCGCCCGCAAATATGCCGGGCTCACCGCCGGGGGTGCCTCATGGGGCGCTATCGCCCGCTCCGTGCACCGCTCCGGTCCGGTCGCCTCGCTGACCGCCAAGTCGCTCAATGTCGGATCGCAGCATGGGCGCGCCGACGCGATCTACCTCGAAGGCGGCCAGAGCGAGCTCGACGGGCAATTGCTGTTCGATCTGGGCGCTGCCGATGACGACACGCTGGAAGATTTGTTTGCCGAGGCGGAGGCGGCGGAAGAGCAGGGCGATCACGATCAGGCCGCGACGCTCTACCAGCGCTGCCTGGCCATCGACCCGAGCGACGCCATCGCCGCCTTCAACCGCGCCAATTGCCTGCGCGCCGGCGGCCACGTGGCGGAGGCCGCGCACGACTACGCCCGCGCCATAAAACTCGACCCCGCCTTCGTCGAAGCCTGGTTCAACCTTGCCGGGCTGATGAGCGACGAGGGCAAGGTGGCTTCCGCCCGCCGGCATTTGCAAAAGGCCATCGCGCTCGACAAGACCTATGCCGATCCGGTGTTCAACCTTGCGCGGCTCGAATTCGATGCCGGCAATCTGACCGGGGCGCGCCGGCTCTGGGTTCGCTATCTCGAACTCGACGTCGATTCCGAATGGTCGCGCATGGCGGCCAAGGGGATACAGTTCGTCGATTTGCAAGCGACGCGGACGGCGGGGTGAACTCCACCAAGGGTGGCCTATGTTTGCGAATTCTTCGTCGTATGACTATCTCAGCACCGGTCGGCGGGGATTCAGATGGCGGTTCTTTTTGTTGGACTTACGGTCTGGTTCGTACTCATGGCGATTGGCCAGGCACGGGAATTGCTCTTCTATCGAAGCAATGGTTGGGACTTTTCCTTGGACAACAACATCAGTTGGATGAAGTTCTACAACCGGAGGAGATCGATTCTCGAATTCGGGCCGGATCGCCCCGAGGACCTTGTGTCAAATAGGCAGCGCGTCTGTTTCGGTCGGCCGTTCTTCATGCTGATCGTGGGAATATTAGCCGCCGGAACAGCGCACATCATGTTCCATCCGGAACAGTGGAGCAGAGAAGTTCACGGCTCCAAAGTCACGTATCACCATATCGGGACACCAAAGCCTGATGCCAACTAGCTTCCTCTTCGACGGTCACGAAACCGCCCCCGTCACCATTCTGCTCGCCCATGGCGCCGGCGCCTCGATGGACTCTCCCTCGATGACCGCCACCGCGAAGGCGCTCGCCGCTTCCGGCTTCCAGGTCGCGCGTTTCGAATTCCACTATATGGCGGCACGCCGCTACGGCCACCGCAAGCCGCCGCCGCGCGCCGAGACGGTGAACCCGGAATACATCAAGGCGATCGCCGATCTCAGGGGTAGGGGCGTGACCGGCCCGCTGATCATCGGCGGCAAGTCGATGGGTGGGCGTGTCGCTTCGATGGTTGCCGACGAGATGTTTGCGAAAGGCGAGATCGCCGGCTTGATCTGTCTCGGCTATCCCTTCCATCCGCCGGCAAAGCCCGAGCAGCTCCGAACTAAACATCTCGCCGACCTCAAGACGCCGACCCTGATCTTCCAGGGCACGCGCGACGAGTTCGGCACCAGGGACGAGGTTGCGACCTATGATCTTTCCGATGCCATCGAGGTGATCTGGCTGGAGGATGGCGACCACGACTTGAAGCCACGAAAGAGCGTGTCGGGCTTTTCCACTGCCGATCATCTGAAGACACTGGCCGAGACGGTGAAAGCCAAGCTGGCGCGGCCATCGGCTTCGTCATCCTAGGGCGGAGCAAGGAGCGAAGCGACGCGCGCAGACCCGAGGATGACGAAGTGAAAGGCGTATCCGGCAAATGAAGATCGCCAGCTTCAACATCAACAACATCAACAGCCGCCTGCAAAATCTGCTGGCATGGCTCGCCGCAGCAAAGCCCGACATCGTCTGCCTGCAGGAACTCAAGGCACGCGACATGCAGTTTCCGCGCACCGCACTTGCCGCCGCCGGTTATGGCGCGGTGTGGAAAGGCGAGCCGACCTGGAACGGTGTCGCCATACTCGCGCGCGGTTCGGAACCCGTTCTGACCCGCGATGCCCTGCCCGGCGACGAGGCCGACAAACAAAGCCGCTACATCGAGGCAGCGGTGTCTGGCATCGTAATCGCTTGCCTCTATGCGCCGAACGGCAACCCGCAGCCCGGCCCGAAATTCCAGTACAAGCTCGCCTGGCACAAGCGGCTGGAGGCGCATGCCGGGCAGCTGTTCGACACGGGCCTGCCGGTGGTGCTGGCCGGCGACTACAACATCGTGCCCGAGCCGCGCGACATCTACGCCACGCGTTCCTATGACGACAATGCGCTGGTGCAGCCGGAGAGCCGGGCATCCTTCGCTCGCCTGCTGGAGCAAGGCTGGCTTGATGCGCTGCGCAGAAAACACCCGAAGGAAACGCTCTATACTTTCTGGGATTATCGCCGCAACCGCTGGCCGCGCGACGCTGGATTGAGGCTCGATCACATCCTGCTGTCCAAGAAGCTGGCCCGCCGCCTCACTGCCGCCGGCATCGATCGCGATGTTCGCGGGCAAGACGGCGCCAGCGACCACGCGCCGGTGTGGGTGGAGTTGAAGTAGGCCAATGCGCGCGTGATCTCCACCACTTTCGCGCGCGGCATTTTGCGATACATGTTCGCTGGTAGTCTGAAGAATGGCCAGGCTTCGCAATGAGAGAAGTGCGCGGGCAGGGAGGGGGGGAGCCGATGAACAGGGGTGCTGACAGGCTGCTTGCGGTTCTCCTGCTGGCGATCGGCATCGCCAGTTTGGCGGTGGCGCGTCTGGCGCAGCACGATGCGGGCATGTCCATCGCATCGGTGCGTGTGATGGTGTTTCTGGTGGCGGGTGCTGCCTGCCTGGTCGGCGGGCTGTTGTTCCTGGCCGGCCTGTTGCCGGGCCGCCCGAACCACCAGGCCGGCGCGCCGCTGTTCGGCAGGGCCGCTGAATTGCAAAACCCGGGCAGACCAGGCCTGCGCCGGGCCTTCCTAGTTCTGCCAGCGATCACTGTGCTGGCGCTGCTGGTCAACGGGGTCGGCCCGTGGCTGGCGCATCGCACCGGCCCGGGCGAGGTAGCCGCCCCCAGCGAACCCAAGTCCAATGAACCCAAGGACGTCGCCAGCGCCCCGCCCGCACCGGAACCGGTGACACCGCCGGCTCCCCCAACTTCGCCGCCCGTCGCTGCCCCGGCGCCGCCGCCAGCCGCCCCGCCGCCCGACCTAGCCGCGCCACCGCCCGAACTGGCGGCCAAACCGCCGGAGCCGGCGCCATCTCAGCCGGCGCCTCTGCCTGCCCAGCCACCTACGGCACCCGCAGTGCCGGCGCAGCCACCGGAGGTCGCGCTTGCCCCTCCGGCCTCACCGCCTGAGCCTGCTCCGCCAGCAACCGTTGCGCCGCTGCCTCCCGCTCCGCCGCCGCTGCCGACGCAACCCGAAGGCCACCGCGATGCCGTCGTCTGGCTGGCGGTGGCGCCTGATGGGCACTCGATTATGAGCGCCAGCACCGACCATATGATCAAGCTGTGGGACATCGATGGCAAGCGGCTGATCCGCAACCTCGGCGTCCACAAGGACATGGCGCGCACAGCGCTGTTCATGCCCGACGGAAAGCAGGCGCTGACCGCGGGCGACGATGGCGAGATCGTGTTACGCCAGCTTTCGGATGGGGCGGTGCTGCACGTCTTCTCCTCGGGCGAGAATGGCGGCGTCAGGAACCTGGCGATCAGCCCGGACGGCAAGCTGGCCGTCAGCGGTCACGACACCGGCAGCGTCATCGTCTGGGATATCGACAAGGGCAATGTGCTGCATGTGCTGCCAGGCCACGACTGGTCGGTCAGCGCCGTCGCCGTCTCGCCCGACGGCACGCACGCCATCTCGGGTAGCATCGACGGCGAGTTGAAGCTCTGGGACATCGTTTCAGGCAAGCAATTGCGCAGCTGGCACGGCCACGAGCAAGGCACCTACGGCGCCGTCTTCACCGCCGACGGCCACCATGTGGTGACCGGCAGCGGCGACTACACGATCAAGCTTTGGGATCTCGACACCTTCAGGGAAGTCCGCCGCTTCGAGGGCCATTCCGGTACCGTCTACGAAATCGCGCTATCCCCCGACGGCAAGCGCCTGGCTTCGGTCTCGCTCGACGGCACGGCGCGGCTCTGGAACATGGACACCGGCGCCGAGATCGCCGAGTTCGATCCCGGCACCGGGCCGCTTTATTCGGTCGCCTTCGCCGCAGACGGCACGCTGCTCACCGGCGGCTACGACCGCACCATCAGGGATTGGCCGGCAAGCGGCGGCGACGGCGTGGTGCTGTTTGCCGGCGCGCCGGAGTAGTGCGACATTCAATGCAGCGGATATTCCAGAGCAGCGCGGC
Organism: Mesorhizobium sp. P2_H9; assembly: GCF_056403215.1. Lineage (NCBI taxonomy): Bacteria > Pseudomonadati > Pseudomonadota > Alphaproteobacteria > Hyphomicrobiales > Phyllobacteriaceae > Mesorhizobium > Mesorhizobium sp. P2_H9. Next base: position 326,835 of record NZ_JBFUFX010000005.1, on the reverse strand, counting down.
TTGCGCTAAGGATTACTGGTGGCTGCAAATGGATCGCCAACTTGAGCAACAATGACTGGCCACTTGAAGCCGATACAACTGTCTTCAGTCCGCCCGCGCCGCGTCGTCGAAAGGTCCTCACCGTCGTCCTGGTGTTGCTGGCGGGCTTCGTGCTGCTTGGGCCTGTCCGAAATTACTATCTGCAGTGGTCAGCCATAAGGAAGTTTCAGGCGGCATTCCTGGCCAAGGATTATCGGGAGCAATTCCATCGGACCTCTCTGCTTGCCGAGATGGGAAATGCTGACGCACAGTGCGGTCTAGGAGCGATGTACTGGAATGGCGCTGGAATCGCTCAGAATGACAAGCTGGCGATCTACTGGTGGGGCAAGGCGGTCGAGCAAGGAAATGGCGATGCGGCAGCTTGGCTCAGCCAAGCCTATTCTCGCGGCAAAGGGGTCGAAAGAAACGATCAACTGGCGTTGAAGTTTGCCAGGCAGTCAGCCGACAAGAGCAACGCCAATGGTCAGTACGCCGTCGGCGCCCTGTATGCGCAGGGCCAAGGCGTTACACAAAGCTACGAGCAAGCTCTCTACTGGTGGCGTAAGGCGGCTGACCAGGGAAACGCGGAGGCGGCTTTCGTCGTCGGTCGTGCCTACTATCTCGGCCAAGGCGTCAAGAAGGACGATCAACTCGCCGTGATGTGGGTGCGAAAGGCGGTCGACAAGGGTGAGCCGAATGCCCAGACTCTGCTGGGTAGCCTCTATTCGCTTGGCCACGGTGTCGGTCAGGATGACCGCCTGGCCTTCGAATGGTGGATGAAGGCAGCAACCGCCGGCCTGCCCGAAGCGCAATACGCCGTGGCAAACGCGTATGAGTTGGGAAAGGGCATCGGCAAGGACGCCACCCAGTCGGTCGCCTGGTTGGTCAAGGCGGCGGAACAGGGCAGTGTCCCGGCGCAATCTGCGCTGGCCTACGCATACGCAACGGGCAGAGGCGTCGCCCACAGTGATGCCGAGTCGGCGTCCTGGTTGCTAAAAGCGGCGAGCCAGGGAGATGCCAATGCCCAGGGGAACCTGGGCGTCTCATACTGGACGGGCGCTGGCCTGACCCAGAGTGACGCGAATGCCGTTTCGTGGTGGCTCAAGGCTGCAAAGCAGGGGAATGTTTCGGCCGAGCTGTATTTGGCTGCTGCCTATGCGCAGGGCAGAGGGATAGCCAAGGATAACAAATCCGCCGAATTCTGGTTGCTGGAGGCAGCCAAGGCGGGAAATGTCGAAGCAGAACTCAACCTTGGCAAGCTCTACTACACCGGGATCAGAGGCGAGCCGAATTATCCGGAAGCCATCAAGTGGTTTTCCACGGCGGCGGGACACGGAAACGCCGAGGCCAGGACCTTTCTCGAACTGATGAAGGAAAAAGGCCAGTTCGACAGCAAGACGCTGTGAACTGAGTGCCCAAGGCAACGCTGGCGAAATCGGCGAAGCTTCCCCTTGCAGGAGAGATGCCCGGCAGGGCAGAGGTGATTGAACGCCAACTGGGCCGCCCCATGACCAACCTCCGCCTCGTCGAAGCCTCGATCGCCGACCTGCGCCAGGCCTTGGACGACGGTACCGTCACCAGCGTCGAACTGGTCGGCGCCTACCTCCGGCGCATCGCGCACTACGACCGCCATGGCATCGCGCTGAATGCCGTGCCCGTGCTCAACCCCGAAATGTTCGAGGAGGCGGCTGCGTCGGATTTGCGGCGCCGGAAGGGCGTCACGCTCGGGCCGCTGGACGGTATCCCCTACACCGCCAAGGACAGCTACAAGGTGGCAGGCCTGACGGTGGCCGCCGGCTCGCCGGCCTTCGAACATCTCGTCGCCAGCGAGGATGCCTTCACCATCGCGCGGCTGCGCGCCGGCGGCGCGGTGCTGATCGGGCTCACCAACATGCCGCCCATGGCCAATGGCGGCATGCAGCGCGGCGTCTATGGCCGCGCCGAAAGCTCCTACAATGCCGACTTCTTGACCGCCGCCTTCGCCTCGGGTTCGTCCAACGGTTCGGGCACGGCAACGGCGGCCAGCTTCGCCGCCTTCGGCTTGGGCGAGGAGACATGGTCGTCCGGCCGGGCGCCGGCGTCGAACAACGCGCTGGTCGCCTACACGCCGTCGCGCGGCGTCATTTCGGTCAGGGGCAACTGGCCCTTGGTGCCGACCATGGATGTGGTGGTGCCGCACACGCGCAGCGTGGCGGATATGCTGGAACTGCTCGACGTGATCGTCGCCGACGATGCCGAGACGAGCGGCGATTTCTGGCGCGCGCAGCCATGGCTGGCGCTGCCTCCAAGCTCGGCCGTGCGGCCGCCACGCTACACCGGGCTGAAGCTGGAGGGCTCGCTCAAAGGCGTGCGGCTCGGCGTGCCCCGCATGTATATCGGCAGGGATGCCGAGGCGACAAAGCCCATCGAGACCCGCGCCTCGGTGCTGGCCCTCTGGCAGCAGGCCGCACGCGATCTCGGGCGGCTTGGCGCCACCGTGGTCGAGGTCGATTTTCCCGTCGTCTCCAACTACGAGCGCGACCGGCCGGGTACAAAAACCATGGTCGATCGCGGGCTGGTGCCGGAAGCGTTCGCCGAGCGGGAAATCTGGGATCTCTGTGTCTGGGGATGGGATGATTTCCTGCGCGCCAATGCCGATCCTGCGATTCCCGACCTGGCATCGGTCGACGGCCCGAAGATTTTCCCGCAACCGCCAGGAACATTGCCGGACCGCTATGGCGACGACGGTTTCGACCTGGCGGAGTATGTCGAACGGGCAAAGCTTGGCGTTACGCCCTTCGTGGATATCCCGACAATGGAAGACGGCCTGAAGGGCCTGGAGGCGACGCGGCGGATCGACTTCGAGGATTGGCTGGATGCGCGAGGGCTGGATGCGGTGGTGCTGCCCGCCGTGGCCGATGTCGGTCCGGCCGATGCCGATGTCGACGAGGCCGCCGCCGCCCTTGCCTGGCGCAACGGCACCTGGGTCGCCAACGGCAATCTGGTCTGGCGCCATCTCGGCATTCCCACAGTCACCGTGCCGATGGGCACGATGGCCGATATCGGCATGCCGGTCGGCCTGACCTTCGCCGGCAAGGCCTATGACGATGTGAGGCTGCTGCGCCTGGCCGGCGATTACGAGCGTTCGACCAAACGCCGCACCAGCCCGCCGCGCACGCCGGAATTGCCGGAGGATGTTTTCCAGTCGAGCTCGAGCCAGCCCAGATCGGCGCCACCGTTGTCCCTCATACTTGCCGCCGAGACGCGCCATTCAGATGGTGGGGACGAGATCGTTATCACGCTCGTCATGCATGGCGCGGCCGAGGCCGCCGACTTGGCGGCTGTTGGCGTGAAAGTCCATGTCAACGGCGAGCCTGTCGCCATGCAGCGGACTGGCGCCCGCTTCACCGGGCGTGCCCTCATTCCGGCCGTCGAGCATCGAAGGATCCACAGCGTCTGGCGCGGCGCCTACGGTTCGATCGTTACCGCGATCGTGCGGCATGAGGACGGTTGCGCCGCCGGCGCCTATGTGGTGACCGGCGGCATTGGGTGAGGGGATCTCCCCCCTCGAGGGGGAGATGGCCGGCAGGCCAGAGGGGGTCGGTTCGACTGGGCTCGACGTTTTGCGACAATTGGAGGCTGGCGCTTCACGCACACCGACCCCCTCTGTCGCCTTCGGCGACATCTCCCCCTCGAGGGGGGAGATTCGGCGCCGCTTGACCCTCCTGCCGTCCGCGCTATCTTCGCGCCATGTCAAAGTCCAACCTCGCCCCGCTCATCGTCATCGACCTCCAGACGGGCATGTTCGACGGCGTCGCCGAGCCGCCGATCCATGATGCGGTGGGCATCGCCAGCCGCGTGCGGGCGGTGATGGAATGGGCGCGGCGCGGCGGGCGCAAGGTCGCTTTCGTCAGGCATGACGGGCCGGCCGGCGATCCGCTGGCGCCCGGCGCGCCGGGCTGGCCGGTGTGGCCGGAACTTGGCCAGGCCGAAGACGAGCCGACCTTTTCCAAGAGCGTGGGCAACGCCTTCAGCAATGCCGCACTTGGCGAATGGGTGGCGGGGCAGGGCACCGACGAGGTCGTTCTCGTCGGCGCGCAGAGCGACTTTTGCGTCGCGGCCACGGTCAAGGGTGCCTTTTCCCACGGGCTTGGCGTCACCGTGGTGTCCGACGCCCACAGCACGCTGGACAGCCCCAGCGAAACGGCCGCGCAGATCATCGCCCGCCACAATGCCGAATTCGCCAAGGCCGGCGTGACGCTGGTGACGACAAATTCCTTGACCGGCGTTTGATCCTCGCTCTGGGGTGCCCGCTGTGATGTCGGTGCCTCATGCAAAATAACACCGTGCTGATCACCGGAGCCCGGGCCCCGGTGGCGCTGCATCTGGCGCGGTTGCTCAACAGTGCCGGGCGGCGGGTGATCCTGGCCGACAGCCCGGCTCGGCCGATCGCGGCGGCGAGTACGGCATGCGCGGCCTATCGCCGCTTGCCGCCGCCGCGTTTTGCCCCTGAGGCCTATGCCGAAGCGGTGGAAGCGCTTGTCCGCGCCGAGGGCGTCGACCTCGTCATCCCCACCTGCGAGGAGGTTTTCTATCTTGGCCAGCTCTGGCGTGACCGCGCTATGCCGGCCCGTCTGTTTGCGCCCGACATGGACCTGCTCGCCCGGGTCCATGACAAGCACGCTTTCATCCGGCTGGCGGAGAGCCTCGGCCTCGCCGTGCCGGATACGACGCTGCTGCAGAGCAGGAACGATCTGGAAGCCGTACGTGACCGGTCGCGCGAGCTGGTGTTCAAGCCGGTCTGGTCACGTTTCGCCAGCCATGTCCTACTGCGTCCGTCACCTGAAGAACTCGACACGATCAGCCCTTCGCCTGAAATGCCGTGGGTGGCGCAGCGCTTCGTCGCCGGCGAGGAGATCAGCGCCTATGCGGTGGCCCGCAACGGCGAGCTCAAGGCGCTGGCGCTCTATCGTTCGCTCTATCGCGCCGGCAAGGGCGCCGGCATCTGCTTCGAGCGCGTCGAGGATGCCGCCGCGCGGCGCTTCGTCGAAACCTTCGTCGCCGGTACCGGCTGGACCGGCCAGATCTCCTTCGACCTGATGCGCGAACAGGACGGCCAGGTGTTGCCGCTGGAGTGCAATCCGCGCGCCGTCAGCGGCCTGCATTTCTTTCGCGATCCGCAGCGCTTCACGGATGCCGTGTTCGAAGGCGGCGACGAGGTGAAGCCTGATGTCACCGTACCGCAGACGGTGCGGCTGGCCATGTGGGTGTTTGGATTGCCGGCAGCCTTGCGATCCGGGCAGATCGGACGTTTTGGCCATGCGATGCGCGAGGCCGACGAACTGCTCGACTGGCCGGGCGACCCCGCGCCCAAACGGGCGCAGTGGCGCGCGCTTGCCGAAATCGCCGCCACGGCGCGGCGTCAACACATCAGCCTGCAGGCCGCGTCGACCCGCGATATCGAGTGGAACGGGCCTCTTCACAGCTCGATCTGATGCACCCGCGGCCCTGCGGCTGCCGGTGGCATCTTGCCGTCGATGATGGCGGCGATATCGCGGCGCAGGAAATCCAGCGGTCCGATCGCCGGCAGCACTGCCGGCGGGATGCGGGCATTGTCGCTTGCCGATTTCAGCACGCGGCGATCCTGCTGCAGGGCGAAGGCGAAGAGCGGCCTGAAGGCAAGCGCCTTGAGTTCGCCGAGCAGACCCTGGCGCGGGCCGATCAGCCAGCCGATGCCCTCGACGGTTCGCTCATCCGCCTGGCGCAAATGGAAGGTCGTTGCCAGCGCCAGACCGCGCTTGCCCCAGTATTCCAGCTCGACGATCCCAGGATGGCGGTAGCGGCCGATGGTCTTGGCCCGCTCGCCTTCCAGGAGCCGGCTGACCAGTCCCTGCTGACGGTCCTCGCCGGTGTAGCAACTCTCGACCCAACCCTCGCCGCCGGTCACCTCGACGTGCACGAGATGGCGCTTGGCGGTCAGGCCGCGCAGCACGCCCTTGTGGGTGAAGTGGGTGTGGGTGGCATCCAAAATGTTCTCGGCCGCGTCGAGCACCGTCGATTGCGCCGAACTGCGCACACGCTTCACGACGACGTCCTTGCCCTGCATGCAGTGGAGATAGGGCTCGCCTTCGGGCGTGCCTGAGGAGACGAAGACGACACCGTCGCGCTCGATCGCAGTGAAGCGCCTGACGCGGTAATGCGGGATGTCACCGACATGGCCGGGAATGGCGGTGCAGCGTCCTTCGCCATCATAGCGCCAGCCATGATAGGGGCATTCGATCTCGCCGCCGACGACCTTGCCGGTCGACAATTCGACCAGCCGGTGCGCGCAGCGATCGAACAGGGCGGCAATGCCTTGCGCCGAGCGAAACAGCACCAGCGGTGCACCGTCGAACAGGATGCGCTTCGGCTTGCGTCTGATATCGGCCGACAGCGCCACCGCTTGCCAATGATCCCTGCGCTTTGGATGCCGGGGTTCGCTCACAATTCAAATCTCCGAAGCAGGGGAATGCCGACCCGCGCCAGCACAATTTCCATGATACGCACCGCCACGCGGCGGCGACGCGGCAGATGATTGGCGTAGACGGCGGTGTATTCCACCGTCGCCACGGCGCCGCGCAAGCGTTTGAAGGCGGCGGCGCCAGCGCTCATGTTGAAGAACAGGCCGTGCGCCGTGGCATGGTCCTGCGCCATGGCCATCATCATACGGTAGAGCCCGTCGCCAACCGGCAGGCCGGTGTCGTAGCCGACGATCGGCTGCGTCAATGTCGCGCCGTTCTCCGACAGGGCGGCAACGGCAACGAGTTCGCCGCCGGGCCGGCGCAGGCCGGCAAGCCTGATTATACCGCGGCGGTGCATCTCGGCGATGTAGCGCGCCGTGTAATGCGGATTGAGCGGCGTGTATTTGTCGAGATAGAGCATGCCGTAAAGCGCTTCGGCGCGCGCATAGTCGGTCTCGCTGAAATCGGCATCGCCGACCCTCTCGAAGGGCGTGGTGCGCAGCCGCTTGCGGTCGCGCTTCATGTCGTTGGTCATGGCGGGTGCCGAACTGCGATCGGCGAAGATGTAGATCTGCCGCGCCGCCAGCATGCGAAAACCTTCGGCCTTCAGCGCCGCGATGGTGGCGGGGTCGGCGATCTCGTTCAGCGAGCGGATAACGATGGCCCGATCCGGAAAGCGCGCCGTCAGGCTGGAACGCATTGCCGCGATCGCCTTGCGATCGAGCAGCGGCACCGGATTGGTCGAATAGAGCCAGTTGTTGACCTGCACCTGATGGTCGAGGCCGCTTGCCTTGACCAGTGGCGCGCACAGGCCGATCAGCGTCCGCACCGCCCGCTGCAGAAAGGGAGCCGAGACGAAATTGCGGGTCTCGTCGATGGCGTAGTCGATATAGGCGCTGGACGGGCGGCAGATGTAGCAATTCGGCGCCTCGCTGGCATCGTTGAGCGTCAGCGGAAAGGACCGCCCGGCAATCTCGAACGGCTCGACGGTCACCGTCAAATTGCGGATGAGGTCGCGGACGGGAATCTCGTTGAAGAGCCGCACGAAGGCCTCGACCCGGGTGGGATTGTTTTCAACCCGGTCTGCATGGGCCTGCCTGGTCGCGACAGCCATCGGGCTCATGCTGCCCCCAGTCGGCATTCGACGCGGCGCAGTTTGCGGTTGGTCTCCAGCGGCAGCGGCGCGCGCACGAGGTCAACGGATGCTGTCGCCTGGCGCAAGGCCAGCAGCGCGCGTACCGCCGCCAGCGCGGCAGAAACTGCGTCGTCGGCGAGATCTGGCGCAAGTCGCAATTCGACGGCGTCGGGCGCGGTCTGGATCAGGCGGAAATCGTCGATGCGGCGATCCGCCTTCAGCACCGCATTGCGCAGAATGTCGGGAGTGACCAGGATCGGCCCAGTCGCCGATGCGAGCCGGAAGACATCGTCCATGCGGCCGACGATCTCGTCCACCGTGCGCAGCGGCGAGCCGCAGCGGCAGGGCGCCTTGGATAGGCGCAGCAGATCGTTCATCCGGTAGCGCGCCATGATCTGGGTCTGGCGGCGAAAGGCGGTGACCAGCGGCGTCACCAGCTCGTCGCCGACCGGCTCGAACTCGAAGAACACCGAATCCTCGGCCAGATGCAGCCCGCCTTGCCGGCACGTTACGGCGAACAGCCCTTCTGTTGCCATGTAGATCTGGTCGAGCGGCCGGCCGAAGAATGTTTCGATCACCGGCCGGTCGATCGGGTCCAGCGTTTCGGCGGCTGAGAAGACGCGTAGCGGCGCCAGCTTGAAGTCGGCGGCCGCGAAATGCCGCAGCATTTTGGGCGGCGCGATGATCACCGTCGGTGCGAAATCCTCGAGTGCGGCGCGCCAGTGTTCCGGACCGAGCGTCAGGTCGAAAAAACGCAGATCGATGCGCCGGGATTTACGGGCGCTGTCATAGAGCCCGGTGTTCTGCGGCAGGATGACGGCGACCCGCTGCCGGCGCCAGAGAAGATCGGGCACGGCCTTGGCCAGGATCGCACCCAGCCAGCGATATTTTTCGGCCTGGGAAATGACGAACAGGCCGCGATTGCCTGATGTGCCGGTGCTGGCGCCGACCGTCAGGTCACCGAGGCGGCCGTCGGCGGAAGCGGCGGCCCAGGCATCGCGAGCCGACACGCCGCCTATGTTGAAGCGCTCGAAATTCGCCATCAGCAGCGCCTTGTCGGTCACCGGCAGGTCGCCGAGATGGCGCGGCGCCTTGTCGTAGAAGGGCGCCAGCGGCAGGTCGCGGTCGAGCCAGCGTCGCAAGGCGCGCGCCTGCCAGCGCTCGAAATCCCTGCGGCTCTTGCGCGACACCCAGCGGGTGACGGCAAACGATTTGATCGCTTCGCCGAGCCCGCTCATCCGCCCTCGCTGTCGAGATCGTAGGACGTCGGCTCTGGATCGTGGCAGAACATGACCTCGCCGCCGGTTGCCAGAAACCGCCGCAGCGTTTCGCTGGTTGGCTCAAGGGCTGCGGCATCCTCGGCCAGCAGCGTCGCCGGCAAACCCGGCGTGCGATTTTCGACAAGGGCGGCAAGCAGCCATTGCGCATCGACGCCATAGAGCAGCGGGCGTTCCAAATTTGGGAACAGCAGGCCGAACTGACCATCGGCATGGCCGGGCAAGTCGACAGCGATCACGCTGCCGTCGCCGAACAGGTCGGCGCCGCCGGGCACGCCATCATGCGGCGCGATCTGCTTCCTGGACGACAGCCCGTCGAGGCGGCTCTCGAAATCAGCCGGAAAGAGCTCGGAAAAAACGCCATGGCGCAGATTCTGCCAGCCCGTTCTCGCCTTGGCCCGCGACCACGCCGCATCGCTGGCGATGAAGCGTGCCTCGGGGAACAGCGACAGCCCGGACATGTGATCGGCATGGAAGTGCGTGACGATGACCGCGCGGATATCGCGCGGCGTCAGGCCGAAGCGTGCCAGCACCGGCAGCGGCTGTTCGGCCGCATTGAGCTTGGGCCTCAGCACCGCGCCGTACAGACGCAGCGGCGCACTACGCTCAGGTCCCATTGTTACGTGCGGCGTATAGCCGGTGTCGATCAGCACAGGCCCGGCCTGCGGATGCAGGATCAGCCCATAGCGGACGCGCAGCCGGATTGTCGTCCAGCTGCCGCCGCGCAGGATCAGCCGTTCGGCGGCACCAACCCAGGCACTGTTGGCGAAGACGATCTTCAAAGTGCTGCTCCCTCACCGAATGTGCGGTCGAGCCCGTCCGCGAAGGACACTTTCGGCGCCCAGCCCAACATGCGCCTTGCCTTTGAAATGTCGAGGCTCTGGGCATAGGCAAACAGGCCAAGGCCATAGCGAGTCACCGCCGGTTCCGGCTGGCCGGGCAGGCGTAGCGCCACCGCCTCAATTGCGCCGGCCGCCAGCATCGCCGGCCACAGCGGCATTTTGCGCCATCGTGCGGAAAGGCCGGCGCGCGCGCAGGCCTCGTCGGCGATGCGGCGCACCGGCAGCACCTCGCCGCCGGAGACATTGAAGATCTGGCCCTCGGCATCTTGGTCGGCAGCAAGGGCGGCCAGGATCGCATCGACGACATCGTCGACATGGGTCAGGTCGATGCGCGCTCTGCCGTCGCGAAACAGCGGCAGCGGGCGCCGCCGCGCGGCGCCAAGCAGGCGCGGCAGCAGTGCGCGGTCGCCAGCGCCGTAGATACCGCGCGGCCGCAGGATTACCGGCTTGATTTCGCGGGCTGAAAGCACGACCTCCTCACCCTGCCGCTTGGTGCGCGCATAATGGTTGACCGGAGCGGGCAGGGCGCTGTCTTCGCGCACATCGAGCTGGTCACAAAAAGCGAAACAGACCGAGGGGCTGGAGATATGGACGAAGCGGCGCACATTTTGCCGCCGCGCGAAATCGACGAGGTTGCGGGTTGCCGTGACATTGGCTTGTTCGAAATCCGCCAGCCTGCCGAAGGGCGCGGAAAGTGCAGCGCAATGGACGATCGCCTCGACGTCATCGAGCCGCGCTTGAGTTGATGCATCGAACGGTTGCGACAGGTCGTGGCGGACGATCTCGTGGCCGGCCGCTTCGAGTGCTGCGCAGCGCCGCGCATCGCGGCCAAGGCCAAGCGCCGGCGTGCCCGACGCCGCCAGCCGCGCCATGAGATGCGAGCCGAGAAAACCGCTGGCGCCGGTGATGAGCACACGCCCCATGCTCACGCTTCCAGCGCCATGCCGCCGAACGACACACCGGCCGACGTTCCGAGGAACAGCACTTTGGCGCCCGCAGCAATCCGCCCCTCGCGGCGCGCAATGTCGAGCGCGAAGGGAATCGATGCGGCGATCTGGTTGCCGAAGCACGCCGCGATATCGACGAGTTTTTCCCTGGCGAAGCCGGTCTGGCGCGCCATATGGGCGAGCGCAAAGGGGCTGGCCTGGTGCGGCACGACGATGTCGACATCGTCATGCGTCCAGCCGGCCCGCTGCAAGAGCTCGGCGACAAAACCGTTGAAATGGCGCGACGTGATGCGAAACAATTCCTTGCCGTCCATGTGGAACAGCGCATGGCTGGCGAATTCCTGCGGCTGGCGATGGAAATCGAAGCGGGTGCCGCCGGAACCGATGCTGCAGGCTTCATAGGCCGAAGGGTAGGTGCGCATCAGATTGGCCCTAACCGCGCCCTCGCCAGATGCCGCCCTGCACAGCACGGCCGCCGCCGCGCCGTCGCCGAACAGAGCGGCGATTTCCGGCTGGTTCCAGGGCAGTGCGCGCGAGGCGATCTCGGCGGAGAAAACAAGCGCCCGCTGGCATTGCCCGGCCTCGATCATGTGGGCGGCGGTCTCGAAGGCGGTGAGGAAGCCAAGGCAGGTGCTGTTGACGTCGAAGGCCGCCGCCGAACCGTCGGCCATGCCGAGGCGCTGCATGACAAGCGGCGCGGTCGATGGCAGCGGCTGGTAGGGCACGCCGCAACCGCCAACAACGAGATCGATATCTCCGGCCACCAGCCCGGCATCCGCCAGGGCGAGTCGCGCTGCCACGCAGGCCAGGTCGACCTGCGATTCAGCCTCGCAGACATAGCGTTCGATGACACCGGTGGCGGCTTCGAGCTGGCCATCGCCAAGCCCCAGCCGCGCATCGAGGCTGCGCGACGTCACGCACGCAGCCGGCACGGCCCGCCCGGTTCCGATGATCTTGATCCGCATTCTCATCCCGCCGAGAGAGTAGCGCTTTTTCTAACCCGGATCGCGCCCGATGGTAACAGCGCGGCAGTGACAGTCCACCGATCGCTGTGTGCCGGCCTGGCGACCGCATTCGCTGGAAGCCCACCAGCTGCGGTGGAAGAAGCTTTCAAAATCAAGCAATTTTGCGACGCGGCGCGCCAACAGACGGTCAGCCTTTTGCCATGTTGAGTCCCATTCTCTTTTTCGAATGCCAAACTGGCTGATGGCGAAGGGTGTTCCGATTGGGCTAGGCATGTCAGCCTTCTGGCTATTCAATCGGGCAAGCGGCTCTGATATAGGTCAGCGAGATTGACCTATAATCGACCTGCAAGCCGGGTGGAAGGTGCGTTTTGACATTGATGAACCTGTTGGCGTCGCGCTCTTCGCGCATGAAGGCGTCGGAAATCCGCGAGCTGCTGAAGCTGCTCGACCAGCCCGACATCATCTCCTTTGCCGGCGGCATCCCCGACCCGGCGCTGTTTCCGTCGCAGGCGATCGCCGATGCCTATGCGGCGGTGCTCGGCAGCGCCGATGCGGGTGCGGCGCTGCAGTATCAGGTCAGCGAAGGTTTTCTGCCGCTGCGGCGCTGGCTGGCCGGACAGATGGGCAAGCTAGGCGTCGCCTGCGACGAGAACAACATCCTGATCACTTCAGGCTCGCAGCAGGCGCTGGATTATCTCGGCAAGCTGTTTCTCTCCCCGGGCGATACGGCGCTGGTCACCTGGCCGACCTATCTCGGCGCGCTGCAGGCCTTCAACGCCTATGAGCCGCGCTATGACCGGCTGACGCCCGATGGCGGCAACATGACGCCCGACGCCTACCGCGCCGCGGCCGCCGCCAACGGTGGCAAGGTCAAATTCGCCTATCTGGTGCCGGATTTCGCCAACCCCACCGGCGAGACGCTAGGCCTCAAGCAGCGAGAGGCGGTGCTCGATCTCGCCTCCGAGCTCGACATCGCCGTCGTCGAGGACGCCGCCTATCGCGCGCTGCGCTATGATGGCGAGGGCGTGGCGCCGATCCTGGCGCTCGACTGCGCGCGCTCCGGCGGCATCGACAATGCCCGCACGCTTTATTGCGGCTCGTTCTCCAAAATCCTGTCGCCGGGCATGCGGGTGGGCTGGGTTTGCGCGCCGCGCCGCGTCATCGAGAAGCTGGTGCTGATGAAGCAGGCGTCGGACCTGCACAGCCCGTCGATCAACCAGGTGGTCATGCACCGCGTCGCCGAGTCCGTGTTCGATACTCAGGTCGAAAAGCTCATCGACGCTTACCGCGAGCGCCGCGATGGCCTGCTTGCGGCGCTGGCAGCCAACATGCCGCAAGGCGTGACCTGGACGCGGCCCGATGGAGGCATGTTCGTCTGGGTGACGCTGCCCGAAGGCTCGGACGCCACCGCGCTGCTGGCTCGGGCGGTCAAGGAAGCGCGCGTCGCCTTCGTGCCCGGCAGCGCCTTTTATGCCGACGGAGCCGGCCGCAACACGCTGCGCCTCTCCTTCACGCTCGCCGACAAGCGCGCGGTGAGTGAAGGCATACCGAGGCTAGCGAAGATTCTGAACGGGTAGGGTGGCGCTCTCACCAGCTTTGACCTCGCCCCGGCAGCAGCCCCGCCTCACCCCAGCCACCACCACAGCGCCGCGATCACCGCCACCACCCCGGCGATCGACAGGCCAAGCATGATGTAGGCGCCCTTGATGACGTCGCCGATGACCTTCTTGAGGCTGGCGCGGTCGTTGAGGTTGGGGAAGGGCTCATTTGGTTGCGCCACGCCGAGAAAGTCGCAGAGCGGACCCCAGCCTTCGGTCACCGTGAACACCAGCAGTTTTTCCGCCGGCACCGCGGCCTTCACCTCCTCGGTGTAGGCGTTGTAGCGCGCGATTGCCTTGTCGCGGTCGTCCATCACGCCGCGAAGCGTGCGGCCCCAAATCAGCTTGCGCGACATGTCGCCGAATTTTCGGCCGAACGGCGTCAGCCACTCCAGGATTTTGAACTGCCAGACATTCTCGGTGAAGTAGATCGTGTCGATCGTGCTGTCGTACCAGGCTTCGGCGCCGCGCGGATGCAGCGTCAGCAGCACCTTGGCATCGGGATTTGCGGCCAGCAATTCGCGCCACACGCAGCAGCCGGGATTGTCGACCGTCGCCGTATAGTTGGCAAACACCCTGTTCCAGTCGTGCTGCGTGCCGGGCGCGCTGTTGGCCACCTTGCGCCAGAAGTCGAGATGGCCCTTGTTGGCCTTGTTCAGGATCACTTCCTGCATGTGGTAGCAGGGCAGGCCGAGCCGGTTCAGCGCGGCAAAGGTCGACCACGTACCTGTGCGGCCGAACCCGGCCCCAATGATTTTGAGCGTCATTCCCCCATTTTCCCCGAAACGGACTGATATTCCCCCTGATCTCAGTCTGTGGGGATCAGATTGCGCCCGGGAGGGCCGGCGCGCAATAAATTTCCACTTCAATTGTTCGGGGAGTTGCTACAATGCCTGCTCGGCCAGGCCGGGCGCATCTGAATGCAGTTCGATGATCCCCAGGGCATCGATACCCGTCATGTCGATCGAACGAGGAATGTCATGGCCAGCGCCGCTTCGAGATCGCCGCGCGTGATCCTGCTCATGGGCAGCGCGCCCGATGTGGTGCGTTGCGAGGTGTGGCCGAAGGCCGCCTTCAGCAAGATCGTCGCCATCAACAATGCCTGGCGCGTGCGCCCCGATTGGGATTTTCTCGTCCATTCCGGCGATTTTCCGTCGGACCGGCTGCCGCCGGGCGCCAGGCTGCGGCAGGCGCAGATCTTCAGCGCCTCGCAATATGTGCCGGCGCAGAACGCCTTCGGCGGCTTCGTCTATGCCGGCGCCACCATGTCGCTGACCTCGGCCTACTGGACCATCCACAGCCAGCGGCCCGATGTGCTGGCGTTCCTCGGCTGCGACATGATCTACGACCAGCCCGACAAGACGCATTTCTACGGCATCGGCCGTGCCGACCCGCTGCGCGATGACGTGACGCTGCGCAACCTCGAGGCCAAGTCCGCCCGCCTGCTTGTCCAGGCGCTGCGGCGGGACTGCCTGTGCATCAACCTGTCCGAATTGCCGCGCAGCCGGCTGATCTTTCCGCGCCTGACCTTCGACGAGCTGAAGAGCCTGTCTCGAGCAAGGGTCGCCGAAATGAAAGAGGAGATCCTTGCCGGCATTGCGCACGACAGGGCCGAGAAGGCCGAAAGGATCGAGCAGGACCTCGGCTATTTCTACGAGGACGGCATGTACTGGAACCATCTCGACGAGATCGACGAGACTTACCTGGCCGACATCGACCGGTTGTGGATGTCGGCGGTCTCAGTGGTGTGACCACCAAAATTGTTATTGATCAAGAAGATAGAGCTGGTCTCTGAATCAATTTGGATGGATCGCGGCGCAACATGCTGCGCAGACATGCGTTTGGCCAGCGGTCATAGTTAGAACGAAATAGCCTTGTCGCTTGTCACGGTGTAGGAGCGAGGTGGTGATGACGGTGAGTGCGGCTTTCGTCCTGGCCACGATGGCGGTTCCATTTCAGGGCGGACAACGACAGCCCTATGTGCAACAGCTATGCCATGAGGCCGCGAAAATCTTGCCTGGCGACGTAAGCTCCGCCACCGCACTGCAATCGCTCGCCTTCTGTTTTTTTGCCTATTCGGAAATGGTCTATGGCGGGCAACCGATCCGGAGCTGTGACGCCGTAGTAACTCAGCTGCGGCCCGATAATCCGGGAGCTGCAGCCGAGGTGTGTGAGGCGGCAGCGGCGCTAACTCGAGATTGGGCTAGCGGCCGCTACTGATCAGCCAATTGCAGGCTGCGTTCTACTCCGCCGCCAACAGGTCCTGCGTTTTCGTGTCGAAATCGCTGGCATCGTGGCGTTCGTGCAGCTGCATCGCCGGTTCGCCAAAAGCGCGGTTGACCATGCGGCCGCGCTTTACCGCTGGCCTTGCGTCGATTGCCTTGGCCCAGCGCTGCACATGCTTGTACTCCTCGACCGACAGGAAGGCGCCGGAATCATTGTACATGCGGCCGAGCGCCAGCCCGCCATACCAGGGCCATACCGCCATGTCGGCGATCGTGTAGTCGGCGCCGCCTAAGAATTCAGTCTCGGCCAGCCTGCGGTCGAGCACGTCCAGCTGCCGCTTGGTCTCCATGGCGAAACGGTCGATGGCATATTCGATCTTGGTCGGCGCATAGGCGTAGAAATGGCCGAAGCCGCCGCCGAGATACGGCGCAGAACCCATCTGCCAAAACAGCCAGGACAGGGCCTCGGCGCGCGCCGGCTGCTCGGTCGGCAGGAACTCGCCGAACTTTTCGGCGAGGTAGAGAAGGATCGAGCCGGATTCGAACACCCGCACCGGTTCCTTGCCGCTGCGGTCGAGCAGCGCCGGGATTTTCGAGTTGGGGTTGATCTCGACGAAGCCTGAGCCGAACTGGTCGCCATCGTTGATGCGGATCAGCCAGGCGTCGTATTCAGCGCCCTTGTGGCCGAGCGCCAGAAGCTCCTCCAGCATGACCGTCACCTTGACACCGTTCGGCGTCGCCAGCGAGTAGAGCTGCAGCGGATGCTTGCCGACCGGCAGCTCCTTGTCATGCGTCGGGCCGGCGATCGGCCGGTTGATGCTGGCGAAAGCGCCGCCATTGCCCTTGTTCCAGGTCCATACTTTCGGCGGTGTGTAATCGGTCATGTCGGGAGGCCTCATGTTTTGGCGGGGCTTGGGAGCAGCAGCCTGCGTGACGCGGGCGCGGATTGATGGGGCGGGGGCAGACTTACATTTAGGTACCGGTGCGCGGGCTGGAAAGGGGGAAGTCCAACTTTTGTTGAACTATTGTCGATGTCGGCCAATGTCGGCGCAAGCCCTGAAGTGAGTATCCCTGTCCCAAGCCCTTGCGCCTCGTGCCGTCTGTCATACCTATAGAAGATCAGGCCCTTGCAGGCCGCATCGCCTACCCAGGACAAAAAGCATGACCATCGATCCCAATCTGCGCTCCATCGTGGCCGTGCGCGCCTCGATCCCCGAAGACGCCTTCACGGCGTCGGCGCTGGGCACCCGCCGCGAGGGCAGCGGTGTCGTCATTCGCCCCGACGGGCTGGTGCTGACCATCGGCTATCTCATCACCGAGGCGGAGGAAGTGTGGCTGACCACCCAGGACGGCCGCGTCGTGCCGGCGCATGCGCTGGCCTATGATCAGGAAACCGGTTTTGGCCTGGTGCAGGCACTCGCCCCGCTCGGCCTGCCGGCTCTTGCGCTCGGCGACGCCGGCAAGGCCAAGGTCGGCGATCCGGTGGTTCTTGCCGACGGTACCGGCCGGTCGGTCAAGGCGCACATCGTCACCAAGCAGGAATTCGCCGGCTATTGGGAATATCTGCTCGACGAGGCGATCTTCATCGCGCCCGCCCACCCGTCATGGGGCGGCGCCGCCCTCATCGGCGAGGACGGTTCGTTGCTCGGCATTGGCTCGCTGATGCTGCAGATGAGCCGCAACGGCGAGGTCGCCGACATCAACATGGTGGTGCCGATCAATCTCTTGCCGCCCATCCTCGACGACCTCCTGACCCGCGGCCAGGTGGCCAAGCCGCCTCGTCCCTGGCTCGGCGCCTTCTCCGCCGAAAACAATGGCGCCGTGGTGGTGATGAGCGTCGCCGCCGGCGGCCCGGCCGCCAAGGCCGGCTTGCGCCAGGGTGATATCATCTCGGATGTCCGCGACGGCGAGGTCGACGGTCTCGCCGATTTCTATCGCAAGCTGTGGCAGAACCCGGCGGGCGCGGAAATTCCCTTGCGGGTGGTGCGCGATGGCCGCGACACCTGGCTGCGCATCAAGTCGGCCGACCGCAACAGCTTTCTCAAGAAGCCGCATTTGCAGTAGGTCGCTCCCCTTCCACGAGGGGAGAAGGGAAGGCCGCGCCTCACTTCACCAGTGGACTTTCCCAGACGACGAACAACAATGCCTTGAGTTGGGCGAAGCGCTCCGGACCAAGTTCGGCGCGCCACTCCTCCTCGATGTCGCGCAGGATGTCGACCATCTTCCAGAAGGCAGCGTGGCCGCGTTCGGTGGACCGCACCACGCGCGCGCCACCTTCGCCGGAAATATCGGAGCGGACGATATAGCCGTAGCCTTCGAGGCTGCTGAGCAGCTGGTTGATGGCCTGCTTGCTCATGCCGGCGCGCTCGGCGATGGCGCCGGGGCGCGCGCCGTCCGGCCCGGGAAACTGCAGCACCGCCATATGCGGCAGGCGCAATTCGTCGAAACCGGCGGCGTTGAGCTCCTTGATCAGCCGGCGCTGGATCGCCTGCGCCGGCACACGCAGCAGGGCGCCGATCAGCAGGTCCTGGGTCTTGGTCTGGAGAACTTCGGTTGCGGTGGCCATTGACGATCCGGTAAATTGAGTTTACTGATAGCTAGTAAATGTAATTTACCGGAGGGGTTTGCGCAATGTCAGTCATGGATCTTCACATCAATCCAGCCGACGAGACCATCGGCGACAAGTGGCTATCGATCCGCTTCCTGGTGACGGGCGACAGTTCGAACGGCAGCGTCGCCGCCTTCGAGTTGAAGGTGGCCAGCGCGATGCGTCTGCTGGCGCCGGCGCACAGCCATGATCACTATGAAGAGACGATCTACGGCATTGAAGGCGTGCTGACCTGGACCGTCGACGGCAGGCCGATCGAGGTCGGACCGGGTGAGGCGCTGTGTATTCCACGCGGCGCCGTGCACCGGTTCGACAACAATGGCACCCTCGAAGCGAAGGTGCTGTGCGTCGTCACACCGGCGGCGATTGGCCCGGACTACTTCCGCGAGATCTTCGCCATGTTCTACGCCGCCGCCGGCGGCCCGCCGGACAAGGCCAAGATGATGGAGATCATGCGCCGCCACGGGCTGACGCCGGCTGCACCGAAAGCCTGATTTTCCCTGAGCCGGCGAAGGGCTCGGTGTCCGCCTGCCGGGTCCCCGCTGCTGCGCGGCGTCCCGGCGTTCGCTGGCCTTTCATCGTGCCACTGGCACGATGAATTCGCTTCGCGAACCGGCTGCTCACTCCCCGCAATCGGTAACGCTGGCCCCGCTGTCCCACGTGGCAAACGGGACGACCTTGCCTTCGACGGCCACCGTTCTGTGCAGCCTGGTGCCGTCCGGCTGCATCTTGCTGCTTTTGCCCTTGCCGGTCAGCAGATTGTAGTCGCAGTCGCTGGCGACGTTGTCCTTCATGTAGTCGTGATAGTCATAGGCAAAGCCGGCGACGATGAAGGCGTCGTTGCGCCAGGCGATGGTCAGCGTCTGGTCGGTCCGCGCGCCATTCATCGGTATGCCCGGTATGGAGAGCTTGATCGAGCCGTTCGGCAGTGCCGTCAACTCCGGCTCGATGTAGGACGCCTCGTAGCCCGGCCGGTCATAGCCGTTCCATTCGCCATAGATCTGCTCCTGCACGGTGCCGGCAGGCTTGAGGAAATTGTGTTCCTTGTCCCTGAGGAAAAAATGCATGTCCATGGCACTGCCGGGTTCGGTCTCGACGATCATTGCCAGGTCGATGGCGCCGTCGCCGTTCCAGTCGCCGGTGGCCGCGGTGATGATTTTCTGGGTTTCGATCGGCTCGCTGAGTGCAGCGCCGGAGAGCAGACAACTTGCCGGCAGCAGGGCGAGGCCGAGGAGCATCGATCGCATGGCATTTCCCGAGGTGAGGGTGAGATGTCCGGAACAAAAACAGGACGATAGAAGATTTTGCAGAAGCTACATCATGGCGGGAAGAACCACCATGGGCGTTGGCAGGACAGAAGGGGGTGGGAAGGAACGCGACGGCGGTTCCTGATCCTGCCTGCCTCATCGGATTGGACTGGCAGGCTCCGCTTGTTGGGGAGGGTTCGTTTCGCTAAGCCTGCATTCGGACCACAGCGGCACCGGAGGCACCAGAACGATGACGACAATCGAGACGTGGACACTCCTCTGATGGCGCCGGTCAAGGTCGATCCCGACAAGGTGCACGAATTCCCGGATGCGGCCAGCTTCTACACCTGGCTCGCCAAGCACCACGACAGTGAGACCGAGGTCTGGATCAAGGTGCACAAGGTCGGCTCGGGACTGCCGTCGATCACGCCGAAAGAGGCCATCGATGTCGTGCTGTGCTGGGGTTGGATCGACGCGGTGCGCAAGGGTTTTGACGACAGGAGTTTTTTGCAGCGCTTCACGCCGCGCAGCAAGAAGGGCATCTGGAGCCAGATCAATGTCGGCAATGTCGCCCGCCTGATCGAGGAGGGCCGCATGACCGGGCATGGACTGAAACAGGTCGACGCCGCCAAGGCCGACGGCCGCTGGGCGCGTGCCTATCGCAGCAAGGACATGAAAATCCCCGACGATTTGCAGGCCGCCATCGACGCCGAGCCGAGAGCAAAGGAGATGCTGGGAAAGCTCAGCGCCCAGAACCGTTTCGCGCTCGCCTTCCGCACCCACAACATGAAGACCGAGGCCGGTCGCAAGAAAAAGATCGAGACCTTCGTCGAGATGTTGAAGCGCGGCGAGACGATCTACCCGCAGGGCAAAAAATGACGCCCGGCTCGATCGGTTCGGTGGCTGCTCACCCCACCGGCAACTGCAACCCGACCTTGACCCGGTCCATGGCGACAAAAGTGCGAAAACGCTTGACGTTGTTGTTTTCGAAGAACAGCCGCCTCGTCAGCGCCTCGTAGTCGGCCATCGTCGCCACGGTGACGACGAGGATGAAGTCGGCTTCGCCTGTCACATAGTAGCATTGCTGCACCTCGGGCACCGAGGCGAAGTCGCGCTTGGCAGCGTCGATCAGCGCGGCGCGTTCGCTGACCACCTCCACCTCGACGAACAGCGTGATCGGATGGCCGACCTTGGCCGGGTCGACCAGGGCGACATTGGCGCGGATGACACCCGTCTCCTCCATGCGCCGGATCCGCCTTTGCACGGCCGGCGCCGAGAGGTTGACGGCCTCGCCGATCACCCGCTGCGGCGTCGTGTTGTCCTTTTGCAGGATGGCGAGGATGGCGCGGTCGAAACTGTCGAGGCTTGGCGGCATTTTCCGCTCCAGACGAAACAAACTTGCATTCGGGTTGCCCAAACAGAGCGCAATTCTCGCCCTTGTTGCAATAGACATAAGGCAACGAGGAATCCGACACCCATGTTTTTGCTCAACACCTTGCCTGAACATCGCGCGCCGCTCGATCCGGCCGATGCCACGACGCTGGGCGTGACCGAGGCCGAAGAGGCCGAACGCTTCTTGGCTGAGCGGCAAAACCATGCGGAAACGCCGCTGCACTCTTTGCAGGCGCTGGCGACTGAGCTCGGCGTCGGCTCGGTCCATGTCAAGGATGAAGGCTTTCGGCTCGGGCTCGGCAGCTTCAAGGCGCTGGGGGGCTCCTATGCCGTCATCCGGCTGGTGCTGGAGGAGGCCGCAAAACGGCTAGGCCGCGGCGTCGAAATCCTCGACCTGCATTCGCCCGAAGTGGCGAAGGTGGCCGCTGGCATGACCTTCGCCTGCGCGACCGACGGCAATCACGGCCGCTCGGTGGCGCAAGGCGCGCAACTGGTCGGCGCCCGGTCGGTCATCTTCGTCCATTCAGGCGTCAGCGACGAACGCGTCGCCGCGATCGCCCGCGTCGGCGCCGAGATGATCAGGGTCGACGGCAGCTACGACCAGTCCGTGGTCGAGGCCGCAAGGGTTGCCGTCGAGCGGGGCTGGACCGTTGTCTCCGACACCTCATGGCCGGGCTATGAGCGCATTCCGGGGCTGGTCATGCAAGGCTATACGGTGATGGTGCGCGAGGTACTTCGCCATCTCGCCCGGCCGCCGACGCATGTCTTTCTGCAGGCCGGCGTTGGCGGCTTTGCAGCGGCCGTTGCCGGCCATTTGACCGTCCTGTTTGGCGAACAGAGGCCGACAGTCGTCGTGGTCGAGCCGGCGCGTGCCGCCTGCATCTTCGCCACCGCCAAGGCTGGGCATCCGGTGAAGATCGCCCATGATGCACCAACGGTGATGGCGATGCTCGAATGCTACGAGGCCTCGCCGCTCGCCTGGCGGGTGCTGGTGCGGGTTGCCGACGCCTTCATGACCGTTGACGAAGAGGATGCGGTCGCGGTGATGAGCCGCCTGGCGCGGCCTTCGGGCAGCGATCCGGCCATCGTCTCCGGCGAGAGCGGCGGGGCCGGACTGGCGGGACTGATCCACGCTCTGGCGGCTCCTGAGATGCGGTCAGCCCTTGGCCTCGACGCCAACTCTCGTGTGCTGGTCATCAACACCGAGGGCGCCACTGATCCCGGCCGCTATGCCGAACTGGTCGGGCTCAAGCCGGAAGATGTAGCCAAGGCGCGGGTCGGACAAACGGCATGAGCAACCTGGCCATCAATTCCGGCCGCCTGCTCGGTCGCCTTCGCGAACTCGGCTCGCTTGGCCGCGATGCGCAAGGTCGGCTCGTTCGCCTCGCGGCTTCCGACATGGACGGGATTGGCCGCGACCGCTTCGTCGGCTGGCTCAGGGAGAGTGGACTGGAGGTCTCCGTCGACCGCATCGGCAACATCTTCGGCATCTGGAAAACCAGTGACAACGAGAGCAAGGCTCCCATCCTCCTCGGCTCGCACATCGACACGGTGATCGACGCCGGCATCTATGATGGTTGCTATGGCGTACTGGCCGGGCTGGAAACGATCGTGAGCCTGAAGGAGGCCGGTTTTGCGCCCACCCGTCCGATCGTCGTCGCCGCCTTCACCAATGAGGAGGGCGTGCGCTATTCGCCTGACATGATGGGCTCGCTTGTCTTTGCTGGCGGCATCGGCGTGGAGGAAGCACTTGCAGCAATCGGCACCGATGGCTCGGTGCTCGGCCAGGAACTCGAACGCATCGGCTATGCCGGCAGGCACGAGCCCGGTTTCCTCAAGCCGTATGCCTATGTCGAGTTGCACATCGAGCAGGGGCCGGTGCTGGAGCGCGAGGGGGTGGCGATTGGCGCGGTCGAGAACCTGCAAGGCATTTCCTGGCAGCGCGTCACCATCGACGGCGTCGCCAACCATGCCGGCACCACGCCGATGTCAATGCGCCGCGATGCCGGCGCCGCCGCCGCCCGCGTTATCAGCTTTCTGCAGGATCGCGCCACTGCTTCGCCGACGCCCACGGTGGCGACGGTCGGCACCATCGCCTTCGAGCCGAACGCCATCAACGTCATCCCGTCGCGGGCAAGCTTCACCATCGACCTGCGCGATCCCCAGGAGCATCGCCTGCAGGCCGAGGAAGCCGCGCTGGCTTCCTATCTCGATGCGCTCGCCGAAAACACGGGCGTGACAATCGCGGTCGAAAGGCTAGCGCGCTTCAAACCGGTGACCTTCGACAGCCATATTGTCGACCTCATCGAGGTTTGCGCCAGGGAGAACGGCCTCTCGTGCCGGCGCATGACGTCGGGCGCCGGGCATGATGCGCAGATGATTGCGCGGATCGCGCCGTCTGCCATGATCTTCGTGCCGAGCCGGGGCGGCATCAGCCACAACCCGGCGGAGTTCACGGCCGACGACGAACTGATCGCCGGGGCGAATATCCTGCTTGGCGTCGCCGCCAGGCTTGCGTCGTAAGAGAAGGGGGCTCGAGATGACCGATCTCAACGCACTTCATCTGGAGATGACCGAGTGGCGGCAGGATCTGCATGCCCATCCCGAGTTCGGTTTCGAGGAGAAGCGCACCTCGGCTTTCGTCGCCAAAAAACTGCGCGAGTTCGGACTGGAGGTCGTCGAGGGCATTGGCGGCACCGGCGTCGTCGGCACCCTGACGCGCGGCAGCGGCAACCGGGCGATTGCATTGCGCGCCGACATGGATGCCTTGCGCATCGCCGAACAGGGCACTCAAGATTATCGCTCGCAGACGCCTGGCACCATGCATGCCTGCGGCCATGACGGCCATACCTCGATGCTGCTCGGCGCCGCAAAGCTGCTGGCCGCCGAGGGCGGCTTCGACGGCACGGTGCGCTTCATCTTCCAGCCGGCCGAGGAGTGGGGCAGGGGCGCGCTCGCCATGCTGGATGACGGGCTGCTGCAGCGCTTCCCCTTCGAGGAGATATTTGGGCTGCACAACATGCCAGGCCTGGCGATCGGCCATTTCGAGACACGCGTCGGGCCGATCATGTCGGCCGAGGACAATTTCGAGATCGTGCTGAAAGGCGTCGGCGGTCATGCCGCGCGGCCGCATTGGGGCAGCGAAACGCTGGTCGCCGCCTGCGCGCTGGTCACCGCGCTGCAGACCATCGTCTCGCGCCGGCTGAGCCCGACCGATATCGGCGTCGTCTCGGTGACCGAGCTGATCACCGACGGCACCCGCAACGCGCTGCCCGGCCTGGCGCGCATCCTGGGCGATGCCAGGAGCTTTCGTGCCGAAGTCAGCGCCGAGATCGAGAAGCAGATGCGCACCATCGCGCACGGCACCGCGCAGGCCTACAACGTCTCGGCCGAGGTGACCTACACGCGCGAATTCGTGCCGCTGGTCAACGATGCGGCAATGGTCGACGAGGCGTTTGCCGCGGCCAGGAACGTGCTGGCCGGTGACGCTGTCGGCGTCGCGGCGGAGCCGATGACCGGCTCGGAAGATTTTGCCCGCTTTCTCGACCATGTGCCGGGATGCTTCGTCTTCCTCGGCAATGGCAACTCCGCGCCGCTGCACAACCCGTCCTACGATTTCAACGACGAAGGCCTGCTGCACGGCGCCCGCTTCCATGCGGCGATTGCGCGCCAGCGCTTGCCTGGCGCTTGAGGCGCCAGTCCAAGGTAACGGTTTCTTCTCTGGTTTTGTGCACATTGGCCGCAAAAGGGCGGGCGAAGCCAAGGCATGGCCAAACGAAAGACACGCAGTGGGGAGTTTTGGGCGCTGGCGCTCGAGCGCGCCCATCTTGGCGTCTGGGACTGGGATATCGCGAGCGGCGACTGCTTCTACTCGCCGACCTGGTCGCGCATGCTCGGCTATGACGATGGCGAGCTGGCCAACAGCAGCGATCTCTGGCTGAAACTGACCCATCCCGACGACCGCGAGCGGGCGCAGGCCAGCGGCGACCGCCACATTGCCGGCCTGACCGCCTCGATCGAGACCGAGCTCAGGCTGCGGCACAAGGACGGTCACTGGGTCTGGGTGCTGGATCGCGGTGGCGTGGTCGAGCATGATGCCGCCGGCAAGCCGGTCAGGCTGATGGGTGTCCAGACCGACATCACCAAGCAGAAGGCCGCGGAAGCCCAGCTCGAACAGGTCAATATCCGCTTTCGCCTGGCGCTCGCCGCCAGCGGCACCGGCATCTGGCATCACGACATCGATGCCAGCAAAAGCTATTGGGACGAGCGCACCCGCGAGATCTACGGGCTCGCCTCCGACACCGATGAGGTGACGGCCGATCTCTGGCACACCTATCTGCATCCCGAGGACAAGGAAGTCACCGAGCAGGCCCACCAGGTGCCTGTCGGCTCGGATGCCGTCATCGCCTCGCAATATCGCATTATCAAGCGCGACGGCGAAATCCGGCATGTGGAATCGCTGGTGCGCTTCATCGCTGCCGGCACGGCCGGACAGATCCTGGGCACCGTGCGCGACATCACCGAGGCCAAGCTGCGCGAGCAGGAGCTTGCCTATGCGGCGGACCATGACGCGCTGACCGGTCTTTTGAACCGCGCCGCCTTCGACAGGCTGCTGGCCGACCATATCGCCACGGTGCGCCGGCTGCCGCTGGCGGTGTTCTATATCGACCTCGACTACTTCAAGGCGCTGAACGACTTCGCCGGCCACGCCGCCGGCGATCTGGCGCTGACGAGCGTTGCCGACGGCATTGTCCGCCGTCTGCCGCCATCGGCACATGCCGCACGGCTGGGCGGCGACGAGTTCGCGCTGCTCGTCCCGAACTGCGATACCGCGCAGGCCGAGACGCTGGCCGCTGCTGTTCTCGCGGCGGTTCGCGATGCCGACCTCGGACCGGCGGCCGCGTCGCGCAAGCTCGCGGCCAGCATCGGCATCGCCTTTGTCGACGACGTCAACACCACGGTCGCCGATGCGCTGGCCTGCGCCGATGACGCCTGCTACGCGGCCAAGGCTGCCGGGCGCAATCGCTTTGCCGTGTTTTCCGTCGAGACGGCATCGGGCTCCGGCGGCCTCAACGCGGCGCGCGTCGCCGCCGACACCGTCGATGCCATGGAAGACGGCAGGCTGAAACTGTTCGGCCAGGAAATCCATCTGCTTGGACAGCCGTGGGAACAGAGCCGCCATGTCGAGGTTCTGGCGCGGCTGGTCGGGCGCAACGGCAAGCTGATTCCGCCGGTCGAGTTCATCCCGGTCGCCGAGCGTTTTGGCATTGCCTCGCGGCTCGATCGCTGGATCATCAGGAAGGCGCTCTCGGTTTACGGACCGGCGCTGAAAGCGGGCGTGCTGACGCTCGGCTTCAACCTGTCGGCGCAGACGCTGAGCGACCCGCAGCTCTGGGATTTTGTCGACAGCGTCATCGATGAGACCGGGGTGCCGCATTGCGGCATCGGCTTCGAGATCACCGAAACCGCGGCCGTCACCAATTTCGACGCCGCCGAACAGTTCGTGCGCAAGGCACGCGAGCGGCGCTGCCGCGTCAGCCTCGACGATTTCGGCGCCGGCATGAGCTCGTTCGAATATCTCCGGCGCTTTCCCGTCGACACGATCAAGATCGACGGCTCCTTCATCGAGCACATCGTGCAAAGCCGCTTCGACCGCGAGATCGTGCTGGCCATCACCAGCATCGCCAGAAGCCTCGGCTGTTCCGTGGTGGCCGAGAAGATCGAACAGCAGACCGCGCTCGACATGCTGAGGGATATGGGGGTCGACTCCGGCCAGGGATTTCTGCTGCACCGGCCCGAGCCGCTGGAGGCGATCGTCTCCCGTGCGACCGCCCAGGTGGCTGTGCCGGAGCGGCGGCAAGCGTAGCTGGCCGGTCGCTTGAGGCGCGCCCCCGGGGGTGGTCAGGCTTCGATCGAAGCGCAAGCTTCATGTTCGCCTGGCCTTCAGCATCGCGCGGCCGCATCGGCAGAAAATAAGCAACTGCTAAAATTGATACGACCCGTTTAAGGGCGTCATAATTCGGTCGGGAGGATAAAGCCGGTGCCAGTGACAGTGGCTGGCGTGCCGAAATCGGAGACGACGATGAAAAAGTTCCCTCTGCTGGTAACGACCTCGATCGGCCTACTGGGCGTCTTTGTGGCCACGAACGCGTTCGCGACCCAGGTCTCCGACCATGGAGGCGGAGTAACGGTCACCATCCCGGATGATGACAGCCAGGACGCCACCACCACTGGCGAGAACGAGCACGTCGCCACGGAAAGCGATGACAGCAACGACGATCACGATGGCGTCGACACAGGCGAGCATCACGGCGACCAGGGTGACGATGAAGGCGGCGATCACGAGAGCGGCGATCACAACAGCGGCGACCACGAGAGCGGCGACCACGACGGCGATCATGCGGGCGGTGGCGGCGGCGGCGGCGGTGGCGATGGTGGCGGCGATGGCGGGGGTGACGACTGATCCGTCTGCCAGGGTCCCAACGGGAACGACTTTCCCCAGGCGGGAAGCCTCAAGCGGTCATCTGCTTGAGCGCCTTCAGCAGTCGTAGATGCGTGTGGGAATGGTGGTGCCTGACATGCACGGCCGAATAGATCGGATGTGAGATCTTCGGCGCATCGGCAACCAGTTGCGCCACGCCCTCCTGCCGCAATTTCGTCGCCACCGTTTCGGTGACGAAGGCTGTGCCGCCTCGGCTTCGCAGCAGGTAGGCGACGGCGCCGCCATTTCCTGTCGACACCGGGACGTTTTCCAGTTCCGGCAGCATCTGCTTGTGGGCGCGGTTGAAGAAGGCGGAATAGTTGGCGCGGATATAGTCCGAAGGCGTGACCGCGTCGAACGCAACGCCGCGCGTCGACACCATGACGAAATTCTCTTCGGCGATCTGCTCGTAATGCATGTCGGGAAGATGTTGTGGCGAGTAGAGCACCGCCAGATCGAGGCTCCCGGTGGTGAGGTCCAGGATCATCTGGTTCGAATAGTCGATCTCGACATAGATCGCCAGTTTGGGCAGCGTCGTCCGCACCCACTCCAGCCACCCCTCAAGCACGCGCTCATAGAGTTCGAACTGGATGCCGATGCGGATCAGCTGGTCGAACTTGCCGACCGACTGGATCTCGCGGCGGGCATCGAGCCATCTGAGCTTGACGGCGCGGGCATGGTCCTCGAAGCGGAGGCCGGCAACGGTCGGCTCCGTCCCGCTCTTGCCGCGGATGAAGAGCTGCTTGTCGAGCAGCGCCTCCAGCGAACGGATGCGGCTCGAAACGGTCGACTGGGTGATGCCCAGCCGTTCCGCCGTGCGGTTGAAGTTGCGGGTTTCGATCAGGTCCAGGAACGTGTCGAGCAGTTCGATCTGCATATTCACCACCCCGCAGAAAGTCTTGCAACAGCTACCGTTTTTAGCCCAGATCGACAATGGCTAATCGGATTCTTCGATTAACATCACCCGCCGGGTTGCATTGCCGGTTCTCGCTCTGAAGCGCAGATTTGGAGCACCTTTCAAACATCACCGCGGCAGGTCATCCATCCATGTTCATCGTCGACACCGACGTCCACAATTACTGGTCCAGCGCCGAGGTGCTGCTGCCCTATCTCGAACCCTATTGGCGCGATTTCCTGGTGCGCGGCGAAAAGCCTGGCCCGGCGGGAAGCTTTCCGCATGGCCACCGCCCATGGCTGCACCCCGAGGGATTTTCGCGGCATGACATCCGGCCGACGACCGAGGAGGACAACTACCTGATCATGAAGGAAAAGCACCTCGATCTCTACGATATCGACGTGGCGATCCTCACCGCCGACGAGCCGCTGGAAGCCTCGACGCTGGCCAATTATCACTACGCCAACGCTCTGGTGAAAGCCTACAACGACTACATGATCGACTGGTGGCTGCCCAAGGACCGGCGCTTCAAGGGATCGATCATCATTTCGCCGACCGACCCGCACGGCGCCGCCGCCGAGATCCGTCGTCTCGGCGCCCACAAAGACATTGTCCAGGTGCTGGCCAGCCACGGCTCGCAACGTCCCTATGGTGATCCGTTCTATCATCCGATCTTCGAGGCCTGCGCCGAAGTCGGGCTGCCCTTCGCCATCCATTTCGGCGGCCAGGGCGGCGTCAACCACAATGCCATCGCCAGCGGCCCGACGACCTATTACTGGGAAACCCATGCGCTGCTCAGCCAGCCGGCGATGACCCATGTCGTCAGCATGATTTCCAACGGCGTGTTCGAGAAATATCCCGACCTCTACTTCGTCGTCATCGAATGCGGCGTGTCCTGGGTGCCGTCGCTGATGTGGCGGCTCGATGCCAACTTCAAGGCATTGCGCAAGGAGACGCCGTGGCTGAAGATGCTGCCGTCGGAATATTGCCGCCGCAACATCCGCTTCAGCACCCAGCCGCTCGAACAACCGCAAAACGTCCGGCATCTCTGGGAAACGCTCGAGCATATGGATGGCCAGAACACGCTGCTTTTCGCCTCCGACTATCCGCACTGGGATTTCGACGCGCCGACCAACATCCACATTCCGCCGGCCTGGCGCGACAAGGTCATGGGGTTGAATGCGCTGGAGATCTACAAGCGCATCGAGGTCCCCGCCGCCACCGCGAGGGTCGCGTGATGACGGCCACGGCAGCTGCGCCAGTCCGAGGCCGCACCTTCGCCTGCAAGGTCTACGAGGTCGCGATCGGGCAACCCAGGATCGTCGCCTTCGGCCGCATCAGCATCGGCATATTCCAGCTCGACGACGGCTATGCCGCCTTGCTCAACATCTGCCCGCACCGGGCCGGGCGGCTTTGCGAAGGGCCGGTATGCGGAACCACCAGACAGACCGACCGGGCGGAGTTCGTCTATGAGCGCTCTGGTGAAATCGTCCGCTGTGCCTGGCACGGCTGGGAGTTCGAGATCAGGTCGGGAAAATGCCTCGTCGACGACAGGCTGAAGGCGAAGACATTTCCGGTCGAGGTCAGCGGCGAAGACCTCTATCTCGAGTTCGGCCGCTAGCTCCGGTTGCAGAAGGTGACGACAATGGAAACGGTAAAATTCACCCAGATGAAGGATGGCGACCGCGAGGACTATGCTTTCCTCACCGACCATGAGATCGAATACGCCGCCGGCACGGCCGACCGCCTGCTGGCTGCCATGGTCGAGCTCGACAAATCCCTGTCCGGCTATAAGGTCACGCGGCTTGGCCATTCGCTGCAGGCCGCGACCCGGGCCTGGAATGCCGGCGCAGACATCGACTGGGTGGTATCGGCGCTGCTGCACGATATCGGCGACATTTACGCGCCTTACAATCACGACGAATACGCCGCCGCCATCATCCGGCCCTTCGTGCGCGAGCAATGTGCCTGGGTGGTCGAGAAGCACGGCGATTTCCAGCTCATCTATTACGGCGAGCATGTCGGCGCCAATCCGCACAAGCGCGACGCCTTCCGCGACAGCGCCTATTTCGACGATTGCGCCGAATTCTGCGAGCGCTGGGACCAGTCGAGTTTCGATCCGGACTATCCGACCCGGACGCTGGAATTCTTCGCGCCGCTGGTCAGACAGGTCTTTGCCCGCAGGAGCTATGATCCGGCGGTGACCAGACCCGGAATGCGCGTGGCGATGTCGGATGATGCGGTCGTCGCCGACCGGGCGAGGGCGTAGCGCCGCATCCCGCAGATGCTGCTGCAACCGGATGGGTTTTCGTGCATTCTTGTGCATGGCCACGATGTTTCGCCCCGACACCCCGGCAAAATGCTGCTCCTATTGCGGCTCACGCGACCATGATTATGAGGATTGCCCGAAGCGCAAAGCCGACGCCGAGCGGCAGAAAGAGGAGCGCGCCGGGCAGGATCGGGCCATGACGGACGAGCCAGGCAAATCCACAAACCAGTCAGAGCCATCCCGCTGATCCCTGACGCCAAAAGCTGGCGCGAGAAGTCCGCCATATCCACATGATTGCAATCTTGCCGCCACACTCGTGGTCGATGCATGGTATGGGCAATCAAACGGGGGTGGGCAATGACCGACACGCAAGGCACTTCGAACCGTCCGCAAAACAGGGTCGCGGCGGTCGCGTCCCGCTCGATCGGCTCCGGCCTGATCGCACTGGTCGTCATCGCGCTGGCCGTCTTTGCGGTTCTCGGCTCCTGGTACACGATCGACCAAGGCGACCGCGGCGTGCTGTTGACCAATGGCGCTCTGAGTTCGGTCGTCGATCCCGGCCTGCATTTCAAGCTGCCGTGGCTGCAACGCGTCGAGAAGATCAGCCTGCGCCAGCAGGTCATCAAATGGGGTTGCGAAAACGAGAATGATTGCAGCGGCCTGCCGGCCATGCAGGCCTATTCGCGCGACCAGCAGCCCGCCGACATGCGCGTCACCGTGAATTTTCACGTCCCGGCGGCCGAGGTCAGCAACGTCTACACCAATTACGGCTCGATCGAAGCGCTGGCCGATCGGGTCATTGCCAGAAAGGCGCCGCAGGAGATCAAGACCGTGTTCGGCCAGTATGATGCGGTGTCGGTGATCCAGAACCGGGCGAAGTTCAACAAGGATGTCGCCGACGCCATCGCCAAGGTGACCGACGGCCCGGTGATGATCGACAGCGTCCAGGTCGAAAACATCGACTTCTCCGACGCCTATGAACAGGCGGTCGAAGCCAGGATGACGGCGCAGGTCGAAGTCCAGAAGCAGGAACAGAACCTGCAGCAGGAAAAGATCAAGGCCGACATTGCCGTGACCCAGGCCAAGGGTCGCGCCGACAGCGTCAAGGCCGAAGCCGAGGCCAGCGCCTACAAGACCAGGATCGAAGGCGAGGCGACGGCCGAAGCCATCAAGGCGCGTGCCGCCGCCCTTGCCAACAACCCGCTGCTGGTCGAGCTGACCAAGGCCGAGAAGTGGGACGGGCAATTGCCGACGTCGATGATCCCGGGCTCGACCGTGCCGTTCCTCGAACTCAGCGCGCCGGCCGTCGCGCCGAACTGAGTGAGGCTCGCGACCTAGCTGGGCTCGAACAACTCGACGACGTTGCCGGACGGATCTTCGCAAAGAATCTGCCGCCCGCCCGGGCCTTCGACGATCTCGTTGCGGAACTGCACGCCGGCCTGGCGCATCTCAGTGACGATTGTCGGCAAGTCCTGAACTTCGAGGACAATGCGGTTCCACCCGCCCGGCTCGGGTGTCCGGCCGTCCGGCATCGGCCTGGCGGCCGACGCCATCGGGCCGGCGAGCCAGAGCGAGAGGTCGCCACGCGTCAGGATGGCCATCGCCGGACCGAATTGCTGCTTCAGCGCGAAGCCCAGATGGCTCGTATAGAACGCGATGGACATTTCGACATCGCGGACCAGATACCGGACGGACACCATCCGCAGGCTCCCTCACAAACGCCCCTCGCGAGAAATAGCTGGCGGGACAAGTTGCGGCAAGACGTCTGCATCCTGCTC
Organism: Mesorhizobium sp. P2_H9; assembly: GCF_056403215.1. Classification (NCBI taxonomy): domain Bacteria; kingdom Pseudomonadati; phylum Pseudomonadota; class Alphaproteobacteria; order Hyphomicrobiales; family Phyllobacteriaceae; genus Mesorhizobium; species Mesorhizobium sp. P2_H9. The sequence continues at coordinate 294,679 of NZ_JBFUFX010000005.1, read as the reverse complement.
ATCGGACATGCGCGACAGAGCGGCTCGGGTGATACGCGACTTACAACCAAATGCTTGAGCGCTCAATGTCCGATGTGCGCTCCTTCGCGTCGCTCGTCGAGCCCTGACTTTTTCTGGGGTGGCTTGAAAAACGGGCGTTGAACCGTTCTATAATCGAGGCGGGGGTGCGCGGGTGGCGGATGTCGTCTCAATCAGAATTGGTGCGGAGTCTGCCGGGCGGGTGTCGGCAGGACGCCTGCGGTTTTTCGCATTCATGGCGATCGCCGCGTTCATGATCGCCGGTCCGGCCGCGGAGCAGGTCTTCGGGGTGCGAACGCCATTGCTGCGCTCCTGGACCATGTTCAGTGCGATCGGAATGGGCGTGATCGACGCTTCCTTCGAAATCCGCCGGCCCGACGGCGCGCTTGTCCCGCTCGACCGGTTCGAGATGCTCGGCGCGCCCCGCCACGGCAAGGTGAAGCGGATCGAAAGCCGCGACGAACTGGCTTCCGTCATCAAGCGGCTCTGCACGGCCGCCGGGCAGGGCGCCGACATCCGTGTACGCGCGCGGCAGGCGGCGCGCAGCGGCTGGCAGATCATCCATACCGATGCCGAAAATGCCTGCGCCGGCTGATGCCATCGCTGACTGGCCCGGCTGGCGTCTGATGCACGCTGTTGCCGCACGCTTCGTCGACTGGGCGGTCTGTTCGGAGGGTTCGTCGCGTTCGTCCGCTTTGATCCGCATCGGCCTGGCAATGCTGTTCTGGTCGCGTTGGGCGGGCGAGTTGCTGCTCTATATGGACCAATCGCCGGTGGGCCTGTTTCTGGCCGCCAACTTCTTCGTCGCGACCCTGCTGCTCTTCGTCGGCTATCACAGCAGGGTCGCCGCCGTCTGGACGGGCGTGGTCGGGCTGGCGATGTATCATTATTTCGGCTTCCAGCTCGGTCGCGAACCCTGGACGCACCATCATGCCTATCTGCTTGCCGCCGCAGCGCTGCTGATCGCGCTCACCCCTTGTGGCCGCTCCTATTCGCTGGACCGCTACCTCACGGTGATGCGCGCCGAACGCACCGGCGTTGCGCCGCCGGCAGAGCGCGGCAATCTGTGGGGGCTGCGGCTGATCGTGGTGCAGCTGTCGGTGCTTTACTTCTTCGCCGCCTTCGACAAGTCGAGCTACGCCTTTCTAAGCGGCGCGCGGATCGAGGCGATATTCCTCTGGTACTACGCGGGTTCGGACTATCCAGCCGGCCTTGCCTGGCTCGCCACGATCGTGTCCGTCGCCGTGGTCGCGCTCGAATATTGCCTTGCCTTCGGTCTGCCGTTTCGCGCGACGAGGCGCTATCTGCTGCTGCCGGGCCTGGCCTTCCACGCCATCATCTATCTGACGCTGCCGGTCTATACGTTCAGCGTCACCATGGCGTTGCTCTATCTTGCCTATTTCGATGCGGATGCCGTCGACAAGGTCATCGCGCGTCTCCAGGGGACCTGATTTAAAGAGGAAATTTCGTGAAGCGTGATTTGTTGTTTTCCCCGGTCGTGGCAGTGGCAATCGGTCTGGCCATGGTCTGCGGCGCGGCGCGTGCCGGCAGTGCGCAGGACTATTATCACAGACGGGCATGGGGTTCCTTCAACGGTGGCCAGATGAACACGTCGCTGCTGGTGTTCCGCGACCTCAACCGGAACGGCGTCTACGATCTCGGCGACCGGCCGATGTCGCGTGTGGCTGTCGAACTCGGCAGGCCGAAGGGCGACACCATCATGCGATGGACCAATGTCAGCGGCTTCGCCAACTTCCGGATGTCGGTCATCCAGCGCGATCTCGAAGTTGTCGATCCCGGCCACTACGCGTTCCGGGTCGTGCCTCCACCAGGTTATTCCGTCACCACCGGCAACGCCTCGCAGGAAAGCGACTATGTCGTTTCGCCTGGATCGCCGGGCGACATGATCGCACGGCGTACGACGCACCCGGTTGGGCTTGCGGCAGATCTGACGATCAGCGGCGTGGCCGCCGCCGGCGCGCGCATTTCCCTCACAGGGCCGGACGGCGTCACTGCCGCCGCCAAGGTCGGCCCGGATGGGCGGTTTAGTGCACCCGCGACATCAGGCGAATGGCTGGTCGACGTCTCAGTCGACGGAGCCACGCAGCGGCGCAAAATTGTGGTCGGCGCGGCGCCAGTGGTGATCTCCGCGTTTTCGGGCAAAGGCGGGCCTGCCGAGGAGCCGCTGCCCAACCAGCATGTCGTCGGCTTCGACGACCTGATGACGACGTCGGGAGTGTTCGAGGTTCCGTCCGGCTATGGCGGGCTCGACTGGTACAATCTCGTCGCCATGCACCAGCGCTTCACCGACGGCCCGGGCTACATCAACACAACCATGTCGGGCGAATTCATCGCCTACAACAGCTCTGGCCACCCCGCGCAGGTGTTCAGCGACAAGCCGTTCGATTTCACGGGCGCCTATTTCGGCGCCGGCTGGGACGGCGCGGAGGGCGAGACGCTTGTCCTGAAGGCCTGGCGGGGCGATGAGCCCGCCTATGAGGATTCGTTTGTGCTGTCCGCGAACGGGCTGGTCTACTTCGCAGCCGACTATAGGCGCATCACGCGGCTCGAGATCCGGACGCAGCATTACTGGCAGGCCGCGATCGACGATTTCGCTTATCGCACCGGTCCGTAGCGTGGTCCACGCAGCACCTTGACGCTGCATTCCGGCTGTCGCCGGTGGTTTTGAGGCGGTCAAGCCGCGTCAGCAAGACGTTCTCTGGGAGACTCCGCAGGAACGGCCGCCGTCCGACCGGCCGGGGGTGGTGGTGTCGTGATGGCTGTGGCCGCCGCCATTGCCACCTGAGCTTCCATTGCCGCCGGAGCTGCCATTACCGCCGGAGCCGCCATTTCCGGCACCGCCGTCACCGCCATTCCCACCGGCGCCGCCATCGCCGCCATTTCCGGCGCCGCCGTCGCCGCCATTCCCACCGGCACCGCCATTGCCGCCGTCGCCACCGTTGCCGCCCGCGGAACCGCCATTGCCGCCATTACCGCCGTTGCCGCCATTGCCACCGTTACCGCCATTCCCACCGGCGTCGCCACCATTGCCGCCGTTGCCACCTGCGGAACCACCGTTGCCGCCATTCCCGCCGTTGCCGCCATTTCCACCGGCGTCACCACCATTACCGCCGTTGCCGCCGTTCCCGCTTACTTGCGCCAGAAGAACGCGGTTGGCCTCTTGCAATTGGGCTTTCGGATCTATCGACCGGTGGAATCCGTCTCGCGGCTCCGGCAGGACCGACGCCGCGCGGGTTGCCGTCGGCAGCAGCATGGTCGAGGCAAGCAGCGCCGCCGCCAGCATGCTCCTGAACTGTGGGACGGAACGGGGCACGATATTGGCATTCGCCATCAATGCGAAAAACCCTGAGCGTCCTGCCGACCCGGCAGGCTCCACGCCGATTCTGATTGAGATCACATCCACCATCCGCATACCCCGTCGCGGTCTATAAACCGCTTCGACGCCTGTTTTTCGACCACCCCAAAAAAAGTCAGGGGCTCGCCGCCGCGCCTTCGCCAATCTCCAACGTCGCAGGAAAAGCGCGACGCCGAGACAGCCAATCTCACCCTGGCGGGCAGGCTGCTGCGCCAACGTCTCAAACCATCTGGTTTGTGCGCCTCACCTTCTCAGCGCATGCGCAGCCGCATTGGCGAACGAGATATCGCTCTTGATCTCGCGCATCGCCATCGAGGTGATGGTGCGCCGTACGCCGGGCAGGCGGCTGAGCTCTTCGCGCAGCATCCGGTCCAGCGCCATCATGTCGACGGTGACGATCTGCAGCAGATAGTCGGCCTCGCCGGTCGTGGCGTGGCAGCGCCGGATCAGCGGGTGCTTTTGCACCGCCGCCTCGAAGGCGTCCGACACCTCGAAATCGATCGACACCTGGATGAAGGCCTCGATGCCGAAGCCGAGTTTTGCCGGATCGATCTGCGTGGTGTAGCCGCGGATGATGCCGGCATCCTCGAGCGCCTTGACCCGCTTCCAGCACGGCGTCTTGCTCAATCCGACCTCGTCGGCGAGCACGGCAAAGGAGATTCGCGCATCGCGTTCAAGTGCGGCAACGATCTTCCGGTCGAGGGCATCCAACATGAATCGTTCCCTGAAATTGCTAAATAGTCGGACATTCGTCCTTCAATTCTGGCTATTTGAATAACAGAAAGGAACAATGTTCAAGCGCAAAGCGGCTACACTGTCGCCAGACAGAGCCTGCGGCGATGGGCCGGGCAAGGAGCAGCTGCATGAACAAGCCGGATTACTATGCCCGCATCGAAACCCCGGAGATGCGCGACTACGGCGTCTATCTCAAATGCGACACGCTGCTGCAATGCCAGAAGCCGCTGGCCGAGATGGTCAATGCCGACGAGCTGCAGTTCCAGATCGTGCATCAGGTCGAGGAGCTGTGGATGAAGCTCATCACCTACACGCTGGTCGATGTCATCGATTTCCTCGAAAAACAGAACACGCATCGCATCGTCACGCTGATGGGCCGCGTGCACCGGCTGATGCGCATGATGACGGCGCAGCTCGACCTGCTCGAGACCATGTCGCCCAAGGAGTACCAGCAGATAAGGCTGCAGCTTGGCAATGGCAGCGGCCAGGAATCGCCCGGCTTCAAGCTCTTGCTGCGCATGCCGCCGGACCTGTGGCGGGCCTTCAAGGCCGCCTATCTCGATGGCCGCGGGCTGACGGTCGAGGACGTCTACGATGCCAGATATGATCACGGCGACTCCTATGTCGTCGCCGAGGCGCTGATCGAATTCGACGAGCTGTTCCAAAAGTTCCGCGCCAACCATCTCTATCTGATCCACCGGTCGATCGGGCTGGGCTCGAAATCGCTGAAGGGCCGGCCGGTCGAACTGCTTGCCGCCGGTGCGCGCCATCGCTTCTTCCCGGAACTGTGGGATGTCCGCTGCGACATGACCGACCGCTGGGGTGGCGAGTATGGGGTGGTCCGCGACTCGATCAGCCATCCGGAGAAGGTGGGGTAGGGCTCTTCGCCGCTGGCGGTCGGGGAGGCAGATCAGAACCTCGCGATCCTTCGCGCCCCCCTCTGTCCTGCCGGACATCTCCCCCACGAGGGGGGAGATCGGCAGTTTCGTCGACTGCGCTCTTCCTCCAGCGTTGGTGATTGGCGAAAGCCGGAGTGACATCCAATCTCCCCCCGCGTGGGGGAGATGGCCGGCAGGCCAGAGGGGGGCGCTGTCCCTCCAGCATCAAATGAGGTTGCCACTCCGCTCGGCAGAACTATTTCCAACCCAATGTAGGACTCGTGTCACGTCGCCCGTCCTTGGGTCGAAACCCAATCCCGGAGGAACATCGTGGAAACCACCCAATCGACCTGGCAGACTGTTGCCATTCTCATCGCCCGCCTGATCTTCGCGGCCATGTTCGCAATGGGGGTGGCCTTCAAGCTCATGGACATGGGCATGACCGCCGGCTACATCGCCGCCGCCGGCTTCCCGTTCCCGCTGTTCCTGGCCTGGTGCGCCGCAATCCTCGAAACGCTGCTGGTGATCGCCTTCCTGACCGGCGCGTTCCTGACCCCGGCAGCGGTGATCGGCGCGGTCTACGTGGTCTTCCTCGGCTTTGCCTTCCACGGTCCTTCGCACTGGACCGCGAACCAGGCCGAGTTCGGCGCCTTCATGTCGCATTTCCCGTTCGCCGCCGGCCTGCTCTTTGCCGCGGTGCATGGGCCGGGCGATGTGCTGGCGTCGAGGCTTGGCAGGGTATGACGGCGCGGCGAGCAATCACCGCTTCGCTCATGACAAGGGTTCCTTCATCTGGCCGACCATGCGCGCCAGTTTGGAAAAGGACGGCATATCCGTCTCCGGCTGGCACTGGTTGGCCAGCTCCAGCAGCCGGATCGGGAAGTTGACGGCATCGCGGCTCGAAGCCGACATGCCGCCGGAGCGTTCCTCGCCGGTTTCGCTGGCCTCGGCCTTGCGCAAGGCGATGTCGATGTCCTCGACCGACAGCACTCCCTTGCGGACCAGCACCTGATTGATCGAGGCGATGGCCATCAGCAGGCCTTCGAGTTGCAGATTGGCGACGTTCATTGCTTTGCTCCCATTGGGTATGGACCAAACGCGCGAACGCCCGTTCCGATCCAGACGGCGCTTCAGCGTCCGGATTTCAAAATTGGCGATCGCCTATTCTTCCATCCAGCGATGGCCATATTCGAGCCACAGCGCCTTCACCTCCCTGGGGCCGAGGCTCGATCCGTCGCCGCAACTGATCGCCACCGCGCTGATGTCGTAGTGGGGGTGGGCGTCGATGACGAAGCGGATCGCCTCGCCCAGCGGCCTCATGCCGATGACCGGATCGGCCTGGCCCGCGCCGATGCTGCGAACGCCCGATACCTTTGCTGGTGCATGCCGCATCCTGAACATGGATGCCATGGCTGGTTTGTCCATCCTGCCCTCCCAAGTCCCGGGCAAATGATTCCATAAGCGCTGGCTAATGACCAGCCGGTCGCAAAGGCCTGAGCGGCCGATATGTCCATCGAGGCATTTCCACAGGTTTACGGGGTCCTGGGATCGTCGACCGGCGGCCTGGCGGGAAGACCAAGCCTTGTTCGCTGCTCGTCGGCGAACGCCTCGGCCTCGGCCTGGGTGTCGAACGGATGCCGGGTCAGCTTGCCCTGTTCGGTGACCAGCACCGCCCACCGGCGGTCGATCCGTTCGACGCGGACGTCATCGGGTTCTCCAATCACCATGGTCGTCCTCCACAGGCAAACGGGCGGCGCAATGGCGCCGGCGCTGCTACGCCTTGGGGCCCCGCTTGGCGGGGGCTTTCTCGGCTTGTGCCTCAACCGACCTGACGCCGAGGCCGAACTGCTTCGCCAGTTCCGACCGCTTGGCGGCATAGTTGGGCGCCGTCATCGGGTAATCCGCCGGCAGCCCCCATTTGGCGCGATAGACCTCCGGCGTGATACCGTGGCGCGAGCCAAGGTGGCGCCGCAGCGACCTGAATTTCTTGCCGTCTTCGAGGCAGAAAATGAAGTTCGGCGTGATCGACCGCTTCGGGTTGACGGCGGGTTCCGGCGCCGGTTGCTCGGCAGCGACGGGCAGATCCAGGCCGCCAAGGGCGGCATTGACGCTGGCGATAAGCGCCGGCAAATCATCCACCGGCACTGAATTGTTGCTGACAAACGCCGCGACGATATCGACGGTCAAACCTATATTTCGCTGGTTGCTTTCTCCAGACATAGCGTTGCTCCCCTGTTCCCAACCAAGGCAAGAATATCAGGCAGGGTTACGCTGTGGCATGGCACTTTAGGACACATGCATGTGGCTTGACTATCGCTATGGTAGCGCTATCAACTATGGTTCCGACCGATTCCATACCGTGCCGCGATTGCCCGGTGACGGCATCTATGCTATTGATTTGGGCATGGTGCTGATTTGCGCCACAGACCCGCCGCCAAGGCGGGTTTTTTGTTTTCAGACCGGATCGCCAGAGACAATCGGGTTCACTTCCGGCGCAAATGTACGTCTCGTAGTCGGACACCCAATCCCGGTGACAGTGGCAGGGATGCTAGGAATTTTTTCCTTGCCAGGTGACGGCAGCTATGCTACATATTTGTCCATGGTGCTGATTTGCGCCAACGACCCGCCGCCGAGGCGGGTTTTTTGTTTTCAGGCGATCTCGTTGACCAAAAAGCCACTTGTGTTGCCGCCGTTGACCGTTGGCGGGGCGCCTATCACGTGCAATGAGGCATCAAACATCTCATCGCCATGAATAGGCGCAAAGGCCAGTCGGATCCGCGGGCACGCCGCCGCGACGACTGCCGTCTGATTACGCCGACCGCCTCTCCGCGACGCTTCCTGATTGCACCTTGCGGCGAACCACTTGGCGCTGTCCCGCGTCAAACCAATGAGGCATTTGCCGGTGAAATCCGCGGGCTCGTCCAGCGCCGTGTCAAATACGGCCCATGTGTCAGTCGGCTCCTGTACGACGATGAATCGCATATTAGAGATTCCTAGGTAGCTCGCGAGAAAGGGACTGTGTTCCCTGACTCTGTGCAGAGGTGAACAACTATGTCTGTGCGATACGCCACAATCATCATCGACGATCACGGCCGCGAGGTCGTCAGCGCCATCGGCGAGTTCGGAGCCGCGCCGCTGGCGCGCGCTGGCCGTTTCGAGACGGTCGCACCCGGCGTGCTGATCGGCATGGTCAAAGGCGGTCCGATCGATGCGGTCGGCGGCTTTGGTTTTGCAGTGGGATCGCAGGGCGTCAACGGCAGGGCGGTCGGCATCGCCAGGGCTAGCCTGAAATCCCCACCTGAAGCGGCGGCAGAGTCCGGGCAAGGCGACAGCAGGCCAGCCAAAGCGGCGGCAGAACCCGTTAAGCCGGCGCGGAAGAAGGCAAAGCCGGCACGCCGGAAATCCCGCAAGGGCAAGGCGGCCAGGCCGGCCAGAAGGGCCGCAGAGCCGGCCAGGGTTTTGGCGCATGGCTGAAAATCCGTCCCGCAAGCCCGCGCAGAAATCCCCAAGCAAATCCGGGCGCAAGCGGCCGAAGAAAACGCTGGGCGATGATTTCGTCGAGGCGGTGCGCGCCGACTTTCGCAGCCATGGCGCCGGCGTCATCGCCGCGGTGCGGGCCGACAAGCCCGACCAGTATCTGAAGATCGTGCTGTCGGTGCTGCCGAAGGATCTACATGTCGAAATCAACCATCTGGACGCGCTGAGCGATGACGAGATCCGCAGCCGCATCCGCGGCCTCGAAGCCGTCCTCCGGCCGTTCCTCGCCAAGCCAGGCAGCGGCGCGGAAGGAATATCTGCGCCTGCTGGCTGAACTGGACCGCCGGCGTCGCACGAACCTGCTTGCCGCCTACCAGCCCTATTTACGGCAGGCTGAATTTCACGCCGCAGGCGCGACCAACCGTGAGCGCCTGTTCATGGCCGGCAACCAGCTCGGCAAGACCCGGGCCGGTGGCGCCGAATGGGCCATGCATCTCACCGGCCGCTATCCCGCGTGGTGGCAAGGCAAGGTTTTTGACAGTGCGGTGCGGCTGTGGGCGGCCGGCGTTACCGGCGAGGGCACGCGCGACAACCCGCAGCGCATTCTGGTTGGCCCGCCGCAGCAGCAGACGGCGTGGGGCACCGGCATGATCCCGGGCGACGCCATCCTGAACACCACAATGGGGCGCGGCGCGCCCGGTGCGCTGGACAGCGTTGTCGTGCGCCATGGCGGCGGCGGCGATGTCCAGGCCGATGAATCGGTGCTGTCGTTCAAGAGTTTTGAAAAAGGCCGCGCGAAGTGGCAAGGCGAAACCCTGCACGGCGTCTGGTTCGACGAGGAGCCGCCGCTCGACATCTATTCCGAAGGCCTGACCCGCACCAACGCCACCGGCGGCATCACCATCGTCACCTTCACGCCGCTGCTCGGCATGTCCGATGTGGTGCTGCTGTTTTTGTCGGCGGAGCAGGTGGAAACGATGGCGAAGGGGTGAGGCGCCGGCCTTCCCTTCTCCCCTTGTGGGAGAAGGTGGCCGAGCGAAGCGAGGTCGGATGAGGGGTGTTCCAGCTTGGCAAGGACGCGATCCGTCCAACACCCCTCAACCGTCTCGGCGCTGCGCGCCGATCCACCTTCTCCCACAAGGGGAGAAGGGAGCCGCTTGCTACTGTTGCGGATCACAATCCTAGGGAAGCGGCAACGGTGTGTCACTCAAGGTCCTGAGGTAAGCGATGAGGTCTGCTCGCTGCTTCTCGTCCGGCAGACCCGGGAAACTCATATCGGTTCCAGGCAAAGTGAGTGCGGGGTTTGAGATAAAGAAATTGAGTTCCTCAAAGGTCCAATCGCCACCAGCGTCCTTTAGACTCGACGAATACTGGACATCGCTTTGCGAAGCCTTCCGCCGCCCGACGATCCCCCACAGATTGGGCTTGGGATTCTTGACCCCCAGCACCACAAGATGACAAGCCCCGCACGTCCTGCCGAAAATCTCTTTGCCCGATTCAGCGTTTGCCGATGCAAGCCGTGGCGAAATCGGCGCAAGGGCCGGTCGTCCGGCGCCATGACTGCGCAAGTAGGCCACGACGTCATCGTGACCCCTGAGCTTGGCCAGATGGATGGGCGGACTCCCATTCGATGTCAGTGCATTGACCTCTGCTCCAGCACCGACGAGATAGATGACGCACTGAAGGCAGCCATTCTCGGCAGCCACGTGCAGCGGGGTCTGCGCTTTCGCCAACTGATTTGGATCGGCCCCATTATCGAGTAACAGCTTCACGATGTCGGCGTAGCCACCCTTGTTGGCGGCGTAGAGTGGCGTTCTTTGCCAACTGACGGGCAGGTTAACGTCCGCCCCACGATTGATCAGAAGTTTTGCCAGTTCGACATGTCCGGCTTCGCAGGCGATGTAGAGAGCCGTGACGCCGTCAACTTCGTTGATAGCGGCGCCTTTGTCCAAGGCGGAAGTCACCGCTGCGACGTCGCCTTTCTTGACAAGATCACCCAGGTCGCTCGCCTGGGCGGGGAGTGCAAGAAACCAAAGGACCGACGAAGCCCTTATCACCCACATGCGTCCCCGCTTGATCATTGTATCCTCCCTGATGAGTGTTCCTTGATGAGAGTTCCCTTGGCCGGTGTTATCGGAAGCAAACAGAAATGTTTGGTCTAGCCATGCCTGTTTGTGAGTTCACGCCCTAGCGAGACCTTGACGCGAGGTGCGAAAAAGCAACGCAAATACTGCTGATTGGTTATGACGTAGGTGCCCTCGCAGATGTGGTATTGATCATCAGGAGATTCCTGTGTGCGGCTGCGTGAGATATTGAAGCCATGCGGCAAGTAGATGTAGCCGCCGTCGATCGTGGGCTGAACCGAAGACCGAGGTACGGGGTGGCAATCAGAACCGCCGCAACACTTCAATCTCGTCTGTGGGTCAATCTTGTCCTGGTACCAGTCATGGGCGTTTGCCGATGCTGAGACGGCGATACACGCTGCCGTGAAAATGAACCTTCGCATGGCATTCCTCACGCAATTGGCAGGCGCTGCTGGTTCGAGCGTCCATGTATATTAGTGTTCCCTTGAAAATGCCATTGGCCTCCGACTGACCAACGCAGCTTCGGCATGCGACGCAACAGAACTTGGGTTCCTCGCCCCCGCAAAGCTGGTTCGATCGCCTCATCCGGCTACGTCTGCGCCGTTCCCCCTCTCCGTCTCGGCTTCGCCGAGCCACCTTGCCGGGGCGAGCCGCGGGTCTCGCCCGTCCTTCGGACCCCCCCGCTTCACTGGGGCGAGGAATCGCCAATCGCCCTTAAAGCTGAGCCTCGATCGCCGCCTTGTCGATGACCGACCAGACCTCGACGATCTTGGCGTCGCGGAATGCGTAGATCACATTCTCGGCGAAGGAGACGCGCCTGCCGTTGACGGGGAGGCCGAGAAAAATTCCCTTTGGCGTGCAGTCGAAGGCGAGCCGGCTCGCAACATAGAGCCGGTCGCAAACCAGCATCTGGATGTTGAACTGAAGGTCGGGGATGTCATCGAAATCCCGCTCCAGCATGGCCCGATAGCCCGCTAGCCCGAGCCGCCGGCCATTGTGGATCGCGCCATCGTCGACGAACCGCCCGAGAGCAGGCCAGTCCTGCCGGTTCAGGCAGTCAATGTAGGCGCGGTAGATGTCAGCGAGGTCGGCCACGGCAATTGCTCTTGTCTGCTGCTGCAAGGTAGCGATCCAGTTCAGCTTCGTCATCCCAGGGCGGAGCAAGGAGCGGAGCGACGCAGCGCAGACCCTGGGATCCATGCCGTGACGCCGACCGAAGAGTGCAGCGGTGCAGAACAGCCGATCCTTCCGGCCTCCAAAAAGCTCTTGCCAGAACAACACCCTAACGCCGCAACCTGAATCAATCCGGGAAGGTGAGCCATGTCCCGTCACGTCACCTTCATGACCATCGACGATGCCGAGCATTATTCGCCTGACGAGCGCGCGGCGATCGTCGCCGCCTATCCCGCACATGAGCGCGAAGCCAGGGCAAAGGGCATCCCGGTGCTCGGCTCCGGCCGCATCTTCCCGATCGCCGAGGAGCTGGTCGCCTGCGAGCCGTTCCGGCTGCCGCGCTACTGGCCGCGCCTCGGCGCGCTGGATTTCGGCTGGGACCATCCGTCGGCCGCGGTCGAACTCGCCTGGGATACCGAGGCCGATGTCGTCTATGTCGCCAAGGCGGCCCGCGCTTCGCAGCAGACGCCCGCCATGCAGGCGTTGACGCTGAAGCCATGGGGCGAATGGCTGCCCTGGGCCTGGCCGCGCGACGGCCGCCGCGAGACACTGGAAGGGGCCGGGGTGGCGCTGGCCAAACAATATGCCGCGCACGGGCTGAACATGCTGACCCGCCATGCGCAATTCGCCGACGGCTCGGTGTCGGTCGAGGCAGGGCTGATGGAGATGCTCGATCGCATGCAATCCGGCCGCTTCAGGGTGTTTTCGACGCTGTTGCCCTGGTTCGAGGAATTCCGGCTCTACCACCGCAAGGACGGCCAGGTGGTGAAACTGCGCGACGATCTGATGGCGGCGACCCGCTACGGCGTGATGATGCTGCGGGAAGCGGTGGTCGATCCCGCGGAGTTCAAGACAGGGCGCAAACGGTCGGCGGCGCAGAGCGATCCGCTGGGGGCGTTTCGGTGAGCGAAGCGCGTATCGCCAGCGCCGAACCGGTCCGTCAATATTGCAAGCTTGAAGCTTGCTTTCAGGCACGCCCGGCGGCAATAGGGGACATCACTGCTTCAATAATTCGGGGGTACTATGGAATCGGAAATGTCACTGCTCGGCTACTTCATTTCCTGGTTGCCATACCTGCTTTATCTCGCAATCCAAATTTGGCTCACATTCAAACTCATCCGCGTTCTGCAGACGATGGTGCGAGCGCAGGAAGGCATCCTGGCCAAGCTGACCGAGATCGACAGCCGGATGGCCCGAAGGCCAGACACTCAAAACTGATGCGACCCTTTGCCATTTGAGGGCATCTTAGAGGGCTAGGACCCAAATGAACGTGTTGGACCTGCCAGGCTCATCGCTGCTGGCGATACAGCGGCAACGCAATTTGAACGGCGGCGAACTCGAAGCCGTCATCTACCGTTACGCCGATCGCAAATTCTTGGTGACCTCGGTGATGTCGATTCCTGGCTCGTTGTCCCTTGAAACGGGACAGCCTTCGGTCTTGCCAATCGATGCCAGCGATGAGGACCTTGGTCGTGTTGTTTGCGAACATTTGCTCACACACGATCCCCGGGAGCCGCCCAATCAGCGCCATGCCAAGCTGACCGACTGGGCCGTGTTCAAGGTATCGGGCGACAGGTCCGTCTCCGGCTTTAACAGCAAGAGTTCGAGAGTGACGGTGCAGACCATCAATCTCGTCTTGCAGTTGGAAGCCGCACCCGTCCGCAGTCTTCATGGCGACATCTGCGTGCAGGTCACCGCTGGGCTCGAGCATGGCGAACTCGGCGTTTCCATACGCAAGGCTTTGAGGGCAGCGGATGCGTTGCGGCAAGCTGGAATAGTCTGATCGCTGTCGCGAATTGACCCTATCGCCAACTCCTATTCCACGATCTTCCAATACGAATCCTTGCGGATCACCTTGCCGTCCCGAAACGTGTAGAAGTCGCAGCCGCGGACTTCCTTTTTCACGCCCTCGCGGGTGGTGCCGGTGAGGGTCCATTTCGACATGCCGGTATCGGCAGCCGCATCGGCAAAATGCTCACCGTTGCCATAGTGGACGTCGGGCAGGCCTTCGAAGCGTGTCGCCAGCGCGTCTCGCACGTTGGCTTTTCCCTCGAGACGAGTGCCCCAGGGCTTGCTTCCCCGCGGCATCTCCAGCACGCAGTCGTCGRCAAAGAACGCCATGATGCGATCGAGATCGTGCGCGTTGAAGGCGTCGCATAGCTCCGTCAGTGTCGATCGAATGTCCATTCGCCCGTCTCCTGGATAACCGATAGCGTGCGCCTCCGAAGTAGGTCACTGGCGACGGAGCCGGTCAAGTGCGCAGGCCTTTGAGGGCAAACGCTTCGGACAATGACGGTTGCACTTGCGACGAGCCAATCGTCGAAGCTGGCACCGCCCCTCATCGCCCTGCCGGGCACTTCTCCCCGTATAGGGACGGGGAGAAGGGGCTGGCCACAACGACGGCGTCCTTCTTGCAACGCTGGTGATTGGCGAAACCGGCGATGAGAGCGCCCCTCTCCCCGTCACTATACGGGGAGAGGATGCCGGCAGGCAGGTGAGGGGCAGCGCAAACGCCCAAGGCCACTGAAACTGAAGCGAATGCCCTGCCTTCGATACGCACGAAACGAGAAGCGCACCCATGGCATGCTCATGACCCTCCGCATCATCCCCGCCACCTTGCGCGATCTTTCCTACATCGCCGCTAACCTCCGCCCCGAAGACCGCGCCGAGATCGATTGCCAGCTCGACCATTGGTCGCCGGCTTTGCTGGCGCTGACCGCGCTGCAGGGGTTTGCCTACGTCGCCGAACTCGACGGCAATCCGGAAGCCGGTTTTGGCGCCGCCGAACAGCGGGGCGGGCTGTGGATCGCCTGGAGCTGGGGCACACGCCGCATGAAGCGCTGCGTGCCTGGCATCACCGGGTTCTTCCACAAGGTGCTGGGGCCTCAGGTTGCGGCGCGCGGTGCTTTACGCGTCGAGGCGAGGGCGCTGGCCGCCAATGAACTGGCGCTGCGCTGGCTTGGCCGGCTGGGTGCTACGCAACGCTGCCTGCTGCCGGGCTACGGCAAGAACGGCGAAGATTTTTTCCTCTACGACTGGACAAGAGAAGGCTGGAACCATGTGTCTGTTTCAAAAACCACCGGAACTGAAGCCGCTGCCGCCAACGCCGACCATCGCCGACAAGGACGTGCAGGCGCGCGAAGCCGCACTTCGGGCTGAGCTCGAACAGCGCCAGGGCACGGCCGGCACCATCAAGACCGATCTGTCGCCGAGCGATCTCACCGGCCAGCGCCGCGTGCTGCTGGGGGTATGACCATGACCGCGATGAAGCGCAGTTTTCGCAAGCGAGTGCTGGCCTGGTGGTATTGGCGAAAGCACGCACGGTTGGTGAAAAGGCGAGGGTAATCTCCCCCCTCGAGGGGGAGATGTCGCCGAAGGCGACAGAGGGGGTCGGTGCGACGGGACGCGACCTTCTAACTTGCAAGAGTGGGTCAGCGCTCCACGCGAGACGACCCCCTCTGGCCTGCCGGCCGTTCGTCGTTCGGAAAGCCAAGCAATTGGCTTTCCGTCCGCTGCACGGAACACTCCTCAACCCCCTCAAGTGGGGAGATCGGCAGCTTCGGTGCTGGCGCTTTCGCCCCTCAAAACCTCCGCTCATGTTGCACTGCGTTAGATTTGTTGCGTTGCGATATGCGGCCGGTGGATCGAAACTCTCCATGGGTGGGTTTTCGACCTTGCACGAGGATTCATCGTGTCAGCACCCTCCTGGGCACCACTCCGTGTCGCAGTCGTATCGCCCGCGCTCCTGCTATCTCGGAGCCCGGCATGACAGATATCAGGTCATCGCGCATCGAATGCCTGGACGGGCTTCGGGCGCTCGCCGCGATCTGGGTGCTGGTCGGGCATTGCCTGCTTTTGACCGGCTGGCAGATTCCGATCGTTGGCGAACCGGATCTCGGCGTCGACCTGTTCATCATGCTGTCCGGCTTCCTGATGGTGTTCCATTATCAGCTGCGCCAGGACAAGGAGCCCTGGCAAAGGCCGGAAACCTGGCTGAAATTCTGGACGCGCCGCTATTTCAGGATCGCGCCGCTGTTCTACGTCATGCTTTTCGCGGCGTTGGCGCTTGGCCCCTATCTCTACGAGTCGAGGATCGTCATCGACGATTTCCTGTCGAGATCGCACCAGGCGCCTGAACGCTATCTCGACGGCAGCCTGAAAAACATCGTCGCCCATCTCACCTTCCTGTTCGGACTGGTGCCGAACCTCGCCTACCGCACGCCGCTGCCCGACTGGAGCCTGGGGCTGGAGATGCAGTTTTACGCCGTGTTCCCGGCGCTCATGCTGCTGGTGCGCAGGCTGGACTGGATACGGAGCGCCATACTGGTCGCAGTGCTTGGCTGCATCATCGTGTTTGCGATGGGCCGGTTGTCGATCCATTTTCCGATGCCCTCGTTCCTGCCGCTGAAAATGCAGATCTTCCTGTGTGGAATGCTGTTGGCGGGCGTCGTGCATCAAAGCCAGCCGCGGCCGCTGCTCTATCTGGCATTGGCCGTGCTGCTGGCGGCGCTGCCCTTTGGCGGCGACTACGGACTGGGCAAGCTTTTGGTGCGGGAAGCGCTGGTGCTGGGCTTCTTTGCCCTGGTGCTTTATCGCATGCTGCCGGGACAGGCGGGAAGGCTGGCGAGAGCAATCGCCCTGACGCTCAGCAATCGGTTCTTTCATCTGATGGGCGAGCTGTCCTTCAGCATCTACCTGATCCATCTCTTGGTGCTGCAGCCCGTGGCGGCCTTTGTCATCAGCCAATACGGCCACGAACTGGCGGCGCCGCTGCGCTTCGCCATCGTCGTCGCCATCGTCCTGCCGACGGTGACCTTGCTGTCCTGGATCACCTACAATCTGATCGAGGTCCCCGGCCAGAAGGCAGGCCGCTTCGTTGTCCAGCGCTCCGCAAGAAAGCCAAAGCTGGGGACGGCGCCAGCGGAGTAGGCTCTAAAAGCCAGCCGATCTCCTCGACCTGAAAGCCGGCTAAAACTGTGTCACGCCCTCTCGGGCGCGCCGAAGTGAAAGCCATTGCCGCAGCAGGGCCCGGATATTCTTGTCGTAGACATAATGGGCGAGTGCCGAGACCGCGATGATCAGGGTGGATGTCGCCAGGATGAACGGCAGGCCGTGCTCGTTCCATGCGATATCGGTGACAGCTTGGACCGCGGCGTCCGACAGGCGGATGAGCGGCGTGTGAAGGACATAGATGGCGTAGGAGATGTTGCCGGAGAAGAGCGCAATCCAGCGCCAGAAACCGGAAAGCCGCAAGCGCGAGGCCACGAGAACGAGCCAGGGCCAGATCAGGACGATAACCACCAGGCTGTATAACTGGACATGTTCGGCGGGATCGAAGGTCATCAGCGCTCCGCACAGCACCAGCAGGAACAGCATATAGAGATTGCCATCCCGGCTGTCGCCGGTCGCATACCGGTTGAGAAAGACCCCGAGAAAGAACGAGAAGGCGATCCGGGCGGGCGCCGCGATCGTGTTGTCCCAGTAGGCGCCGCCGCCAAGCACGACACCGTGCCAGGCCATCAGCACCAAGGCCAGCAAGCCAACGCCGACGATGACGGCCAGCGAACGCGCAAGCAGCCTTGTGGCCAACGCGGCAAAGAAGGCATTGGCGACGAGTTCATAAAACAGCGACCATGCCGGACCATCAAGCGGGAAAAGCAGGTCGGGAGCCGTCGAGAGCGCCGGCGGCGTAGGCAGGAAAAGAACGGAAAACCCAAGGGTTGCAAGCAAATCCAGCCGCGAATACGCACCGAGCCCTTGTGTTGCGATGATTGCACCGACGCCGATCATGGCCAGGCCGAGTGCGGCGAAGTAGAGCGGGTAGAGCCGGAGAAGACGGGTCTCCGCGAAGGCCCAGAATGACATCCCTTTTCGGAACTTGTCGTCGTAGGCGTGGGCGATCACGAAGCCGCTCAGCAGAAAAAACAGGTCCACGGCGAGGAATCCTGAAGGCGCCAGATCATATCGCCGGCCCGTATATTCGGCGAAGTGGCCGAGCATCACCAGGACAGCAGCGATGCCCCTAAGGCCGTGCAGGGCGTCGAAGTGGGCCGTTTCCGCCCTTGGATCTCGCGTTTTGGTCATCCCGTTCCTGGCTGCTTTGCCCTGCCAATCTACGCACTGATTGCTGCGATGCACAAGAAAGTTTTGCGGCGCACACTCAACTCATACTCAGGAGCCTCCCATGGCCATTGAAGAAGGCTCGAGAAGCCGCGCCCACGATATCCTGTCGCGCCAGGCCGAGCTCGAAAGCGAGCGCAGCCAGTATGAGGCGGTCTGGGAGGCGGTGTCCGAGTTCTGCGACCCCGATGCGCCCGATGTCTGGAGCGGCCGCCGCAGCGGCGGCGCGGACTCGCAGGCCGAGCGGCAGGAGCGGCGGGGTGCGCGCGTCTACGCCAACACCATCAACTCGGCCGCCAACCGGCTGGCCGCGGGCCTGGAAAGCCTGATCATCCCGCAGTCGGAGAAATGGCATGGCCTGTCGACCGCCGCCATGAACGACGAGGAGACCGACGAGGAGAAGGAATGGGCGGAAGCCTTGCGCGATTTCCTGTTTGCGCTGCGCTATTCCGCCAATTCGAACTTTGTGCCGGCGACGCAAGCCTGCCTGCGCAATGTCGTGCGCTACGGCCCGGCCTATCTCTACGCCGAGGAAGGTTTTGACGGCACGCTGATCCGCTATGCCTCGATCCCGGTGGTCGAGGGTTATCTCGCGCGCAACCGCTGGGGCCAGGTCGACACGTTTCACCGCCGCTACGAGCGCACGGCGCGCCAGGCCGCGCAGCTGCTCGGTTACGAAAAACTGCCGGCGCGCATCAAGGTGCTGGTCGACGACCCCGCCAAATGCGAGACGAAAATTTCGCTGATCCAGTGCATAAAACCGCGCGACGAGCGCAAGATGTATCGGCTCGGCGGGTCCTACCAATATCTCGACACGGCCTTTGCTTCATATCACGTCATCGAAGACGAGGAAGAGATCGTCCGGGAAAGCGGTTTCCGTTCGTTCCCGGTGTCGTGCTTCAACTGGCGCCGCTACGAGGGCGACCCCTATGGCATCTCGCCGACCATCGAGGCGCTGACCACGGTTCGCGAGGAAAACGCCGTGCGCCGCTCCGGCCTGCGCGCCTTGCAGCAGGTCACCGATCCGGCGACCGCTTCCAAGGCCAGGCTCGACTATGTGCCGGTGCTCAATCCCGGCGAAAATTATCCCGGCCTGATCGACGACAATGGCCGGCCGCTGATCCAGCCGATCGCGACCGGCCAGAACCCGACCTACGCCTTCAACTATGCGGCGAGCCGGGCCGAGGAGATCCGCGACATGATGTTCGTCAATCTGTTCCAGACGCTGGTGCAGAACCCGCAGATGACGGCGACGGAAGCGCTGATCCGGCAAGAGGAAAAGGGCGCTCTGCTCGGCCCCTCCGGCTCGATCATCCAGGCCGGCTTTGCCAGCAATCTCGACCGCGAACTTGGCATTTTGGAAGACAAGGGACTGTATGACGAGGACAGCCGTTTCCAGCCGCCGGAAAGCCTCGCCGGCAAGGCGGTGCGGCCGACATTCACCGGCCCGCTCGACGTGCTGCGCCGCTCGGCCGAAGCGCGCGACACCATCCAGGTGGTGACGACGGCCATGCAGATGGCGCAGTTCGACCCCGGGGTGATGGACAACATCGACAGCGACGAGGCGATCAAGATCGTGCAGAGCGCCGGCCGCAGCCCGCAACGCATCTTTCGGCGCAAGGAGGAGGTCGACGGTCTGCGCGGCGCGCGAGCCAAAGCGCAGCAGGCGCAGGCCGGCATGGCGGCGATCGCCACCGCCGGCAAGGTCGCCAAGGATGCCGTGCCGGCGGCCGTGCAGGCGCGCGACAGCGGCTTGCTCGACAGTTTGCAAGGCCTGATGGGCGGACAGCCGGCCGCACCAGGCGGGCAGGGCGCGCCGGCTGACGCATCGAGTGGCCAAGGTGCTGGCGGCCCAGGCATGACAGGCGGCGGCGCATGAGCCAAAAACGCTTCGCCCATTCCAGCCAGGCCGGTGGCCCGGCCAAGGCGCGCGACGCGCTGACCAAGGCCTATCTCAGGGTCTTCTCCGGCCAGGACGGCGAGATGGTGCTGGCCGACCTCTTTGCCGCCACCGGCTACTACCGCCGCCCGTCCTATGGTGAATGGCTGGCCAAGACCAAAACGCCGAACGGCTTCGAACTGCACAGTGCGCTGAGCAATGCGCGCGCTGAGGTGGTGCAGCATATTATGGGGTTTCTGACCCTGGACGAGGCGCAACTCGCGGCGCTGGAGAAGGCGGCGCGGGCGGAGAGTAATTAGGAGGCGCCGACATCGAAGCTGCGCCCCTCTCCCCGTTCTACGGGGAGTTGAGGAGTGGCCCGCGTAGCGGACGAAAAGCCAACTGCTTGGCTTTTCGAATGACGAACGCCGGCAGGCAGGTGAGGGGCGGTGCCAGCCTATCAGAAGTTTGTGCTGCCCTCATCCGCCCTTCGGGCACCTTCTCCCCGTGAACGGGGGAGAAGGTGGGAGCTAGTGCTCAATAATCGCCGTTATAGTACCGGTCGTCGCAGGGTGCGGTGTAAATCCGGCCGTAGCGGTCCTGGTAGCGGCAGAGCTGTTCGCCGCGGCGCTGCGGCGTGGTCGCCTGGCCGATGACGGCGCCGAGCAAGGCGCCGCCGGCAGCACCCACGACCGTGCTTTTGGTGTTGCCACCCAGCGCCTGGCCGGCGAGGGCGCCGACACCGCCGCCGATGAGCGCACCGGTGGTCGCCCTCTGCTGCTGTTCGGTCTGGGTCGCGCAACCTGCCAGCGCGGCAGTCATGAGCACGGCGGCAATGGCTTGTCTGATGATCATCTCGAGAACTCCTTTGAAGCCCCAAACGCGGATCGGGGCGAATGGTTGCCAGTTGCTGGCGCAATGCGGCGGAACATGGGCACCATCTCTCACGATATGAGACATGGTTTCTCAGGCCTTGATGACTGAAGCCTTCAGGCTGAAAGATCGTGATCGAACAAGACGATAGAGCTTCGTCTTGAATCAGTCTGCAAGGCCCTATGCCGCCTCGATCCCAATCACCCGCGGCGGGTTGAGCCGAGAGAAAAGAATCCAAGAATGGAGATACCAATGACCCGAGGTCTTCCCCGGACGCTTGTCCGTGCCACAGCCCGTGAGGCCGGCCTTGCCCCGCCCAAGGCCGGGCTGAAAGCCATCACCACAGGGCAGGGCGGTTCGTACCGCACCGTGTTTTCCTTCAACGCCATGCCGGTCCCGGTCACCGATGCTCTGGCCTATGCCGCCCAAAAGATCTTCGATTTCCTCGACGGCAAGGTGCGCATCAAGGGCGGCACGGCAAGGCTGCAATTCGCGGTGCTGACCACCCGTGCGTCGACCATCAACGACAATGCCGCACTGACCTGGTCGCTGGGCTCGGTGGCCGCGTCGAGCGCGACACTGGCCGGCACCATGGTCAATGTGCTGGCCTCGACCGGCCGCACGCTGGACGGCGCCGGTGCTGCTTTGTCGACCGCCTCGACAGCCGATATCGCCGCCCCCGCGACGCTCGATGGCACGACAACACCGGTCGACCTCTATCTCAACCTGGCGTTCGCCACCGGCACCGACATCGATGCTGATGGGACGATTGCGGTGACGGGGACGATCACGCTGCTGTGGGAGAACTGGGGCGATAATGTGTAGGCGCTGATCTCCCCCCTCGAGGGGGAGATGTCGCCGGAGGCGACAGAGGGGGCCGGTGCGACCTGACGCGACGCCCTATTCCGCGCCGCATGAAGTCAGCGCTCCACGCGCGGCTACCCCCTCTGGCCTGCCGGATATCTCCCCCTCAAGGGGGGAGATATCAAGCTTCGCCGCCGGCGCCCTTGCGCTGGCATCTGACCACAACAAAGGAATCTCACATGACAGATCTGGCAGACGCCGGGTCCGTGGCTGCGCACGCGCAGCCGGCGGGCAACCCAGTACGGCCACCGGCAGGTGCGGACAACGGGTCCGCCGCGCCTGGCGCCAAAAGTTGGTTTGACGGTCTTTCCGAAGGCAACCGCAAGCTCGCTGAAACCAAGGGCTGGACCAAGCCTGAAAGCCTCGACCGGGTTTTCACATCCTATGCGGAGCTGGAAAGGCAGCAAGGCGAAAGCCTGCGCGTTCCCGCCGCCGACGCATCTCGGGAAGACTGGGACAGGTTTCATGCCCGGCTGCCCGAGACCATGCGTCCGCTGACATCGCCCGACAAGGTCGAGTACCGGCGCCCCGACGGGCTTCCGGAAAACTTCGCCTATTCGGATGAGCTTGCCCAGGCGTCCAAAGCCTGGGCGGTCGAAGCCGGCGCCACGCCCAAGGTGGCGCAGGCCTATCACGACCGTTTCGTCGGCTACATGGCCGAGCAGGCCAAGGCACAAGAGATTGCCCTTGCCCGCTCGGTCGAGGCCACGCACGACGATCTCGTCAGGGATTGGGGACCGACCGACAGCGACGGCTTTCGCCAGAAGCTCGAGGTCGCCAACCGGGCGATGAAGAAGCTCGGCCTGGTCAATGCCTACAAGGCGAAGGGCATCCTTCTGCCGGACGGGGCACTGACCGATCCTGAGATCGCCAAGGCGTTCCACGCCGTTGGCGAAGCGATGTTCCGCGAAGACACGATCGACGGTGGCGCGCGTTCAAGCGGAAGCAATCCGTTCAAACGCAACGCCGCCGGCGAACGCAACATTTCGGCGATTTCAGCCCTCGTCAAAAGCGACCCCGCCCGCGCCCGGCGGCTCGCGCGGGAGGCGGGCGAGAACCCGGACCGATGGATGCCCAACAACCCGCTCTAAGCTGTGTCGATATTCAAGTGATCCCGGCCTGCAAACGATGGCCTTCTGCGCTTCCGGTGCTCACGGACCGAAATGTCCGCTCCGCGCCGGTTCTCGAAAGCCATCATTTTCGGCTCGGCCTGACCTGAATCTCAACAACTTCATGTTCCGGAAATTCTGCCGTTTCCCCAAGACGTTTTACGTTACATCAACAGGCGACTAAGCGACCCCAACGGTTCGCAGAAGGATAAGCACGCGCTTGTCGATGAATTGTCATCTGCGACGGACGATCCAGCCGTCCAGGCAGCCGTGTTCCGGCAACTCTACCATTTTGGTTTGGCCCGACTTGTCCGCAACACCGCACTGGAACTCCAAATGACCCCAGCTGAGACGCAAGCTGCGGAACTGGAGCAAGCCGCGAACGCCGGTCTTCACGCCAACGGGGAAGCTTGGTCATACGATCCAACGCTTCGTGAGAAAGCCGGAGGATTTATAGCCGGCGAGGGGCGGCCTTACGGTCTACGCGCGGATCTAGCGCGAGCGCTTGTCGGATCTACCGGACTTGGGAACGAAGGCATCTCGGTTGCCGACGTCGCTCCTGTTATAGGCGGTGTGTTTTCCTCGCAGGAGGCCTTGCGGGCGCTGGAAGCTGGACACTACGGCGAAGCGGCACTCGACGCGCTCGGCGTAATCCCGAGCGGCGGTCTCGGCGGTAAAGTTGGCAAAAAAGTAGTCGGGGAGGTCGCGGAAGCGATTTTCGGCAAAGCTGCCAAGGACGCGGCTTCGCTGGCAAAACCCGCAGAAGAATTTGCGAGCAGAAGCGCAAACATCTATGATCCTCTGACCAAGCCGGCTCGCTCGATTTTCGACGACTACAAAGGTGCAGTGAAGGCGGATGACAACGAAAAGCTCCTCATCGACGCAAGAACCGGAAGACAACTCTCCGACCCAGAGACCGGAAGACTCCTCTACGACTCGGAAAGGCGACGCCTCGGCGACGGAAGAGTGGTTGGACGAAGCGCCGTGGGAGGAGAAGATTCTCCCCTCTTACCGGAAGAATATGCCGCTATTGTCAAGGCAGCGATTGGCGAGAGCCATAAGGCAGTCGAGAAAGGAGCGTTTCAAAAAGGAGTAGTCGGAAAATACGTAGTCGCTCCCGGTGCAAATGGTACCGAAAGGTCCATCCTCATTTTGAATACTCTTTCAAAAGACGCGGCAGACAAAGTCGGAGCACACGAGATAGGGCATATGATCGATGACATCGCAGGCAAGATTGTCAAGATCGATCAAGCTGGTCCAATTCGGATGATCGATCAGGAGGGGATCAAGAGCGAACTTAAATGGCTCTACAATGACCTCAACAATCCTGCCCTTCAAAGTGCACGCGCCGCAGGGCAGCCTGTCGAACAATTCTCATCGAAAGTGTATCGAGGATTTGGCCCTGAACAAATGGGCTATAAGACGGGGGTCGATGCCGACAGAGAACTAATGGCGGAAGCTATTCGCGCCTACATGGCCAATCCCAATTATATGAAAACCGTTGCACCCAGAACGGCCGCGCGCATTCGCGCATACGTAAATGACAATAAAGACCTAAGGGATATCATTCAGTTCAACAGCGTAGTTGGGATAGGTGGCGGTGGTGTCGGTGCTGCCGCCGTATTGGGGACGCAGAACGATTCAGCCACGCAGGGTGAATCTGGACTCTAGTAGACCCGAGAAGGGCCGAGGCTGACCGCCCAGTCACGGTCGCCGCACTTCACTAAGAATCCTTAAAAGTGCACTGTCACCGTAATCACGAAGCAAGAGCCTGGGCGCGCAATTATCCAGAAGACGAATAATAGTACGAACCGCGCAGCAACTGAGTTGCCAGAGGCCGAGCGCTTTCAGGAAGTGAAGTTCCGGAATAAGCGATCGCACCTGGCTAAGCGCACCTGCGCGTTCGTTCTATCCAAATCCCATTGTCAGCCCGCGCAATGACCCAAAATATCCTTCCAAGCCTCGCTTTCGCGGGGCTTTTTTCATGGAGCAAGCCTTATGGCCCGACCAGCAACTGCCGCCGTTCGCCTGTTGACCGGCGAACGCGAACCCGTGCGCCTGGCAACCACGGCCAACATCGCCCTCTATGGGCTGCAGACCATCGATGGCGTGGCGGCCGAGGTCGGCGACCGCGTGCTGGTCAAGGACCAGACGGACGCCTCGCAGAACGGCATCTACACCGCCAGCGAAGGCCATTGGCATCGCGCCGCCGACGCCCGCAGCGCCCGCACCCTGCAGAAGGGCACCACGGTGCATGTGCAGCAGGGCACGGTCTCGGCCAGTTTCGTCTATGTCGTCGAGACATTTGATCCGGTGATCGGCGCCGATGCCATTGTGCTCGCCTTCTACCTCTCGGATGACACGCTGGGCGATGTCGTGGGCGCGGCAAGTGCTGCGGCTGCGAGCGCTGCCGCGGCGCTGACCTCGAAGAACGCGGCCGCCACCAGCGCCACCAATGCCGGGACGTCGGCCACATCAGCCGCCGGCTCGGCCACCGCTGCTTCCGGCTCCGCCACCACGGCCGCGACCAGCGCCACCACTGCCGGCACCTCGGCCACTGCCGCCGCCGGCTCGGCATCGGGTGCCGCGACCAGCGCCACCAATGCCGGCAACTCAGCAACCGCCGCGTCGGGCTCGGCAAGTGCCGCCTCGGGCTCGGCCACGGCGGCTGCAACCTCAGCCACCAATGCCGCGACCTCGGCCACCAATGCGGCTGCCAGCGCCTCTGTTGCGGCAACATCGGTGGCGGCGCTCGGCTACACCTTTTCGACGACCACCACCGACGCCGATCCCGGCGGCGGCACCTTGCGGCTGAACAATGCGAGCGCCGCCGCGGCAACGGCAGCCTATGTCGACAATCTCGACGCCGGCGGCGCCACGGTGACCGGCCTTCTCGACACGCTCGACGACAGCACCAACACCATCAAGGGCCAGCTGACACTGCGCGCAAAAGCCTCCGCCGCCATTTCCTATGTCTACAACGTCACCGGCTCGGTGGTGGACGGCACCGGCTATCGCAAGCTGACGCTGGCCTATGTCAGCGGCTCCGGCACCTTGCCGACAACAGCCGACGGCATCTGGCTGATATTTGCCCGGGCAGGGGACAAGGGGGCGGACGGCACGGGAGCGGGCGACTTCTCCGGGCCGGCGTCTTCGGTGACGGACAACATCGTCACCTTCAACGGCATTACGGGCAAGGTGGGCAAGGACAGCGGCATCAAGGCGTCCGACCTGATCGCCGGCCCGGCATCGGCGATCGCCGACAACATCGCCACGTTCAACGGCACAACAGGCAAGCTCGCCAAGGACAGTGGTGTTGCTGTGTCGAGCCTGGCGCCAAAGGCCAGCCCAACGTTCACGGGGACGCCTGCGGCACCAACCCAGGCGCCGGGCGACAACAGCACGAAGCTGGCGACTACCGGATTTGTAAAAGCCGCGATCGACGTTGTCCTCGGCGGTGTGTCTGCGGCGTTCGACACGCTATCCGAGATTGCAACGGAACTTGGGCTCAAAGCCGCTATTGCCAGCCCAACCTTTACCGGCACACCCGCCGGACCGACTGCTGCGCCTGGCACCAACACGACGCAGTTGGCGACTACCGCGTTCACTACAGCAGCAATTGCGGCGCTGCCCTTCAAAAACGCTTATGAAACCACTCCGCAGACCCTGACGAAAGGTGGAACCGTCACCGTTCCTCACGGGCTCAGTGGTCAACCGAAGCTTTACCAACTGTACCTTCAGTGTGTGACCGCTGACCTAGGCTACGCCGTTGGCGATGAGACATTAGTATCTCCACAGACAGGCGGCAGTCAGGACCCACGAGGCATGGCGATCACCCCAGATGCTGTCAATATCAATGTGAAGATTAGCAACGACGCCAACAACGGCTTCTTTATGATTGTCAACAAGGGCACCGGAGCTCTGAGTACAGTTGGAACGAGCAACGCTGCAAATTGGCGTTGGATTGTGAGGGCGTGGCGATGACAATCTGCGGCAACGCTATATGCGGGTCACACTGACAAGGTGGCGCATACAAATTTTGTAGATGTCGCCGACCTCGCTCGACCGACCGATTCAAGGAACATAGCGCCGATTTAGCGGCCTGCTTTCTGGGCGAGCCCGATCTCTGCTTTGATCTTCTCTGCGAAAAGTTTTGATCCGACATCTGTCAGGTGCCCGATGTCGGCATGGACTGGGGTGCCGTCAAGGTACATCGGGCATTGCTGATTTGGGCACACCGCGTCGAGGACTGACACATACAAGGCCGATGTCTCAGCCATCTCAGCTTTCATCCGTCTATCCGCATCGAAAATGCGGCTGCGTATCTCGCCCTTGGAAACCGTGGAACGATCCCCTCGCAACCATCGACGAGCCAGAATGACAGGAACATCCTCTTCGTAAGACGGCGATTGGCCCAGGATAACGACGGACGTCCCAGCGGGAAATTCTGATATTTCCTTCTTTAGCAACTGCATGGCCGGTTCGTTGTAAAGCCAACTTCCCGACAAGTAAAACCACCTTGAAGACATGACGATAAGTTTTGGGCGGTTCTTCTGTATCCATTCAAAGGCCGCATCATTGAAGGCCTTACAATTTGGTTTATCTCCAATGTTAAGCCCAGCAATCGGCGGGCAGCCAGCAGCGTTCAGTTGGGCGAACACAAAACCCATATCTTCAAGAACGGGTCGAAGTCCAAGTGTGTAATGTGCGGCGTAACTGTCCCCCCACAGTAGCGCGACCGAGCCTTCTACGGGAAGGCATACGGCTTGATCTATCGCTTCATAGGTATCACCTGGTCCGACGAAACACTGACCAGAACGATAGTCCGCATTCATGCGGATGTCATTTTTGGAGCGGTAGGCAAGGAGTTGCTGAACATCAGGTGGCAGTCTGTCTATGAAGCCGCCGCTGGCGAACATCAAATACGCCAACCCGAGTGATGCGGCGACCCCAAACGTGGACAGCTGGAAGATCCTGCGTGGCCGCCAGAATCCCTTTCGGTTGCGAGTCGGGATCTCAACAAATTGGTAGGAGAGCACAGCCAGGCCCAATGACCCAGCGACTGTTCCAGCTAGAAATATCGAGAGCGGTGCGTTTGGGTAAAGAAGCCTAGTAAAGACGATGATGGGCCAATGAATCAGATAGAGGCTATAGGACGTGCGGCCGATATAGTTCAGCGGTTCCAGACCAAGAATACGGCTGGCGAAATTCTGATACTGTCCACCCCAAATTACGAGTGCCGCCCCGGCGCATGGAGGCAAAGCGGCGATGCCGGGAAACGACATAAACGATGAATATAGAAGTAGCGTGGCCAAAATCATGAGAAAGCCAGCAGCACTGGCGATAGAGCCTATCAAAGGCGATTTCGGTGGCTTGACAGACGGCAGGGCAATCATGCTGCCGATCAGCAGTTCCCAAGCCCTAAACGGAAGCCAGTAGAAAGTCGTCGTCGGAGAGACAGACAACATCAATTGGGAGGCAATGAGCGAACCGACCAGGAGGATCGTAAGGTCCAACGCAAATAGGCGGGGACCAAATCGCCACAGAAGCAGGGCTATCACAGGGAAGAGCAAGTAGAAATGCTCCTCCACCCCGAGTGACCAATAGTGAAGGAGCGGGCGCGTCTCGGCGGCCGGTCCGAAATACTCCGCCCGCGTGGCGAGGTTCCCTGAAAATAGCGAGGATGCGAGCAGGGATTTCGAGAACCTGACTAACTCGTCCGGCATGAGAATGGCGTAGGCTGCAAACGCAGTCAGCGTCGACACGGCGAAATAGGCGGGCAGGATTCGCCGCGCCCGCCGCTCGTAGAAGTCGATGAAGCTAAATTGTCCGATTGCCAAGCCTTGGAAAATTCGCCCACTGATCAAGTAACCAGAGATAACGAAGAACACGTCGACGCCTACAAAGCCCCCAGGCACAGCTGAAATGCCGGCATGATAAAATAGCACGGCAAGAACCGAGATTGCTCGTAAGCCATCGATGTCACGCCGATAATCTTGTTCTGGCAACTTGCTCCCCTACGCCCATGGCCAAGGCTTTCTTCATCTGAGAATGCGCTTTTCGCGCAACCAGTTGGAGAATCGCGACATTTGTTCTGATACCAGTGCGGCACTGCGCTCAGAGCCATTCCAAGCGGCTAACCCCGTGTGACGATTTGATATCGGAGAGAAAGAAAGACCGCAACTTCGGGTGGCGTTAACCGCTGGCGGCGCTCAGCCGAAGCCGCCAAGTCTTTCCGGAAAAGGCGCGGCCAGCATATGAGCGTCCGCATGTTGGGCATAGATCTCGTGCATCTTTTTGCCGTCGTAGCGAGCCCGGCGCCGCTGGACGTCCTTGGTCGCAAGAAGCCCCGTAAGGCGGTCAAACTTGCGGAAGAAACGTTTCATCACGCCTCGCTCGAATGGGATTTTCTGCTGAAAAGGCTTCCCCCACGGAGTATCCTGCGCCAATTCACGCCAGACTTTGAGCGCATCGAGTTCAACGCCGACCTGGTTTCCCCAAGGCTTTCCGGCGGTGAAATGGCGAGCAAATGCTTGCGAGAACCGATAGTCCAAGGTGCCATTGGACATCAGGTTCCAGTTCGGGTGCATCGTCTGCCACTTGCCTTCAAAAGCGATGTTAAGCGCGCCTTGATCTCCCTGTCCTTTTTCGGCCACGGCTTGCCGAGTCAGCTCCAACAAGCCCTGCTCGCGCACGGCTTTCATGTCAAAAACGAGGATGCCGGAATTGAAATACGGTGCCCCCGGCCGCATCGACATCATTTGACGATAGCTCGGCCGGAAATACATGTAGTCGTCATGAGCCGCCAACAGTGGCGCGTTCAGCTTTTGGCCGACGAGATCGCCGATATCTCGATTAAAGAGAACGTCGCAGTCAGTGTAGGCTATGCGCTCATAAGAATCGAAAAACGGAAACAGATCGGCGAAAAGCCTGATGCAGGCGGAGATGAGTCCGCCGGGAACGCGAAATCCTGATTCCTGCATAAACGCCGAAACGTCGATCAGTTTGACTCGCTCTGGAAGAATGCGCTTGGCCACGCGCATATCGGCGTCATCTACACCCAGATGAAGAATGAAGCCGTCGATGGGTGCGGACACGTCCAGTATCCGGCGCGCCGTCAAACAGGCGTATCGAAAATACTTGTCGTCTGCAGCCAGAAAGAAACACGAGCGCGAAATCAGGGCCTCCCAGATGCAAAATGCCGTTCGATAAAGGCCTCGATCGGGCCGTTCAGAGCGTCAGCCTCTCGTTTTATCTTCTCGTCATCCCACAACCACCATTGGATCGCCAGCAGCTTTGCGATGACATCCTCTGAAAAGCGATAACGGATGAGCTTGGCCGGGATGCCCCCGACGATTGCATATGGCGCTACATCTCTTGTGACAATTGCCCCGGCGCCAACGACGGCGCCGTGCCCGATGTGCACGCCAGGCATGATCGTTGCGCCAAGACCAATCCATACATCGTCGGCGATGGTCACCCCGCAGGGTTTGCCGCCGTTTTCAACCCGATCGGGCTTGTCCATCATTCGGCTGCGAATTGGGAAAGTCGTCGCGCTACTGACCGAATGGTTTCCCCCCGAGCACATAAAACGGACCTTGGCAGCGATCGAACAAAATGCTCCCACCGTCAGGGGAGCGCCCTCGGAAACGTAAAATAGCTTTTCGTGACTTACACCATAAGTGTGCCGACCAACCGTTACGCCAGCAGGCAGTCTACGCCGAAAAGGGCTCCTTTCGTGTAGCCATCTGGACAACCTGGACATCCGGAACTCCCTCTGCAGCGCCAGCACGACGTAGCCGCGATCACCCCAATCCACAACCCAGGAGGCGTAGACGGGCCGCAGCTTTGCGCGGGCGCATGCGCTCGTTTTGAAATACGAAGGCCGCTGTTCGCACAATCCGGCCAGTCCCAGTGGAGTGTGTTTCTATGCAACTGGGGAGCGTAGCCGAACGATGCGCCCCTAGGCCAATTCCCTAACGGGCTTATCAATACTCGGAGCGAAGAACGTCCCGTCGGCTAGAGGGCGGCGTGCACTCCATACCACCCGTGCCTGCACATTCCGAACAGCGCACGCTCGTGCCGGGGCATTTGTGGCTATGTGTCCCGGCTGGGCAGCAGTTCCCGTTCGAACTGTGCCATCTCGGACATTCGAACGTCTTGCCCGTGCCGCCGCAGCACTGGCACTCGACCATTTCTGAAAACGACGAACCCATCTTGCCCAACCCCAGGCGTTGTCTGGCAACGCCATTGCTCCATCGACCAGCGAGCCCCCGCTCGCATTTCAGAGTTTAATGGAAGGTAATTAAGTTTTTTCTAAAACACCAGTTCCGTGTCAGGCAGACCACGGAAAGGGATCCGCTCGAGCAATTGACAAACTGGCACACTTGGTGCTGAGCAGGGAAGAAATCCGTTCAACAGCCGACAGCGCCTAGCGAAATGAATTGGCGATGAGATCTAAAATTCTGAAGA
This sequence comes from Mesorhizobium sp. P2_H9, assembly GCF_056403215.1. Lineage (NCBI taxonomy): Bacteria > Pseudomonadati > Pseudomonadota > Alphaproteobacteria > Hyphomicrobiales > Phyllobacteriaceae > Mesorhizobium > Mesorhizobium sp. P2_H9. The sequence goes on along the minus strand of NZ_JBFUFX010000005.1, from coordinate 263,621 downwards.
GAACCGCCGATTCTATCAACCGCACCGAATTCGTCGGCAAGGCGAAATCCATCCGCGACAAGATTTCGTATCTGGTTTTTCGGGCCAAGGGGGCCAGCCGGGCGCGGGAATTCTCGCGGCTTTTGCAAGAAGCCGGGACGTCCAGCGTCTGCTTCACCATCGCTTTCAACACGCCCTGGGTCATCGACGCACTGACCAAGGCATGGCAGATACATTCGCCGGGATTGTCGCTGGTCGTCATAGACAATTCAACTGACGATGCCGCCAGACATTCGATTGAACAAATCTGTTCCGCCAGAGGCGTGCCATATCTCGGCTTGCCCAACCGTCGCGAGCGCCATTGGTCGCGTTCGCACGGAACGGCATTGACCTGGGTGTTCCACAACATCGTAAGGCACCTTCGGCCGGAATTGTTTGGCTACATCGATCACGATTGCTTCCCGGTTGCGCCCTTCGACATTCCTGCCCGGATGGAAGGCAAGGTCGTCTATGGGTTGAAGCTGGATGCCACTGAGAACTACCGCTACAAGCCGGGGGAAAACGAAACCAAATGGCATCTGTGGGGGGGCTTCTGCTTCTTCCGGTTCGCGGCCGTCGAGAAACTGAATCTGGACTTCAGCCCACGCATGGAACTCGGCCTGGACACGGGCGGCGGTAACTGGCCACCGCTCTATTCCCACTTGGCGGAAACTGATGTTTCAGCGGCACTCGAGGAGCCCGTTGCCGTCGTGCTGGCGGGCGCAAGGGGTGAGCATCAGATGCTGGACGCCGCGTTTTTCCATCTGGGAGGCTCTTCTTACGCCGGCCAAAAGTCACGCCATCACCGCACGCCGCAGCATCGCGAACTGTTGCGCGATTATGTCTGGGATCGTTTTCTGGGTGGCGCCCAGGGCCGGATTGCCAACGATTCCTGATCATTGGTCAAAAATCTTCCGGGCCAAGGCCAGGTCTACGCCCACGATACCAACGGCTGCTCGCGGCCGTGGATAAGAGCCCGAACCTCGCCTCTGGATTTTCGTGATCCGAAACACTAGACACCAGCCATGCCAGAGTTTCCAGCCGACAAGGTCTTCGTTCGCGTATGCCACGTCAAACGAGGCTACGAAGATCGGGAACGCCATATTTTGAAGGAGTTCGGTCGGCGCGGTGTGCCGGTCGACTTCTTCCTCGACTGGGATATTCCTGATGTGACGGAGGATGTCAGAGCATCGTTTGTCGGATCGGACAAATTGCTGCCGTCAGAAATCTCGCTGGCCCTGAAACAGGTCGGCATATGGCAGGCGTTTCTCGAAACAGACAAGCCGTTTTGCCTGGTGTTTGAGGACGATGTGTTCCTCGACGCCGACTTCGTCGGCAAATTCAACGAGTGCGTAGCCGAGTTCGGCAGTCCGGACCGAAAGGCTGTCGTCTATCTCGGCAGTGGCAGCAACTACTACGTGCCGCGATGGAAGTTGCGGAAGGGCCAAAGGCTCTACCCAGCGCTGCATGCGCGTTGTGCGGATTCCTATCTGATTACACGCTCGGTTGCCAAGGCTCGACTCGATTGGTTGGTCGAGCACAAGCTGTCAAAACCGATCGACCATCAGATTGAACATATCGATGAGAAACTAGGCATCGAAATGCTCTGGTTCGAGCGGCCGATCGTTGAACAGGGAAGCCAGAACGGTGCTTTTCAGAGCACTGTAGCGGGCGCTGCTCGCCGCTTGTGGTTCAAACGGATTGCCTGGAGTTGGAAGAAAGCCACACGGCGTTTCTTCGGCCACAACGCGCGCAGCTAGGCGCCTTCCGGCCTACCCTCAACGCATCCGAAAGGTCGCTTCATGCGGCCTTTTTCATTTCCGGCAACATCAAGAGGCACACCATGGACCGCAATTTTTCGCGGGCGCTTGCGCTCGTCCTCAAATCCGAAGGCGGCTGGTCCGACAATCCGGCCGATCCCGGCGGCGCCACCATGAAGGGCGTCACCCTTGCCAATTTCCGCCGCTTCGTGAAGCCCGACGCGACCAAGGCTGAATTGCGAGAGATCACCGACGAGCAGGTGGCAACCGTCTATCGCCGCTTCTATTGGGACACAATTGCCGGCGCCGAGCTTCCGGAAGGGGTCGACTATGCCGTGTTCGACTTCGCCGTGAACAGCGGGCCGGGCAGGGCGACGAAATACCTTCAGGCCGCCGTCGGCACGGCGCAGGATGGCAGGCTTGGCCCGGCCACGCTGCGGGCCGTCCGCGCCAGGCCGGCGGGGACGATTATCGACGATCTCTGTGACGCCCGCCTGACCTTTCTGAAGCGGCTGCCGACCTGGCCAATTTTTGGCAAGGGCTGGAGCGATCGGGTCGGCTCGGTGAGGTCGCGGGCGCTGTTGATGTCGGGGGGCTTCGTCCAGCCGGCTCCGGCAGCTTCGACGGCCCCGCAGCAAACCCAACAGCAAGCCGAACCACCTGCACTGCCTGGTCCTGATTCGCAGCCTCCCGCCGCTCCGGCCGAGCCCAATCTGCTCTGGCGCGTGCTGTTTCAAATCCTCAAATTCATTTTCGCAAGGAACCCGAAATGACTGCTGTCCTTATCCGCATTGCGCTGCGCTACGGCGCCGGTGTCCTCGTCGCGCGCGGCCTGCTCGGCGCCGGCGATGCCGCGGCCCTGTCCGCCGATCCCGACGTTCAGATGGCTCTGGAAACCGGCGTTGGTCTGGCGATCAGCGCCGCCACCGAGGGCTGGTACCTGCTTGCCCACAAATTCCACTGGCCGAAGTGACGGGAGACGCCGCGATGCTCGAAATTGTCACCGAAGTCATCCGTCAGGCGCTGCCCTGGGCGGTTGGCGCGCTCTTTGTTGCAGTCGCGATCGGCTTCGCGCTCGTGTGGTGCTGGCAATGACCGCGCTCCTGTCTTTCTTCACCGGTAACCCGGCGTTTCTTGGAATGCTGGCGTCCGTCATTGCAGCACTTGGCTGGGGCTTTCACCAGCGGCTCGCCGGCGCCAGCGCCGAGCGTGCCCGGCAGGCCGCCGCAGAAACCGAAGCGCGCGAGATTGCCAACCGGATCCAGAACGATATCGGGGCGCTGCCCGCTGAAACCGCTCGAAAGGAGCTGAAATCATGGGCAAAGGATTGAGCCTCGCTCTGGCCGCAGCCCTTATCGTGGGGCTCTCCGGCTGTACGACCACCAAGGGCAGCCTCTGCGCGATCTCATCGCCGCTCCGCTTGTCGGCCAAGGCTGTCGACGCGCTGTCAGACGCCGAGGCGAGGGCGCTGCTGGCGCACAACCGCAAGGGTCAACGACTTTGCGGGTGGAGGCCATGATGCACGATTTCTTCGATATGCTCGGCATAAAAGGCCCCGTCGTTGCCGCGGGGCTTGCCGGCGGCGTGCTGCGCGCGTTGTCGCGCCATCGCTACAAGCTGCGCGAAATGGTGGCTTCGCCGATCTGCGGCGCGCTGGCTGCAGCCTATCTGACGCTGCCTACCGTGTCCTATTTCAAAGCAACCGGCCTGCCGATGCCCAACCCAGCCGACGACACCACGACGCTCGCCGCCGCCTTCCTGATCGGCGTCTCGGCGATGTGGATCTCGGATATTGTCTTCGAGGTGGCCGTGCGGAGATACAAGGCGGCGAGGGAAGAGTGAACCGATGGCGGCTGCCGTACCTAGGCAAGAGGCCGTAGCCGTCGCCAGGCCCTCATCAGCCCGCCCTTTGGAATGTTCTTGTGGGTGTAGCTCTGGAACCGATGTGTCAGACGCTTTGCGTCGTGATTGCGCAAATAGGCATCAACACGTTGTTCAAATGGCGCAGCGGGGTAGGGCGGAAAGCGTTCCGGTGTGGGATGGGACTCATTGTAGATCGGCGCGCGAAAGACCGACATCTTGGCCAGAAAGCATTGGTCCGAGAAGCCGTAGCCGAGGAGGAAATCGCCTTCCTGGCCGAAACTCTCCGACTTTGCTTTTTCAAACCGGTCGTTCCAGCTCAGGTTCGCAACGATAAAATCGCTTCTGCTTTCCATGAGCTGAATGGCAGGTTCGATCCACCGGAAGCGGCGCTTCGGGTAAGAGTCGCCCGTATAATAAAGCAGATAGTCGGCGGTGCTGGCGTGAACGGCCACCAGCGGGCCGATCGAGTAGAAGTGGCCACGGCCGAAAGATGCCTTGTCGATGTGCAAAAACCTCAGCGCGGCATCAGCGCAGTCTTCCGAGAACAAATACTCGTCGAGGTCGCCGCGAGCGACTGCCGCTTTTGCAGCTGCTTCGACAGGACCGCGCGCCTTGACATTGTTGATGATCAGCCGGCGCTTTGAAAAAGTGTGAACGCTACGCTCGACCACGACGCGCAGGTAGTCTTTTCCAAGCACGATCTGCCAATCGTTCTCATAGCAGTTGGTTGCAAAATCGACAGACAAGACACCGTTTTTTGGCAATGAACGCCCAACCCCAACCATCGACTTCCCCACTGCCGTGTCTATCCGCGGAACTCGGCCCCCACAAGTCCGGCTTTGATAGTTGGGCACGACGGCTGGACGAAAGAGCCGACAATCCCCACTTTAGGAGAAATCCGAAGGAGACGTGATATGGCGACTTCCACCGAACGGGCAGTCCTTGCCGGCGGCTGTTTCTGGGGCATGCAGGATTTGATACGGCGCTACCCGGGCGTCATCTCGACGCGTGTCGGCTATAGCGGCGGCGATGTGCCCAATGCCACTTACCGCAACCATGGCACCCATGCCGAAGCCATCGAGATCAACTTCGATCCCGCCAGGATCAGCTTTCGCACGCTGCTTGAATCCTTCTTCCAGATCCATGATCCGACAACGCGCAACCGCCAGGGCAACGATGTCGGGATGAGCTATCGCTCGGCGATCTTCTACACCAGCGACGAACAGAAGCGGATTGCCGAAGACACCATCGCCGATGTGAATGCCTCTGGCCTGTGGCCAGGCAAGGTCGTCACCGAGCTTGCTCCAGCAGGCGCCTTCTGGGAGGCGGAGCCCGAGCATCAGGACTATCTGGAAAAATATCCCAACGGCTACACCTGCCATTTTGTCAGGCCGGGCTGGAAGCTTCCTGTTCGCGAAAAGGCCGTTTCATAACGCGCCGGATCGACCTGAATTGGAACCGTCGCATCCAAAGGTGCGGCGGTTTTTCGCGTTTGAGGCTCGTATTCCGACCAGCCCGCGCCGCCGGCGAAAGGCTGGCTCGTTCTCGCGCCGTGACCAGACGTACGCTCTAGAAGCCGAAGAATTGCTTGCCGATCCAATATCCAAGCGCGACCACCGCCAGCGGAAACAGAGCAGGCGCCAGCCAGCCCACGGCAGAGCCCTTTGCCGGTGTGGGGTGGTGCCTGGAGGTGTTTCCGAGATTCTTGGTCATTGGGCATAGTAGCAGATGCTGATTAACGAGTCCGTAACCTGGTCCCGAACGTCTTGCCCTCCCGCCGCGGGGAGCGTTGCCCGAGACGGTCGGCGCGGTAAGCTCTCTAGCAGCCTCAAGTGCGATTGCGAACTCTCCATTGGTCTCAAAGAAGCACCCGCAAACGCCTCGACAATGCCGCGAATCTGCTGCTACGAGGTTTCCAATTCAAAAGGTGGCACGGGGTTATCTGGACCTGTATGCCCGAATCCTCGATGGCGAAGCACTTCCTTGACAACCAGCGATCCAATCCTTCTGGTCGGCTTTTCGGCGGTCGGCGACTTCGTCCGCTGCCACTCCGCCATTCAGATCATTGCCCAAAAATTTCCGGATCGCCCTATCGATGTGATCACGTCGTCCGTGGCCCTGCCTTTGGCAGGGCTTATGCCTCATGTCAGGAAAGGCTGGGCACTCGACAAGCGTCACCTGCGACTCGGCATTGGGGAGCGCCGCCGATTGGTCGGCGAACTGCGTAAGCAGAATTACCGCACGGCCTATCTGATGACCAGCACCACCAAGGCGGCGCTGATGACGTTCATGGCCGGCATACCCGAACGCATCGGCTATCCGCAGGAGTGGCAATTCGGGCTGCTTAATCGTCTCCCGGCCGATTGGCTCGGGCATCTTTGGGAGTTCGGCCCGCGCAAGAGGCGGATCTTCGAAGAGGTCTGCTCGATTGCCTCGCTTGGCGAAAAGCCGGCTGCAGACACGCAATGGCCGGCACCGCAGCTGGTGGTCGATCCAGCAGAACTGGATGACTGGCGCCGGCGTCAGAAAATCGATGCCGACCGGCCAGCGCTCTCGCTCTACACTGCCGATGTTGACAATTTTCGGTCATGGCCTGTCGAGCGCTTCATCTCGATCGCCAAGGACTATCATGATCGCGGTTGGGCGATCTGGATCGTCGGTGGATCGCGAGAGCGCGCCGGCGCCGCGCAGATCCGCGCAGCCATTCCTGAGGCGGTCGATTTCACCTCGACCCCGTCGATTGCCGAAGCAATGTGCCAAATCGCTGCCTCGACCATGTTCCTTGGCGTCGACGGCGGCATCTCGCACGCCGCCGCCGCCCTGAATGTCCCGTGCGCGCTTATCTACGGAATGAACCGTCCCTATGTGCATGGACCGGTAAACAGCCACGTCCGCTTTCTTGAGCCACGGCTGTCGACACCCAGTTGGATCACGGACACACTCGGCGTCAGCGAAGACCGCGTGCGGGAGACCCTGGCCGGTCTTTCAACCGAAGTCCGCACCTGAACGGCACAGCAAAYGCACGGCGTCAGGATCGCTCGTTCATGTTCATCGCGCCCGCCTCGCAAACGACTCCGGCTTCTTGACTGCTTCTTAGGCCGACTTGCGCAACGGCTCACTGCCGGAAGACGTCTCGCTGTCCGCGGTGGAATCTTGCGCGTCCGTCTGATCGCCTTCGACGCGGTCGTGCTCGAACTGCTGAGCCTCGGGCAGGGGCTGCAGCCAGTGCTCGCGGCGCCCGATCCACAGCTCATAGGCAGGTTCCAGTCCTTCGGACGGCGCCAGATCGAGACTGCCGACCATCACTTCGACCTCATCTTCACCGACGAAGCTGACGCGGCCGCCGCAAGTCGGGCAAAAACTCCTGCCGCCGTAGCTGTTGACGATACCGTTCGTTTCAAATGCTGCCAGCGGCCAGACCGCGAAAGCCGAGAAGGCTGATCCGCTGGTCTTGCGGCAGTCTTTGCAATGGCAAAGACCCGTCCGCAAGGGATCTCCGGTCACCACGAATTGCACGCCGCCACAAAGGCAGCTGCCACTTCTGCGGATGTCGTTGGACATAGCTGCTCCCTCCTGGCTTGGCTCACGCGGTCAAGATGTCGCTACGCCAGCCTCGCGCAGAATCAATTCGCTCGAGGCGCAACGGTTCCACGCGAGATATCAAAAGGCGTCGATGACGCACCGGCGCCAATTTCAGGCCCGGCCGCCGAGCATGCAACAACAGGCTGCACGCCGATCGCGATCCGGTCAGTTGGGGAAATCCAAGACCGGCTCCTGGCATCGATAGACCCGGCATTGACCGTCGCGTGTCGGGACAGCGGCAGCGGTCGGCACCTCCGGCCAGTCGCATTCATTGCCGAACTGGCGGACATAGCGAGTATAGGCATTCGGCCCGGTCGTCAGCACCGCCGCGCGATGGCTCTGGATCAGGGTTTGCGTCTGTTCGCAGGTCATCTTGCGCGTATCCGGCCGGGCGTAGGCCGCAGCCGTCGCAGCAAGCAGGATCGTTCCAGCTGTCAACGCGATTGATCGAAAAGGCATGACAATCATGTAGCGCTCGAGACGCATAGCCGACCGACTAGATCCTCGTCGCCATATAGGCGTCGAGTTTCCGCCTCGACGGCCCGTAACGCTTGATGATCGTCTTGGCCTCGCTCGGCGGAATGCCATACTTTTTAGCGAAGGCAGCGACTTCGTATGGTTCTTCGCCGGATACCAGTCTTCGGTCCGCCTTGGTCTTCGATTTGTCGTCGGTCATGGGTAGCTCTCGCACTGATAGATTGCAGGTTTGTCGGTCATTCGCTATGGACGCCGATCCGCAGTCGAAGTCCATAGCCGGAACTGCCGCCCGCGCTGTTCAATCACGCTTAGAACCAGCGGCGCTCGGGCTCCGAACTCTTAGCGATGGCGATGCCGAGGAGGACGCCCAGCATTCCGCCAAGCACCATCGCCGACGATATTGTGCCCGGATTCTGCTGGACCGTATCCGACACCGTCTGCGCCTGGCTGCGCAATTGCTGGGTTGTGCGCGAGGCTTTGTCAGCCGCGCTTTCATACCAGCCTTGCGCGGTCTCGGCAGCCTCTTCGGCTTGCTCGGACAGGGTGCGATTGATCTTGGTGATCTCGCGCCGAAGCTCTGCGATCTGCTTCTTCATCGCTTCCTGCGTATCGTCGGACGCCTTCGCGGCGCCTGCTTGGGTGTCGGCCATCGTTTTCTCCTTGTAATGTAAGGTGGAAACGCTCGCAGCCCCCGCTCGGTTCCTAGAAGACAGCCAGGTATTTCAGCATCGAGATAATACCGATGATGATGACGACGATCTGGGCGATCTGTCTCGTGCGGCCATCGAGCGGCAGGCGCTGGACGAGATAGAGCACAAGAATGATCACCAGAAAGGTGATCAGGATGCTGATGAGAACTGATGAAGCCATGTCCCTCACTCCGTTGGCTGTTTTGAAAAAACATGAAGTACGCTGCAGCAAACGGTGCAGCGTCGGATTGGTTCCTCAAGCCGCTGGCGCAGCCACGGGATGGCTTCCGTTCGCTCCTCTCTCATAGCCCTCATGGAACAATTCGTCCGCATGTTGCTTGAGTCCATGGATCCGCGCCGATTTTGCGCGCTCCGGGAGAAATCGACATGAAAACGATAGCTGGACTGTACGACACCTATGGCGACGCCGAAGTCGCGGTTCGTGAGCTCGAGGGTGCCGGCATCCCGACAGATGAGATCAGCATCATAGCCCCGGACGGTTCGCAGCGCAGCGGCAGTCCGGCCGCCACAGGCGCCAGTATCGGAGCCGCGGTCGGTGGCATCGGCGGTTTTCTGGCCGGCATCGGCGCGATTACAGTTCCGGGTCTTGGGCCTGTTGTCGGCGCCGGGTGGCTGGTATCGACGCTGACCGGCGCTGCGGCAGGCGGTATGGCCGGCGGCGTGCTGGAGGCCTTTGCCGTTGCGGGCATCGATGAAGCCGATGCCTATGTCTACGCCGAGCATGTCAGGGGCGGTGGAACCATGGTCATGGCCCGGGTTGGGCAGGCGCAGGAGGATGCGGCAACCGCGATATTGACACGATCGGGCGCTGACGCGCGTCGCGGCGACTCTGAGACCGCGGGCTGGTCAAGCGACGCGGAAATTCCCTTGGCCGAAGAAACAGGGAAGAAATCCGCAAAGGCGTCGATCCCTTCTGAATCCGAATTTCCACGCTAGGATGCTGTCCGGCAAATTCCTTGTCTAACGGACGCAACTTCATCCCGCCCCGTGCATTATTTCTCTGATCGCTGGGTCCCTCCAGGCGGTCAAGGGCTGAAAGGCCTATCGCCCGCTGGCTCCCGGCCAGCGGGCGTTTTTTTGTGCCCTTTTCTGGCCCGGGGCCGTGCCCGTGTCATCAGGTGGAACAGGAACGCGCTTCGCGAGTTCCTATGCTGATCAACAGGCGGAGGAACGCACCTGTTGCAACAGCGCCAACTGGCAGAGGAAAACACCATGGGTCTCGGCACTATTCTCATCATCATTCTGGTCATTGCCTTGCTGGGCGGCTTCAGCGGCTTTGGTGGCGGGCCATTCTACGGCACCGGCTATTATGGCGGTGGCGGTCTCGGCCTCGTCCTCCTCATCGTCATTATTCTGGTCGTACTCGGACGCATCTAGCGTCGCTCGCAGCGATTTCAGGCCCGCCGTGCCTAAGGGAGCGGCGGGTTTTTTGCATTCACCGGTTGAGGTGATTTCCACTCCGATATGTCAAATTTAATAGACCGCGGCCGGCTGGATAGGTTCCTTTCTGTTGTTGGGCTGCGGCGTTTGGGGTTGGGCCGCCGCAGCTTGGCAACCCGCTGCGCCGAAAGGCGCGGCGGGAACCCAAACCCCTCACGTGCATTTAACGGTGGTAGCAATCCGTTAGAAACGTACGGGCGGGGAACAAGTGAACATCATCCAACAAGCGGACGCTGGGATTCCAGTAGTACCTTCCGTCGATTTGCTGCAGGCGATGCCCGTCGCCGTCTACACCACGGACAGACAAGGTCACATCACCTTCTTCAACGAGGCCGCAGCCGACCTCTGGGGGCATCGGCCCGTCATTGGCGAGGACCAGTGGTGCGGTTCCTGGAAACTGCGTCATCTCGATGGACGGACAATGGCGCATGACGAATGTCCGATGGCGGTCGCCTTGCTCGAAGAGCGCGATGTCCGCTGGGGCCAAGCGATCGCCGAACGGCCGAATGGCGAACTCATTCCTTTCAAGGCTCATCCCGTCCTGCTGCGCGATGAAGCGGGCCGCGTGATTGGCGCTATCAACACCTTGCTCGATCTGCGCAGCCAGAGTCAGGCCGACGAAGCTCGCACTCGGTTGGCAGCGATCGTCGAATCGACGATGGACGCCATCATCTCGAAGGACCTGAACAGCACTATCACCAGCTGGAACGACGCGGCCGAACGCCTGTTCGGCTACACGGCTGCCGAGGCAATCGGCCGGCCGGTGACCATGCTCATTCCCGTCGATCACCTCGACGAGGAAGCCCTGATCATCAGCCGCATACGCGCCGGCGAGAGGGTGCCATCCTACGAAACGATCCGCCAGCGCAAGGACGGCAGGCTCATTCCGGTTTCGCTGACGGTCTCGCCGATCCGCGACGGCATCGGCCGGGTCATCGGCGCCTCCAAGATCGCGCGCGATATCAGTTCTCACAAGGAGAGCGAACGGCGCATCCGCCTGCTCATGCGCGAGGTTAATCATCGCGTGAAGAACCAGTATTCGGTCATCATCTCGATGATCCGCGAAACCAGCAAATCGATGAGCACGCCGGAGGCTTTCCTCGGACAGGTACGGGAGCGCATCATGGCGCTTTCGCAATCCCACGACCTTCTCGTCAACGCCGAATGGCGCGGCGCAACGGTCAGCGAGCTGGTCGAGGCGCAGATCAAGCCTTTCGCCGCGCAGGCCCGTCTGTCGCTGGCCGGACCGGTGATCATGCTGCAGCCGAACGCCGTGCAGTATCTCGGCATTGCTTTCCACGAACTCGCCACGAATTCGGCAAAACACGGAGCGCTGTCGCGTCATGGCGGACAGGTCGAGGTCGAATGGGACATAAAGACTGTCGCCGATGGCGCCGACACCTTCCGGCTTGTCTGGCGGGAGCTCGGCGGGCCGCAGCTGGACGAGATAACGCGTCGCGGCTTCGGATCAATCGTCCTCAAACGCGTCGCGCCGCAAGCGCTCAGCGGCACCGGACAGCTGGAGTTTCAAAAGCAAGGCGTTGTCTGGACGTTGGAAGCGCCGTTGCGCTTCGTCCAGACGTCACTCGATACCGCGATCGATTGAAGGAACCTTCGCCTCCACTCTTGGTTGTAGATACCAAAGGGATTGCGATGGCTGAGGATAGACAAAACAGTGTCCGCCAGACGAAAGAGAAGCGGCTGGCTCTTATCCTGACAGAGGAAACCGGCATTACCCTTGATCAGGCACACGACCTCATCGCCATGATCGGTACAGATCGACCATCGTTGCTGCGTGAGGCGCGGATATTGAAGCAGGCAAAATAGCAGGCATCGAAGAAGGTTTATGCGTTTGCATTCAGCACGTCGCGCAGCTTCGCGGCCAGTTGCTCGATGGTGAACGGCTTGGCCAGGAAATGCACATCGTGGTCAAGAATGCCATTGTGGACCACGGCATTTTTGGTGAAGCCGGTGGTGAAGATCACCTTCAGTCCTGGTATGCGCCTGACGGCTTCTTCGGCCAGCTTGCGGCCATTCATCTCCGGCATGACAATGTCTGTGAAGAGGAGCGCGACGCCCGGGGTCTCGCCGAGTTTCTGCAATGCTTCTTCGCCGCCGCCGGCGTGGACAACGGTGTAACCGAGTTCGCGCAGCGCATCGGTTGTCGAGACCCGCACCCGCATATCGTCTTCGACCACCAGTATGGTTTCAGTCGCCGGCCTGGCGACTGCCTCTCCGGTTCCGGCGGAGGGTGCGGTCTCTTCATCGCCGAAGAAGCGGGGCAGGTAAATCCTGACTGTCGTGCCTTCGCCCGGCTCGGAGTAGATCTTGACGTGACCGCCTGACTGCTTGACGAAACCGAAGACCTGGCTGAGACCAAGACCGGTGCCCTTGTTGATCGGCTTGGTCGTGAAAAACGGCTCGAATGCCTTTGCGATGATGTCCGGCGTCATTCCGGTGCCGGTGTCGGTTACCGCGACCATCACATACTGGCCGGCTTTCACCTCGGCATGGGTGGCGGCATAGGAGTCGTCGAGATGGCTGTTGGCAGTTTCGATGGTCAGCTTGCCCTCTTCACCCATGGCATCGCGCGCATTGACCGCCAGGTTGAGGATAGCATTTTCGATCTGGCTCGGATCGGCATGTGTCTTCCATAACCCGCCAGCCAGGACCGTTTCGATCCGGATCGCTTCGCCCAATGCCCGGCGCAGCAAATCTGACATGCCGGTTACCAACCGGTTGGCGTCGACGATTTGCGGCGCCAATGGTTGCTGGCGCGAAAAGGCGAGCAACCGAGCCGTCAAATTGGCGGCTCGGGTCGCAGCGTCAGTCGCTGCCTCGACAAACTTGTCGATATCGTTTTCGCCGCGCGCGAGCTTGCGCTGGGCAAGGTTCATGGCGCTGATAATCACGGCCAGCATGTTGTTGAAGTCGTGGGCAATGCCGCCGGTAAGTTGGCCGACAGCTTCCATCTTCTGCATCTGGCGGATTTGGGATTCGGCCTTCTCGCGCGTCTGGATCTCTCTCGTCAGCGCGGTGTTCTTGCGGGTCAACTCGTCCTGGGCAACAGCCACCTCACGGAAGCGGCGGCGCGATTCCCGGACCGTGTAGACGCCGAGCACGAAAATCGCCAGCAGTGCTGCGAACGATCCGATGCGCAGCCAGCGTTCAATCTGGTCGGTATGGGCGTCCCTGGCGTGCAGGGTCGCGCTGACGATGCGTCTGATCGTATCCATGTTGGTTCGAATCTGATCCATCGCGGCCTTGCCTTGCCCGTTGCGGACAATCTCCAGCGCCTTCGCCGCCTGGTTTTTTTCGTATAGGCGGATCGTCTCTGCCAGTTCCGCCTGTTTTTGCGCCAGCGCGTCCTTTATGCCATCGATCTGCTGGACGGTTTCCTGGTTTCCAGCGGTCATCTCGTCGATGCGGGCGAGTTGTCCGGGAATTGCGGCCACAGCCTGTTGATAAGGCTCCAGGTACGATTTCTCCCCAGTCAGCAGGTAACCGCGCTGGCTCGTCTCGGCGTCCTGCGCCAGCGAGAGCAGACCGGCAAGCAACTGCTGATATTCGATCGCATTGCGCGCGGCGGCGCGATTGGCGCTCTGTGTTTCCACCAGCATGGCACGCGAGCCAACGATCAACGCCAGGATGGCGAAGCCGACGATGAGCGGAAGCGATTGCCAACGCATCGCGCGCCGCAGCCTCGTGATCATCTGCTATGCTGTACCATAGGAAATCCTCGCCGAATGCATGTGGTAAGGGCCGCCTCGGCCCAACGCAAGGGGCGGCCGCAGGATGCTGGACGACGATCTTCCACAACAGGCTTGATGCCAGGGAGCGTCAGGTGACGGTCACCGCCTATTGGATTTGATCCAGCGGGCGCCGATCGTACGCAATGGGTCTGTCTTCGATCGCATCGAGACTGCCGAATATTGTGACGCCATCCTCGGACAGCGGATTGAAGGTCGTCACGTCGATGGCGGTCAGCCCTTCGAGTTCCATGGCCGCTCCGTAGAATTGGGCAGCCTGCATCACCATGTACTCGATATCCTCGAGTGCGACGTTTTCGGCAAGGTTTTTCAGCCGTATGGCCTCAGCCACCACAGCGATATTCACTATTCCCTGGGAGCGCCATGCCACCTGAACCTCCGAATTGACGTCGTCCCGCAGATGAGCCGAATAGCCATATCTCATGGAAAACCTTCCTTTCTGGAATGGTTTGTCCCTCGCCATCGACCATGCGCCGGCCGCGCTGGAATGGCAAGAAAAATAAACAATTTATCAAATAAAATCAAGTAGTTAGTAGAACATGTTGATTGTGCAAGTGACGCCTGTTCCTCACCATTGGCCTTGTGTGACGGTGACGTATCAGCAGCTCTTGACGTCCTGTACAGAGATCACTAATTTTACTCGTAGTGAGGGACATACTAACTCACCGTACTTTTGGTCTTGGCGGCTGGAGGCGCAGATGGCTGAACTGGAACGACCGGAACGATTGCAGATCATGCTGACCGCCGATGAATTGGCGGCGCTGGAAAACTGGCGTTTTGACAAGCGCATGCCGAGCCGGTCGGCAGCCGTGAGGGAGCTGCTGCGGCGCGGGCTCGATGCCGACGGGTTCCTGACGGCAGGACCGGGGACCAAGTCGCAAGACTTTGGAATTCTGGCCAATGCTGTGAACGGCGAGGGGGCCGTCGACGGATCGTCCGGCACAGACTAGCCCGCCAATCGCCAAGGCGGGCGCAAGCGCATCCGTCGATGCCAGGGCGGTATCGGAGAGAAAAAATGGCGGACCCTAAGGCCCGCCATTTTCCGTCTGCAAGAAGCCGACGGTTAGTTGGCGCCGCCGATCTGCTTGGTCATCTTGCAGAAATTGTCGTGCTCCTTGGCAATAGCCTCGTCGCCGCATTCCTTCATTATCCCGGCACGGTCTTCTTCCTTCATCGCCATCCAGGCGGCCTTGAATTCGTCAGCCGACTTCATGGTCTTCATGCCGGCATCGGTGAAGAACGGCGACATTTTTGCCGGATCATCGAGCGCGGTAGTCCCGGTGGTGCCGGCAGCGAGAGCCGTACCAGTGGTCATCGCAAGCGCCATCGCGCCCATGCAAATCATCTTGAAGTTCATGATCAATTCCTCCTGTTGCTGTTGAGATCGTCCAAGCAGCGATCGAAAGCAGAACGGATCATTGGTGCAAAGGTTCCCCGAATTTCTCTATTGAGAGAATACTATTGCTGGGTATGGCATCAGGAGAATTATCTATTCCGTAACGGAACATCTTCCATCGCCGGGCAGATGGTCTCAGATCGTCACGCGCGGCATCTTTAGCCGGCCGTCTAGTCGCTATCTTCCAACGATCCGGTCGACGATGGTCTCGTCGACACCTTCATGGCCGGTGAGTTCGCATACCAGATCCCTGGCTGCTGAATCCAATGCGATTCAGCGTACGCCATTTCAGGGCTTTGGCGAGTCAATCCACTCCGGGCGGAACCGATCGCTACCTCAGGCTGTTGTGTCCCTGGAAGGCGGCCCATGCCCCTCACGATCCGAACCACGCTCTGCGAAATTCGCGACGACCTGCACGCCTTACGCAGGACGGTTGCGGCGCGCGGCCAGATCGAGGCGATCCAGGCCATCGACGCATTGATCGGGGTCGCCGAAGGCGAGGCGATACGCGCCATCCGGCGCATCGATCGTGGTGCCTGACGTCGACGAACAGCAACGGAAAGAACAATGGCGATGAACATCTCAGAGATGACGCGGCCCGAATGCATTTCCTTGTTGAAGTCGGCCCGGCTTGGCCGCCTGGCCTGCGTCAAAGATAACCGGCCTTACGTGGTTCCGATTCATTTCGCCTTCGGCGACAATTTCATTTTCAGCTTCTCGCTGCTCGGCAAGAAGGTCGAGTGGATGCGCCAGAATCCGCATGTCTGCCTGCAGGTCGATGATGTCGGCGGCGTCCATGGCTGGAAGAGCGTCGTCGTCGAGGGCCTGTTCCAGGACCTGCCCAAGGCGCCCGCTCTCGACAGCACGATTCCTGCCAGGGACCAGCAGGCTCCCACGTCAGACCATGATCGCCAATTTGCCTGGTCGCTGCTGCAGAAGCACGCCAATTGGTGGGAGCCCGGCGCGCTGAAGCCTGGCGAGGCGCAGGCCGGTACCGGCAGCCATCTGTTCTATCAGATCACGATCGAGACCATCTCGGGACGGCAGGCCTATCGCTAAACCACCTAGCCGAGATGGTGCAAAAAACCCGCATTCCGGGGGATTGGAAGCGGGCTCTTTAACGACCGAACGCTTGGGCGGTTCGATCCATCCATCAACACCTCAGCGAGGCGTTTGTTCCATGCGAGGCATAGTTTCTCGATAACTGCACGATCCTGCGGAATCCGGATCAACCGGCATAGAAAGGAAAGCCCACCGGCTTTGACACCGGTGGGCTGCGCTTCTGCCTTTAAAGGCTGTTGGAACGGCCGATCAGTTGGCCGGTGCTGGTGCAGCCGGGGCCGGCGCTGGTGCAGCCGGAGCTGGTGCAGCCGGTGCGGGAGCAGGTTCGGCCGGGGCTGGTGCGGCTGGGGCCGCCGGTGCTGATGCCGCAGGCGCGTCGATCTTGACATTGATGTCGCCTCCGCGGTCGCCATGGATGTCGATAACACCCGTAACAACCAGCAGTACGGCTATCGCAATGAGCGCCACAACAATCGCGATGGCTGTGGTGCCTCCGCCTCCACCACCGCCTGTATTAACAACAGTTGGGCCGTCAGCCATTTTCTTCTCCTTTTCAACCTGCCAAACGCAACACAGTCCAAAACCGTGTGCGTATCGGAGGATAAACGGACGATACGGGCATCCGTTCCTTCCAGAGACTATTACTGTGCAAATCGGGCATCGTTCGCTGACGCCCTCCAGTGTGACGGGGCGTCGGCCGATATCGAAGTTGTGGGTGATGATGTCACACGCGCCGACCAGGAAGACGGCGCCAGGGCTTCTACACAAGAAAGCCCGCGCCTCTGGCGGAGGGCGCGGGCCGATCGGGTGTACGAAACCTGATCCTTCAGCAATATCCGGGAGATATCGCTGCAAGCCTATGACTATTTGGCAACGGCTAGTGTTAGGCTGCGAAAGAATGACGATTTGCCGCTACGGCTATGTGAATCAGGCTAGGACCAAGCCGGCCAACAGCACCGTGAGAACAAGCGAAAGCGGTACGGCAAGAAGCCAACGAGCCTCCAAAATGCTGTTGTGCTGGTTGTCCATTGGGTTGTGCCTTCCGGTATTCTTCTATTCTTTGCGCGGAATCGAGAGGTTCCGGACCCGATGATTGCTTTCCCGTCTAGTACCAGCGTCCGCGACCGTAGAAGCCGCCACCGCCCAGCAGCAAGACAATGAGAACGATGACCAGAATTGTGGTGATATCCATATAAGCCTCCATGAGAGCGCCCGGCCGTTTCGCCGTTCGCCGCTCTTGCCCTGGACAGGGCATCACTCGTGCCTGTCACTTGATCTCAATCAACGATCCGCATGGCATTCTGGTTCCTTTGGAAGGACGAAGCATGGCCAGCGAGGCCCACACCGCTCGCACATTCTTGGCAGTCCTTGCCGACTTCGAGGTCGACGCCGAGGTATGGCCACCCGAACCGCTCGCTCCCCAGCCGAAGCAGTAAGGTTTTGGAAACCATGCCGGCGACATCGAGGGAACCAGGCGGCCTGCCGATCTTTTTAGCTGAATGAAGCAAGCTGGTGCGTTCGAAATGGAAGATCACAACCTCACCGGTTCAGTCGGTGAATCTCCGGAACAACCGTCACTATCCAACGATCCTCCGGCTGAAGGCGATTTCAGCGGACCATTTGGATTTGGGCATCCTGCTCACAAGCCAGATCCATCCGCCACCTATACGTTTCGACCTGGAGCAGGACGCCCTCTGCCTGTCGATGCCAGGAAAAGATGGCGTTAGCCGCGGAGCGGCTTGGCAAGCGAGATACCGGTGCAAAAGCCCTATGAACCCGCCTATTTCGCCAGGAAGCATGGGATCACTCAGGCTCAGGCGCGACGGATCACCAAAAACTTTGGCCCTTCGCGTGTCAGGTGCGATACAGCCGCCCAGAATCTGAATCTGGCCCTTAATGGCCCATCGCCCTTGCATGAGCGTACGCCGACATCTCTTGGCGCAATCCGATCCGACAACTTGGCTAAGGCGCCCCGCCATGAAATGGATCACGCTACGCCGCGCGCGGCACCCGTGAAGTGAACGTCGCTCTGGTTACCGACACGCTGGTGCCGTTCTTGTCGCTGATGACCTCGATCTTGGCCTCCAGTTGCTTGACCAGCGCCTCGACGATGGCGGTTCCCAGGCCCGCACTGGCGACGATGCTGGCGGGCTTGCCGGCGCCATTGTCCGAAACCGTCAGCTTCCAGTCGCTGCCATCGGTCTCGTAGGTCACCTGGATCAGCGCCTTCGCCTTCTCCATGGGGAAGGCATATTTGATCGCGTTGAGAACGAGTTCGGTGACGATCAGCCCCAGGCTCACCGCCTTTTGCGAGTCGATCCTGCCGCCATCCGCCGTGACGTTGACCGCGATCGGCTGGACATCGCCGACCATCGAAGAGGCCAGGCTGATGCACAGCTTGGACAGATAGGACACGACGTCGATCTCTTCGACACCAGCCTCGGTGTGGAGATGGCGCTGCACTTCGGCCACCGACAGCACCCGCTGGTGAGCCTCCTTCAGATGCTGGCGGGTTTCCTCCGAGGTGACCGAGCGGGCCTTCAGCAACAGGATGCTGGCGATGATCTGCAGGCTGTTGGCAACCCGGTGCTCCATCTCGCGCAGCAACACATCCTTTTGCCGCAGCAGATCCTCGGTACGGGCGAGAAGCTCTTCCTTTTCCTTCTCGATGGCGCGTCGCGCCGTAATGTCGTTGAAGGCGAGCAGAATGGTAATAGTCGAGCTGTGATCGTAGAGCACCTTGCGGGCGTTAAGCAGCATCGTGCGGCGGCCGATAGTGGGGAAATCATGCTCGACCTCGAAGCCGTCCATGGCTGTCTTCTCGGGGATGATCGTTTCCAGCAGCAGGCGCAGTGCCGGAATATCCCATTGGCCGTCGCCCAGTGCATAGAGCAGGGCGCCGTGGGTCTCCTCGGGGTCGACCTTAAAGGTCTGATAGAAGGAGCGGCTGGCTGCCAGCACATGAAACTTTTCGTCAAGGACAAGGAATGGCTCGACGATCGTATTGACGATCGCCTGCGCCAGCGTCTGCGCATCCTCGATATTCGCAATGGGGTGGAACAAGGCTCAAAGCCGATCTGGAGGCATTTTTGCCTCCGCTCAGCCTCTTCTATTACACCATTACCGGGCCGGAGTCGCGAATTGAATGCAGCTTAGTCATTGTCGGCTCAACATCACCGCCCGGCGCATTCCCGGCAAGCAACGGTGCGGCCGGGGCAACTGAGCCGGTGTGTCCCGCCAGGACAGCAATGTCCTTTCGAATCGACCCATCGCGCGCATATGAAAACCTTGCGGGCGCCATGGCAGCGCGGGCATTCCGTCGGGTGCATCGCTTCCTCCTCTCCGAAATCCGGTACTCCCTCTCAACGTTCTGGCCCATCTGAATCATCCGAACGGCCGAAAATATTGGTAAGCCAGCTAGCGATAATGGCTGGCCGTGGCTAAAGCCAAGGGGCTGACGGCCGGCAAGTTTCACTGGCGCAAATCGGCTGTCGCGGCGGGCGATTTGCTCCCTGATTTTCACGATCGGTCGCCATCAGCGCTTTCACTTTGCGGGGGCCTTGCTAAAGCTGCATGGACGAAATGATCGGGCGGGGAGGGATCTCGCCCGGAGCCGGGCCGATTTGAACTGGGTGTTCTGCCAATGACATTGACGGGCGCGGCGGCCTTGCTGATCCTGATCCTGACCTATGCCGGCGTCGCCATCGGCAGGATACCCGGCCTGCGTCTCGACCGGGCAGGGATCGCGCTGCTCGGGGGAGCGGCGATGATCGCCATCGGCGCGCTGAGCATGGAAGACGCCTACCGCGCCATCAATTTCGACACCATCACGCTGTTGCTCGGCATGATGATCGTGGTGGCGCACCTGAAAGTGTCGGGCGCCTTCCGGGCGCTCGGCGCCTACGCCATCGAGCACGCGCATGCGCCCTTCATGCTGCTGGTGATGGTGACGCTGCTGACCGGCGTGCTATCGGCGTTCCTGGTCAACGACGCCATCTGCCTGGTCATGGCGCCGATCGTCGTCCACGTCACCCGCGTCATCAACCGCAACCCGATCCCCTATCTGATCGCCACAGCCACCGCGTCCAATTGCGGCAGCGTCGCCACCATCACCGGCAACCCGCAAAACATGGTCATCGGCGCGCTGTCGGGGATTTCCTATCCGGCCTTCTCGGTCGCCCTGGCGCCGGTCGCCCTGTTCGGCCTCGTCGTCGTCATCGTCCTGGTCCGCATCGTCTACCGGGCTGAATTCGCGCGTACGGCCGAACTCAGCCCCGAAGTCTATCGCGGCCGCATGCTGCCGGGGCAGGTGCTGAAAGCGGTGGTCGTCTGCATCGGGCTGGCAGTCGCCTTCTTCGCCAGCGTTCCCGTCGCCAAGGCGGCACTCATCGGTGGCGCCATCCTGCTGCTCACCCGCGCCATCAAGCCGGCGCGCATCTACCACGAGATCGACGGGCCGCTGCTGTTCATGTTCGCCGGCCTGTTCGTGGTCGTCGCCGGCGCCGAAAAGACGCTGCTGACGCCCGACATCATCGCCTCGGCCAAGAACCTAGGGTTGGACAACGTCTGGCGTCTCTCCGGCTTCACCGCCGTTCTGTCCAACATCATGAGCAATGTGCCGGCCGTGCTGGCGCTCAGGCCGTTCATCCCCGGCCTGGAAAACCCGGAGCGCGCCTGGCTCGTCGTCGCCATGAGCTCGACGCTGGCCGGCAATTTCACGCTGCTTGGCTCGGTCGCCAACCTGATTGTCGCCGAGCAGGCGCGGCGCGCTGGCACGGCTCTCAGTTTCGGCGCCTTCTTCAAGGTAGGCCTGCCGCTGACCCTGATCACCCTTGCCGCGAGCACCGCGTGGCTGGCGTACGGGTTCTAAGAGCTGGGGTTTCCAGTCCCGGATCTCGCCCGAACCAGCGTCGCGGCGGCATGCCCGGCCGCTTCGATATAGTCGGGGTTGCGGTGGACCAGCATGATCGAGAAGGCGCCGTCCATCAAAAGCACGATCTCGCGCGCCAGCATCTGCGGCTCGGCGATACCGCGGGCCAACAATTCCGCCGCCAGCCATTTTTCGAAATTTGCCTTGTGTCGCGATCCTGCCTTGACCGCAGGGTGGCCAGGCATCGAGGCGAGTTCCGCCGCTGTGCGCAGGAAACCGCAGCCTTTCCACTTTGGGTGGCGTGCCGACCGCGCCAGATTGCTGAAGATCGCCTCGACCTTGCGGTCGGCGCCGCCTTCGGCGGCCTCGAACCAGCCTGCAAACTGTTTCAGATTGGGCTGGTCGCGGCTTTCGAGATAGGCGGCGATCAGATCGTCCTTGCTCTGGAAGTGATAATACAGCGTCCGCTTGGTCAGCCCCGCTTTCTCGGCGATGGCATCGACGCTGACGCGGCCGATTCCCTCCGCATAAAAGAGCCTGGTCGCGGCATCGACAATGCGTTTGCGGGTGGGGCTCGACGCTTCAGGCATGATGTTAGGTATACCGACTAGTGAATATACATGCAACCGAAAGCCTGATCCTTTTCCGGGGCAATCTGGAAAGGAACAGCAATGACCGATCTTGTCCTGAGCGAGACCCGCGAAGGGGTAACCGTGCTCACCCTCAATCGTCCCGAAAAACTCAACGCGCTGAACTACGCGCTGATCGACCGGTTGCTGGCGATCCTCGATGCTGTCGAGGTCGACGGTTCCGTCCGCGCCGTCATCTTGACCGGCGCCGGCGAACGGGCGTTTTCGGCCGGTGGCGACATCCATGAATTTTCCGTCAGCGTCGCACGCGGCGCCGATGTCGCGCTGCGCGATTTCGTCATGCGCGGCCAGCGTTTGACCGCAAGGCTGGAAGCCTTCCGCAAACCGATCATCGCCGCCGTCAACGGCATCGCCTTCGGCGGCGGCTGCGAAATCACCGAGGCCGTGCCGCTCGCCATCGCCAGCGACCGCGCGCTGTTCGCCAAGCCGGAAATCAATCTCGCAATGCCGCCGACCTTCGGCGGCACACAGCGCCTGCCGCGGTTGGCCGGGCGCAAGCGGGCGCTCGAACTGCTTTTGACCGGCGATTGGTTTCCGCCACCCCGGGCCCTCGACCTCGGCCTCGTCAACGAGGTGGTGCCGCATAAGGAGCTGATGCCGGCAGCCTTTGACCTGGCACGGCGTATTTGCCGGCATTCACCACTGGCCGTCGCCAGCATCCTCACCGCGGTGGCGCGCGGCCTCAACCAGAGCATCGCCGAAGGCTTGGCTGTCGAGGCCGAGCAGTTCGCCCGTATGGCTCCGACCGCCGATCTGCGCGAAGGGCTGGATGCCTGGATCGCACGCCGCCAGCCGGGCTGTGACGGCTCGTGGACCCACATCACCCGGCCGGATGAAGCCAGGCGGGCGTCGCTGGAGCAGGACCGGCTTGCCGAGCAGGATCAAGGCGCTCCTGTCGCCGACGTAGGGCCTTCGATGTCTGAAAGGAAGCGGCGCTCCAAATAGGGGCGAGACGGGTAGACCTAGCTTTTCTAAGCCTAGGCGCTAGAACTACTCGCTTGCGTCTTGGCGACCGACGGCTCCACCTTAGGCGCTATTCGCAGCCGGATTATCGGCGCATGGCAATGGAGACATCGATGGTCGCTCTCGCTCGCAGGCCCTGGGTTCCATCGCATTGCGACGAGTTCGCCCAGCAGCTGGCGCAGACGACGAGCGCTCAGAAGACCGATGCCGTCATGGCGGCAATCAACCGCGGCATCGGGCTGAACCGTACGATCCACGAAGCCGACTGCATCAACCTTAACCCGGCGACCAATGTGATGAACCCGAAGGCCGAAGCCGCACTCGCTTCCGGCCTGGGGTCGCGCCCGTCGCTTGGCTATCCCGGTGACAAATATGAAATGGGATTGGAGGGCATCGAGCAGGTCGAAGTGATCGCTGCGGAACTCGCGGCCGAAGTTTTCGGCGCCAGCTATGCCGAGATCCGGGTGCCTTCCGGCGCGATCGCCAATCTCTATGCCTTCATGGTTGCAGCCAGGCCGGGCGACAGCATCATTGTCCCGTCGCCGGCGATCGGAGGCCACGTGACCCACCATATGGCCGGCTGCGCCGGGCTCTACGGGCTCGATATCCACACCGCTCCGGTCGATGCCGACGGTTACACCGTCGACGTCGGCAAGTTGCGCGACATGGCAAGGACGGTACAGCCGAAGATGATAACCATCGGCAGCAGCCTCAACCTGCTGCCCCATCCCATTCGTGAGATCCGGGCGATCGCCGACGAGGTCGGTGCGCTGGTTCTCTTCGATGCGGCCCATTTGTGCGGCATGATTGCCGGACACGCCTGGCAGCAGCCGCTGGAGGAGGGCGCTCATCTGATGACGATGAGCACCTACAAAAGTCTCGGCGGTCCGGCGTCCGGGCTGATCGTCACCAACGACGCCGCCGTCGCCGAGAAGCTCGACAAGATCGCCTTTCCCGGCATGACCGCCAACTTCGATGCCGCCAAGTCGGCAGCTCTGGCGATCACGCTTCTGGACTGGAAAGACCACGGCAAGGCCTACGCCGCGACGATGGCGGGGACCGCGAAGGCGCTGGCCAAAAACCTTGCCGATCGCGGCCTGCCGGTGTTTTCGACCGGCAAGGGCTACACGACATCGCATCAGTTCGCCGTCAAGGCAGCCGAGTTCGGTGGCGGCCAGGCGGCGGCAAGGAAGTTGCGGCTGGCAAACATCCTGACCTGCGGCATCGGCTTGCCCACAGACGCTGTCGACGGCGACATGAACGGGTTGCGCTTCGGTACACCGGAGATCGTCCGCTGGGGCATGACCGAGGACGACATGCCCGAGCTCGCGTCCCTCATCGCCAGGGGGCTGCGCGGCAACGACGCCAGCGAACAGGTGGCGGCAGATGTCACGGCATTCCGGCGCCGGTTCAACAAGCTTCACTTTGTGAACTGACGCCTGAAGCGGCGGGAGAACCCCGCCTTTCTCTAAAGAACAGGGGAATAACAATGCGCATGATCGTGCAGATGATGACTGCTGCCCTTATGACAGTCGCCGCTGTCGGCGCCGCGAGGGCGGATATCGTGTTCGGCGTCGCTGGCCCGATGTCCGGGCCGAACGCCGCTTATGGAGAACAGTACCGCGTCGGTGTCGAAACCGCAGTTGAACACATCAACGCCAATGGCGGCGTTCTCGGGCAAAAGCTTGCCGTTTCGGTCGGTGATGATGTCTCCGACCCGAAGCAAGGCGTTTCGGTCGCCAACAAATTCGTCGCCGATGGCGTCCACTATGTCGTCGGGCACTATAATTCCGGCGTCACCATTCCCGCTTCCGAGGTCTATGCCGAGAATGGCGTTCTGTTTGTCACGCCGACGGCCACCAACCCGATGGTGACGGAGCGCGGCCTTTGGGACGCTTTCAGGGCGTGCGGGCGTGACGATCAGCAAGGCTCGATCGCCGCCAAATTCGTTCTCGACCGCTTCAAGGACAAGAAGATCGCGATCGTCGACGACAAGTCGACGGCGGGCAAGGGCCTCGCCGATGAAATGGCCAAGGCCTACAATGCCGGCGGCGGCAAGGAGGTCCTGCATGAAGAGGTCAACCCGGGCGAGAAGGACTACAGCCCTCTCGTCGCAAAGATCAAGCAATCGGGCGCCGAGCTCGTCTACTATGGCGGTCAGCACACGGAGGCTGGTCTCATTGTGCGTCAGATGCACGACCAAGGCGTCACCACCATCCTGATGGGCGGCGACGGCATCTCCAACAGCGAGTTTGGCGCAATCGGCGGTGACGGTGCTGTTGGAACCCTGATGACGTCGTTCCCTGACCCGGCAACCTTTGCCGAAGCCAAGGGCGCCGTTGCGGATCTCAAGGCCAAAAACGTGCCCACCGAGGCGGTGACCCTCTATGCTTACGCGGCAACGCAGATTCTTGCCGAGGGTATTGCCAAGGCCAAGGCCGACGATCCGAAGGCCGCTTCCGATTATCTTCATTCCGGTGCCGGCATCCCGACTGTGCTCGGTTCGATCTCCTATGACGACAAGGGGGATATCAAGCAGCCGGGGTTCGTCGTATTTGAGTGGCAGAAGGTCGACGGCAAGCTGACCCCGGTCGCCCTCAAATAGAAACACCGCGTCGGCGGCCCAGATCGGCCGCCGACGTTTTCCGGGAACGTCGGACGATGGCCGTAAATCCGCCGCGACCTCGAATGCCGCCCCTCAACACTTTGCGCGCCTTTGAAGCAGCCGCCCGCCATGAAAGCTTCGCCAAGGCGGCCGACGAGCTTGGCGTCACCCCGGCGGCGGTGTCGCATCAGGTCAAGGCCCTGGAGGCATGGCTCGGCTCGCCGCTGTTCGTGCGCCATGCCCAGGGGCTGCATCTGACCGAGGCTGGGCGCGCGGCCCTGCCTGCCTTCTCCACCGCGTTCGATGCCATGGGCCTTGCCGTCCAGGAACTGCGCATCTGGGCTCCGAAATCGCAGGTAAGCATCGCAGCACTGCCATCCATCGCCCAGCTCTGGCTGGCTCCGTATCTACCGGCACTTCGCGCTGCGCTTCCCGCCCTTCGCCCGTCCATCCATGCGCTGGAGGAGCCGCCGGACTTCAGGCGTGAACCCTTCGACCTCGCCATCTTCCTGACCAGGCATGCCCCTGGGGGCAGCCGCGCGTTCAAGCTCTGCGACGACGTGATCTTTCCGGTCTGCGCGCCGGCGCTCGCCAGGCAGCTGAAAACGCCGGCGGATCTCTCATCGCAGCTTCTGCTTTGGGACACCACCTGGACCGGCGACTGGAGCCTGTGGTTCGAGGCTGCCGGACTGAAAGGCCCGTCGATAGAGTCCGGCTCCGAGTTCTCGCTCTACAGCATGGCGTTGCAGGCGGCCGTCGACGGCGCCGGCGTTCTGATGGGGCATGAGGCTCTGGTCGCGCGCGCTCTCGCCGCCGGTTCGCTGGTGGCGCCGTTCCCGCAGCGCGTCCCGACCGGCCTCAGCCTCTCAATCCTGGCGCCGGACCGCCCGCCCGCCCAGGCCGCGCAAATGATCGAGTGGCTGCTTGCACAGGGCGCAGCGAGCCAGGACTGAAGCTTGCAACAACCGGCGGCAGAGCGATCGCTTCGCCGCCGGTTTCAAACCATCATGGCGTCACGTCGAGACGGCCTTTCATATTGGGGTGGAAGCGGCAGAAATAATCGACCGCTTCCGCCGTCTTCAGCGTCAGGCTTGCTGTTGCCTTCGGCGGGATCATCACCTCCCAGCCGCCCTTCACGGTCGCCGTATGGGCGAACACATCGTTGTTCACCCACTCGACCGTGTCGCCGACCTTCGCCTCGACGGCGGCTGGCGAAAAGACAAGCTTGTCGATGGTGACTTGGATGGTTTCGGCCTGTGCCGGAACGATGCCGATGGCCAGAGCAAAGGCAATCCACAGATGCCGCTTCGACATGATCCTGTCCTTACTTCAACATGCCGGCGACGTGTTCGGCATGCTGCTCATGGCCCTGGAAAATCTTCAGGCCGGTTTCCAGCAGGCTCTTCAGCTCGGCATTCTGCGCAGACGGGATCAACAGGGTTTCAAGGGCACCGTTGACCTGCTTGTGGTAGGCGACCTCGTTGTCGACATAGGCCTTGTCGAAGGCAGCGCCGTCGAGCTTGGTGAGCTTGGCGCGTTCTTCCTCCGCAGCCTTGCTCAACGCCTGGCTGGTGGCGTTGTCTTCCGGTGTCACATTGAGCTTCTTGACCAGGTCGAGCGCCTGGACGTTCACCGCTTCATGATCGCGCACCATGTCGTTGGCGAAGTCGACAACCTCCTTGGTCTTTGATTTCTCGATCGCCAGCTTGGCGGCTTCCACATCGATGACGCCGGCCGTGTAGGCGATGTGGGCGATTTGCGGGTCGGTCGGCTTGTCCCCGGCCTGTGCGAGCGGGGCCGTGCCGAGCAGGAGCGAGGCGGCGAGGGCGGCAGTGTGACGAATAGACATGGCATCTCCTTCGCCCGGACGCAGGGATCGCGCCGGGTCGTGTTTTTCAGTTGACGGTCATTGGATGCGGGGCGGCGACAAACGTTCCCGCCAAAATCAGCCAAATCAGCCGACGATCAGCTTTCCAGGCCGAGCCGCCGCATCACGGCGCTGGTCAGCCTGTCGCAACGCCGGCCGGCGAAGGGGAATGCGTCGAGCAGCACCGGACCGATCTGGTCGTCCAGTGCCTTGCGCACCAAGGCGCGGGCGCGGTGCAGCCTTGTCTTGACGGTTTCGGGCCGCACGCCGAGAAGCTCGGCGGTCTCCTCGATGCTGAGTCCCTCGATCACCCGCGCCACGAACACCGACCGGTAGACATCGGGCAGGCTGTCGGTCGCTCGTTCGACAAGGTCGAGGATCTACCGTTGCGCCATCGTCCGCTCCGGATCGTCGCTGGGATTGAGGGGAAACTGGATGATTTCGGCTTGCGCGTTTGCCGGCATCGCCACCGTTCGCCTTCTTTTGCGCAGACGGCCGAGCGCCTCGTTGATGACGATGCGCGACAGCCACGTGGCCAGCGAGGAGTCGCCACGAAAGGCATCGAGATGGGCAAAGGCGCTGACATAGGCCTCCTGGACGATGTCCTCGGCCTCGGCATCGTTGCGCACCACGCCACGCGCGATGCGGTAGAGCCGTTGATTGTGGGTCTTCATGATCGAGCGGAAGGCATCGCCCTCGCGTGCCATGGCGCGGCGCACCAGCACCATCTCGATGGAAGCGGCAGACATCACCGTCAAGGCAGCAGGCATGGCCAGTTCCTCGTATCCAATCCCCGACCGAAACCTCGATCAAAGACATTGGATGACATCGCCGGCAAAAGGTTCCCGACTATTTTTCGCCGGTCCGTCGGCGCCTAGAGTACCGCTTCCGCCGACGGCTTGTCAGCAGCCTGCGCGCGAGGCCAAGGATGCGGCTGTCGTCATCGACGATGATGACTGCATGGGTGCGGCCGTCGGTCAGCACCGGCAACAGGGCCATGGCGGGCGAGCCGGCGGCGGCGGTCGACGCTGTCGACGTCACGCTTGCGACGGCTTCGTCGGCTCGCGCCAGTTCCCTCAATCCCACCGTGCCGACCAGCCTGGCGTCCTTGTCGACAACTGGCAGCGTCCGGATATTATGGTCGAGCAGCAGATGGCGCGCCCGTTCGGCAGGCGCGTGTTCATCGACCGAAATCACATCGCGCGACATGATGTCCTCGCACAACATGGTCCGGTGTGCGCGCATCGTCGCTTGCAATTCGACCTGTCGCAGCAGCCGTTCGAGATCATTGCGGTCGATGTCGAAGGTCTCGTGGAGTGCGCTGAGCGCGGCATCGATGTCTTCTGGCCGGAAGCCGATGCGCTCCTGCGCCGGCGGATCGATGGTTCCGTGCGTGCTTTGCGGGGCAGGGGCCGGCACGTGCGGATAGCTGCGCCGCGATAGCCTGTGGAAGCCGTAGCCGAGCGCGACAAGCACGATCGAGTTCAGCGCCACCGGCACGAAGGGAAATAGGAAGCCTGCGCTGATGACGGCCGGGCCGCCGAACACAGCGGTCAATGCAGCGGCCCCGCCCGGCGGATGCAGGCCAGCGCGCGAACGACATCGCCGCGATCGCCAGCGCCACGGCAATGCCGGTGGCGAGCGCCGGTTCGTGGATGAAATGCGCTACGATCACTCCGATCAGCGCCGATATCGTGTTGCCGCCGATGATCGACCAAGGCTGCGCCAGCGGGCTTGCCGGCACCGCGAACAAAAGCACGGCCGACGCGCCCATCGGCGCCACCAGCAGCGGCACATGCGGGCCGTTGCCCAGCACCAGGCCGCCAATGGCGCCGGTCAGCGCAATGCCGATCGTCGCGCCGATACAGGCGATGATGCGCTCGCGGAGCGTCGCGCCGGCAAGAATGGGAACAAAGAGGCGGAAGGCCATGGCAAGCTCTGGAACGGGTCCGGCTGGGGTTATTGCTCGAAGCTCCCCGCAATGGGGGCGGGCTGCCGAGTTGGGAAGTCAAATCAATCCGGAAATACGCGCATTAGGGAAATAACATTGCGCGTCGCCATTGCGTGGCCGTCTTTGCGACATCCGGCATCTCGCGACAGCCGTCCGGCCATTCCTTTCAGTACAGGATTCATCCGTGCAGGTTCCGTTCAGGTGGCTGCGGCAACCGCGGCGAGGCCGCGCGACAGGTCGGCTTTCAGATCCTCGACATCCTCGAGCCCGATCTGCAGGCGGATCAGCGGACCGTCATAGGCACCCTTGGCGACGAGGCGGTCGCCGAGCCAGACCGGCACGGCGAGGCTCTCATAGCCGCCCCAGGAATAGCCAAGGCCGAAGATTTTCAGCGCGTCGAGGAAGGCGTGCTGCTGTTTCTGGCCGCCGCCTTTGAGCGCGATGGAAAAGATGCCGCTCGAGCCGCAGAAATCGCGCTTCCACAGAGCGTGGTCCGGGTGGCTGGGCAGTGCCGGGTGCAGCACCCTGGCGACGCCGGTCTGCCCCTCCAGCCAAGCGGCGATTTCAAGCGCGCTTTTCTGGTGGTGCTCCAGCCGCACGCCCATGGTGCGGAGGCCCCGCAGCACCTGGTAGACATCGTCCGGCCCGGCGCAGCACCCCATTGTGCAAAAACTCTCATAGAGCTGTTTCCAGCAGGCCTCGTTGGCCGACACGGTGCCGAGCAGCACGTCGGAATGGCCGGCCGGATATTTCGTCGCCGCATGGATCGAAATGTCGACGCCATGGTCGAGCGGGCGGAAATAGAGCGGCGTCGCCCAGGTGTTGTCCATCATGACGATGGCGCCGGCCGCATGCGCCGCCTTGACGATGGCCGGGACGTCCTGCACCTCGAAAGTGTTTGAAGCCGGCGATTCCGTGAACACGACCCTGGTGTTGGGCTTGATCAGCTTGGCGATGCCGGCGCCGGCATATGGATCGTAATACTCGACCTCGACACCCAACCGCTTCAGCATCGTGTCGGCGAAATTGCGGGTCGGATGATAGACGGAATCGACGATCAAAACGTGATCGCCCACCGACAGGAAAGCCAGCAGCGGAATGGTCACCGCCGCCAGGCCCGACGGCACGATTATCGTGCCGGCCGAGCCTTCCAGCGCGTCGATCGCATGCGCCAGCGCGTCAGTGGTCGGCGTACCGCGCGTGCCGTAGGTGTATTTCTGGCTGCGCGCGGCCATCGTCGCGGCATTGGGGTAGAGAACGGTCGAGGCATGCACGACCGGCGGATTGACGAAGCCGAAATAGTCGTGCGGGTTGTTGCCGGAATGGGCAAGCCGCGTGTTGATGCCCATCTCGTTGCCGTCTTTTGCCATTGCTGTTCGCCTTGTGGTGAGGCGCTAGCCATAGTGCGGCGGCACTGGCCGTGCAACAGCCCGACGCCGGCCAGGCAACGGTCTTTGGATATGCCAATTCATGCCA
Organism: Mesorhizobium sp. P2_H9; assembly: GCF_056403215.1. Classification (NCBI taxonomy): domain Bacteria; kingdom Pseudomonadati; phylum Pseudomonadota; class Alphaproteobacteria; order Hyphomicrobiales; family Phyllobacteriaceae; genus Mesorhizobium; species Mesorhizobium sp. P2_H9. The sequence continues at coordinate 233,161 of NZ_JBFUFX010000005.1, read as the reverse complement.
GCAGAAGTCGGTAACGCTGATCCGCCCCGCGCTGGCGTGATCACCGGCAATGCCTGGCCAGGGCGCCCCGCCGGTCCCCCGCCGATCGGCCTTGTGGGTGGCTGCGAAAGATATATAATTGAATACTAATACTTATCGCCGGATTGCCTCGATCAGATGCTACCGGACGGTTTTTGCCGGTTGACGTCCAGATCCCTCCGATCCGGGTATCTCGCTCACAGAGCATGAGCGAGGCAAAGGGGAGGAATGCCATGACCGACGTCAAATGGATGATAAAGGCGCGCGAATTCACCAACTGCAACTGCGCCTATGGCTGCCCATGCCAGTTCAACGCATTGCCGACGCACGGATTCTGCCAGGCGGTCGCCGGCATGGAGATCGAGCACGGCTATCATGGCGAGACCAAGCTTGACGGCTTGCGGTTTGCCGGGGTCTTTCGCTGGCCGGGCCCGATCCATGAAGGCAAGGGCGAGGCTGCGGTGGTCATCGACGAACGGGCGACCGATGCGCAGCGCGGAGCGCTGCTGCGCATTCTCAGCGGCCAGGACACCGAACCCGGCGCGACCATATTCCAGGTTTTCTCGACCACATTGGAAAAGGTCCACGATCCGATCTTCGCCGCCATCGACTTCAAGATCGACATCGACGCGCGTAAGGCCACGCTGCATGTGCCGGGCGTAACCGAGGGGCACGGCGAGCCGATCAAGAATCCGGTCACCGGCGCTGAGCATCGGGCGCGCATCGATCTGCCGCACGGCTTCGAATACGCGCTCGCCGAGGCCGGGCGCGGCTGGACCAAAGCGTCCGGTCCGATCAAGTTCGAGCTGGCAGACTCCCACAGCCATTTCGCCATTATGCATCTCACGCAAAGCGGCGTCGTGCATTGACCTGATCCAATGAGCGACTCGGCCCTTGAGGCGGTGTTGCGGCGCGACCGCGCGGTCGTGACGGTTGCGCTTGTCATCATTGCCGTGCTCGCCTGGGCCTATGTGCTGTGGCTCGCCGCCGACATGACGGCGCCCGATGTCGCCGCGCCGGGCGCCGCAGCCGGTGACATGGCGGGCATGGACATGTCGGGTATGAATATGGGCGGCATGGATATGGGCGCCACGGCGACGCCCGGTTTCCGGGTCTGGGCACCGGCCGATTTCGCTTTCATCTTCGCCATGTGGGCGGTGATGATGGTCGGCATGATGACGCCATCGGTTGCGCCGATGCTGCTACTCTATGCCGGCGTTGGCCGCCAGGCGCGCGCGAGCGGCCGGCCGATCGCATCGACGGCATGGTTTTTCACCGGCTATTTGCTGGTCTGGGTTGCCTTCAGCGTTGTGGCGACCGGCGCGCAATGGCTGCTGGCTGGTCTCACCTTGCTGAGTCCGACGATGGCAACCAACAGCAGGATACTGGCCGGCCTCGTTCTGGTCGCCGCCGGCCTCTATCAATGGACGCCGTTGAAGGCGGTGTGCCTGCGACAATGCCAGGCGCCGATCGCGTTCCTGGCCAGTCACGGCGGGTTCCGGTCCGATCCGCTTGGTGCCCTGCGGTTCGGGGCCGAGCATGGCGCCTATTGCCTTGGCTGCTGCTGGGCGCTGATGGCGCTGCTGTTCGTCGGCGGTGTCATGAACGTCCTGTGGATCGCCGGCATCGCCATCCTCATTCTTCTGGAGAAGACAGTTCCGGCCGGCCAACTGATTCCCCGCATCTCCGGGGTGCTGATGGCGGGTGCCGGTCTCTGGCTCCTTGCCGGAGCGGTTTGAGCGCGCCAGCGCAAGGGCAGACCATGCCAATTGATCGCGACAAAAGGCAGTCGTGCAGAGCAATGCCGGAGGACAAGTTCCACAGGCGCCGCGCGAATTTGCGCGGATAGGACTTTGCCAATTTTGTTTGCGCGGCTTGCAAATTTCCTGACGCTCTTGTCTGCAATTCAGGCATTTCCGGCAATTGGTTTTCAAACGCATTGGGTTTCGGTCATTTCCCTTGACCTCACAGGAATAATCGCCTTCGATGCAGTTCGTGAATGGGAGGCAGCGCGTCGATTACGATGCGGGTTTCGGGAATAGATCGGAAGGGGGCTACGTTCACGCACGGGAACAATGATCAGGGTTTGCCTGAAAAACAGAAGAAGGGTCTGTGGGTTATGAAACATATTGCAATTGGCATTTTTGGAGCCGCCGCGCTCGGATTGATGGCTTCGGCCGCTTCGGCAGGCACGCTGGACACAGTCAAGGCGAAGGGCTTCATTCAATGCGGCGTCTCGACCGGTCTGGCCGGTTTCTCGGCGCCCGACGACAAGGGTGAATGGCAAGGCATCGATGCGGATTTCTGCCGCGCTGTGGCGGCCGCCGTCTTCGGCGACGGCACCAAGGTCAAGTTCACGCCGCTCAGCGCCAAGGAGCGGTTCACCGCACTGCAGTCTGGCGAAGTCGACATCCTGTCGCGCAACACCACCTGGACCATCAACCGCGACACGGCACTTGGCCTGAACTTCATCGGCGTCACCTACTATGACGGCCAGGGCTTCATGATCAACGCCAAGAAGTTGCCGGGCGTGAATTCCGCACTGCAGCTTTCGGGCGCCGCCGTCTGCGTGCAGAGCGGCACCACGACCGAGCTCAATCTGGCCGACTACTTCAAAGCCAACAAGATGGAGTACAATCCGGTCGTCTTCGAAAAGCTGGAAGAGGTCAACGCCGCCTATGACGCCGGCCGTTGCGACGTCTACACGACCGACCAGTCGGGCCTCTATGGCATCCGTCTGACGCTGGGTGCGCCGGCCGACCATGTCGTGCTGCCCGAGATCATCTCCAAGGAACCACTTGGACCGGCCGTGCGCCAGGGCGATGACCAGTGGTACCACATCGTCAAATGGACCTATTTCGCGCTGCTCGACGCCGAAGAACTCGGCATCACCAAGGCCAATGTCGACGAGATGAAGGCCTCGGAAAGCCCAGAGATCAAGCGCGTGCTCGGCCAGGAAGCCGACACCAAGATCGGCACCGATCTCGGCGTCTCCAATGACTGGGTCATCAACATCGTCAAGGCGGTCGGCAACTATGGCGAAATGTTCGAACGCAATGTCGGCTCGGGCAGCCCGCTGAAGATCGCGCGCGGCATCAACGCACTGTGGACCAAGGGCGGCCTGCAATACGCTCCGCCGATCCGCTGATCGAAATGTGATCCGGAAGGCAGATCCTCTGCCTTCCGGTTTCTCTTTCCAGGGGACGGTCAAATGGCATCGCAGGAAGTTCTTCGCGAGGAGCCGAGCCGCGGTTCCTTCATCAACGATCCGAAAGTCCGCAGTTTTGTCTTCCAGGCGGTGGTCGTCGTTCTGCTGGTGGGGGGCGTCTGGTGGATCGTCAACAACGTCATCGACAATCTTACGCGCCTTCACATCGCATCGGGGTTCGGCTTCCTCAGGGGGCGCGCCGGCTTCGACATCTCTGACAGCGCCATCGCCTACACGTCGGATTCGACCTACGGTCGCGCCATCATCGTCGGCATCATCAACACGCTGATTGTCGCCGCTGTCGGCATTGTCACAGCAAGCATCGTCGGCTTCTTTGTCGGTATTGGCCGGCTGTCGCGTAACTGGCTGATCCAGAAGATCTGTACGGTCTATGTCGAGACTTTCCGCAACATCCCGCCGCTGCTGGTCATCTTCTTCTGGTACTCCGGCGTGCTGGCCGTGCTGCCGACGCCGAAGGAAAGCATTCATCTGCCGTTCGGTTCCCTTCTAAATCAGCGCGGCGTCTACTTTCCGCGCGCCGTGTGGGGCGACGGCTCCTGGCTGATCTTCGTCGCCTTTCTTGTCGGCATCGCCATGGCGTGGTTCGTCGCCCGTAAGGCACACCAGCGGCAGATGGCGACTGGCCAGCAATTCCCGGTGTTCTGGACGTCGCTGGCGTTGATCGTCGGACTGCCACTGCTTGCTTTCGCGCTGAGCGGCTTCCCGCTGAGCTTTGATTTTCCAAAACAATCGACCTTCAACCTGACCGGCGGCTTCGTCGTCAAGCCGGAGTTCCTTTCGCTTTATCTCGCCCTGTCGTTCTATACCGCCGCATTCATTGCCGAGATCGTGCGCGCCGGCATTCGCGGCGTGGCAAGGGGCCAAAGCGAGGCCTCGGAGGCGCTCGGCCTGCGGTCGGGACAGGCGCTGCGTCTGGTCGTGGTGCCGCAGGCGATGCGCATCGTCATCCCGCCGTTGGCGAGCCAATACCTCAACCTGACCAAGAACTCCTCACTGGCCATCGCCATCGGCTATCCCGATCTGACGGCAACCGCCGGCACCGTGCTCAACCAGACCGGCCAGGCGATCGAGTGCGTGCTGATCATGATGACGGTCTACCTGTCGATCAGCCTGCTCACCTCGCTGTTCATGAACTGGTTCAACGCCAAGATGGCGCTGGTGGAGAGGTAGGGCCATGCAAGAACACGACATGTCCTGGGTCCGGACGGAAATGGTGCTGGCGCAGCCTGCACCGGCCGGGGTAACCGGTATGGGTGCCTGGGTTCGCAAGAACCTGATCGGTTCGGTCAGCGATACAGTCCTGACCATCATCGGTATCGCTCTGGTGGCGCTAATCCTGCCGCAAATCATCAATTGGGCTTTCATCAACGCCCAATGGACCGGCGCCGACCGCACCGTCTGTCTCACGGCTGCGCAGGCGCAGGGCGGTATCCAGCCCGACGGCTGGTCCGGCGCCTGCTGGGCCTTTGTCAATGCCAAGTTCGGCCAGATCCTGTTCGGCACCTATCCGGTCGAGGAGCGCTGGCGGCCGATCCTGGTCGGCATATTGCTGGTCGCGCTGCTCGTGCCGATGCTGATGCCCAAGGCGCCGCGCAAGGGCCTCAACGCCATCCTTCTGCTCCTCGTGCTGCCGATCGTATCCTTCATCCTGCTTTCGGGCGGAGTGTTCGGGCTGCCTCTGGTCGAGACCTCGCGCTGGGGCGGGCTCATGGTGACGCTGTCGCTCTCCTTCGTCGCGATCGTCGTTTCGCTGCCGCTCGGCATCGTGCTGGCGCTCGGTCGGCGTTCGAAGATGCCCATCGTCAAAACGCTATGCGTGATCTTCATCGAGACCGTGCGCGGCGTACCGCTGATCACCGTCCTGTTCATGGCCAGCGTCATGCTGCCGCTTTTCCTGCCGGCCGGCGTCACCTTCGACAAGTTCCTGCGCGCGCTGATCGGCGTGTCGCTGTTCTCGGCCGCCTACATGGCCGAGGTGGTACGCGGTGGCCTGCAGGCCATTCCGAAAGGCCAGTATGAAGGCGCCGATTCGCTCGGCCTCGGCTACTGGCAGAAAATGTATTTCGTCGTCATGCCGCAGGCGCTGAAGCTGGTCATTCCAGGCATCGTCAACACCTTCATCGGCATGTTCAAGGACTCCAGCCTGGTCTCGATCATTTCGATGTTCGACCTGCTCGGCATCGTCAAACAGAACTTCTCCGACCCCAACTGGGCAACGCCGGTAACGGCGAAGTCCGGCCTGGTGTTCGCGGCCTTCGTCTTCTGGCTGTTCTGCTTCGGCATGTCGCGCTATTCAATGTACACGGAACGCCGGCTCGACACCGGCCACAAACGCTAAAAACAAAAGGGGACCCTGCCATGGTCATAGAAAATGCGGTCAGCGCGGAAGAGATCAAGGTCGATGCCAAGAAGATGCACATCTCGACCACCGATGTCGCCATCGACATCATCGCCATGCACAAATGGTACGGCGAATTCCATGTGCTGAAGGACATCAACCTGAAGGTCATGCGCGGCGAGCGCATCGTCATCTGCGGTCCTTCGGGCTCCGGCAAATCGACGATGATCCGCTGCATCAACCGGCTGGAAGAACACCAGAAGGGCAAGATCATCGTCGACGGCAAGGAGCTGACCAACGATCTGAAGAAGATCGACGAGGTGCGCCGCGAGGTCGGCATGGTGTTCCAGCACTTCAACCTGTTCCCGCATCTGACCATCCTGGAGAACTGCACGCTGGCGCCGATCTGGGTGCGCAAGACACCGAAGAAGCAGGCCGAGGAAATCGCCATGCACTTCCTCAAGCGTGTGAAAATCCCGGAGCAGGCCAACAAATATCCAGGTCAGCTCTCAGGCGGCCAGCAGCAGCGCGTGGCGATTGCCCGTTCACTGTGCATGAACCCGCGCATCATGCTGTTCGACGAGCCGACCTCGGCACTCGACCCGGAAATGATCAAGGAAGTGCTGGAGACGATGGTGGGCCTCGCCGAAGAGGGCATGACCATGCTGTGCGTCACCCACGAAATGGGCTTTGCCCGCAAGGTTGCCAACCGGGTGATCTTCATGGACCAGGGCCAGATCGTCGAACAGAACACGCCGGCCGAGTTCTTCGATCACCCGCGCCATGAGCGGACGAAGCTGTTCCTGTCGCAGATCCTGCACTGACGATTTCAATGCGAAACGAAGAGCCCGGCCGGAAACCCGGCCGGGCTCTTTTTCGTATGGATCGGCTGAGGCAGTGTTCGTTGTGTAGCGGCAGGGCGCAAGGACGCCATCGATGAAGAAGCTCGGGCGCATCCTTGGCCTGTTCATCGTCCTGGCAGCGCTTGCCATGGCGCTGGGTACACTGGTGCCGCGCCCGCTGTGGCGGACGGCCAATGCCAGCGCCGCCGCGACGCGGCATATCCTCGTGCTGAAAAACCCGATCCACACCGATATCGCCATTCCGGTCGATGACCGCGTGCGTCAGCGCTTCCATTTCCTTGTCGATGCCGGCATTCCGGCCGATGGTGCTGAAGTTCGCTACATCGTCTTCGGCTGGGGCGGCCGCGCTTTCTATCTGGAGACGCCGACCTGGTCCGAACTGAAAGCGGTGCCGGTGCTAAAGGCGTTGACGCTGGATGCCTCGGTCATGCATGTCGATATCGTCGGCGACATCGCCGAACCGCGTCCCGACGTCACCGGCTTCGACATCGGCGAGGAGCGTTTTGCTGCGCTGCTCGATTTCATCGAAGCGAGCTTCCAGCAAGGGCCGAACGGACCGATCCTTGTCCCGGATGCGGCCTATTCCAGATATGACGGCTTTTATGAAGCCAATGGCCATTTCAATGCACTGGTCGGCTGCAACACCTGGACGGCGGCGGCCTTGCGCACAGCCGGCCTGCGCACCGGCTGGTGGAACCCGTTGCCGGTCTCGCTCGGCCTGTCGATGCGGCTTTATGATTAGCTATCGACGTCCGACGGTTTCGGGCACCCGCCAGCCATAGAGCCAGTCCAGGTCTGAGGCGAGCTTTTCGGACGAGCGCGTCGCCAGGAACAGATTGCGGGCCATCGCCACCGGCCCCGCAGCATGCCAGGCGAGCCGGTTGACGGCGCCACGGCGGGCAACTTTTGCTACACGCGGACGCCGTTCCTGTTCCCACGCGGCAAGCGCACCCTGGAGATCGGCAGGCAAGGCGGCGACGAAGCCGGCAAGCGTTGCGGCATCCTCGATCGCCATCGCCGCGCCCTGTGCGGCAAACGGCGTCATCGCATGCGCCGCATCGCCGATCAGCGCGATGCCATCCGACGTCGTCCAGGGCTGGCGCTGGTCCACTGTATGGATCGGCCACGCCGTCCACGGCCCGGCTTCTTCGACCAGCCGGGCCAGTGCCGGCGCCGTGCCGCGCATGGCGCTGGTGAGGATCTTGACGTCGGCATTGCCGGACCAACCCTCGGCGATGATCTCACCCTTGGTGAACGCAGCAAGGTTGAAGGCGGTGCCTTTGCTGACGGGGTAGGCTACGAGGTGGAAGCCGGGATGCAGGAAGGTGGTGACGCAGTCGGTTGCAGCGATCGCCGCGAAGGCTTTTCCGGCGGCGCTGTCGGCGCTGACCGTGGCGCGCCAGGCGAGTTCGCCCGAAAACCGGTTTCTGGACGAAAACCCGGCAGCAGCACGGGTCGCCGACCAGACACCATCGGCGCCGATCAGCAGGAACCCCTCGGCCTCGACGCTCTTGTCGCCAATCTCAGTCGTTGCGATGAGGCCATGCGGCCCCTTGGCGACGCCGCTGACGCGCGCGCCGGTGACAAGCTTGATGCCAGGCAATTCCGCCACGCGCGCCATCAGCGCGTTTTGCAGATCGGCGCGGTGAGCGACGAGGTAGGGGGCCTGCCAGCGCTTTTCGGCCAAGTCGCCAAGCGGGACGCGCGCCAATTCGCGCAATGTTCCTGCATCCCTAAGCACGACCGCCTCCGGCCGCACCGCTGCCGGCGACAGCCGGTCGAGCACGCCGAGCTGGCGAAGGATGCGCGTTGCGTTGGGGGAAAGCTGGATGCCGGCGCCAGCCGCTTCGAGGCGCGGCGCTTGTTCGAACAGCTTTATCGGATAGCCGCGCTCGGCGAACGCTAGGGCAGCGGTCAGCCCCGCAACACCCGCCCCGGCGATAACGATCTGCCGGGACTGCATGTCGCTCATTGGGATCGTCGCGAAAGAATCAGGCGGCCTGGTCGATATACAGGCACCCGGCCGGCGCCGTTTCCGTTGCCTTCAGCTTTGACGAATAGCGATAGAGCGTCGAGCAATAGGGGCAGACTTTTTCATCGTCGTCGCCCATGTCGAGAAACACATGCGGATGGTCGAAAGGCGGATTGGCGCCGGTGCACATGAATTCCCTAACGCCGATGTCGATCGCCGCGTGGCCCGCATCGTTCTGGAAATGGGGAATGGAACCGCCTGCCATCGTCGTCTCCTTGCTCTCTCGTAGAATTGCATCTGGATCATAACCCGTCTCTTTGCAAGATCGATGAAATGAAACTGTCGCAAAAGCCTGTCACAGGATAAGTTAAGCCGGTTAACCGGCTGAGCAGTCGAGAAGAGCAGGAACCATGAACGAACTGAAGCCGGTACAGAGCGAATTCACCACCGTGGAGAAGGCCAGCTCCGAAGGCGGCAACCCCGACCGTTTCGTCAACCGCGAGTTTTCCTGGCTGCAATTCAACCGCCGCGTTCTCGAAGAATCGCTGAACCTCAATCATCCGCTGCTCGAACGCGTCCGCTTCCTGTCGATCTCGGCAGCCAATCTCGATGAGTTCTTCATGGTCCGCGTCGCCGGTCTCGCCGGCCAGGTGCGCGAGGGCATCACGCTCAAGAGCCCGGACGGCCGCACGCCGGAGCAGCAGCTCGAACAATTGCTGCGTGAGGTCGAGCGCCTGCAGGAGGACCAGCAGAAGAGCCTTTCGGCGCTGATGCTGCTGCTCAACAAGGAAGGCATAGAGAGCATCGCCCGCGACGCCCTGACCAAGGACGAGAAGGTCTGGCTGGAAGACCATTTCCAGGAGCAGGTGTTTCCGGTGCTGACCCCGCTATCGATCGACCCAGCGCACCCGTTCCCGTTCATTCCCAATCTCGGTTTCTCGATGGCGCTGCAACTGCGTCATCGCAAGAATGGCGAGGAGATGAGCGCGCTGTTGCGCCTGCCGGTTGCATTGAAGCGCTTTATCCGTCTGCCCGACCGCAAGCATCATGTCCGCTTCATCCCGCTCGAAGAGGCGGTCGGCCTCTATATCGGCAAGCTGTTCCCCGGCTACGAGGTCAAGGGCTCCGGCACATTCCGCATCATCCGCGACAGTGATATCGAGGTCGAGGAAGAGTCCGAGGATCTCGTGCGCCTGTTCGAGACGGCGCTGAAGCGCCGCCGCCGCGGCTCGGTCATCCGCATCGAGTTCGACAGGTTGATGCCCAGCGAGTTGCGCGACTTCGTCGCCGGCGAGCTTGGCGTGTCGTCGAGCCGCATCAGCGTTCTGACCGGTCCGCTGGCGCTCAGCCAGATCTCCGAAATCGTCGCCGTGGCCCGCGACGACCTCAAGTTCACGCCCTACAATCCGCGCTTTCCCGAACGCATCCGCGAGCATGGCGGCGACTGTTTCGCCGCCATCCGCGAGAAGGACATCGTCGTTCACCACCCTTACGAATCCTTCGACGTGGTGGTGCAGTTCCTTCGCCAGGCGATGGCCGACCCGGAAGTGGTGGCGATCAAGCAGACGCTGTATCGCACCTCAAACGACAGCCCGATCGTGCGGGCGCTGGTCGACGCCGCCGAGGCCGGCAAGTCGGTGACAGCGCTGGTCGAGCTCAAGGCGCGCTTCGACGAGGAGGCCAACATCCGCTGGGCGCGCGACCTCGAGCGCGCCGGCGTCCAGGTCGTGTTCGGTTTCCTCGAACTGAAGACCCACGCCAAAATGTCGCTTGTGGTGCGGCGCGAGGACGGCAAGCTGCGCAACTACGTGCATCTCGGCACCGGCAACTACCATCCGGTCACCGCGCGCATCTACACCGACCTGTCCTTCTTCACCACCGATCCGACCATTGCGCGCGATGTCGCCCAGCTGTTCAACTTCATCACCGGCTATGCCGAGCCGACCGATGAGATGCGGCTGGCCATTTCGCCGTTTACGCTCAGAAGCCGCATCTTGAAGCACATCGCCGACGAGGTTGGCCATGCGCTCGAGGGCAGGCCAGCGCGCATCTGGATGAAGATGAACGCGCTCGTCGACCCTATCATCATCGACGCGCTCTATGACGCCAGCCGTGCCGGCGTCGAGATCGACCTCGTCGTGCGCGGCATCTGCTGCCTGCGGCCACAGGTGCCGGGCCTGTCGGAAAACATCAGGGTCAAGTCGATCGTTGGCCGTTTCCTTGAACACAGCCGCATCTTTTGCTTTGGCAACGGCCATGGCCTGCCGTCCGACGAGGCGATCGTCTACATCRCCTCGGCCGACCTGATGCCGCGCAATCTCGACCGCCGCGTCGAGACCATGGTGCCGATCACCAATCCAACTGTGCATGAACAGATCCTTGGCCAGATCATGCTGGGCAACATCATGGACAACCAGCAAAGTTTCGACGTATTGGCAGACGGAACCTCCCGGCGCGTGATGCTGGAGGAGGGTGAGGAACCGTTCAACGCGCAGGAATATTTCATGACCAATCCGAGCCTGTCGGGACGGGGCGATGCGCTGAAGTCGCATGCGCCCAAGCGCATCGCGCAGTTCAAGCGCCGCAAGAAAAACGCCGCAGCGTCCGGCTGATGATTGCAACGTCCCAGGGCCGGCTTCAGGACCGCCGACCGCTGTCCATCATCGACATCGGGTCGAACTCGATCCGCCTTGTCATCTATGAAGGGCTGGCGCGTTCTCCGACCACGCTGTTCAACGAAAAGATGCTGGCCGGCCTCGGCCGCGGCATCGTTTCGACCGGAAAGCTCGATCCCGAGGCGGTAACGCGCTCGATGGAAGAATTCCGGCGTTTCCGCGCCCTTTCCGACCAGGTCGGCGCCGAGCACATGTATGTGCTGGCGACCGCCGCCGCCCGCGAGGCGGTCAATGGTCCCGACTTCATCCATCGCGCCGAAGATGTGCTCAAGACCGAGATCCGGGTGCTGAGCGGCCGCGAGGAGGCGCATTATTCGGCGCTCGGTGTCATCTCAGGCTTCCACCCGGCCAACGGCATTGCCGGCGACCTTGGCGGCGGCAGCCTGGAACTGATCGACGTCAATGGCGAGGCGATCGGCGACGGCATCACGCTGCCGCTGGGCGGCCTGCGCCTGCAGGACATGGCCAAGAACTCGCTCGCCCAGGCGGCAAAGATTGCGCGCGAGGAACTGGCGCGGGCAAAGCTGTTGAAGGGCGGGCAGGGCAGGGCCTTCTATTCGGTCGGCGGCACCTGGCGAAATCTTGCCCGGCTGCACATGGAAATGAGCAACTATCCGCTCGGCGTCATGCACCACTACGAAATCAGCGCCGACAGTGCTGCGAACTTCCTGAAGCAAGTGGCCAAGGGCGAGATCGAGAAGGTGAGGGGCATCGAAGGCGTCTCCAAGAATCGTCGCTCGTTGCTGCCCTATGGCGCGATCGTGCTGCAGGAGATCATGGCGGCGATGCAGCCGTCGAAGATCATCGTCTCGGCGCTCGGCGTACGCGAGGGCTTTCTTTATTCGCTGCTGGGTGAAGCCGAGCAGAAGGCCGATCCACTGATTTCCGCGGCGGAGGAACTGGCCCAGCTGCGCTCGCGCTCGGTCACCCATGCGCATGAGCTTGTCGAATGGACGGGCAAGGCCTTCGCTGCCTTCGGCATCGACGAGACCGAGGACGAGGCGCGTTATCGTCAAGCGGCCTGCCTGCTTGCCGACATCGGCTGGCGCGCGCACCCGGAATACCGCGGGAAGCAGTCGCTCAACATCATCGCCCACGCCTCCTTCATCGGCGTCGATCACCCTGGCCGCGCCTTCCTGGCGCTTGTCGGCCTGTTTCGCCACGAGGGGGTCTTCAACGAGGCCGTCCCCGAGATTCGTGGATTGGCGACGCCGCGTTATCTCGAGCGGGCCCGCGTGCTGGCGGCGATGCTGCGCGTCGTCTACTTGCTGACGGCGGCAATGCCGGGCGTCATGCCCAGGCTGAAATGGGAACCCCGCCCCAATGGCGCACTGGCGCTGGTGCTGCCGGCGTCGCTGGCCGATCTCTACGGCGAGCGGCCGGCGGGCCGGCTGGCGCAGCTGGCAAGGATCACCAACCGTCGGCTGGTGCTGGCCGTCGAGGGCGGGCCGAGCATTTCGGTCAAGTAGCCTCAGACCCGATCCCGAATGTTCGGCCGTCGATGGAATAGGCACCTGCACCAGCCATCGCCAGCGCCAGGAAACCGCCTGCTATGGCGATGTCCTTCATTAGCATCTGTGAATGCAGGAAGCTCAGCATCGGGTCGTCGGCGCCTTGTCCGTAATGGCCGATGAAGCCGGCAACGACGCAGAACGCGGCCAGCAACAGCGCCACGATCGGCGTCTTGAAGCCGACCAGGATAAGCAGTCCGGCGATCAGCTCGAACAATCCCGTTCCCCAGGCCGCCAGCGTCGGCAGCGGCAGGCCGAGACCGGCGAAATAGCCTGTCGTGCCGGCAATGTCGGCAAGTGCATGGAAGCCCGACGGAATAAACAGGGCGACAAGCAGCAAACGGGAAAGCAGCAGCAATGCGTTGCGGGGCATGGTTACCTCCGTGTTGGTCGGGCCGGCTGGCCCGTTCCTTATCCCGACGCCGCGATTCTAGCAGGAATCGGCTGACGGGGACGCACGCACAGACAACGAAAAAGGGGCCCGGAAAATTCCGGACCCCCATGTTGCACTGCTTGTGATTGGGCTTCAGGCGCGCTTGGCGTCGATCGAATAGGCACCGGCACCCGAGGAGGCCAGCAGGATGAACCCGCCCGTAATGGCGAGATTCTTGAGAAACTGGATCATCTGCATCTGGTCGGCCCAGCCGGTGTGGGCGACCAGCCCGGTGGCGACGGTGAAGATGGCGAGCACCCAGGCGGCGATGCGGGTCTGGAAACCGACGAGGATGGCGAGACCGCCGACAAGCTCGATCAGGCCAACGACGATTGCCGTCACGGTCGGCAACGGCAGGCCGAGGCTACCGAAGTAGCCGGCGGTGCCGGCAATCGCGGTGAGCTTGCCGAAACCGGAAAGCAGGAAGATGACCGCGAGCAGGATGCGGCCGAGCAGGATTGTGGTTGAGGCATTGGAAGCGGCGCCGGAACCGGCGACTGAACTGTTGATGGACATGGTGACTCTCCGGGAGGTTGCGAATACCTCCTCCAAATAGTTCAGGTCGACTGTTCACCAAAGATGCCTATCCGGCGACAGTTCGTTCACCGAGATAACGCTTTTGTGATCGAGTGTGACTTCAGCCCGGATGCGTCATGTCTTCGGGCCGCACCAGCCGGTCGTAGTCGGCCTCGCTGACCAGTCCGGTTGCCAGCGCTTCCTCGCGCAGGGTCGTGCCCTTCTTGTGCGCGGTCTTGGCGATCTTGGCCGCATTGTCGTAGCCAATGGTCGGCGCCAGTGCCGTCACCAGCATCAGCGAGCGGTCGAGTGCCGCCTTGATGTTGTCTTCCCGCGCCTCGATGCCGACGACGCAATTGTCGGTGAAGGACACCGAGGCGTCGGCCAGCAGTTGCACCGACTGCAGGAAGTTATAGGCCATCAGCGGATTGTAGACGTTGAGCTCGAAATGGCCCTGGCTGCCGGCGAAGGTCAACGCCGCATTGTTGCCGAACACCTGGACGCAGACCTGCGTCAGAGCCTCGCACTGCGTCGGGTTGACCTTGCCGGGCATGATCGACGAGCCCGGTTCGTTTTCCGGCAGAGACAGTTCGCCAAGGCCGGAGCGCGGGCCGGAGCCGAGGAAGCGGATGTCGTTGGCGATCTTGAACAGGGCAGCGGCGGCCGCGTTGATGGCGCCATGCGAAAACACCATGGAATCGTGGGCCGCCAGCGCTTCGAACTTGTTCGGTGCGGTGACGAAGCCGATGCCGGTGATATCGGCAATGCGCGCCGCCACTTTTTCGGCAAATCCGACCGGCGCGTTGAGGCCGGTGCCGACGGCGGTGCCGCCCTGCGCCAGTTCCTGCAGGCCGGGCAGCGTCAGCTCGATGCGCTTGATCGACGAGGCGACCTGCGCCGCATAGCCGGAAAATTCCTGGCCCAGCGTCAGGGGCGTCGCGTCCTGCGTGTGGGTGCGGCCGATCTTGATGATATGGGCGAACGCCTTCGTCTTGGCTTCGAGTGCTGCATGCAGATGCTTCAGCGCCGGCAGCAGGTCGTGCACGATGCGCTCGGCGCAGGCGATGTGCATGGCCGTCGGGTAGGTGTCGTTCGACGACTGGCTCATATTGACGTGGTCGTTGGGGTGCACCGGCTTCTTCGAGCCCATGACGCCGCCCAGCATCTCGATCGCCCGGTTGGAGATCACCTCATTGGCGTTCATGTTGGACTGCGTGCCCGAGCCGGTCTGCCAGACGACCAGCGGGAAATGCTCGTTGAGCTTGCCGTCGATGACCTCCTGGGAGGCTTCGACGATCGCCTTGCCGAGTGCCGGGTCGAGCCGCTTCAGCTCCATATTGGCTTCGGCCGCTGCCCGCTTGACGATGCCAAGCGCGCGCACGACCGAGGCCGGCTGCTTTTCCCAGCCGATCCTAAAATTGCCGAGGGAACGCTGCGCCTGCGCGCCCCAGTAGCGGTCGGCGGCGACCTCGATGGGACCGAACGTGTCGGTTTCGGTTCTGGTCTTTGGGGCGCTCACGGCTCTCTCCGAATGACGAATTCGGCAACGGCGTATCGCGTTGCACAAATCGCTTCAAGCGGAGATTGCGATGGCCGAGGATGCAAATCGGTTGAAGGCGAAGGTAATCTCCCCCCCTCGAGGGGGAGATGTCGCCGAAGGCGACAGAGGGGGTCGGTACGTCTTGACGCGGCCCCTGTCGCCGCCACAGGAAGCTGGCGCATCACGCGCAGCGACCCCCTCTGGCCTGCCGGCCATCTCCCCCTCAAGGGGGGAGACAAGCAACTCACCCCAGCGGCGGCCCGACAATATCGATGCCGTTCTTTGCGCAGAGCTGCACCAGAGCCGCGATGATTTCCGGCGTCGGTTCCGTCTGGGGTGGCAATTCCGGCCGCTCGGCAGGGCGACCCGCCTGGCGCAGCAGCGTTTCGAAATCCGCACCGCGCGTGACGGTGAGTGTGCGCGCGCCTTCGCGCGACTCGACCCGGTAGGTGTGCGGCAGGCCTTTCGGTGCGATGACTGTATCGCCGGGGCCAGCAAGCCGTTCCTGGCCGTCGATCTGAAAGCGCATCCGCCCCTCCAGAACATGAAACACCTCATCTTCCTGGCGATGCACATGCAGCGGCGCAGAGTCGCCATACGGCATGCAATGCTCGACGACGCAGATGCCGTCCTCTCCCGCGGCCGACGGGATGTGGATCGCGATGAGTGTGTTGTTGAACCAGAAGAGTTCCTTGCCTGTGATCGTCCCGGGGGTCATTGTCATGGCTTTCTGCTCCTTTTGTCGCCTGTGCCGACTGGGTGGCGCTGACGACGACCTAACCAAGGACATGCCCGCAACGGAAATCGAATGATCGTATGGGATGAATTAATGCGATGAATTTGAACGCGCTCGACCTCAATCTTGTCCGGGTGTTCGACGCGCTTTTGCGGGAAAGAAGCGTTACACGTGCCGGCGAGCAGATCGGCCTCAGCCAGCCTGCGGTCAGCGCTGCGCTCAATCGCCTGCGGCATGTCCTCAAGGACCAGCTGTTCGTGCGGCGCGGCAATGAGATGGTGCCGACGCCGCGGGCCGAGAGCCTGGCGGAGCCGTTGCGCGTGGCGCTTCGCGAAATCGAACGTGTCTTCCAGTCCACGAAAACCTTCGATCCGGCGGAGCTTGACCGAACCTTCACGCTGATGGGCGCGGACTTCTTCTCCATGATGCTGATGCCGTTTCTGGCGGCACGTGTCGCCGAAATGGCGCCCCGCGTGTCGTTCCGCTTTCTGGACAGCGCGCGGGGCGACGTTTCGAGGCTGCTCCAGGAGGATGAAATCGACGCGGCACTCGAACGCCCACTGGAGGTTTCCGACTGGGTCTCCAGCACGCCGCTATTCCATTCGCCATTCGCAATCATTGCGGCGAGGGACAACGCCGCAATCAGGCAGAGCGGGATTGCGGACAGCGAGCGGCTGCCGATCGACCTTTTCTGCGAACTGCCCCACGTTCTTCGCTCCATCGACGGTTCGATGTCGGGCTCTACCGACGAGGCGCTCGGCAGGATCGGGCGAACGCGTCGTGTGAGCCTGGCGTTGCCGCACTTTCAGGCTGTCGCGCTGGCGGTGGCAAACGGAAACTATCTTGCCGCGGTTCCCATGCAGTTCGCGGTTTGGGCGGCGAAGAGCCTGCCGCTCGCCATCTTTGAACCGCCGGTCCCCATTTCCGTTCCTGAAGTCAGGATGTACTGGCACGCGCGTCACGACGACGAGCCGCCGCATCGCTGGGTTCGCGATCAGATGCTCGAAGCTGTTGGAGTGCTTGGTTTCAGGGACTCTGGCGGCTCATAGCGACCGCACATCACCCCGCCGTATAGCCCCCGTCGATGGCAAAAATGCCACCGCTGGTCCACGTCGCCTCGTCGCTGGCCAGATACACGGCTATGCCGGCGAGGTCCTTGGTCTGGCCGATGCGGCCGAGCGGGTAGCTGCGCTCGACATAGGTCTTCAGCTCTGCCTGCACTTCCGCAGGCAGGTTTTCGATCGATTTGCGCCGCATGGCGGTGTCGACGGTGCCGGGTGCGATGGCATTTACCCTGATGCCGCGCGGGCCGAGCTCAAAGGCCAGCGATTTGGTCAGCGAATTCAGCGCGCCCTTCGACAGCGAATAGAGGCTCGACGGCCGCTTCGGGATCATCTTGTTGGCGAAGTAGGACGAGATGTTGATCACCGAGGCGCCGGTTGGCGTGAGATGCGGCAGCAGGCGCTGGGTGAGGAAGAACGCCGCCGTCACATTCAGCGCGAAGGATTGTTGGAACTGCTCTTCGCTGACCGTATCGAACGCCACCAGGAACGCTACGCCGGCATTGTTGACCAGGATATCGAGCGGCCGACCGGATTTCTTCACCTGCGCGACCACGGCGTCGATGCCGGCTGATGTGGCAAGGTCTGCCGACAGCGTTTCGACGCCGGCGCCGAGTTTGTCGCGAGCGGCGCTGAGTTTTCTGGCGTCGCGGCCGACGATGAGAACCTCAGCACCCTCGCGCAAAAAGGCCTCGGCGATGGCCAGGCCGATGCCGTCCGAACCGCCGGTGACCAGCGCCCGTTTGCCGCCCAATCTCATCGAATACTCCTGCGCGCTCTCGCCACCCGCCGCACGGTCAGAGCAGCGCTGCCGGCAGTCGTGGTCAAGTCATTGGCCTATCGCACAGTATGAACTTCGCCAGACCGCCGGCCAGAGGCTACTGCTGCTCCGTCGCTAGGCAAGGCTTCCCGGAAGACCAGCCGCGCGGCGACATGATCCTTGACCTGGCGGATAGCCTGTTCGCGCGACACACTTCCCGGCCGCAGGGCGAGCCGCAGCCAGAGCCCGTCGATCAGCGCGGAGACGCCAAGCGCGATGTCCTCGGCCTCCCTGGGCGGGGCAAGACCGCGCAGGCCGGACAAAAGGTTAGAGCGCATGCGCGCGTGGATCACCTTCTGGATACGTGCCAGATTCTCGTCGCGCGGCACCTCGGCGCAGAGCGAAAGCCACGCATGGCAGAGTGGAGGCTGAAACAAATGCGGCTCGAAATTGCCTTCGATCACCGCATCCAGGCGCTCCATCGGAGTCCGTGCCCGGCGAAGCCGTGCGATCACCGCATCACGCAGGACGACGTTGGCCTCGCGCATCGCGTGCTCGAACAATTCCTGCTTGTTGCGGAAATAATGCAGCACGATGCCCTTCGATGCACCGGCCTGGGAGGCGACCTTTTCCAAGGTCGCTCCGGCAATGCCTTCGCGCTGCAGGACAGCGAAAGCCGCCTGCCGCAGTTCCTTGCGGCGTATGTCGCTAAGACGAGTCAGTTTCACGGGTTCGATCCATGCATCACGAATCCAAGTTGACATTTTCGTCCATTTAGATCAACAATTGACCGTTGGGACAATAATTAGACCAAATGGTCAACATAGCACAATGAGGAGAACCGAAATGCAACGCATCTTTGCAACTGGCGTCTGTCTGGCAGCGCTGGCGCTGGCATCTCACGCCGCCCACGCGGGCGAGACCGAGCAGTGCAAGACGGTACGCATGGCCGAACCCGGCTGGAACGATCTCGCCTTCACCACGGGGATCGCCAGCGTCCTGCTTGACGCGCTCGGCTATCAGGCGAAAAGCGATGTGCTCGGCATGAACGTCATCTATGAGGGCATGAAGAACAAGGACCTGGACGCGTTCCTTGGCTATTGGGATCCCGCCAMCGTCGTTTACTATGCGCCTTACAAGAAGGACGGCTCGATCGAGAATGTGCGCGTCAATCTCGAAGGTGCCAAATACACTTTCGCGGTGCCCACCTATGTCTGGGAGGCTGGCGTCAAGGACTTCTCCGACCTGCACAAATTCGCCGACAAGTTCGGCAAGAAGATGTACGGCATCGAGCCCGGATCGAACCAGCTGATGATGGATGCCATCGCCGATCCTTCGCTCGGCCTCGATGGCTGGCAGGTGGTCGAGTCGAGCGAAGCCGGCATGCTGTCGGAGGTCGGCTACGAGATCAAGGAAAAGCAGTTCATCGTCTTCCAGGCCTGGGCGCCGCATCCGATGAACACAATGTACGACTTCAAGTATCTGACCGGCGGCGACAAGTTCTACGGCCCGAATTTCGGCGCAGCAACAGTGTCGACGCAGGTGCGCAAGGGCTATCTGCAGGAATGCCCGAACGTCGCGCAACTCTTGAAGAATCTCGTCTTCGACGTCGACTTCGAGAATGTCGGCATGGGCTATCTGATCAATGACGGCATGAAGCCTGAAGAGGCCGCACTGAAGGCAATCACCCTGAACAAGGGCCGTCTCGACGCCTGGTTGGCCGGGGTCACCAGTTTCGACGGCAAGCCTGGCCTGGCCGCGGTGAAGGAAAAGCTCGGCCTGTGAATTCCTCTGGACTGGAGGCCGGGCAGGAAGAGTGGGCCGGCCGCAAGCACATGGTCGATGTCGGTGGCCTCGCCATGGCTTGCATCGAAATCCCCGGCGCCGAGCCGGCCCTGCTGCTGATCCATGGCTTCACCGATACCAGCCGCAGCTTTTCGCTGCTGGTGCTGCATCTGGCAGGCCGCAGGCTGGTCATCCCGGACCTGCGCGGCCATGGCGCTTCAGAGGCCGGATCGCGCGCTTTCCGGCCTGCGGACTTCGCCGACGACATTGCCGGGCTGATCGCGCGGTTGCGGCTCGAACGGCCGGTTCTCGTCGGCCATTCGCTTGGCGCCATGATCGCCGTCGAGGCGGCAGCCAAGTATGGCGAGCTGATCGGTGGGCTGGTGCTGGTGGCGGGAACGCTGAAGCCCGGCATCTCGCAGGACCATCAAATGGTGAGCGGCGTCCGGGCCTTGCGCGACCCGATCTCGCCTGCCGACCCGTTCTATGCGTGGTGGCATGCCTGCGGGCCCGGCGTGCCGCAGGCCTTCCTGGCATTGATGGCGCAGGAGGCCTCTGCAATGCCGGCTGCGCGCTGGCGGCTGATCCTAGAACAGCTTCGCAGCGCTGATCTGGCCGGTGCGGCGTCGGCCGTGCGGCAGAAGACGCTGATCATTGGCGGCGCAGTCGATCCGCTGTTCGGCGAGGCGCATCAGCGAGCGCTGCTGCGCGCGCTTCCAGGTTCCGACTTCGTCCGCCTTGAAGGCTGCGGCCACAATCCGCACTGGGAGGATCCGGCACTCGTCGCCGCCGCCATCACCGGCAAATTCAGGGCAGGGGCCTGATACGAGGGGCTACCTCAGCAGCGATTGCGAGGTCGCCGACAGGCGCAAGGTTTCGGTTGGTTTGGCGATGGCCGACTGCGCTGCTTGCAGAAATGCCTGCCACTTCGGCGCGTTCGCCAAGGCCGCTTCATGGCGGGCGTGCGCCTCGATGTTGTCGAAACCGGTGACGCTGATGAAGACGTTTTCGGATGTTCGCACCGGCAAGCGGGGGAAACTGTTTTCGGCGTGTTCGGTGACGAAGGCGGCGAGCAGCTTTGCGCCGAGCGCCTTGAGCGTTGGGACGGCCAAGGCCTCGAAGTTTTCGGCAAAGCCGGCCTGCGCGCCCTCCCGCAAATGATGAATCTGCATGACAACGATACCCTTCAAGCGACTGTCACCGTTCAATTTTTCGACGTCGGCGTCTTGATGGGCTGCCGATGCCGGTACTGGCCGTTGCAACCCCGACAGGTCGAAGCCGGCGCCCGGCCATGCCGGCTTCAGCTGCAGCACATCGTCGGAATCGATCATCGTGGCATTGGCGGCATTGCTGTAGGCACCCCACACCGGCCCTTCATAGAAAGCGGTCAGTGCGTCTTTCCGCGCCTCCATGCCGTCGAAACCACGCATCCAGACGAACATGTCAGGCCGGTCAAGGTCGCGGAACTGACCGATGATGGTCATCCCCGCATCTTCCTGGCCTTCGATCAGGTGGGTGTCGAAGATATCGATCAGCGTATCGCGCTTGCCGGGCTTCAGCGTGTATTGCCGGAGTTCGACGACTGGCGAAGCGAGCAGGGCGGATCTCGTAGGGGCAGCTAAGGGCAAGTTCACTGCGTCGCCTCCAAAACAGGATGATCATCCGGTTTATAAAACAGACCGATTGTCCTGTTTTGTCAATCTGCTATCGTGTGCAGATGTCAGCAGAGATTGCCGGGCGTCCGAAAGGGCGGTCATCCAAACGTACCAACGACCCCGAAGGCGTGCGCAACAAGGTTCTGGACGTCGCCGAAGCGTCGTTTCAGGCGCGCGGCTACAATGCCTCCAGCATGGGCGACCTGATGGCGGCGGCAGGTGTTACCGGCGGCGCGCTGCACCACCATTTCCCGACCAAGAAGGCGCTGGCGCTTGCCGTGATCGAGGAGCGTGTGGCCGCAGCGGTCGAAGAAACCTGGATCGTTCCGCTGCTGGTGGCGGGCTCGGCGCGCGAGGGCGTGCGCGGCGTCTTCGCAGCTGTGGCTGAGGAACTGGACCAGCAGGGCTTCGTGAGCGGCTGCCCGCTCAACAATCTGGCGCACGAACTGTCGCTGGCCGACCCGGATTTTCGCGTTGCCTTGGCCCACATCTTTTCCGCGTGGCGCCAGGCGATCGCTGACAAGGTCAGGGCCGACCAGCAAGCGGGCAGGGAGCAAGGCACCGATGCGCAGCGCTTTGCAGCACTGACCGTCGCCACCTACTCCGGCGCCATGTCGATGGCCAAGACGGCGCAGGATTCCAACGTGCTGCGCGACTGCCTGGAGGAATTGCAGCGCGTGACCAGCTCGGCTCCATCCGTCCAGGACGGAGCGAGAGCCAGACGACGTCGCAGGGTACTGCTGCGACCAGGGCCTTAGCGGCCAGACGAACGGCGCTGGCCCGCCGGTTCTACCGATTCATCCGCGTCCTCAACGCCGTCGAGCGCGAGGCCCCGCCTGGCAAGACGGCCACGCCATCCTCGACAATCAGGCAACGTCGCACTTGACGACCACTATTCAGTGACGCTATATACCTGTAGTCAGTAACACTGAATAGCCAGAGGAGGTTGCGTGGGCAAGCAGATGACAGAGATGCTCAAGGGCACGCTCGAGGGCATCATCCTCGCGATTCTGTCCGCGCAGCCGGCGTACGGCTACGAGATCACGGCACGGTTGCGAGAGCAGGGCTTCTCCGACATCGCCGAAGGCACCGTCTACGCCCTGCTCGTCAGGAACGAGCAAAAGGGCCTCGTCGACGTGCACAAGATCCCGTCCCAGATGGGGCCGCCGCGCAAGGTCTATTCGCTCAACGCTCAGGGACGGGACTATCTCGAAGAGTTCTGGAGGACGTGGAACTTCCTCGCAGAACGGCTCGAACAGCTCCACGCAGAAAGGAAATAGACATGGCCACAGGATGGATCGAGCAGATCACAGGGGCGCTCGAGCAGAAGAAGCGCTACCGGCAGTACAAAGCGCGCACGCAACAGCTTCCCGCTAACTATCGCGCCGCGATCGATGCGCTGGATCGGTACCTGATGTACTTCGGGGCGATAACGAAAGGCGACACCTTGGTGTCGATGCTGGAGGATCTCGCCGACCTCTTCGAGCAGAGCGTCGTGAATGGAACCCCGATCCGCGCCGTCGTCGGGGAGAACCCTGTGGAGTTCGCTGAGACGTTTCTCCAGAACTACTCGGAGGGTCAGTGGATCAACAAGGAGCGGAAACGACTGACCGACGCCATTGATCGCGTCGCGGACAGCCAGCGGTGACAACCGAAGGAACGGATATCCAGACGGCGGCCAGGCAGCCAATTCTGCGGCGCCGTGCCAAGCGTACGATTCAATCCACTAATTAGGCAGCGGTTTGATCTTCGTATAACCGTTCACCGATTCCGCGCTGGTGCCTTCATCGTAGCGCCGGGCGAGCGCTGCTTGCAGATCGGGTGAATAGAGCGCGGTGAACGTATCCAGCGTCTCGCCGGCCCCGTTCTTGAAGGTCTCTTTGACGGCAAGAACATTGTATTTGCAGTCGCCGAGGCTGAACGCCTCCTTGCCTTTGACGGTCAAAGTCAGCGTCTTGGTGCTCTTCGGCTGCTTGTTCGGCGACAGCTCGACAAATTCGATCGTGCTCTTCGCTCCCGTCTTCAGCGGGAACAATTTTCGCAGATCGGAAAACGGGATCATCGCCAGCCGACCCGTATCGCTGTCGCGAAACACCTCGATCAAGCCGCCGAACAGGAACTGTGTCTGCGGCGATTCGGATTGGTATGTGTTGGCGACGGAAACCATACCGCCCGCTGCCGGCCGGAACTCGCTGCGGATGCCGGGCATTTCCAGCACGAAGCCGGCCTTGGCGGATTTCGCGTCGATGCAACCGGCGGCATCGGCGACACCCGCCGACAGCAATGCGGCCAGCATCATGCCGATAGGTGCAGCTTTCATGGCGTCCCCGTACAAGCTGAACGTTAGCGCGCGTAGAAATGACAGACCCGCAACACGCTGTCGATGGCTGGCAGGTCTTGTGACCCGCGCGCAAAACTGGACGAACCGTTGCCGGCTGTGCTGAATTTCGCGCCATGATGAATCGCCTTTCGCAAGAATTGGTCTCCCGGCGCGGCTTCCTAGCGCAGGCAGCGGGGTTTGTCGTGGCCGGCGCTGTCGCGCGCCCGGCGCTCAGCCAGACCGGGCAGCGCATTGCGCCCATCGACGCCACCTTTCTGTTCGTTGCTGATATCCACGCCTGCCGCATGGCCAGCGGCTTGAGCCCCAACTGCCAGCAGGAAGGCAAGACCGACGCCGCCTTGCTGCGCAGCGTCGCCGCGCTGAACGGCCTCGGTGACAAGGACTGGCCGGCGGAAATCAATGGCGTCGCCACCGGCCTGCGTTCGGCCGGCAGCAGTATCGGCACGCCGCTCGGCCTCGTCGTCGGCGGCGACATCACCGATGATGGCGGCGGCCAGATCACCCAGCCCAGCGAAGGCACGCAGCTGCTGCAGTTCAGCCAGCGCTACAGCCAAGGCGTTGGCCCCGACCGCGTGCACATGCCGGTCTATGTCGGGCTCGGCAACCACGACCTCGATCAGAACGGCCCGCCGCACCATGTCGACTGGTACCGCCGCGAAATGCGCGACTATGTCGAGGTCAATCACCGCGCCGGCGTGTTCTTCAAGCCGCCGGTGCCGGCGACCGACTATGATGTCGATACCGACTGCTATTCGTGGGATTGGGGCGGCCTGCATCTCGTCCAGACGCACCGTTTCGCCGGCGACACCGGCCACGGCGCCATCTCCAGCCTGCCATGGCTGAAGCAGGATCTGGCGACCTACGCAGCGGACGGCCGCCCTGTCATCCTGTTCCAGCACTATGGCTGGGATACTTTTTCGACCGAGCGCTGGGATGCCGCCAAAAGGACCTATGACGATGACGGCAACGGCGCGCCGCACTGGTGGAGCGAGCCCGACCGCCAGGCGCTGCTTTCGGCGCTGAAGGGCTACAATGTCGTCGCCATCTTCCATGGCCACCAGCACGACACGCCGCTGATCTACCGCCGTGACGGCCTCGATCTGTTCAAGCCGAAGGCCGCCTATATGGGCGGTTTCGCTGTCGCGCGGGTGACCAGTGACGGCATGGATGTTGTGTTAGGCGAGGCCACCGACGACCATGGCGCCATGACTTTCACCAATGCCTTCAGCAAAGGCTGGAACACATGAAAAGGCGGCCTGAGAGGCCGCCTTTCCTCGATCGTCAAAGCGTTCCGCGGTGCTGTGTTAGAGCGCCTTCCTGATGTTGTCCTTCACGTCGCCATAGGCTTTTTGTACCTTGCCGGCGATCTTGTCAGCCGTGCCCTCGGCCTGCGTCTGCCGATTGCCGGTGGCTTTGCCGGCGGCTTGCTTGATCGAGCCCTTGACCTGCTTGGCCACGCCCGCGACCTGATCCTTGTTCACCATTTTTGCATCTCCTGGGATTTTGAATTCCGGTGCTTCATTCGCGAGAGGCAAACGGGCCGGCGTGCTTCTGGTTCCACACGTCTGTCTTGCCGACGGCGCCGGTTGCGCCCGGCGGGTCAATCCGGATAGGCTCCGCTCGGGCCGCAAGGTGAGAGTTGGCCCGGGGGTGTCGGATGCGTTTTCGTCCAGACCTTGCCTTGGCTGCTGCCATGCTGATGGCGGGCTGCGTCGCCGACGATGTCGGGCCGATCAACGTCGAGGTCTCCAAGGTTGGCCACCCGTCGCCGACCTTCCTTCCCGATCCGGGCGACGATGGCTCGACTGTGGTCGGCCTCGCCTTTTCCGGCGGCGGCACCAGGGCGGCTGCCTTCTCCTATGGCGTGCTGCGGGCGCTGGACGAGATCGTCATCGACGAGCGGCCGTACCGCCGCACGCTCGTCGACGACATCAGGATGATTTCCGGCGCGTCCGGCGGCGCCATCGCCGCAGCCTATTTCGGCTACAGGGGCAAGGACGGCTATCAGGATTTTCGCGAGCGTTTCCTCATCCAGGATGCGGAAGCCGATCTCAGGACATCGCTGTCGCCGCTCAATCTGGTGCGCGCCTACAATGGCGGCGTCAACGACCGCAGCGGCTTCGCCAAATGGCTGAACGACCATCTCTTCGATGGCGCGACGTTCGAGGCCTTCCGTAAGCCGGACCGCCCCATCGTCTGGGTCAATGCGTCCGATATCTACAACCGCACGCCGTTCCTGTTCAGCTACGACACCTTCGCGGCCCTGTGCAGCGATCTCGACAAGGTGCGGCTGGCCGATGCGGTTGCCGCCTCCGCCGCCGTGCCTGTCGTCTTCGCACCGATCGTGATCTCCGCCACCAGTCCGCATTGCGACTACCACCGGCCGCAATGGCTGGAGCGGGCGCTGGCCGATCGCAACGCGTCGACCCGGCTCAGGGCTCATGCCAGGGCGCTCGATTCCTATCAGAAGGAGGATCCACTCGACTTTGTGAAGCTGCTCGACGGTGGCCTGACCGACAACATCGGCGTCACCGGCTTCACACTGGAGCGCTCCGCCGCCGGTACCCCTTATGGTCCGCTGTCACCGTCCGCCGCCGTCAGGTTGAGGACGCTGCTTTTCATCGTCGCCGACGCCGGCAGCGACCGCGATGTGACCTGGGCCAAGAAGATCCACGGGCCGAAGCTCAGCCAGCTGTTCGGCGCCGTGACCGGCACAACGCTGGCGGCCTCGGTGCGTGACGAATTCGATGCGCTGACGCTGGCCGTCTCGCAATGGCAGGACGAGCTGGTGCGCTATCGCTGCAGTCTGCCGGTCGCGACGGTGGCCGCCTATCGCGGCTCGGCGGGCAGTTGGAACTGCCGCGATGTCCATCTCGTCGTCGAGCATCTGTCCTTCGCCGATCTCGATCCGGCAAGGCAGGTCAAGCTGAACCTGATTCCAACGCGCCTGAAACTGCCGGTTGAACAGGTCGATCTCACCATAGCCGCCGGCCGGGAGGCGCTGCTGGTCAATGCGGAGATCGCCAGCGCGGTCGCCGCCATCCGCGCTCATGCAGGTGTCTCGCCTGGGGCGCAAATGGCGGCACAGGCCCATTGATATCAGGGGTGCAGACTGGACCAGTGCATGGCGGCCGAAACGCTTTGCTGGTCTCGCATCCGCTGGCTAGTGTGACGAAAAATTGGGGAGACCATCTTGGCTGAATTCAAGCTCACCATCGGCAACAAATGCTTCTCCTCATGGTCGCTCAGGCCATGGGTGGCGATGAAGCATCTGGAGATCCCGTTCGAGGAAGGTTTTGTGCGCCTGCGCACGCCGGAGACCTTTGCCAATCTGGCAAAAGTGTCGCCGACCGGGCTGGTGCCAGTCCTGAATCACAATGGCAGGATCGTCTGGGAAACCCTTGCCATCCTTGAATATCTCGCCGACCTGTTTCCGCAAAAGAAGCTGTGGCCTTCAGACATCGGCGCTCGTGCCTTGGCTCGCTCGGTTGCGACCGAGATGCATTCCGGCTTTCGCGAGGTGCGCTATGGCTGGCCGATGAACCTGCGCCGTCCCAAGGGTCACAAGCCGCTCGATGCCGAAGGCGAGGCGCAGCGGGCGCGCATCGAGGCGATCTGGCGCCAGTGCCGGGAACAATACGGCAAGGATGGCCCGTTCCTTTTTGGTCATTTCACCGCGGCCGACGCCATGTACGCGCCGATCGTCACCCGCTTCGACACCTATGGCGGCGAGCTGGCGCCGGATACCCGTGCCTATGTCGACGCTGTGCTGGCGACGCCGGCGATGCGCCACTGGTATGCGGAGGCGGCGAAAGAAACCTGGCCGGAGCCCGGTCCGGACGAATAGGAGGAGGTATGGCCAGCAACGACGAACCGCGCGAGGCGGCAGTGCCATCGATCTTCCACTGCCGGCTGATCCCGCCTCGGCCTGACTTCGCCTTCACCATGACGGAGGAGGAGAGGGAACTGATGGGCCGGCATGCCGACTACCTTCGCGGCAAACTTCGCGATGGCACCATGATCCTGGCCGGCCCGGTCGCAGACCCGGCCGGTCCTTGGGGGCTACTGATCCTGCGCGTCGGGAGCGAGACTGAGGCCAGGGCGGTGACCGATGCCGACCCCGTCGTCCGCTCGGGCAAGGGCTTCCGCTATGAAATCCTGCCGCTGATGAGCGCAATCATCTGAGGGGCACCACTGCATGGCGCCAAAAACAAGAACGCCCCTCGTGCCTTTTATCGCGCGGGGGGCGTCCTGTTGCCATTAGCCTTTCATTCGATTGCTCTCATGAATTGCTGACGGCACCCATAAAATGCACAGGTGCGGGGTTGGTTCCCTCGTGTGTAGAATTTTTTTGGGGAGGGCCTGCCGCCCGCGCACCGCGCTGCCTCAGGTCCTTTTGAGATCCCGGCTCCGGACAACTTTGCGTCGAATCTTGCCGTTGCCTAAACCAAAAATTGACACGGCTTCAAAAGAAGCGTAGAAGAAATTCGTCGATATTTGTTTGACCGACTTTTGTTATCCGCGCACACATGCGCGCCTTTGACGAACTTCCCCATCAAAAATCGAGACAAAAATCGTTGTGCATTCGCACCGCGATTAACGAATATTTGCCATGGAAAGGGTTCGTCATGAGCACCGGCACAGTTAAATGGTTCAACGCCACCAAAGGTTTTGGTTTTATTCAGCCTGACGACGGTTCAGCCGACGTTTTCGTTCACATCTCGGCCGTAGAGCGCGCCGGAATGCGCGACATCGTCGAAGGCCAGAAGCTCGGCTACGAGATGGTCCGCGACAACAAGTCGGGCAAGATGTCCGCCGATCAGTTGAAGGCGGCCTAAAACGGAATTCAGCTTTCCCGGTGACCACGGATGTACTGGCACCGGTGAATGGCGAATTCTGAGGCCTGCGTCTCCCCAGGGAAGGCGTGGTGCTGTGATGGAAGGTCAGGCAATGCCTGGCCTTTTTCATTTTCGACGCTGCAAAAGTTCAAAAGAGCGCCGCGCGGTCATCCGAACGTGCTAAGGACGCTTCAGCTATCTGAATCCGACTGCCGTCTTGCTTTGTGCGTGGTCCTGGCCGAAAGACCGATCTCGCCGCTTTTCGGCAGCATGCTCCGAACGGGAGAAAGACCTTGACCGCCACTTCAAAGAGATCCCGCGACCAGGCTGAATCCATCTTCAGCAAGGCCCAGACCCAGTCGATGTCGCTCAACCGCATCACCTCCGAACAGGACGCCGCCAGCCAGGCACGGGAAGCCAAGACCGCACGGCTGCGTGAACTGCGCCTGGAAAAGGAGGCCGACGACTTGGCCGCGGCTGCCGAGGTCGCGGCCCTGCCGAAACGGGCGGGCAAACGCTGATGGCAACCAAACGCGTGCCGCCAACGCCGATCGATGCCGATGCGACCATTGCGTCCATGGTCCCAGGCATGGACAAGCCGGTCGAATATGTCCGCCGGGTGCTGGAAAAGCTCGAGCGCTGCAAACGCGCCCATGGCGATGCCCAGGTGCGCGTCGGCGTGCGCGGCCGCGCCGAAGCGCCGAACTACCTGATCGAATATGTCCGCGAGGACAAAAAGACCCATGAGCGCGTCACCCATCAGGACGCCGCCTACAGCGGCAGCACGCACCGCGAACTGGCGCCGCATCACATTGCGGAGGCCAGGAACTGGTCGCCCGAGGAAATGAACATCACGGCGGTCTCGGCGCTGATCGGCCGCTTGCGCAACCCGAATGCGCCATCATCGCGTTTTTCTGACGAGGATTGACATGGCCATCAAGTTTTCCGCCAAGGACCAGCCGACGGCGCCTGCTGCCGTGAAGTTGGCCAAGCCGGCCGCCAATGACAAAAAGCCGGCGGCGGTGAAGCCGGTGGATGGATCCGCCGAGACCTCGACCGATCTGTTTCTTTCGCCGGCGGCGCCGTCGAAGGGCAAGGCCGGCAAGAAGAAATAGCCTCGTTGCCGAAGGACGCGGACCGCAATCCCATCGCCGCCGGGCTGCTTGGCCCGGCCGCCGCCGCCGATTTTTTATCGCCGCGGGAGGATGCCAACCCCGTCGCAATCTTTGACTGCCAGAGCTGCGGCGCCTGCTGTTCCTATTCGGCCGAATGGCCGCGCTTCTCCACAGAGGATGACGCGCAGCTCGACCGTATCCCGGCAAAATATGTATCCGCCAACGAATCCGGCATGCGCTGCGACGGCGTGCGTTGCTCGGCACTCACCGGCGAGGTTGGCAAACGAACCGCTTGCGGCATCTACGAGATCCGCCCCGATGTCTGCCGCGCCTGCATGCCCGGCGACGACGATTGCCTGATGGCGCGCAAGGCGCACGGGCTGCCAGTCTAGCGGCCTTTCGCCTCCGTCTTGTGCGCCACCGTCCGGCCCGATACCTTCCCGCCGGGCAGGGCGCGTCGGAGGAACCATCCGTGAGCATCGAATTTCTGTTGACGTCGCTGATCGTCGTGGCTTCGCCCGGCACCGGTGTTCTCTACACGCTGAGCGCCGGCCTTTCGCGCGGGGCGCGGGCCTCGATGATTGCCCCTTTCGGCTGCACGCTCGGCATTATCCCGCATATGGCCGCCGCCATCACTGGCCTGGCGGCACTGCTGCACACAAGTGCTGTCGCCTTCGAAACGCTGAAATATCTCGGCGTTGCCTATCTGCTCTACATGGCCTGGAACACGCTGAAGGAGAAGGGTGGCCTGAGCGTCGAGGAAAATGTCGCGCCGCGCTCGGCCGGCAAGGTGATCACCTCCGGCATCCTGATCAACATCCTCAACCCAAAACTGTCGATCTTCTTTTTTGCCTTCCTGCCGCAGTTCGTCAGCACCACCGAACCGCACGCGCTGTCGAAGATGTTGGAGCTCTCGAGCGTCTTTATGCTCCTGACCTTCGTCGTCTTTGTCGGCTACGGCATCTTCGCAGCCTCGATTCGCAGCCATGTCGTGTCGCGGCCGATGGTGCTGACCTGGATGCGCCGCACCTTCGCCGGCGCCTTCGTCATGCTCGGTGCCAAACTGGCGCTGGCGGACCGGTAGCGTTTCAAGAGCATGACCCCGAAAAGTGGAATCCGGTTTTCGGAAAAGATCATGCTCAAACAAGAAGATAGAGCCCCATCCCGATTCTATCGGGATGGAACAGGCTCTAGGCGCTATCCCTTGACATACCCCATCGCCTCGACGATGCGCCCATCCGCGACGCGCATCAAATTGACGCCGCGGATGGAGTTGCCGTCGGCCCGAAAATAGCGCCAGCGGATCGTCGCCCGTTCGCCGGCGACGAAGGTCTCCTCGAGGTCGAAGCGCGTTCCGGCCTGGGTGGCGACCGCTGACCACAGCCCAACGCAGGCCTCGCGGCCGGCATGGCGGGCGCCGTCCGGCGCCGGCACGGTGTTTTCGATGACGCAGTCCTCGGCCACCAGTTCGGCGAGTGCCGACGGATCGTGCCGCTGGAACACGTCGTTGAAACGCCGCATGATCTCGGCCGTCTCACGGGATTGGTCGTCCGGATGGATGTCCACGATGCTCTCCTGTTTAATCTCAAATCTCCTGATCTCATGTTTCCGCTCCGACGGGTGCGACAAGCTCCGCCCTGAGCGCGATGCTTGCCACGCCGGCCAAGGCCCGCGAGACGAGGCAGGTCGTCTTCGCCGTCTGGGCAAGGCGCTCGAATTCTTCAGGCCCAAGGCCCGGAATCTCGGCTTGTGTCTTGAGCTCTATGCGGGTGATCGTCGGCCCGGCCGTGGTCGAGCCGAGATGCACCTTGGCGACGGTGCGAATGCGCGCGGGCACATATCCATCCCTGCCGAGTATGGCGCTCAGCGCCATCGAAAAGCAGCCGGCGTGCGCTGCCGCGATCAGTTCCTCCGGATTTGTGCCCGGACCGTTCTCGAACCGCGACGGGAAGGAGTAGGCGCCTTCGAACACGCCGCTGCCGAGCCGCAAGCGGCCCGAACCCTCTTTCAGCGTGCCTTGCCACTCGGCCGAGGCTTCACGAATTGTCATGTCTGCTCTCCGTTGTTTCTGGGTCAAAAAATCAGGCGCCGGTGATGACCACTTTCCCGAAGACGTCGCCCTGCTGGAAATAGCGGTAGGCATCGCCGGCCTCGGTGAAGGGGAAGACCTTGTCGATGACGGGCTTCAGGCGATGCATCGAGACGGCGCGCAGCATGGCTTCGAGGTTGGTTCGGCTGCCGACGAAGAGGCGGCTGATGGTGGCGAGGCTGCGCTGGTAGAGCGCTGCCGGCAGCTGGATCGAGCCGCCTTTGGCATCCTGCAGCGTGAGCAGCACGATGTGCCCGTAAAGTGTGCTGGCGATCAGCGACTGCGCGAAAGTCGCCGGGCCGCCGGTCTCGACGACGAGGTCGATGCCGCCGGTGTGTTCGCGGACAGCCGCCCCCCATTCCGGCGTGTCCGTGCTGGAGACGACAAGGTCGGCGCCCAGCGCCCGCAGCCTGTTCGCCTTCTCGGCGCGCGAGGTGACGGCGACGACGCGGCAGCCGAGCAGCTTGGCAAACTGCAGCGCGAACAGCGAGACGCCACCCGAACCGATGACCAGAACCCATTGGCCAGGCTTCGGAATTCCCGCGCCGGTCACCGCATTCCAGGCGGTCAGCCCGGCGCAGGTCA
The DNA here is from genome assembly GCF_056403215.1 of Mesorhizobium sp. P2_H9. Lineage (NCBI taxonomy): Bacteria > Pseudomonadati > Pseudomonadota > Alphaproteobacteria > Hyphomicrobiales > Phyllobacteriaceae > Mesorhizobium > Mesorhizobium sp. P2_H9. The sequence continues at coordinate 201,101 of NZ_JBFUFX010000005.1, read as the reverse complement.
GCGTTGCCGCCTCATGCCAGTCGAGATGGTCGGGCAGCCGCGCGGCCCATTGTTCGTCGAGTACGGCGTATTCGGCCAGCATGCCGTCCAATGTGCAGCCGAGCTGGTCGATCAGCCCGGCATTGATGCGGCCATCGATCCAGCGGGCAAAATAGCTGCCGGTGACGCGGTCGCCGACGGCAAAGCGGGTCACGGCATCGCCAATGGCGACAACTTCGCCGGCGCCGTCGCTCAGCGGTCTGACACCCTGGCGCGGCGGCAAAGGATAGGTGCCTTTGAGGATCATCGTGTCGCGGCGGTTGAGCGAGGTGGCGTGAACACGCACCACGATCTCATGCGGTTTTGGCTCCGGCTGCACCTCGTCGTGCATCACCAGGCATTCGGTCCCGCCGGACCCTTCAAGACGGTAGCTTTGCATGTCGATCTCCTCAAATATATGTAGACTGGTCTACATATTATGTAGACCGATTGTCATATTCTCCGCAAGGCCTATAATGCTGACTGCTGACAGAGGTTGACATGGCGAACGACACCCGCACCCGCATACTCGAGACGACGGCGCTGCTGCTCAGGCAGCGCGGCTATCACGGCACCTCGCTCAACGACATTCTGAGCGCCAGCGGGGCGCCGCGAGGCTCGCTCTACTTCCATTTTCCCGGCGGCAAGGACCAGTTGGTCATCGAGGTGACGCGCGACAGCGTCGCCGGGGTGACGCAAAGGCTGGGTGAGGCGCTGGCCGCCGAAGCCGACCCGGCGGTCGCCGTCCACCACATCTACCAGGCGGTCGGGCGCATGCTGGAAGACAACCAATTTTCGCTCGGCTGCCCGATCGCTCCCGTTGTGCTGGACTCGCCGACCGATGTGCCGGAACTGGCCGAATTGTGCCGCTCGGCCTTCGTGCAATGGATAGGTCTGCTGCAACAGGCCTTCGTCAGGGCAGGGGTGCCCGAGCGCCGCGCGCACGCTTTGGCCCTGCTCGTCGAATCATCGCTGGAAGGGCTGATGGTGATCGCCCGCGCCACCCGCGACCGCGCCCCGCTGCAGGCCGTGGCTGATGAAGTCGCTGCCCTGATCGAAACCGCAGTGCTGGCTGCAGGAGAAGTGCGGCGACGCGCCGATGTCGCCGTCTGAGGCCTAACAACTCGACCTCAAAACAAAAAGGGCGCCTTTCGGCGCCCTTTCCGTATCTGAAGGCTGATGGAAGCGTGGATTAGAAGTCCATGCCACCCATGCCGCCCATGCCGCCGCCGCCCATGCCGCCAGGCATGCCGCCGCCAGCCGCTTCCTTCTTCGGAGCTTCGGCGATCATGGCTTCGGTGGTGACGAGCAGGCCGGCGACCGAGGCCGCGTCCTGGAGAGCGGTGCGAACGACCTTGACCGGATCGACGATACCCATGGCGATCATGTCACCATATTCGCCGGTCTGGGCGTTGTAGCCGAAGGTCGCGCCCTTGTTCTCAAGGATCTTGCCGGCAACGATCGATGCTTCCGCACCGGCGTTGGCAGCGATCTGGCGGGCCGGAGCCTGCAGAGCGCGACGCACGATGTTGATGCCTGCGGTCTGGTCGGAGTTGGCGCCGGTTGCCTTGATGGTCAGCGAAGCGCGCAGCAGGGCGACGCCGCCGCCGGGAACGATGCCTTCTTCGACGGCCGCACGGGTCGCGTTGAGGGCGTCATCGACGCGGTCCTTCTTTTCCTTGACTTCGATCTCGGTCGCACCGCCGACGCGGATCACGGCAACGCCGCCGGCGAGCTTCGCCAGACGTTCCTGCAGCTTCTCCTTGTCGTAGTCCGAGGTGGTCTCCTCGATCTGCTGCTTGATCTGGGCAACGCGGCCCTGGATCTCGGCCTTCTTGCCGGCGCCGTCGACGATGGTGGTGTTCTCCTTGGAGATCGACACCTTCTTGGCACGACCGAGCATGTTGAGGCCGACGTTCTCAAGCTTGATGCCGAGGTCTTCCGAGATGACCTGGCCACCGGTGAGGATGGCGATGTCTTCCAGCATGGCCTTGCGGCGATCACCGAAGCCCGGCGCCTTGACGGCGGCGATCTTCAGGCCGCCACGCAGCTTGTTGACGACGAGCGTGGCCAGAGCCTCGCCTTCGACGTCTTCCGAGATAATGACCAGCGGCTTCGAGGTCTGCACGACAGCCTCGAGGATCGGCAGCATGGCCTGCAGGTTGGAGAGCTTCTTCTCGTGCAGGAGAATGTAAGCGTCTTCCAGATCCGCAACCATCTTGTCGGCGTTGGTGACGAAGTAGGGGCTGAGGTAGCCGCGGTCGAACTGCATGCCTTCGACGACTTCGAGTTCGGTCTCGGCGGTCTTGGCTTCCTCGACGGTGATGACGCCTTCATTGCCGACCTTCTGCATCGCTTCCGCGATCATCGAGCCGACCGAGGAGTCGCCATTGCCGGCGATGGTGCCGACCTGGGCGACCTCTTCCGAGGTCTTGATCTTCTTGGCGTTCTTGATCAGCGTCGCGACGACGTCGGCAACGGCGAGGTCGATGCCGCGCTTCAGGTCCATCGGGTTCATGCCGGCGGCAACCGCCTTGTGGCCTTCCTGGACGATCGACTGCGCCAGAACGGTCGCGGTCGTGGTGCCGTCGCCGGCGATGTCGTTGGTCTTCGAAGCAACTTCGCGGACCATCTGCGCGCCCATGTTTTCGAACTTGTCTTCAAGCTCGATTTCCTTGGCGACGGTGACGCCGTCCTTGGTGATGCGCGGGGCGCCGAACGACTTGTCGATGACGACGTTGCGGCCCTTGGGGCCGAGCGTGACCTTCACTGCGTCGGCGAGGATGTTGACGCCGCGCAGCATGCGCTCGCGGGCGTCGCGGGAGAATTTTACGTCTTTGGCAGCCATGTTTTAGCTCCTGGCAGGGACTTGGGATCAAGCCCGAAATTCAGTTGACGGTGAGGCCGATAATCAGCCGATGATGCCCATGATGTCGGATTCCTTCATGATCAGAAGGTCTTCGCCATTGAGCTTGACTTCGGTGCCCGACCACTTGCCGAACAGGATGCGGTCGCCAGCCTTGACGTCCAGCGGGACCAGCTTGCCGGCTTCGTCGCGGGCGCCGGAACCAACGGCGATGATCTCGCCTTCCTGCGGCTTTTCCTTCGCCGTATCCGGGATGATGATCCCGCCGGCGGTCTTGGATTCGGATTCGACCCGGCGAACGACCACGCGGTCATGAAGCGGGCGGAACTTCGACTTTGCCATTTTTTCTTCCTCGAATGAGAACGGTGAGAACAGTTCCTCCATCCGGCGGCGCCGGACGTATGAGTTAGCACTCACCAAAGGCGAGTGCTAACGTGGCGGTGAAATAGGCGCGCGGCCAGTCGGAGTCAAGGCGCGTAGCGGCACGATGAGGAGCGAAATTTTGTTTTGCGCGATTGGCTGTCGCTGGGACGCGCCACTCGCCATTGGCTTTGCCACGAAATATGCCCACTGCGCCGGCCAGCAACGGCGGAACAGCGGGCGCAGGACACGCGGGGATAATTGAAGGTGTTCCGATGGCTAGATGTTCATCCCACCCGACACTTCCAAACGCTGGGCGTTGACCCAGCGGTTGTCCTCCGACAGCAGCGAGGCGATCATTGGCCCGATGTCGTCGGGCACTCCGGCACGGCCGAGTGCGGTCATCCCGGCCACGACGCGATTGACGTCGGCGTCGTCGCGCACATGGCCTCCGTTGAAGTCGGTCGCGATCGCGCCGGGTGCTACCGTGTTGGCGGTGATCCGGCGCATACCGAGTTCCTTGGCTAGGTAGCGTGTGAACACCTCGATGCCGCCCTTCATCATCGCATAGGCGGACGAACCCGGCACCGAGAAGCGTGCCAGCCCGCTCGATATATTGATGATGCGGCCGCCATCCTTGATCAGCGGCAGCAGCGCCTGGGTGAGAAAGAAGACGCCCTTGAGATGGATGTTGACCAGCGTGTCGAACTCATCCTCGGCCGTCTCGGCGATGGTCTTGCGCAGGCCTGTGCCGGCATTGTTGACCAGGAAATCGAATTGGTCGCGCTGCCAGGTCTCACTCAATGTGCGCTTCAGCTCCTCGACGAAGGCTGGGAAGGTTGCGACAGCGCCTGTATCCAGCGCCAGCGCCACGGCGCGGCCGCCCGCCGCCTCGATCTCTGCCACCACCGCCTGCGCCTCATCGGCGCGGGAACGGTAGGTGACCACCACATCGACGCCCTTGCGGGCAAGGTGGAGCGCGGTGTTGCGTCCCAATCCACGGCTCCCGCCAGTGATCAGGGCTATCTGTCGGTTCTGTGTGGTCATGGTCAATCTCCATCGGTTGCGATGGCAGTGATGTATTCTTCTTGATTGCCGATATAATCGGACCGATATTGCCTTCTCTATTCAAATTATGCGAACAATCGACATGGACAAGCTGGACAGCATGCGCCTCTTCACCCGCGTCGTGGAACGGCGCAGCTTCACGGCTGCCGCCGCCGATCTCGGATTGCCGCGCTCCAGCGCGACCTCGGCGATCAAGCAGCTGGAGGAGCGGCTGGGCGTGCAGCTCTTGCGGCGCACCACCCGCCATGTCACCCCGACGCCCGACGGCGAGGCCTATTATCAGCGCTGCGCCGGCATCCTGGCCGATGTCGAGGAAGCCGAAGGCGGCTTCGGGGCGAACGAGGCCAGCGGGCGTTTGCGCATTGACGTCAACGGCCACATGGCCCGCACGTTCATCCTGCCGGAACTGCCAGCCTTGCTTGCCCGCCACCCCGGCCTGACCGTGCATATCGGCGAGGGGGATCGCCTGGTCGATCTGGTGCGCGAAGGCGTCGACTGTGTCATCCGTGCCGGTGTGCTTCCCGACAGCGACATGATCATGCGCCGGCTGGGCACCGCGCGCGAGATTACGGTCGCCAGCCCGGCCTACCTCGAGCGCCACGGCGTGCCGCGCTCTCTCGATGATCTTGCCGGGCATAGGATGATCGGCTTCGTCTCGTCGCGCACCGGACAGGTGATGCCGCTGGAATTCAAGGTTGATGGCGAGGTCCGCGAAATCGTCCTGCCGTCGCTGGTCACCGTGGCCAATTCCGACACCAGCGCCACTTTGGTGCGGCTCGGCTTCGGCCTCTACCAGGCGCCGTGGCTTCGTTTCGCCGAGGATCTTGCGACCGGCAGGCTGATCGAGGTGCTGGGCGACTACCCGCCGTCCGCGACACCGATCTCGGTTCTTTATCCGCGCAGCCGCCAGCTTTCGCCAAGGGTCAGGGTGTTTGTCGACTGGCTGGTCGAGATCTTGGCGCCGAAGCTCGACCCGTAATCAGAGAAACAGCCGCAACTGGGTGTGGATGATCGACCGGTAGTCGTCGAGGGTCCGGCGGCCTTCCATTTCGTCTTGGGTGAGTGCCAGACGCACGACGCCGCCGGCAAGCTGAAAGATCAGGAAAACCACGCGGGCGAACTGTTCGCGCTTCTCCGGCTGCAGGAGAGGGCTCACCTTGTCGCAGAACAGCTTCGCCTGCTGCCGGGTCTCGGCGATGTCGAGATGTTGCAGCGCCTTGTCGGCCTGGATTGCATTCTGCAGATCCTGGATAGCGGGGTCTTCGGCAACGCGCCGATAGTAGTCTTCGAGCAGACGGTCCGCTGCTGCTGTCACATCGTCCAGTCCGTCAATCTCGGCGATGATCGCGCCGAAGCGTGCGCGGCTTTCCTCGGAGAACCGCTCATAGAGCATCGCCAGGATCGCCGACTTGTTGGGGAAGTAATGATAGACGGTGGCGATCGGCCCGCCCGCCAGCATGCCGACTTCCTTCATGGTGACGGCATCGATGCCCTTTTCGCCGATCAGCCGCATGGTCGTTGCCAGGATGGCGTCGATGCGGTCGCGGCTGCGCTCCTGCTTCGGCACGCGCCTCGGCTCGGTCATCGTCCGGCTTGCTTCTTTCATGCGCCAGATCTCCCGCGGCAGTCCTAATTTCATGCTTGACAAAAAATATGATCAAGTATCAGTTTTGAGAAATGCTGACAGATTGTCAGATTTTTTGAAGCACGGCAAGGACGCTGGGGAGGGACCTGTGACGTTAGCAAAGGCAGAGCACAATGCCGATTGGCTGGTCGGCAACCCGACCGGCGGCCAGCTTGCCTCGGCGCTGTGGATCGGTTCGGTCGGCCTGCTCATCCTCGGGCTGCAGCCGGTTCTGCTCGGCGCGCTCTACACCGAGGGACATGTCAGCGGCGACGAACTGGCTTTGGTCGCCACGGCCGAGATGATCGCCATCGCCATTGGTTCGGCTGTGGTGGCGATGTTGCTCTCGGCGCACAATATGCGCTGGAAAAGTGCAGCGCTTTTGATCCTGCTGGCGCTGGCGAATTTGTGGACGGCCTATGCGGTCAGCGCCGGTCTGCTGATATCAGTGCGCGCCGTCGCCGGGCTGGCCGAGGGTGGGCTGGTGGCGGTCGCCACCGAACTGATCGCCCGTTCGCGTCGGGCCGAGCGCATCGGCGGCTATTTCGTCACCATGCAGACCCTGGCGCAATGCGCGCTTGCTCTCTTGCTGGCGGTCTATGTCATCCCGGCCGCCGGGTCGGTCGGTGGCTTCATCGTCCTTGCCGTCGTCTGCGTCGCCTCGCTGGCGGTCGCCTTCATTGTGCCTGATGACTATGCCGAGCTGCCCAAGGACGAGAATCTGGCCAATGTGCTGACCGTCCCTTCGCTCACGGCGCTGTTGTCAGTCTTCTGCTACTTCATGTTCTTCGGCGCGGTCTGGGCCTTTCTGGAACCGCTTGGCGCGCAATACGGCATTGACGGCCGCACCGTTGGCCTGATCGTCTCGGCCAGCCTCGCGGTGCAGGTTCTGGGCGCGATGACGGCGACTGCCTTCGAGGCGCGCATCGACTACCGCCTTGCCATCGTGGCGATCGGCGTGATCGCTTTTGCCAGCTCCGTGGTGCTCGCCAGCGGCCCGGGCCTGACGACATTCTGGGCCGCGGCCCTGGTCATGGGCTTCATCCTTTTGTTCATCGTGCCCTATCAGATCCGGTTGGCGATCATCGCCGACGAGACGCGTACCGCCGTGCTGTTGGTGCCGGCCGCCCAGCTCTTCGGTCTGGCAATCGGGCCGATCGCGGCGTCGCTGCTGATCGACGGCAAGGACTTTCGGCCGGTGCCGGAATTCGCCGCCGCCAGCGCCGCCGCGAGCGTCGTGTTGCTTGGCCTGTTCGTCCTCGTGGTGCGGCGTCGCCGCGCAATCGCCTAGGAGGCGGAATGTCGAACAGCTGGAGCAACTGGTCCGGTTTTGTCCGCGCTGAACCAAAACTGATCGCCAGTCCCGCCGACGCCGGTGATCTCGGCAATCTCGTGCGCACCGCACCCGGCCCGGTACGGGTCGTCGGCGCCGGCCACTCGTTCACGCCGCTGGTGGCCTCGCAAGGCACGATCCTGTCGCTGGAGAAGCTCGAAGGGCTGGTGTCGCACGACGCCCAGCTAAATCAGGCGCGGGTGAGGGCAGGGACACGGCTCGGCTCGCTGATGAACCTCCTGCAAGGCATCGGCCAGGGGCTGCCCAATATGGGCGACATCGACCGGCAAGCCATCGGCGGCGCGCTCGGCACCGCCACCCACGGCTCAGGCCCAACGCTCGGCGCCTATCACACGCAACTGGAGACGGTGCAGATCGTCGATGGGCTCGGCAAGGTCCGCGACTTCACCAGGGCTAGCGATCAGGAGACGATCCACGCCATTGGCGTCGCGCTCGGCGCCTTCGGGGTGCTGACCGAGGTGACGCTGAACAACATTGCGACCTACCGGCTGCGCCGCCGCAAATGGGTGTTGCCGATCGCCGACATGCTGCGCGATTTCGAGACGATGATGGCCGCACATCGTTCGGCCGAGTTCTACTACATTCCGTTTTCCGGTTATGCCCAGTTCATTGCCAGCGATCTCAGCGATGCAGCACCGACACAGCGGCCCCCGGAGGAGGACGAGGCCGGCTTGAGGACGCTGCGCCGCTTGCGCACGGCGCTGGCTTGGCTGCCGTCGCTGCGCCGCAAACTGATCCTGGGCGCCATCGCCAAGCTTCCGGCCGAGGACTATGTGCAGGATTGGCTCAACGTCTATGCCAGCGACCGGCAGACGAAATTCAACGAGATGGAATATCACGTGCCGTTCGAGGAAGGCCCGAAGGCGCTGGCCGAGATCATCGAACTGACCGAGAAGCGCTTTCCCAAGGTGTATTTCCCGATGGAGGTGCGCACAGTGGCGCCCGACGATTTCTGGCTCTCGCCATTCTATAACAGGCCGACCTGTTCGATCGCCATCCACCATGACGCGGCGAGCGATCCGCTGCCTTTCATGCGGGCGGCCGAGCCGATCTTCTTGAAATATGGCGGCAGGCCGCACTGGGGCAAGATGCACAGCCTGAAAGCGGCGGCGCTGAAAAAACTCTATCCGCGCTGGGACGAGGCCATGGCGGTGCGCCGCGACATCGATCCCCAAAACCGTTTTGTTTCGCCCTATATGGCCGGCCTGTTCGGCATCGAACTATGAGTGCCTATTTCGCCACGCTGTCGGAGGCACTGAAGGAAGCCGGCATCTTCCAGCCATGCCTGCTGCTCGACCTCGACCGGCTGGACAACAACATTGCGCTGGTCCGGGAAAGGCTGGCGCCAGGACTTGCCGTGCGGCTGGTCGACAAGTCGCTGGCTTGCCTGCCGCTGCTTTCGCATATCGGCAAGGCGCTCGGCACGAGCCGCTTCATGACCTTCCATCCGCCGATCACGGCAGCTGTGCTGAAGGCGTTCCCCGATGCCGACCTGTTGTACGGCAAGCCAATGCCGGTCGACGCGGCGCGTGCTGAGCTTTCGAAAGGCAGCGCCGACTGGTCACGCGTCTGTTGGCTGATCGACACGCAAGAGCGATTGGCGGAATATGGCGCGCTGGCAGCCGAACTCGGCACCGAGCTGCACATCGCTTTCGAGATCGATGTCGGGCTGCATCGCGGCGGCTTTGCCAGCCCGGAGGCCTTGTCGAAAGCTTTGAAGTTGCTGCCGGCCCGGCTGCGTTGCGAAGGCATCATGGCCTACGAGGCGCATGCGCCGCACATTCCCGGCCTGTTCGGCGGGCCGGCAAAAGCATTGGCGAAGGCGTCGGCGCTGGCAACGGCGTTCGTCGCTTGCCTCGGCGAGGACCAGCGCCGCATCCTCAACATCGGCGGCAGCAAGACCGCGCTGCTCCACCAAGGCGGGGCGGCCAACGAAGTGTCGATGGGGTCGGCCTTCGTGCTGCCCAGCGATTTCGACACGCCTGGCCTCGATGGGTTTCAGCCAACTGCCTTCATTGCCACGCCGATCCTGAAAGTGGTCGAGCCGATGCTGCCGGGTCCCCCCGCCGTTTCCCGCCTGCTGCAGGCGCTTGGCCGGTTTCCGCGCAAGGGCTGCTATCTCTATGGCGGCAAATGGATGGCCGAACCGGTATTTCCGGAGGGTATGGCGACCAACAGTCTGCTCGGCCTGTCTTCCAACCAGCAATTCATGGGCTTGCCGAACGACGCGACGGTCAAACCCGGCGACTACGCTTTTCTGCGCCCGACGCAAAGCGAGGCGGTGCTGCAGCAGTTCGGCTCGATCGCGATGCTCTCCGGCGGCAGGATCGTCGATCGCTGGCCGGCACTGCCGATGGCGTGAGTGATGCCAGCTCATCGATTAGTTGACTCTGTCAAGTAATTGATCAACTGTGCGGGCAGGAGACTGCCATGACCATTCATCATCAAGCCGGCAAGGAGCGCATCGACGCGGTGCGCGCCTTCAACCGTTTCTACACCCGCCAGATCGGGCTGCTCGACGAAGGGCTGCTGAAAAGCGCCTTCTCGCTGACCGAGGCGCGGGTGCTCTATGAACTGGCGCATCGCGATGGCCTGACCGCCACCGATCTCGGCCGCGAGCTCGGCCTTGATGCAGGTTATCTCAGCCGCTTGCTGAAGAAATTCGAGGAGCGCGGCCTGGTCGAGCGCGCCGCGACCGAAGCGGATGCGCGGCGCTCGTCGATCGTGCTGACGCTGGCCGGGCGGCAGGCCTTCGCACCGCTGAACCGGGATTCGCACGACCAGGTCGCGGCCCTGCTCGATCGGCTTCCCGCTCTGGAACAGGATCGGCTGGTCAAGGCCATGCAGACCGTGCAGCGCCTGCTGGGCGAGGGGTTCGAGCCTAAAATCCCCTATATTCTGCGGCCCCTGCAGGTCGGCGACATCGGCTGGATCGTGCGCCGCCAGGGCATGCTCTACGCGCAGGACTATGGCTGGGACGAAACCTATGAGGCGCTGGTTGCCGAGATCCTCGGCGCCTTCATAAAATCCTTCGACCCGAAATGGGAGCGCAGCTGGATTGCCGAGCGCGAAGGCGAGGTCGTCGGCTCGGTCTTTCTGGTGCGCAAGTCCGACGAGGTGGCGAAACTGCGCCTGCTCTATGTCGAGCCTTCGGCGCGCGGTCTCGGCATCGGCAAGCGGCTGGTCGATGAATGCATTGGTTTTGCCCGCGCCAGGGGCTACCAGACGCTGACCCTGTGGACCAACGACATCCTCGTCTCGGCGCGTCGCATTTATGAAGCGGCGGGCTTCAAGCTCGTCGAGGAGGAGCGCCACCATTCCTTCGGCAAGGATCTGGTCGGCCAGAACTGGAATCTTGAATTGTAGCGTTGCTACGGCCCTTCGCTATGGCTTCGGGCGTTCGTCGCTTCAATCGACAAATCGTTGTCGATTGATCGGCCTAAAGCCGACCGCTCCTCACCCCTTCACCGGTATCCAGATCTCCAGTCCGCCATTGCCGCTGCGCGGATCGAATTCAGGTCCGTAGCGCTCGAATTCCGGTGCGTCCGAGATCTCATGGCCGGAGGCCGGTAGCCACTTGTTCCAGATCGTGTTGACGGTGCGGCGGATGGTCGAAATGTGCTCGCGATGGGCGAACACCGCGTATTTCTGCGCCGGCACCCGAACGCGCGAAAATTCCTTGGGCAGGTCGGAAAAATCCGACACTTCGACGCCGGCGATATAGTCGAAATTGCCTGCGTCGTCGCCGTTGACGCAGACGCCGTAGGCAACGTCGCCGGTCTCGCCCGGAATGTTGCCGATATAGGGACCGAAGCGCTGCCACTGCATCGGAATGCCGGCGCTGGTTTCGCAGCTGTAGCGTTCGCCGAGCCCGGCGATGAGGAACCGCCGGCTGGTCTCGAAACGCGGCGGCTCGAGCGTGGCGAGCAAGGACTGGTCCATCAGGATCGGCTCCACGAGATCGAGGTTTTTGAGCGTGCCCTGCGCGCGCACCAGTTCCGGCGTGGTGCCGAACTGGTCACGGAAGGCGCGGGTGAAAGCCTCATGCGAAGCATAGCCGGCATCGAGCGCGACCGAGAGGATGTCGGGCGCGCCGCCAGCCAGCTTGCGCGCCGCTTCGCTCAACCGGCGCGCGCGCATGTAGCCCATCACCGAACGGCCGGTGGCGGCACCAAAGGCCCGCGTCACATGAAAGCGCGACACGCCGCTGCTTTGCGCGACATCGTCGAGCGAGACGGCTTCCGGCAGGTGGCTTTCGACGAACCACAGGGCTTTCTCGGTCGGGTTCATGTAGCTCCTCGCATAGGCCGGATCATGCTGCCGTTTCCTGGCGAGGTCAGTTTGATCGAAATTGCGCATGGCGCAAAATCAGCACGGTTCGCATCCCGACGCGATCCGTCAGGGGGCTCAGGAAATCGCCGGAGCCGCGCAAGAGTTCCTGACAACAAGAGTCGATTTCAACCTGACCGAACGAGGTGCTGCGTGCAAACCGCCGATCCGTTCAACAAGCATCTGCGCGGCCTTGCGGCCAATCTCATCGCAGGGCTGCGCCAAAAGGGTCAACCGTGGCTCGAAATAGTTCGCCCACTCGAAGTCGTCGAAGCCTGCAAGCGATATGTCTTGCGGTATTCTCAGGCCGGCATTGCGGATGGCGGCCACGGCCCCGATCGTCGTCTGGTTGTTTCCGGCAATGATACCGGTTGGCCGTTTTGTCAGGTTCAGCAGCGCGGTGGTTGAGTTTTGGGCAGATTCAAAAGTCTGGTTCGATGACTGTATCAACTCCGGATCGAAGGCGATCCCGTGGCGCTTCAGGCCAAGCCTGTAGCCTTCTATGCGCTCCGTCGTGGTGCTGAAACCGGCATGGCCGCCGATCATGCCGATCCGCCTGTGGCCGAATTCGGCCAGGTGCGAAACCAGATTGGCGACGGACTGCTTGTTCTCGACGCCGACATGGTCGAAGGCCGACGCCGTGAACCGGTCGACGAGCACGGTCGGGATGCCGCTCCTTTCCAGATAGCGCACGGTTGCGTTGTCAGGGTCGCCGCACGGCGCCAGGATGATGCCGTCGACTCTTCGCTCCTGCAGCGCCTGAACGACGGCCAGTTCATGGCCAGGCTCGTCGCGCGTATCGGCGAGGAAGACCAGCAGGCCGAGGCGGGCGCACTCATTCTCGATGGCGCAGATGATGTCGCTGAAATAGGGATTGGTAATCGCGGATACGGCGATGCCGACATAGTTGCTGACCTTGCGCGCCAGCGACCGCGCCAGCGCGTTTGGCTGATACCCCGTCGCGGCGATCGCCTCGTTGACGAGAGCGATTTTCTCCGGACTGACGAGCCGCGTGCCGTTGATGACGTGCGACACGGTGGACGTAGACACTCCGGCGCGGCGGGCGACGTCGCTGATCGTTGCAGTCGCTCTCGCCATCCCTTTACCCTCGATGCGGCACCCGCCTGCCGGAGAACGGCCCCCAGTCGCCGATCCGCCGCCGACTATTCATTGTTGCCGGGCATAATCAATGAGGTTTTCGCCGCTGTCGCCGTGGAAGTAATGGACGTGGTCCATATCGATGGAAAACAGCCGGCTTTCCCCGAGCTTGGAACGGTCGCTGGGCGGCAGCCGCGCGATGCATCGGTGATCGCCGATGCTGAGGTCGAGAAGAATCTCATGACCGAGATGCTGGACCACATCGACACTGAAGGCGATCGAATCGGCCCTTGAGGCTGCCCCGGGCGGCAGGATGCTGAAATGCTCCGGCCGCACGCCCAGCGTAACCACCTTTCCCACCTGACCGGCAAGTGCCGCGCGCCGGCACTCCGGAACCGCGATCCGCAACGCGCAGGCCTCGTCCGACAGCGAGCTGCCGTCGTATGCGAGGCGCAGGAAGTTCATGGCTGGCGATCCGATGAAGCCGGCGACAAACTGGTTGGCCGGCTGGTTGTAGACTTCGAGCGGCGCCGCCGCCTGCTGGATCTTGCCGCCATTCATGACCACGATCTTGCTGCCCATGGTCATGGCTTCCGCCTGGTCGTGTGTAACGTAGACGGTGGTTGTTCCGATCTCCTGATGCATCTTGGTCAGGAAACTGCGCGCCTCGATGCGCATCTTCGCGTCGAGGTTGGACAAAGGTTCGTCCATGAGGAACACGCCTGGGCGGCGAACCAGCGCGCGGCCAAGCGCAACACGCTGACGCTGGCCGCCGGACAGCGCCTTGGGCAGTCTATCGAGCAGGTCATCTATATGCAGCCGCTGCGAGACCTGCCGTATCTGCGCTTCGATATCTGCCTTCGGGGTTTTGCGGATCTTCATGCCGAAGGCGATGTTGTCGCGAACCGTCATGTGCGGAAACAGCGCATAGGACTGGAACACCATGGCGATGTCGCGGTCCTTCGGCGGCAGCGTGGTCACGTCGCGAGCGCCGATCCGCAGCGTGCCGCCGGTGATCGATTCCAGCCCGGCGATCATGTTCAGCGTCGTCGTCTTGCCGCAACCGGACGGACCCACCAGCACGGTGAATTCGCCGTCGGCTATGGCAAGGTTCAGCCCGGACAGAACCGGCACCATCGCATAGCGCTTCTCGACGTCCTTCAGGGACACATCAGCCATTACAAATTCCTTGTTGCAAAGAGACCACCGAACATCAGCCCTTCACCGCGCCCGAGAGGTTGCCGCCCGAGATCTGCCGGTAAGTCAGGATGAACAGCAGCACGATCGGCAATTGCGAGATGACCAGACCCGCGGCCGGCAGGTTGAAGACGGCGAGGTAGCGATCGCTGTTCAGTTTCAGCATGCCGACCGTCACCGGAAAATTGTCCTCGCTGTTGAGGAACACCAGGCCGAACACGAACTCCTTCCAGATGGCGATGAAGTTCAGCGTGTAGCCGACGAGAATGCCGGGAACCGACAGCGGCAGGATCACCTTGCAGAAAACCTGGAAATCGGTCGCGCCCTCGACATAGGCGGCCTTTTCGATTTCCGGCGGAATTGTCGTCATGAAGCCGCGCAGGATCAGCACCTGCAACGGCATCCCGTAGACGCCGTGGACGATAATCAGGCCGATCTTGGTGTCCAGCAGGTGGAACGTGCGCAGCGTGTCGTAGAGCGGGATCAGCACCGTCTGCTGCGGCAGCATGAGACCGGTCAGCAAAAGGCCGAAGATCCACTTGCGCCCGGGAACGTTCATACGGCTGAGCGCGAAGGCCGGGACCAGCGCCAGCGTCACCGCCAGTGCCGAGCCCGCCGTCGCATAGATCAGGCTGTTTCTCAAAAGCGTGCCGAACCCAAGCCCGAACCAGACGTCGATGTAGGGCTGGATGGTCGGCGATTTCGGCAAGGCGAAAGGCCCCGCCAGAAATTCGGCGTTCGACTTGATCGACGTCATGACGATCAGAAGCAGTGGTCCGAGCCATACCGCCGCCAGCACCAGCATGAGGGCGGTTGCGGCAAGTTTGGGCAGAACCGCAAGAAGGGGGCTGCGGCCCGTGGCGATCATGGTCGTGTCAGACATCGAAAGCACCCTTCAGGACCTTGCCGAGCAGGAAAGCCGCCAGCGACCCGGCAATCACCAGGATGACGACGCTGAGTGCTGCGCCGTAGCCGAAGCGGGAATTCCAGAAGCTCTCCATGTAGACGAGATAGCCGAGCACGTTGGTCATGCCGAAAGGCGCGCCCTTGGTCAGCACGGCGATCAGGTCGAAGGCGCGCAGCGATTCGAACAACGTCAGCATGACGATGATCGCGGTGACGGGGCGCAACTGGGGCAGGGCGACGCTGCGGATCATGCGCCAATGTCCCGCGCCCTCAATGCGCGCGGCGTCGAATGTTTCCTTCGGAACGTCGCCGAGGCCGGCGAAGTAGAAGATCATCGGCATGCCGGTGAAGGCCCAGCCCGAAATGACCGCCAGTGTGTAGAGCGCGATGCGATAGTCGCCGAACCATTCATGCACCAGGAAGCCGAGCCCGACCGAACGCAGCAAGGTGTCGAAGGCGCCGAACACCGGATTGAGGATCAGCAGGAACATCAGGCCGACCGCGATCAGCGACATCGTCACCGGAAAGAAGACGATCGTGCGCAACAGCGATGGCGCAAACACCAGGCGCGCCTTCATCACATAGGCGATCAGGAAACCGAGCGAGACCGGAAAGACCAGCGAAACGACCAGCCACTTGGCGTTGTTGACCAGCGCTATGTAGAAATAATTGTCATGGAACAGGTAGGCGTAGTTGGCGAAGCCGACGAATTTCTTCTGCGGCGCCATGCCGTTCCATTCGAAGAAACTGAGGTAGATCGTGTAGAGGATCGGGTAGCCGATGAAGCAGGCAAACACCAGCAACGGCACGGCGACGCCGAACACGGTTACGAACACATGCTGGCGGGCAAAACCGACGAAGGTACCATCATCGAAGCGCCTTGCGCTGCTGGCCATGGTGTTGCGCCTTTCGATTGACTGGGAAAATGGCTGTGTGCGCCGGCGTCGGGCTCACCAGCACGCGGCTCCCGTCAAGCGGCGATGCGCCGAAGTGCACCGCCGCCGGGGAGGATGCGGGAAAAGGGCGCTGCGCCTCTCCCGCTCGGTCATCGCCTAGGACTTCTTGACGCGCGCCGCCTCGTCCTCGGTCAGCTTCATCGCGTCTTCAGGCGACATGGCGCCGGCCAGCACACCCTGGACGCCGTCGAGGAACTTGTCCGAGATCGCCGGCGGCGTGGCATGGTCGACATGCATGAAGGTGAACGAGCCGGACTCCGCCATTGCCTTGCCGAGGCGCTGCTCCATCTCGCTCAGCCGCGACAGGTCTGAATTGACGTTCGACGGATAAGGCTTGTCGATCTCGAGCTTCTTGCTCATCGCTTCGTCAGACACCATCCAGTCCAGGAACTCCGCCGCGGCGTCCTTGTTCGGGCTGTTCGCATGGATCATGATCGTGTCCTCGGCGAAGACCGACATCACCGGCTTCTTGCCCGGGAAGGCCGGCATCGGGAAGAAGTCCATGGGCACGACGCAGCATTGCGGCTGGTCACCGCGGAAGCGGCCGAGATTGAACGAGCCCTGATACCAGTGCAGGCCGTGGCCTTGCGTCCATGGCACCATGGCCGGTCCGAGATCGATCGAGTTGAACGACGGCTCGAACATGCCGTCCTGGGCGAGCTTCTGCATCATGGCGGTGACATCGACCGCACGTGGGTCGGTCCACGGAATGGTGCCGTTGATCAGCCCGTCATAGACATCCAGGCCATGCTTGTTGACCAGGATTGCCGACCACATGAACTGCGAGGGCCATTTCTTCTGATTGGCCAGCATGAATGCGGCAAGGCCGGCTTCCTTGCCCTTCTGCGCGTTGGCCATGAGCTCGTCCCATGTGGTCGGAACCTTGAGGCCAAGCTTCTCGTAGATGTCCTTGCGGTACCAGACCACCGAGGCGCACATTTCCGTCGGCACGAAATGCTTTTTGCCGTTGTAGACGGACAGCGTCACGCCGGCCGGGTTCAGTTTCTTGTCCCAGCCATATTTCTCGTAATAGGACGTCAGATCGGCGGAGAAGCCGTTGTCGACGATTTCCTTGCCGCGCCCGCCTTCCCAGGAATAGAAAAGATCCGGGGGATTGCTCGAAGACAGCTCGATGGTCTGCTTGGTCTTATAGGTCTCGCCGTCGACACTGGCGCCGGTGACATGCACCCGATCGCCGTTCTTCTTGTTCCACTCGTCGATCAGCCAATTGGCGTAGACCTCCGAAGACGGCCATGGCGCCCGGTAGAAATATCTGAGTTCGGCCGGCGCGGCCCGCGCTATCTTGATTCCCGAGGCAGCCGCCACGGCGGTCGCGCCAAGTGCTGCCGAGGCCTTTACGAAGGTGCGGCGAGACAGTCCGTTCTGCTTGATGTTCATCACTTCCTCCCGTTCCGTTTGACAATTTGCAGGCAGCACCAGGCCGTCACGAAGCGCGAGCGCGACGTGTGTCGGCAGTGACTGTTGCTGACCCTCCGAAGGCGAATTTGGGGTGCGGCTCTACGGTGCCAAATTCGTCACGGAGATTGAATTAATCCAATCGAAGCGCTTGCGCAAGCGCTTCGATGATCAATTTTTGGCTTTTTCTGTGATTTCTTAAATAGGGCAGGCGAAATCCGCATTGTCGACTGGGTCGTGACCTTCACCTGTCCGACTGGTGCCAAGGAAGCGATCGAGATGTCAAAAAAGATCCTGCTCGACTGTGCCACTTCGGCGGAGCCGACGGTGACGGTGGAAACGAAAGCGATCACCGCGGAAAACGCCAAGCAGGTGATGGGGAAGTAGGGCTGGCGATCATCTTGCAAGAATCAGTGGCAGGGCCCCCTCGCGGGGCCCTGCTGCATTTGTTCCGCCGCTGCCGCTCACAAAGCCATCCTCAAGCTCAACTTGACCAATCACAAGGCCGACGACATTGTGGACCGCGAGTTGCAGTTCGTTAGCCAAGTGGTCGTGTGGCAATGGATTTTCGCGACGCCATCGATAGAGCGCTGGCCTGGGCCGGTGGATGGTTCGACTATGCCGCCACGCCATGGTTCGTCTATCAGGTCGGCATCATCGCCTCGCTCTTTGTCGTGGCGAAGCTGGCGGCGCTGCGGGTCGAGCCTCTCGTCGAGAACCAGGCACGCCAGATCAAGGGCCATCCCGGACTCTTAAGGGTCGTCATCGCGCTGTTGCGGCGCACCGACTGGATCCTGTTCATTATCTTCCTGTTTGCCGCGCTCAACCTGTTGCTCGCCATCACCTGGCCGAGCCGCACCCATCTCCTGCTCGTCGCGCTGTTGCTCTCGCTGGCGTGGCTGTTCGCGACCGTGCTGTCGCGCATCGTCCGCAACCGCCTCGTCGCGCGCACGCTGGGTTGGTTGGCCTGGATCTACGCGGCCCTTGTCATACTGGGCGTCAGTGACGAAGCGGCCACCTTCCTCGACGGCCTGGCAATCCCTCTAGGCGCGGTTCGCCTTTCGGCCCTCATGGTGCTGAAGGCGGCGCTGCTCCTGATCGCAACGGTCTGGCTTGCGGTGGTCGCCGGCAATTACATCGATGAGCGCGTCCGCCTCTCCGAGGAACTGACACCGTCGATCCGCGTCCTCGTCGGCAAGGTCGCCAAGATCGGTCTCGTGCTGGTGGCAGGCGCCATCGCGCTCTCTGCCGTCGGCCTCGACCTGACGGCGCTGACGGTGTTTTCCGGCGCCGTTGGCGTCGGTCTGGCTTTCGGACTGCAGAAGGTCGTCTCGAATTTCGTCTCCGGCATGATCATCCTGCTCGACAAGTCGATCAAGCCGGGCGACACGATTTCGCTCGAAGGCACCTTCGGCTGGATACGCGAATTGCGGGCGCGCTTTGTCTCGGTGGTAACGCGCGACGGTCGCGAATTCCTGATCCCCAACGAGGACTTCATCACCCAGAGGGTCATCAACTGGTCGTTCAGCGACAACCTCGTGCGCCTCGACGTGAACTTCGGCGTCTCCTATGACGCCGATCCGCACAAGGTCAGCGAACTGGCGATCGAGGCCGCGATCAGCGTCGGCAGGGTTGAGGCCGACCGGCGGCCTGTCTGCTGGCTGACCGACTTCGGTGACTCCTCGCTGAACTTCGTCCTGCGCTTCTGGATCCGCGACCCGCAGCAAGGCCTGACCAACGTACGCGGCAAGGTGCTGCTGGCGCTTTGGGACACATTCAAGGCAAACGGCATAAGCATCCCCTATCCGCATCGCGAGATCATCATGAAACAGGCTGGGCCGGTCAGACCAGGGCACGACGACCGGTGATCTTCTCGATGTTGATGCGGAAGAAGAGGTGAGGCGGACTGGCCACCTTGTCCTCGGCGTGAGGTGTCTCGCTGCCAGGTTCCCACCAGTTGGGGCGCGCTTTCTGCAACAGCGACCAGGCATGGTCGCGCTCATTCTGCCGAGGGCCCGATTCGGCCAGTTCTTCGTAGAGGCCGAAGGCAACGACACTCCACCAGCTGCGAGGGTTGGCAATCTCGTCGACTTCGAAGCAGACCTGAGGATGTTCGCGCATCGCCCGGACCTTCTGGCCGATCAGGGAGAAGCTGTAAATGTGGCTGTTCTCGTAAACGAAGCTGATCGGCACGACGTACGGCATCCCGTCCCTTAAGCACGCGAGGTGCCCGACCCTGCTGTCGGCCAGGTGCATCCTGCATTCTTGGGCGGTCATCTCAGTGACGGTCACGGGACTCCCCAGGTGAAAGGGCCAGCTTCACTTTGTGCATCTCGATGCAGGCTGCGCCCGACTCAGGCACCTCCTTGTTTGGCCGTCTCGAGAAATCGATCGGCGAAGTCGGCGAGTGCGTTCCAGTCAGTGAATTCGTGATCGCGCTCGGGGCTCGGGCCGCCGCTCTTCATGACGACGAATTTGACGAACTGCTCCTGAAAGTAATCGTACTTGGTGAAGCGCAATGCGCCCCCGAGAAGAAGGGTCATGCGTGGTTGCCACCCTGTCACGGAGACGAAGCGATCCACATACTTTTGAGCCTCCGTCTTTTGGTCTTCCAGCGCCGCCGACAGACTGACGGATATGAGGGCCGAGGGCCTGGTGCTCAGCGCCTCGTGATGCGCAAATACGAAGTTCGTGACGGTTTCCTGGTGGTGCTCCTGGTGGACCGACGCGGCAATGACGAACGCGTCGAAGTGTCCGAGCTTCAAATCGGATGCGAGCGCTGCGCTATCCAGCAGCTCGACCTGGTGCCCGCGCTCGCGAATACGCGTTGCCGCCCGTGCGGCAATTTTCCCCGTCTGCCCTTCAGTCGTTCCATAGACAATCAGGACATTCACGATGTCCCTCCTATAGCGGACGAGACATTCGTAGGGACGGTTGATACGAGCCAGCCCGGCATCCCGGTACCTCAATGCTGCGCGCATTATAGCCCATGGAACGGGCTGCACGAACTGCTTTTCTCAGCGGCACGAAGAACCCGATCAGAGCCATGATCGGCACCATAAGCCATCCGATTATGACATCCGCCACGGGGGCGGGCGCGCTGCGATTGAGGCGCTCTATTGCGTCGGGGCCTGGGCGGGGCACTGACAGACAACGGGCAGGCCGACCATCCGACGCTGTGCCCAATCCGGACAAGGCTACCCTCGCGAACGGCGACATCAACAAAGTGCCCCGCGTACCCGATGGTGACCTTGGCCTGAAATCCCGGCTTGGCTAGAGTTCGTAGCATGCTGAACGCCATTCACCACGTCGCGCTCATCTGCACCGACTACGACCGGTCGCGACGGTTCTACGTCGAACTCCTCGGCCTCGAACTGATCCGGGAGGTCTATCGGGAAGAGCGGCAGTCATGGAAGGCGGATCTGCGGATCGGGTCCGTCCAACTGGAATTGTTCTCCTTCCCTGCACCAGTGATGCGGCCGTCCCATCCAGAGGCGACAGGCCTGAGACATCTGGCATTTGCCGTGGCTGATCTTGATCCCGTAATCATGCGCCTGGAAGCCGCCGGCGTTGCCGTTGAGCCAATCCGGATCGACCCCTATACAGACCAACGGTTTACCTTTTTCAGAGACCCAGATGGACTGCCGCTGGAACTCTACGAAGCCCCATAAGGAACAGTTAGCTTTCGCGACCACGTCATCGGATGTGGGAACGCCACTTCCATCGCCAACGGCAAGGTTGCGATCCCAACGAGATGGCGAATGCATCGGGCTTCGGCGCCGGTTACCATTGTCGCGAATTGGTTGACATCTACCCTTGCAAGTTCGCAGCGACCCTGTTGTCGCTTGCCAAAACCCGGGCGCTGTGCACTGACGGTCTCATCGGTATCGCGTATCGGCGAATCTGTGTTAAGCCGCCGCTCGATCAACCAAAGGACGACACCAGTGAGCGAACCGACCGTGGCCGAAGCGATCGAAAATATCTATGCCTCGCTGCGGGCGGACAATGCCGACATCGACGCGCATATCGCGACGCTGAAGGCGGCGCTGGCACGCGAAGGCATAAAACAGGCGGTGTTCGATCCCAGCAAGCTGGTGCAGAACAACCGCCAGGGCCGCAAGCTGATGCAGGCGTATTTTAGGCAGCGCGGCGTGAGCGTGAGCTTTTCGGAGTAGGAGAGCCGCGCGCGGGCGATCTCAAGCGCGCCGTGCCCGGCCGATCCGAACTGTGCGCTCATAGACGAACCCCCGCGATCGAGAATCGGCAGCCGGATGGACCAGCAAGAGCGCCGAGCAGCAGCGGCGCGCAGTCCCAAGCCAGTTTCCAGCTGCCGTGCTTCAAGCAAGACGTTCAAATTTGAGCTTCCGCATTCATGCTCTGTCGAGCGTATCTCTTAGAGGCGCTTAAACCTTCTGCGCCGTAGGTTCTTGCCGGGCTGAATCGCCGTCAGCGACGATGACGACGAAATAGGAGAACGCAAATGCCTCGCAGTCACATTGAACGTCTTGGAGAGTTCAGGGAAATTCTGGTCGCGACCCGACGCGAAGGAGTCCGCAACGTACACCATACTCGCGACGCAATGCGGGCAAGCGGCTTTCAGATTGGGGACAGCGACGGTTCCAGCTACGGAGCCGAGCTGAAGGTTCTCCAAGAAGAAATCGAGGCAGTCGATCGCGCCATCGAAGACGAGAAGCGGTTGGCCTTGACCATCGAGAGCGGGGCTCAATCCCGCCGACCGATCAAGCCGAGAATCGTCAAGGGAACATAGAGTCTGGTACGGCCCCTGGCGCGGTAGCGAAGACGCTTTTGGTGTCGGGCTCGCCACCGCTTGCTACAGCGAGCGGCCGGTGCGGCCTTCAAGGACCACCGCCCAATATGGAACCCCTTTCGCGACGACGTCGTGGAGGGTGGGGGACGCCACCTCTGCGTCTTTTGATAACGGCAGGATTCAGGAACGGCACTCCTCGAACGATGGTCTTTTGCTGGGTGTGACGCCTTGCACATCACGGTTTCGAGTGCGTGACGCTGAACGGATTCGAGGACGGGATCAGACCGCGGCCGGGCGAAGCGGGTCCGAACATTCTGTCCGGCTTTTTTGGAAAGCTGTAGGGCGGCGAGACGAACCGATCTGCGCCTGCTGTCACGCAGTGGGCGGCCTGGCGGCTCGGGTATCAGCCGCCCGCAATTCTTCAGCGTGCGCCTTGACGAGGTCGGCCATGCAGTCGAAGCGGAAATCCACCGTCGGTATGTCGCCGGGATTCATCGTGGCGCCGAAGCCCTGGTCCGCATGCCTGCGATAGATCCAGCACGATGTTAGACCGAAGCGTTTGGCAGGAGTGTGATCGTGGAACATGCTTTCCGCGGTGTGTAGGATTTGTCGCTTCTCGACTCCGATCGTCCCGAGATTTTCGAGCATATAGTTGAAGTTCCGGTCGGAAGGTTTGTAGGAGCCGACATCCTCCGCCGTATAGATCGCGTCGAAATCTACGCCGAGCTTCTTGTTGCTAAACGAGAAGCTTTTGTTGTCGACGTTGGAGAGGATGATCAGCTTGTAGTGCTTTTTGAGATACTGCAAGGCTTCCACGGAGTCGGCAAAAGCCGGCCAATTCTTCACGCTTTCGCCATACGCCACGCATTCCTCTTGAGTGACAATGACACCCCATTCCTCCGCAAGTCGCTTGTAAACGATCGGCAGAAGGTCGCAGTAGCGTTTCTCCGGAGTCCATTTCTGCTGGCCAGATTCGTGCCGAGCGTGCGCCTCCAGAATGTCATTCCGGCCTAAGCTCCGGGCAGCCCTTTCGGTCAGCGGCCTCAGGCCGTCGATCATTCCGGATTCCCAATCTATAAGGGTGCCGTAGCAGTCGAAGGTGAGGGCTTTGAAATCTGTGAGCTTCATGGGTTACCTCCTTGATGTCCATGGTTGAACCAATGCTGGCGTAGATCGCGGTCAACGATGAGGGCCGAATCCGCCCTCGGCGATAAAAGAGCGGGCGTTCCTGCTGACTGAACTCAAAACTGCCTCGTCCTTCGACGGTGAGTTGTTCGACGACATGTACCAAACACCGAACAGTGTCACCGCAAGGCCCAGGAACATCGCCGTCGAAAGCGGCTCTCCGAACATCGACCAGCCCCAGAGCATCGTCACCGGCGGGCTGAGGTAGATCACACTGCTGACCTGTGATGCCGTGTAAAGGCGCAGGCTTACATAGTACGTGCCGTAGCAGAAGAAGGTCGAAAACAGCACCAGCCAGGCGATGCCGCACCCGAAGCGGGCATCGAGGGGCGGCATCAGCCCGCCATTCCATTCGGCGCAAGCGGCGAAAAGGATCGCCGCCGTCAAGCATTGAATGCACAGGCTCTGATGGATGGGCATATTGATCGTCCCCATCCGCTTCTGCACTACGGTTGTCAGCGCCAAAACCGTCATGGAAGCGGCTGTCAACACATATGCCCAGGCCGGGGCCGTCCCGACGGTCAAGTTGTCCAGCGAGACGATAAGCACGCCGGCCACTCCAAGAGCCGTTCCGATCCATTGTCTCCCGGTCAATCGTTGTCCCAGAACGGGCTGCGACAAGGCCGCGATGGCGAGAGGCACAAGATCGGAAATCAGCGCGACAAGGCCAGTCGGCACGCGCTGACCGATGGCAAGCGCGAATCCGCCTAGATAGAGGAACATCATCGCCATGCCGAAGGCCATCTGCTGGATCAAGGCACGCCCGCTTATGCGCGATCCGATCAGGAGAGCAAATGGCAAGAGGATCAATCCGGACATCAAGGTCCGCCAGAACAGCACCAGCATGACATCGGCATTCTCGCTGGCGTAGCGGATGCCGACGAAACCAGAACTCCAGCTTATGACCAGGACCGTCGCCATTATTGGCCATACGAGACGGTGGGTTTTGGTTCGCCGGAGCGTCATGGGATCTCTTTATTCAGGCCTGCCCGTGGCCCCCGAAGCGGAGCACGGCCGATGTTGGCCAGACTATTGGCGGCACCAACGCAAATTTGCACATGACAAATTTCGATACGTTCATGAAATAGCCACTAAAACCAGCATGCACTGTTGCCTTAAAGAGCGTCGGTGCATCAGAAATCGACGCATTGCTTTTGTATCGAGCGAGAAATGTCATGGCCGGAGTGATGAGCCGCCGCCTGGATGTCGACGCCTTACGCGCACTGGTCGCGATCGAGAAGCACGGCGGCGTCACGCGCGCGGCCGAAATTCTCGGCTTGTCGCAATCGGCAGTCAGCCACAAGGTCAAGAGACTCGAAACGAGTCTCGACTGCGAAATCCTCACCCGGAAAGCAAACGCGCAGATGTTCACCACGGCCGGACAGGATCTGCTTGGCTATGCGCGGCGCATTCTGGGCATCCATGACGAGGCGGTCCTGAGCCTGTCGAAAAGCACTTTGCAAGGCAAGATCGCGCTGGGAATGACCGAGGATACGACCTGCACGGATCTTTCGCGCATTCTTGGCCGGTTTCGCCGGCTCTACCCGGAGGTGAGCGTACGCACGCAAGTTCGCATGAGCCTCGTGTTGCAGGATCTGCTGGGCCAAGGAGCGATTGATGCCGCCATCATCCAAGTATTCCAGCATGAGGTCCGCCCCGCCGACATCCTTCTGTTCCGCGAGACGCTGCATTGGGTGAAATCTCGCGACCTGGTTCTGCCGAACGGGAAGCCGGTCCCATTTCTTTCCTTCGATGAGAATTGCTTTTACCGGCGCTGGGGCATCGACGTCGGGCAGGACGAGGATACGGTGTTCGAGACCGTGTTCGAATGCTCCAGCGCAGCCGGCATCACTGCAGGCGTAGTGGCGGGCCTCGGCGTCGCACTCTTAAGTCAGCGGTACCTGCAGCCCGATATGGAGATTGCCGACAACATATTTCCCAAGCCTCCAGACCTGGCTTATGTAATCAGACGCGCCCGCAACTCCCGAAATCCCGCGCTAGAGACGTTGGTCAGGGAGATCGAGGCTGAAGTAAAGCGCTACGGGGCGCTTCAAATCGCCGTCTGAGCGCGTCGCGCTGCGAAAGCTGGCACGCCAACCCTTCGGCTGCTCGCCGGCAGTTCGTCCATAGACAGCGAAGTCGACGAGGAAGTTGCGGCCACGATGGGGTCGCCAGCGGAACGGCTTCATTCTGGCTAGTTTTTCGGCCCATCTGACATCGGAGCATTCAGAGGCCGGGCCCTCATGCTTGTTCAAGTCTGCACGTATCCGCAGCCTTGAGTGCTTCGGCACGCGAAGGTTTGGGCAAATCCGCGATCCGTCGAACGGAAGCGTAAAACCTTGGATAATCGCCGGAACACAAGTCGAACAAGCGAAGAAAGGCCGGAACCTGTTCACCGTAGACAGCAGTCGCGGCGAGCTTTGCGTTGTTGATCGGGGCATCGAACCAGGCGTCGTATCCCCGGTATCCGGCCCAGCGCCTATCGCGCATCTGCCGGTAGCGCATCCGCAGTCTGTCGATCGTGGCTGCCTTGGCATCCGCCATCTGCTTCGGGGTGCGGGGACTCGCATAGACCTGCCTTAACTCGTCGCGAGTTTTCGACACCAGTCCGAGAAAATCGGCGCCGCGCTTGCGATCGGCTTCGTAGCGGCGCAATCCGGCCCGGTCGCCTGCGGCGCGGAGCCATTTCCTGACGCCGGTGGTTTCGACGGCAACCGCGAAAGCCTCGTTGAACGCGGAATCGTCATCCACATAGAGGCGCTGATGCGCCAGTTCATGAAAAACAAGGCTTGCGAGATAGGTGTCGTCCTGACGCAGCATGGTGCTTAGCAGCGGGTCACTGGACCAGCCCAGTGTGGAATATGCGGTGACGCCTGAGACATAGACGTCCAGCCCCTGTCTCTGAAGCTCGGCCGCGCTTTCAGCCGCGGATTTCCGAGAGAAGTAGCCCCGGTATGGAACGCAGCCGAAGACCGGAAAGCACCATGTTATTGGCGCGAGCGAGAATTGCGGCGCGGCAAAAACGGCCCAGGTCACGGCGTCCCGATGGATGTCGACATAGCTGCGGTAGCTGTTGTTTTCGGGCAGCGCCAGTTCATCTGTCGCAAACCGACGTATGGCGCTCGCCGACGTCAACTTGGCGCGCAATGCCTTAGGCGTCGAAGGATCATGGATGAGCTTCCCGACATTTCTGCGAGCGGCCATGATCTGCACATGACCCTCCAGCGACTGCGCGTAGTAGGAAACGCTGGTGCAGCCGGTCACAGCGGAGGCCACGATCATCGCGGCAAGCATTCGAAGAACGCGATTCACTGTTTGCCCACCGCTTGCTCATCTCCCCCACGGAGCAAATGCCCCATTTGCCCCGTGTCTCAAACAGGCGCACCAATTTTCGTCAAGGTCTGCGGGGGCAGCGGGTCGGACTTTCGACTTTGGCAGGATTGGCAATGCGGCCATTCGCTTACGATTGACGGAAGCCCACCGCAGGGCCTGCCAGCTTCGGCCTGCCACCCCAGCCGCTTACGTTGCGTTTAGCTCCGCCATGTAAGGATCCGAAATCCGGGGGCCGAACGCTCATGCTAGACAATTACGAAGTCGACCGGTTTGGCGTGATCCATCAGATCGACGCAACACCGATCACATACGACAAGCAGTATATTTCCTACTACGAGGATCTGAGCGACCGGACCATCAAGCTCGGCTATCAGCGGCTTGGCTGGGTGCTTGGGATCACCGGCGAGATACCGCGGTCGGTGCTGGAGATCGGCTATGGCACCGGCACATTCGTCGAAGCCGCCAAGATAACCGGGGTTGCCGACTGCGCCGGCTGTGACATCACCCGGTTTCCGCTGCCCGAGGGTGTGCGCTTTGTCGATTGGGAGGAGGCGCTTGCCGGCTCTTGGGATCTCGTCGCCATGTTCGACGTGCTCGAGCACATCCCTGACTTGAGTTTTCTCGCCCGCCTTCAGGCCCGCCATCTCGCCATCGCCGTTCCCTATTGCCGCTGGCGTGAGCTTGGCGCCGATGGCGATACGTGGTTCCGGACGTGGCGTATGCGTCTGCCCAACGAGCATTTGCACCATTTCGACCGTCAATCGCTGGTGGCGCTGCTGGCGTATCACGGCTTCGAGTGCGTGACGCTGAATGGCTTCGAGGACGGCATCCGGCTGCGGCCGGGCGAAGCCGGGCCGAACATCCTGTCCGGCTTTTTCAGAAAGCTATAGGCCGCTCCTCCACCGCTGCGATGAGCGGGCAAAGCCCAGACCGCGTTTGCCGCCATGCTGCAGGCGCGCCCAACCGGGCGCGTCAGAACGCCATCGGATTTATTGCGCCGGCGCCGGCGCGGGTGCCGCTGGCGCTGCCGCGGGTGCCGCTGCCGCGGGTGCCGCCGCCGTCGTGAACCCGCACTGCTTCTGTTCCATCTCGATCTGCTTGGTGATGCGGATGGCGTTCTGGGCGTAGGCTTCCGTCACCGAGCCGCTGTTGACCGTCTTGTCCTTCAGCGGGCTGACGGCCGCGCAGAGGTGGAAGACATGCTCGGTGGCGGACTTCGCGGCGCCGTTTTCCGGCGCGATCCAGTACACGATATCCTGGCCATTGGGGTGTGCCGCGTCCTTCGTCGCATCGGCCACGGTGGTCGAGTCGGTGGCGATCGCCTGCGCCTGGGCGGCGACCTCGGGCGAACAGGCCGTGGTCGGCTGCCCCGCCTTGATCTGCGCCGCGCACTGGTTCATGTCCTGCGTGTACTGCTCGACCGACGGCGGCTGGTAGCTGACCCCGATCAGTGTCGCCAGCACGGCAAGCACCGCGCCGACGCCGCCGGCAATCTTCTTGCTCTTCGGGTCCATGTTCTTGTCGTTGAGGATCAAAAGAACCAGCGGCAGGAAGGCAATCAGCGTGATGATCGCGCCGAGCTGGTTCTGGACGAAGAAACGGAATGTGTCGGATTCGCGGGCCGGGTCCTTCCGGTTGGCCGCCTTCCACAGCAGGCTGCCGGCAATGGCGAAAATCGCGATCCCGACCAGAATGCCGATCAAAAGCGGCAGGTTGCCCTGGTCGAATTTGTGCTGGCGGAGCAAGACGATCCCGTAGATCTCGCCACCAATGGCAATGATCCAGGCCAGCGCGGCGAAAAGCCGGAGGCGCGTGGCGCCGGACTTCTGGCCCTGCGATGCCTGCCAATCCTTGGTAACGTCTGTTGTCGGCTTGTTGTCGGCCATGACCAGGTCCCCCGGTTTCGACACGTTGCAAGGCGGCGTCATCGAACAGGCGCCCGGCGCAGCGTCATTGATCGAACGTCGCCTGCCTCAGCGCGAAAGCGCCACGGCAGACCGTACCTCCATCCATATTGCGCATGATTGGATTCGTCCATAGCCACGGGACAGACGCCGATGGCAATGCGTGGTTCCGGGCATGGCGCACATGCGCCTTCAGAAATCGCTAACCATGACCCGCCTTGCATGGCTGCCACACAATTATTTGAACCTCTGGTGCAATGCAGCATCTTGAATGGTAAGCACGCTCATTATATATCCCGCTCATGGTTTCCGATGGCATCGACAGATTGGGCTTTTTGATCCACGACGTGCAGCGTTTGATGCGCAAGCGGTTCGAGGCGCGTGCCAGCGGCTTCGGCCTTTCGTCGGCACAATGGCGGCTTTTGGTCCGCGTCGCCAAGGAGGCTGGAGTCGCGCAAGCACGGCTCGCCGAACTTCTCGAAATCGAGCCGATCAGTGTCTCGCGCTTGGTCGATCGCATGGAGGAGGGCGGCTGGATCGAACGCCGCTCCGACGCCACCGACCGCCGCGTGCGCATGATCTTCCCGACCGCCAAGGCGAGCGCGACCTATGCCCACGTCAAGAGCCTTGCCGGAGAGGTTTATGAGGAATCGCTCGTCGGCGTCTCGCCGGAAGATCGCCGTGTCCTGATCAGGGCGTTGGATATGATCGTGCAGAATCTTGCGGATGGCGAGACGTCGTCCTTGGAAAAAGTCAAGAGTACGGAAGGCGCAGCAGCATGAACGCGGCAGCCAAGATAGAAGAGAACGTGACCAGGCTGGAAATGCAGGCGCCGGCGCAGCCGGTCGCCGAGGCGCCATCGCAGCCGGCGGCTGCGCCGGTGGCGATTGCTCCTCCGGTTAAACCGGCGCATGTGGCGCCGAAGAAAAAGCGCCCCGCCGGTCGTTTCCTTTTGATGTTTGCACTGCCCGCGGCGTTGATCGCCGGCGGCGCCTACGTCTGGGTGACCGGCGGCCGCTACCAGGAGACCGAGAACGCCAATCTGCAGCAGGCCAAGGTGTCGATCGCCTCGGATACGGCGGGCCGCATCGTTCAGGTCGATATCGCCGACAACCAGCTGGTCAGAAAGGGCGACGTGCTGTTTGCCATCGATCCCGAACCCTACCGGATCGCGCTGGCCCAGGCCGACGCGGCTGTTGCAGTCGCACGGGTCGGCATCGAGCAGTTGCGCGCCGCCTACAGCCAGGCGACGGCGCAGGAAAAGTCCGCCACCAGTGAAGTCGACTATGCGCAGTCGCAATATGATCGCGCCGCCGACCTTGCCCAGAAGGGCATCAACACCAAGTCGGCGCTGGATCAGGCCAAGAACGACCTCGACAAGGCCAAGCAGCAGCTGGCTGTGGCACAGCAGGGCATCATCAGCGCCAAGGCAGCACTTGCCGGCAATCCCGACATCGAGACCGACAAGCATCCGACCGTGATGGCCGCACTCGCCGCGCGCGACAAGGCCGCCTACGATCTGGCGCAGACCACGGTCAAGGCGCCGGCCGACGGCGTCGTCAGCCAGGCGTCCTCGTTCAAGGTCGGCCAGTATGTCGGTTCCGGCACGCCGCTGTTTGCGCTGGTCGAAACCGGCGACACCTGGATCGATGCCAATTTTAAGGAAACCCAGCTCACCCATATGAAGCCCGGCCAGACGGCCGAGATCGTCGTCGATACCTATCCGGGCAGGACGTTCGAAGCCACGGTCAAGGCGATCGGCGCCGGCACCGGGGCCGAGTTCTCGCTGCTGCCGGCCCAGAATGCCACCGGCAACTGGGTCAAGGTCACGCAGCGCATTCCGGTGCGCCTGGAACTGACCGATGCCGACGCCAAAATGGCGTTGCGCACCGGCATGAGCGTCTCAGTCACGGTCGACACCGGCGTTTCGCGCGGGCTTCCGAGTATCTTTGGCCACGCCACGGCTGGCGAGGCTCAATAGACCGTGAATGGACCGTGATACCGAAAAGTGAAAATCGGTGTTCGGCAAAATTCATGGTCCAGGACGAACACCAGCGCTCGCCGTGCAGGCAGGGTGAATGCAGATGACAGGATTGGTCCGATGGGAGGTGTGCGAGGGGTTGGGGTTGGACCGGGCCACATTGCGGCCTGACCGAAACCTGAACGACTCGACGCAGGGCTCTTCGGTCCTCAGGTTTCCGGGCGGCAGATGCCTGATGTGTCGAGACGTTCGGTCGATGTAACCCCCACATCGATAGTCGCGTCCCACCGCGATGAGTGTCTTTCCACTAGGAAGGCCTCGCCGCCCGGAAACCTAGTGTACACGGTTTTGTTACCTGTCGGAAGTTTTGCATCATGAGCACGCCAGAACCCTTCAAGGAAGTGCCGCACCGAGGCCTGATCACGGTTGCGCTCATGCTGGCGACGGTCATGCAGGCGCTCGACACCACGATCGCCAATGTCGCGCTGCCGACCATGACCGGCGATCTCGGCGCCTCTCCCGACAACATCAACTGGGTGCTGACGTCCTACATCGTTGCCGCTGCCATCATGACGCCGGTGACCGGCTGGCTGGCCGATCGGTACGGCCGCAAGGAACTGTTCCTGACGGCGGTGGTCGGCTTCACCATCTTCTCCATGCTGTGCGGTCTGGCGTGGAGCCTTGAAAGCATAGTGCTGTTCCGGCTGATGCAAGGCGTTTTCGGCGCCGCGATCGTGCCGCTGTCGCAGACCTTCCTGCTCGACATCAATCCCAGGGAACGCCACGGCCAGGCGATGGCCATCTGGGGTGCCGGCATCATGCTGGGGCCGATCCTGGGCCCGACGCTCGGTGGCTGGCTGACCGAGAATTTCAACTGGCGTTGGGTCTTCTTCATCAACCTGCCGGTCGGCATTGCAGCCTTCCTCGGCATGGCCGCCTATCTGCCGGCCGTTGCCCGGCGGGTGCGCAACTTCGATTTCTTCGGCTTCGCCATGCTTTCGCTCGGTGTCGGCGCGCTGCAGCTGATGCTGGATCGCGGCGGCGAGGTCGACTGGTTTTCCTCGGTCGAGATCTGGATCGAGCTCGGTCTTGCGATAACCGGCTTCTGGGTTTTCATCATTCACACGGTGACGGCGGAGCGCCCGTTCATCGACCCCAAGATATTCGTCGACCGCAATTTCGTGACCGGGCTGGCGTTCATCTTCGTCATGGGTGTGCTCATCCTGGCCTCGATGTCGCTGCTGCCGCCAATGCTGGCGACCATCTTCGGCTATCCGACCATGACCATCGGTGTCGTCATTGGCCCCCGCGGCGTCGGCACGATGATTTCGATGCTCGTCGTCGGGCGGCTGATGAGCAAGGTCGATGCCAGGATTCTCGTCGTCATCGGCTTTCTGCTCACCGCGCAGTCGCTCTACACCATGGCCAGCTTCACGCCGCAGATGGACAACTGGCTGATCCTCAGCTCCGGCATCATCCAGGGCCTGGGAATGGGTATGGTGTTCGTGCCGCTGTCGACCGTGGCCTTCGCCACGCTTGACCCGCGCTACCGCACCGATGCAACCGCCTTGTTCAGCCTGGTGCGCAATCTCGGCTCATCCATCGGCGTATCGGTCGTGACGGTTCTGCTGGTGCGCAACACGCAGATCAATCATGCCGAGCTTTCGGCCTTCATCAACCCGTTCAACCCTAACCTTTGGGCGGCTTCGCCGGCAGCCGCAGGCGGCGACCCAACGGCCCTTTCCCAGGTGGACGGGCTGGTCAATATCCAGGCAATGATGATTTCCTACGTCAATGACTTCAAGCTGTTGATGATGATGACGCTGCTTGCCGTGCCGTTCGTGTTCCTGCTGCGCAAGCCAAAGGCTGCTCCGGCCGCTGGCGGAGCGCCTGCCGCACATATGGATTGAAGCGACGCCGATATTTGCCGGTAGCAGATGACGCTATCGCGGACGCGGCTGCAAACATGTAAGGCCGAGGCGCTTGCTGGGATGATCGCCAAATTCTCCAGATGTCGAAGAATATCGATTCTGCTACGCCAATAGCAGATTGAAGACGGCTTTTGCTGGAGTCAACCAGCTGCCGTCGCTTCTGACTTCGATCCAGTTTCTCTGCTATTAGTACATAAGTAACACTATGAACCGACTGTCGGATGGCAGGAGAGGGATTCTTTCTTTGTACCCGGTGCCAAACTGGAGGAGGTCTGTTTGGTCACGAAATCATCCAGGAAACCCGCCGATGCGCCGCAGCCCGCCAGTCTGGCCACCCTGGCGAAACTCGCGGCTGCCTCCAACGACACACTCGAGCGTGAGCTTCGGGCTGCGATCGCAACGCTCGAAGGACAGGCGCTGCGATTCGAGACGGTGGTCGACAATATTTCGCAAGGCATCTGTTTTTTCGATGCCAATGAACGGCTGATCCTGAGCAACCGTCGCTATGCGGAAATCTACCGCATTGCGCCCGAGGAATTACGGCCCGGCGTGACGCTGAGCGAAATCGTCGAACGCCGCGTCATCGCCGGCACCGCGGCGCTGGATGCCGACACCTATCTCGCAACGGCCCGGTCGCACAATTCGGGCAAGGCTTCGCGGCTCTGGACCGCCAAACTTGCCGATGGGCGGACAATCCAGATCCGCAACCAGCCCATGCCTGACGGCAGTTGGGTGGCCACGCATGAGGACATTACCGAACTCACCCTCAATCGCCAGATCGTCGACGAGCGCATCTCGCTCCAGGCGCTGATCGACTGGGTGCCCGACTATCTTTGGGTCAAGGACACCGAAAGCCGTTTCGTCGTGGTCAACAGCGCCCTTGCGACCGACAGTGGCCACGACAAGACCAGCGACATGATCGGCTTGACCGATTTTGACCTCCATCCTGCGGAGGTTGCGGAGAAATTTCGCCAGATCGAGGAGAGGGTTCTGCGCAGCGGCCAACCGATGATCGACGCGGAAGAGTTTGTCGTCGATGCGTCGGGGGCCGGCAAGTGGCTTTCGTCGACGAAGGTGCCGTTGCGCAATCGTCAAAATGAGATCTTCGGCCTGGTTGGCATCGCCCATGACATCACGGCCCGCAAGCAGGCGGATGTCCTTCGCAACGGGCAGGCAAACATCCTCGAAATGATCGCCACGAGCGCCCCGCTGGAGGACGTGCTCGACCGTCTCATGCGCTTCGTCGAGGCCCAGCTAAAGGGGATATTCGGTTCCGTCCTGCTGCTCGACAAGGACGGCATCCATTTGCGCCACGGTGCGGCGCCGAGCCTGGCGAAAGCCTATACGAGCGCCATTGACGGGGTCGCTATCGGTCCCAAGGTGGGATCCTGTGGAACCGCCATCTACCGGCGGGAGCCAGTCATTGTCACCGATATCCAGCAGGATCCGCTCTGGGAGGACTACCGTGAACTGGTGGCGCCCCACGGCTATCGTTCGTGCTGGTCGACCCCGATCCTGTCCCACCAGGGCGTCGTCCTGGGCGCCTTTGCCATGTATTCGAAGACTGTGCGTGAACCGGTCGAGGCCGAGACCCGCCTGATAGAATTCACGACGCACATCGCCGGGATCGCGATCGAGCGCAAACTGGCTGAAGATCAAATCCACTTCATGGCCAACCATGACGTGCTGACCGGGCTTCCCAACCGCGCCTTGCTGGAGGACCGGCTCTCGCAAGCGGTCCTGTATGCGCAACGATACGACCGCTGGGTGACGGTGGTGTTCATCGATCTGGACAATTTCAAACTGGTGAACGACACGCTTGGCCACAATGCCGGCGACGAACTGCTGAAGACCCTCGCCAGTCGTATGGTTGAATGCGTAAAGGTGACCGATACCGTGGTGCGGCTTGGCGGCGACGAATTTGTCATCGTTCTGTTCGACCAGCCCGCCAACATCGATCTTGTTTCGGAGGCGCTGCAAACGATACGGGACGCGATTGCCGAGCCGGTTCATATCGGAGAGCATCGCCTGAGAACGACGGCCAGTATCGGCATCGCAAACTATCCCAAGGATGGGGCGAGTCCGGACACGCTGCTCGCCAATGCCGATGCAGCCATGTATCGCGCGAAAGAAATCGGCCGCGATAATTTCCAGTTTTACGCTCCCGAATTCAACTCGAGGGCTCATGAAAAACTCCTGCTCCAGGATGAATTGCGAAACGCGCTCGCGCGTTCGGAATTTACCCTGCACTATCAGCCGCAAGTCGATCTCCGATCAGGGCGGGTCGTCGCCGTCGAAGCGTTGATACGCTGGAACCATCCGACGCGAGGCATGGTAGCGCCGCTGACGTTCATTCCGACTGCCGAGGAGACAGGTTTGATCGTGCCGATCGGCGACTGGGTTCTTCACGAGGCCTGTCGGCAGAACAAAACATGGCAGCACGCTGGCCTGCCGCCCGTGACCGTCTGCGTGAATGTGTCGGCGAGACAGTTCCGGGAGAAGAACCTGATCAGCCGTGTCGTCAACGCTTTGAAGGAAAGCGGTCTGGAGGCCAGATATCTCGAACTGGAAGTGACCGAAAGCCTTATCATGCAGGATTTCGACGTGGCGGTCGCCACCATGAACGGGCTGCAAAGGCTGGGCGTTCAGATTTCGATCGACGATTTCGGCACGGGCTACTCCAGCCTCAGTGCGCTCAAGACCTTTCCGGTCCAGCGGCTCAAGATCGACAAGTCTTTCATAAACGATCTCGCCACCGACGAGGACGATCAGGCTGTCACCAGCGCCGTGATCTCATTGGGTCAGAAGCTCAATC
The DNA here is from genome assembly GCF_056403215.1 of Mesorhizobium sp. P2_H9. Classification (NCBI taxonomy): domain Bacteria; kingdom Pseudomonadati; phylum Pseudomonadota; class Alphaproteobacteria; order Hyphomicrobiales; family Phyllobacteriaceae; genus Mesorhizobium; species Mesorhizobium sp. P2_H9. Next base: position 165,992 of record NZ_JBFUFX010000005.1, on the reverse strand, counting down.
TGAGAGTCCTTGCCGAAGGCGTCGAAACGGACGAGCAGGTCGCCTTCCTGCGCCGGAACAATTGCGACGAAATGCAAGGCCATCTTTTCAGCAAACCGGTTCCGGCGCAGGGCATCGAGAAATTGCTCGAGCACCGGGATTGACGGACGAACATCGCCGCCACTTGCTTGCTGCTATTTTCCCAGCACAAGGCTCCAATAGCGGATGGCACTGTCGCGGCCGTCCCTGACATAGGCGAGGCCAAAGCGGGTGAAGCGCGGGTCGAGCATGTTGCGGCGGTGGCCGGCTGAATGCATCCAGATGTCGAACAGCTTTTGCTGGTCGAAGCGGCCCTCGGCGATGTTTTCGGCAGCTGCGCCGGAAATGCCATTGTCTTTGACACGCGAGGCAAAGTCCTTGCCCCAGCCGGTGGTGTGGCTCATGCGGCGCCGCCGCGCCATGAAGCTGGCCTGCTGCAGCGCCGCCTGTTCGAGCTGGTGATCGGGGACAAGCGGTCCGAGCCCCGCGGACGCGCGGATGCTGGCCAGCGTGCCGGCGGCGGACGACGAGGCGCCGGCGCCTTCGCCGGTGGGCAGCGAAACGGTGCTGCAAGCGGCAAGCCCGGCCAGTGCGACAACGCCGGCGCCTATCAGCAGCAGGCGCCTGTTCAGATTCGGAATCTGGCAGTTTTCGATTTTGGTCATGCCGCCTGAGATAATGGCGATCATGGCTTTTGCCGGGCAGGGCAGCGAAAATCGCCACATCCAGGCCGATTCGAAAAACACCATGAGGTCAAAAAGTGCTGCACCACGTCTCCTTCGGCGTTTCCGATATCGGGCGCGCGGCTGCCTTCTACGACGCGGCTCTTGCGCCGCTCGGCTATATCAGGGTCTGGGAAGACCTCGAACCTGGCGAACCCGACCAGGCCGTCGGTTACGGGCCTCCCGGCGGCGGCGACAAGCTGGCGATCCAACTGCGCCCAAAAGGCCAGCGTCCGCCCGGTCCCGGTTTCCACCTGGCCTTCGCCGCCCCTGACCGTGGAAGCATCGCGCAATTCCATGTGGCCGCGCTTGCCCATGGCGGTCGCGACAACGGTGCACCCGGCCTGCGGCCCGGCTACGGCCCGCATTACTATGCCGCCTTCGTTGTCGACCCGGATGGCCATCACATCGAGGCGGTCTTCAATTTGCCGGAGTAGTCGTCCGTATGCTTGCGACCAGGCAGCCGTGTCGAGATCGGCTTCCTGGGTCAGCGCTGCGCGTCGGTCGCCATCTTCACGGCAAGCGCGGTAAGCACCGTGCCCATCATCCAGCGCTGGATCACCAGCCACAGCGGCCGTCCCGCCAGGAAGGTGGCGATAGAGCCGGCCGTCACCGCGATGATGGCGTTGACGGTGAGGCTGATCGTGATCTGCGTGGCGCCGAGCACCAGCAGCTGCGACAGCACATGGCCCTTGTCGAGGCTGATGAACTGCGGCAGCAGCGACAGATAGAGCACCGCCACTTTCGGGTTGAGCAGGTTGGTCATCAGGCCCATGGCAAACAGCTTGCGCGGCCTGTCCTTCGGCAGCTCGCGTACCTGGAACGGCGAGCGTCCGCCGGGCCTCACCGCTTGCCAGGCGAGCCACAGCAAATAGAGCGCGCCGGCAAGGCGCAGCGCGTCATAGGCGAAGGGCACGGCGAGCAGCAGCGCGGTGATGCCGAATGCCGCCGACAGCACGTAGAAGAGAAAGCCGAGCGCCACGCCGCCGAGCGAGATCAGGCCGGCCTTCGGTCCCTGCGACAGCGAGCGCGAGATCAGGTAGATCATGTTCGGGCCGGGCGTCAGCACCATGCCGAGGCAGACCAGCGCGAAGGCGAGATGGTTGGCGGTTTCGGGCATGGCGGTCTCCGGGAAGCGTTCGATCTTTGCCTCGCGGGACACCGACGCACAAGGGCTTGGCCGGGCCGACCGTTGCGCCAGTGTCGAAAATTGCCTCAGCTCACCACGCGAAGGTTCGACAGCTCGTTGGCGATTTCCTTGAAATTGTCCGACAGCGTCGCACCGGTTGCGTTCCAGAACAGCTTGGCCGGCTTGCTCGGGTCGGTCGGGTCCTTGCGGAAGCGCGAGTCCGACGAGCACGTCTTCAGCGCGTCCATCGCCTTCTTGTCGCTGGTGTCCGTCGCCGACAGGTCGAGCGCCACGGTCATCACCATGACGTTGGCTGCCTTGGCGTTGTTGCACAGCGTCGCCATCTGGTCGTTGAGCGCGGTGGTGTAGTTGCTGGACGAATAGTTGAACTGGCCGACGGCGCTCGACGTACCGCCGAACAGGCGGGTGACCGAGGTGCCGTTGTAGCCGAGGCCGGTATAGCCATAGGCGGCATAGGTCGACTTGTTGCCGGCCGGATCGGGGCTCACCGTCGAATAGGTGTTCTCGCCGTCGGTGAGCACGATGACCACCTTGTCGTTGCCGCGTTCCGTCTCCGGACGTCCCTCGGTGAAGGGCTCGGTGCTGGAGACGGTGCGCCAGCCCCAGGCCAGGCCTTCCGGCACATTGGTGTTGCCGTTGGGCGCCATCAGGTCGATTGCGGCCTTGATCTTGGCCAGTCCGTCGGCATTGGTAACGTCGGTCAGCGGCGTGATCGGCGTGGTGGTGCAGCTGTAATTGGGGCCGGCGCCCTTGGCCAGCACCGGCGCATCGATCGGCCGCGGCTGGAAATATTTGGCCATGTTGGACTGCCGCGTCTTGGCCGTGGCGCTCGACGGATCGTCGTTCCACCAGCTGTTTGCAGCACCATAGGTGACGGGCGCCGCCTCATCCGGATCCTGGGTCAGCTTCCAGTGATTGCCGGGCTCGTCGGGCGCAAACATCGGCACGAACATGGTTGCCGGATCGCCGACGCCGGTACCGGTGTTGTTGGGGCCGCCGGAAGCCGGCTCGTCGTTGACATTGTAGGGGTAAGGCCGATCCTCGACGCAGCCTTGCCAGCTGGCGAATGGGCCATAAGTGTCGGTGTAGTCRTATTCCTTGTGACTGGTCTTGCAGGTGTGGTTGGAGCGGTAGACGTCGCAGACGACGCGCTCGCTGCCGGCGACCCGCTCGTGGCTGGTAACGACCTTCATGTCGCGGTAAAGCGAGAACCGGGTCAGCATCTGGCCTTCCTCGGTGCCCCAGCCGATGCCCTTTTTGTACCAGATGCCATTGATTTTCTGGGCATATTTGTCGGCGGCGTTCAGCGTCGACCAGTCGAAGTTCTCGTTGTGGATTGGCGACAACCCATAGGCGTCGATCCAGGAGGCGTTATCGTTGTCGGGGCCGACATTGACCGAGGCAGCGAACGGCACCAGGCTGAACTGAACCGGCTTGTCGATCTGCTTGATCGCCGCCGCCTGCTGGGCCAGCGTGTCGACGAGTTGCTTGGCGGCCTGCTTGAGAAGGTCGATGCGCTTTTGTCCCGAACCGGTGCCGGGCGTGGTCATCGAGCCCGAATTGTCCAGCACCATGGCGACTTCCAGCGTGTTCTTCAGCCGCACTTCCGAGCAAACGGAATAGTCGACCGTGCTGGAGGATTTGCCGACCAGCATCGCTGCCGCCGGCAGGAAATAGGGATCATACACCAGGTCGGCGCATAACTTCAGAATGCCACCGCCAGCGGTGCTGGTCGGCAGCGTGACGCTGAGCGTCGTCTTGGCGGGATCGACCCTGTTGAGATTGGCTTGGAAGAAATCGAGCGCGTAGGCTTTCAACTGATCGTCGGTGGCACCCTGGACCAGGCGACGCGCCGTGGCGAAATTGGCTGCGTCGAGCGCGTTCACCACCGACTGCTTCTGGTTGGACACTTGCGTGTAGTCGACGGCCATCGCCACGCCACCCATCAGCGGCACCATGGCAAACACCGTCACGAGAGCATAGTTGCCGCGCCGGTCACGGCAGAATTGACGCCAGAATTCACGCATGTCTGTAAGCGGCCCCGCCTGCGTATTCTCAATTCCGCCAGAGTTTCACAAAACGCTGAAGGACGGGTTTGGGAAACCGATCGATTGCGCGATCGGCATTTCATCAAAAGCTAACCAAGCGCGGCGGCGCCCTGAACAGGCGCTCCAAACAACGCGCCCCGCCAGTGGCGGGGCGCGTCGTTTCGAAAGGTTTGAAAGATCAGCTGACGATGCGCAGGTTCGACAATTCGTTGCCGATCGCCTTGAAATCGTCCGACAGTGTTGCGCCGGTCGAATTCCAGAACAGTTTCGCCGGTTTGCTCGGGTCGGTCTTGTCCTTGGTGAAGCGCGAGTCGGACGAGCAGGCTTTCAGCGCGGCTATCTGTGCTGCTTCGGCGGTCTTGGTCGAGTCCAGGTCCAGCGCGATGGTCATGACCAGGATGTTGGCCGCCTTGGCGTTGTCGCAAAGTGTGGCGAAATGCTCGTTCATCGCCTTGGTGTAGTTGGCGTTGGAATAGTCGGTCTTCACGACGGCTGTACTGGTGCCCAGAAATGGGCGGCCATAGGTGTTGGGGCTGTTGAAAGGCTTGGTCTGAGTGGTGGAGTAGGCAAGATACCCCAGGGACGAATAGATGGCCTTGTTGCCGGCAAGGTCGTTGCCGCCATTTAAGTAGCCGGTGCCCGAGTAGGTCTGCGCCGTCACCGATGTTGGCGTGTAGTATGTATTGGCGCCGTCGGTCAGCACGATCAGGACCTTGTCGTTGCCTCTTTCGGTCTCGGGCCTGCCTTCGGTGAACGGAGCAGTGCTCGAAAGCGTCCTCCAGCCCCAGGCCATGCCCTCCGGCACATTGGTGGCGCCATCGGCCACCATGGCGTCGATCGAGCCTTTGATCGACGTTGCGCCGGCCGCCACCGAAACGTCGGTCAACGGCGTGATCGCGGTCGTGCTGCAGCTTGTGTTCGGCCCTTCATCCATGCCGTAGGCAGGGGTGATCTTGGTGCCGGCGTTGAAATATTTCGGCATGTACTTCTGGCGCACCGGGTCTGTGCCGGTCGAGATATCGAGATGCCAGTTGTTGTTCGCCGGGCGTGAGCTGGTGTCGACGTTGTCGGTCTCGTCGGGTGCAAACATCGGCACGAACATTGTTGCCGGCGTGGCTGTCGAAGCCGCCGTGTCCTGGATGTTGTAAGGGTATGGGCGGGATTCGACGCAGCCGCCCCAGCTCGCGATAGGGGCATAGACTATATTGGACGTGCAGACGCCGCTGCCATTTTTGGTGCATGACGAGATGCGTTTCATCCATTTGTAGAGCGAAAAGCGCGTCAGCACGTTGTTCACCTGCGTCGCATCCCAGGACGAGCCTTTCGCGTAGTAGTTGTTGCCGGTCTTCGTAGCATATTGGTTCGGGCTGTTGGCCGAGGTAAGCGTCGACCAATCGAGGTTTTCCTGGTCGAGAGGCGAGATGCCTGTCGTGTCCATCCACGTCGCGTTAGCGTTTGCCGGGCCGACATTGACGGAGGCGGCGAATGGAACAAGGCTGAACTGGACCGGTTTGGTGACCTGCTTCATCTGCTGGGCCTGGCCGGCAAGCTGGTCGACCAGTTGTTTGGCTGCGCTTTTGAGCAGGTCGAACCGAACCTGGCTCGAGCCGTGGCCAAGCTGGGTCATAGAGCCGGAATTGTCGAGCACGAGCGAAACTTCCAGCGTGTTCTTGAGGCGGACCTCGGAGCATGCCGACATTTCGACATCCGTGGCGGTTTTCCCGATCAGCATGGCGGCCGCCGGCAGGAAATAGGGATGGTACTGCAAATCGGCGCAAAGCTTCAGCGTGCCGCCGCCAGTGTTGTTGTTGGGCAGCGTGACGGTCAGCAGGGTGTCTGTCTTCTTGACGTGCCCGAGATTGACCTCGAAGAAAGTCTGGGCGAAGGCCTTGACGTCGGTGTCGCTCTTGCCCGCGACGATCTGCTGTGCGGTGGCGATGCCGGCGGCATCCAGCGCGCTCAATGTATCCTGCTTTTGCCGCAGCAGTTCCGAATAGTCGACGGCGAGCGCCACGGCGCCCATCAGCGGCACCATGGCAATAACGGTCATCAATGCGTAGTTGCCACGCCTGTCGCTGCCGAATTTCCGGATCATGTCGTCAGAACCCCTGCCCAAACCCCAGTTGTCGGCAGGACGATGCCACAAATCGTTAAATTTCAAGTTTCTGAAATGCTTTCAAGAACAGGCCATCCTTTCAACGCTCATTAACCATGCGGCCGGCGGTGGCGAATATTGCTGCCCCATCGCAAGGGTGGTCACATCGCCTGGCAAAAGCTGGTGACAGGGTGAAGCGCTTCGGCTAATGCGGACCGGCTGCGGCGGACCGTCGGCGGCAGCTCCTGCAACGATCGTTATTTTGGGAACACGGCATGGCGCACACGCCCGACATTATCGGCTCGCTCGCGGATTTGTCGGGTGCCTACAGTGCCATCCTCTGCGATGTCTGGGGCGTGGTTCACAATGGCGAACGGCATTTTCCGGCGGCGGCGCTCGCGCTGGAAACCGCGCGCGCGGCCAAACTGCCTGTCGTGCTGATCACCAATTCGCCGCGCCGCAGCGCAGACGTGGTGGCGCAGATGAACGCGATCGGCGTTCCCCCAGAAGCCTACGACCGCGTCGTCACCTCCGGCGACGTCACCCGCGACCTCATCGCCGAGGGTCCGCGCAAGATTTTCCATATCGGTGCCGACCGCGATTTCACGCTCTATGACGGTCTCGACGTCGAACTCGTCGAGGAGTTCGAGGCATCCGGCATCGTCTGCACCGGGCTGTTCGACGACGAGGTGGAAAAGCCGGAAGACTACGCCGAGCTTCTGCGGCGGCTGCGGGCCAGGAACCTGCCTTTCGTCTGTGCCAATCCCGATATCATGGTGGAGCGCGGCGAGCGGATGATCTGGTGCGCGGGGGCCTTGGCCCGCGACTATGCCCAGCTTGGCGGGCGCACGCTGATCGCCGGAAAACCTTACGCACCGGTCTATGACGTCGCGCTGAAAGAGGTCGCCGGTCTTCTCGGTCGTACGGTCGAGCGCGGCCGAGTGCTGGCCATCGGCGACGGCATGATGACCGACGTCAAGGGCGCCGCCGACAATGGCTTCGACGTGCTCTACGTGTCGGGCGGTGTCCATGCCCGCGACTATGGCGACCCGCTGCAGCCGGATCCGGCGCGACTCCAGGTCTTTCTGGAAAAGCACGGGTACCGGCCGGTCGCGGTTATTCCGAGACTGCGATAGGGTCGCGCCATGACGGAAGCCTCGAAATGACGGACCGTATTTCCGCAATCTCGCCGCTGCCCGCCCATCTGCGTGGCGGCGTTGTCGCGATCGGCAATTTCGACGGCGTTCATCGCGGCCATCAGGCCGTGCTCGAACGCGCGCTCGCTGAGGCGGCGCGGCGCGGCGCACCCGCGCTGGTGCTGAGCTTCGAGCCGCACCCGCGCAAGGTGTTCAGACCCGATATGCCGCTGTTCGTGCTGACGCCGCCGCCGATGAAGGCGCGGCTGTTGTCGCAGCTGGGTTTTGCAGCCCTGGTCGAACAGCCGTTCACGCGCGACTTCGCTTCCCTGTCGGCAGAGGCTTTCGTCACCGACGTGCTGGAAAAAAACCTCGGCATCACGCATGCCGTCACCGGTTTCGATTTCCATTTCGGCAAGGACAGGCAGGGCGGTCCGGCTTTTCTGATGGCGGCAGGCGAGCGCCACGGTTTTGGCGTCACCCTGGTCGACGCCTTTCGCGACGAGGGGGCCGAAGTGGTGTCGTCGAGCCGCATCCGCGCGCTGCTTTGCGCGGGAGAGGTGGCCGAGGCCGCCGGCCTGCTTGGCTACCGCTTCACCGTCGAGGGCGAGGTGATCGGCGGCCAGCAGCTGGGCCGGACGCTGGGCTTTCCCACCGCCAACATGAGACTTTCGCCGGAAGCGACTCTGAAGGAAGGGATTTATGCCGTCCGCTTCCGCTGCGCCGACGGCACGCTGCATGACGGCGTTGCCAGTTTTGGCCGCCGTCCAACCGTCGACGACAATGGCGCGCCGCTGCTGGAAACCTTCGTCTTCGACTTTTCCGGCGATCTCTATGGCGAGATTTGCGCGGTGTCGTTCTTCGGTTTCCTGCGCTCGGAGGTGAAGTTCGACGGGCTGGATGCGCTGGTCGCGCAGATGAAGCGTGACGAGGCCGAGGCGAGGGCGCTGCTCGCCGGTGTCAGCCCGCTGTCGGAGCTGGATCGCGCTATCGCTTTTTGAGCTTCCGGCCGCCTACCTCTTCAAGGCCAGTCCAACGGCGATGAAAGTCCAGCCCTGGAAGATCAGATCGATGGCAAGGAACAGCCCGAGCACCCACAGGCTGTTGACCGGCCAGCCCATGGCGATGGTCAGGCCCGCCAGCACGCTGATCAGGCCGGCCGCGACGACCCAGCCCCAACCATTGGCCGGCCGGTGGCTGTAGCCGACCCAGGCTCGGAGCGCGCCTGATGCGACAAGCGCCACCGCCAGCAGGAAGGTCAGCACCGCTGACGCCAGCAGCGGATTGTCGAAGGCGAAGAACCCTGCGACGGCATAGAGCAGGCCGCTGAGCAGCCAGTAGAAGAAGCGGCCCCAGGTCTTGACGCCGAAGGCATGAATGATCTCGATGATGCCGGCCATCAGCATCAGCCAGCCGACGACATAAACCGAGGCGACGGTGGCGATGAACAGATTGCCGAAGGCAATGCCGCCGAAAATGAGCAGCAGCACGCCGAGCGCGACGAACCACCCCCATTTGTCTCGTGTCTGGCCGATCGCGTCCTTCAATGCATCGCCGCGCAGGGTCATTGCCGCATCTCCTCCAGTCTCGCTTTGGCATAGAAGAACGTCTGGCATTTGCCGGCCACGAGGTTAATACCGGTAGTGGCGCGCGTCCAGCCGAGGGCGACACCCTGCAAGGACAACAAACCGTGCTCCCCTGTCACGGATTTAAATCAAATTTTACCAAACGGCCGTCAAAGCTGTGGCCGTTGCGCGGCTGTGTTGTGTTAGTGGAGTGACCATGAGTCCGGTCGGAAAAATGTCTGCGGTCTTGGCGGCCGTCATGCTGGGCGCGCCCGCTGCCGCCGAGGCCGGTGAGGGCACCTTCGGCTGGCTGTCCGGCGACTGGTATCTAACGGTTGGCGCCACCGGCCTCGTCGCGCCGAATTTCGAGGGCGGCAAGCAGTATATGCTCAGTGCCTCGCCGATCATCTCGCTTGGCAAGGCCGGTCCCACCGCACGCTTTGTCTCGCGCAACGACAACATCTCGCTGGCGCTGGTCGACGATGGCGGTGTCCGCGCCGGCCTGACCGGCAAATTCCTGTTTTCCCGCAGCAGCGACGATGAGCTGAAGGGCCTCGACCCGGTGCGCTGGGGCGGCGAGGTCGGTGGCTTCTTCGAATTCTATCCGACGGACTGGCTGCGCGCTCGCGCCGAACTGCGCCACGGCATTCGCGCCCACAACGGTTTCGTCGCCGACATCGCCGCCGACGCCTTCTATGATTTGACGCCAAATGTCAGGATTTCGGGCGGCCCGCGCGTTTCCTTCGCCTCTTCAGGCTATTTCGACGCCTATTATGGCGTCAATGTGCAGGAGGCGGTGGCCTCGGGCCTCAGCGAATACCATCCCGGTGGCGGCCTGAAATCGACAGGCCTTGGCGGCGCCATAACCTGGAAGGTAACCGAACCGATGACGGCCAGCCTGTTTGGCGAATATTCCCGCCTGATGGGCCCGGCCGCCGATTCAAGCCTGGTCAAGGAGCGCGGCGACCGCAACCAGTTTATGATCGGTGTGTCGACCACCTATCGCTTCGACTTCACGATGTAGCTGAATCAAACGAGAGACGCTTTATTCCTGCGGCTTTCTCCGCTAAAAGCCCTGCCATGACGAGCTTTTCGCGCCTTCGCGCGCTGACGATACGAATTACGAGCCCGGTGTTCCGGGCGGCCTGAGCGCCGCTGGAGCCGCCGGGGATCTTGCGCGTGCCTCTCGCGCTTTTTCCAAATGATCGACGCCTATCGCCCAAAAGTGGGTCCGGTTTTGGGAAGCCGATATGCGTCAAAGCGAAGATTTCAACGCCCGAGCTTCTACGCCCGCCGGGCAATGCACATGGCAGACCAATGACCGACACAACCGATACGATCGACTATTCCAAGACGCTTTATCTGCCGCAGACGGATTTCCCGATGCGTGCCGGCTTGCCCGAGAAAGAGCCGCTGCTGGTCAAGCGCTGGCAGGACATGGACCTCTACCGCAAGCTGCGCGAAAGCGCTGCCGGCCGTGAAAAATACGTGCTGCATGACGGCCCGCCCTACGCCAATGGCAACATCCATATCGGCCATGCGCTGAACAAGATCCTCAAGGACGTCATCACCCGCTCGTTCCAGATGCGCGGCTACGATTCCAACTATGTGCCCGGCTGGGACTGCCACGGCCTGCCGATCGAATGGAAGATCGAGGAACAATACCGCGCCAAGGGCAAGAACAAGGACGAGGTGCCGGTCAACGAGTTCCGCCAGGAATGCCGCGAATTCGCTGCCCACTGGATCTCGGTGCAGGGCGGCGAGTTCCAGCGGCTCGGCGTCGTCGGCGACTTCAAGAACCCCTATACGACGATGGCTTTTCATGCCGAGGCGCGCATCGCCGGCGAATTGCTGAAATTCGCCATGTCGGGTCAGCTCTATCGCGGCTCCAAGCCGGTGATGTGGAGCGTGGTCGAGCGCACCGCGCTGGCCGAAGCCGAGGTCGAGTACCAGGACTATGAGTCCGATACGATCTGGGTGAAGTTTCCGGTTGCCAGCCTTGAGGCTGGGCAGCCGGCACGGGATCCAAAGCTGACCGAGACGTCGCTGGACCTGCTGGAAGCTCATGTCGTCATCTGGACGACGACGCCCTGGACCATCCCCGGCAACCGCGCGGTCAGCTATTCGTCGCGCATCGGCTATGGTCTTTACGAGGTCACGGCGGCCGAGAACGCCTTCGGGCCGCAGCCGGGCGAGAAGCTGATCTTTGCCGATGCACTGGCGGAAGACTCGGCGACCAAGGCCAAGGTCACCTTGAATCGGCTTCACAGCGTTTCGGCGGAACAGCTTGGAAGTCTTACGCTTTCGCATCCGCTCAAAGGCTTCGGCGGCGGCTATGAATTCCCGGTGCCGATGGTTGCCGGCGACCATGTCACCGACGATGCCGGCACCGGCTTCGTTCACACCGCGCCCAGCCACGGTCGCGAGGATTTCGATGCCTGGACGGATGCTGCCAATGAGCTTCGCCAGCGCGGCATCGACACCGCCATCCCGTTCCCGGTCGACGATGGCGGCTTCTTCACCAAGGACGCGCCGGGTTTTGGCCCGGACCGCGAGGGCGGGCCAGCGCGCGTCATCGACGACAACGGCAAGAAGGGCAATGCCAACCAGGCGGTCATCGACGAATTGATCAAGCGCAATGCGCTGTTCGCGCGCGGCCGGCTGAAGCATTCCTATCCGCATTCGTGGCGCTCGAAGAAACCGATCATCTTCCGCAACACGCCGCAATGGTTCGTCTACATGGACAAGGATCTCGGCGACGGCACGACGCTGCGCAGCCGCGCGCTGAAGGCGATCGACGACACCCGCTTCGTGCCGGCCGCCGGCCAGAACCGCATCCGCGCCATGATCGAGGAGCGCCCCGACTGGGTGCTGTCGCGCCAGCGCGCCTGGGGCGTGCCGATCGCCGTCTTCGCCGATGCCGACGGCAATGTGCTGAAGGACGAGGCGGTCAACCAGCGCATCATGGACGCTTTTGAAAAAGAGGGCGCCGATGCCTGGTTCGCGGCCGGCGCCAAGGAGCGTTTCCTCGGCAATCACGACGCCTCCAAATGGAAGCAGGTGATGGACATCCTCGACGTCTGGTTCGATTCGGGATCGACCCACGCCTTCACGCTTGAGGATCGCCCGGATCTGAAATGGCCGGCCGACGTCTATCTCGAAGGCTCCGACCAGCATCGCGGCTGGTTCCACTCCTCGCTGCTCGAAAGCTGCGGCACCAGGGGCAGGGCGCCCTACGAAACCGTCGTCACCCATGGCTTCACCATGGATGAAGAGGGACGCAAGATGTCGAAGTCGCTCGGCAACACCGTCGTGCCGCAGGACGTCATCAAGCAGTCCGGCGCCGATATCCTGCGCCTGTGGGTGGTGACGACCGACTATTGGGAAGACCAGCGGCTCGGCAAGAACGTGCTGCAGACCAATATCGACGCCTACCGCAAGCTCAGGAACACCATCCGCTGGATGCTGGGCACGCTCGCCCATGACGACGGCGAGGAGGTGCCGCTCGACAAGATGCCGGAGCTGGAGCGGCTGATGCTGCACCGGCTGGCCGAGCTCGATGAGGTGGTGCGCTCGGGCTACGATGCCTTCGAGTTCAAGCGCGTCACCCGCACGCTGCTCGACTTCATGGTGGTCGAACTGTCGGCCTTCTATTTCGACATCCGCAAGGACGCGCTCTACTGCGACGCACCGTCGAGCGTGAAGCGCAAGGCCTCCGTGCAAGTGGTGCGCCATCTGTTCAACTGCCTGGTGAAGTGGCTGGCGCCGATGCTGCCCTTCACCATGGAAGAGGCCTGGCTCGATCGTCACCCGGACGCCGTGTCGCTGCATCTCGATCAGTTTCCGGAAATCCCGGAGGACTGGAAGAACGAGGCGCTGGCGGAAAAATGGCGCAAGGTGCGGCAGGTTCGGCGTGTCGTCACCGGCGCGCTCGAGATCGCGCGCGCCGAGAAGCTGATCGGCTCGTCGCTGGAAGCCGTGCCGGTGGTCACGCTGGACGATGCCGCGCTCGAAGCGGCGATCTCGGATGTCGACATGGCCGAGATGGCGATCACCAGCGAACTCGTCATCGCCCACGGCAACGCGCCTTCCGGCGCCTTCACCCTGGACGACGTCAAGGGCATAGCGGTCGTGATCGAGAAGGCGCAGGATCGGGGCCTGGCGAAATGCGCGCGCTCATGGCGCTACACGGCCGATGTCGGACAGGATGTCGAATTCCCCGATGTTTCGGCCCGGGACGCCGCTGTCCTGCAAGAGTTGAAGGCGCTCGGGCGGCTTTGAAACGGTGCACAAATGCCACGGCGAGGGGCTGACAGCCCCCCGCGCGTTGCCCTTAACGAGCGGTTGAGGTAAACACGCGAAACTCCGGACGACAAATTGTCGCCGGATTTCCGTCGCAAGAGCATCGACGATGGGGACCGGACCTTTGGCCGGTGGCGATCGAGAGGCTGTCTAGAGTGGGACTTTTTGGCATGACCGAGAGAACTTACGCGCGCGTTGCGCTGCTGGCGCCGCTTGTCGCGTCCAGCCTCGCTCTGTCCGGCTGCATGGGTTCGCCCACCTACGGCACCGACAAGACCGCCGCCACGCAGCTTGCCGGCGACCTCTCCGGCGCCTTTTCGATCGCGCCGAAGCACAAGGAACGGATTGACTACAAGCCGCGTCCCGAACTGGTGAAGCCGGCGCCGGGGCAGCAGGAAGTGCTGCCGCCGCCGCAGGACAGCATCGAGACGGCGAGCGCCGATTGGCCCGAATCGCCCGAGCAGCGCCGTGCCCGCCTGCGTGCCGACGCCACCGCGCATCAGGACGATCCTTCCTACCAGTCGCAGATCGTCGACGACGTGCAGACCGACCCGGAATCTGTCAAGAAGGCGCTGGCGGACTCCGCCTCGAGCCATCCGCCACGCTGGACGCCGGCTGATTCCGACAAGGGTCGCGTCGCCGAGATCAAGCGTCGCATGGCGGAAAGCAAGCAGGGCGACCCGACCAAGCGCAAATATCTGAGCGAGCCGCCGGTGCAGTACCGCGTCGCGGCCGACACCGCGCCGCAGGACGAGCTCGGCGAGGACGAATACAAGAAGGAACGCCGCCTCAAGAAGGAGGCAGCCGCCAAGAGCAAGAGCGGCGGCATGTTCGACTGGCTGCCCTGGTAAGCAGCCCATCTCCGCACCGCATGTTCCTTAAGACATGCAAAGAACGCCGTAACCCTTTGATATCTAGCTAAGGTTCGCGTCGCTCCCGGAAAAAATCCTTCAGCAGCAGCGCCGCGTCATGTTCGGCCATGCCCGGATAGATGTCGGGCGCGTGGTGGCACGTGGGTGACGTGAAGAAGCGCACGCCGTTGACCACCGCGCCGCCCTTCTCGTCGGCGGCGCCGAAATAGAGCCGGCGCAGCCTGGCGAAGGAAATGGCACCGGCGCACATGGCGCAGGGCTCCAGCGTCACATAGAGGTCGTGCCCGGTCAGCCGCTCGGCTGAGAGCTTCTGGCAAGCCTCGCGGATCGCCAGCATCTCGGCATGTGCCGTCGGATCGGCAAGCTCGCGGGTGCGATTGCCGGCTTTTGCCACCACCATGCTGCCGCTGGCAATGACGGCGCCGACCGGCACTTCGCCGCGCAAGGCGGCGGCTTCGGCTTCTTGCAACGCCAGCGCCATGAAATCCGGCCGCTTCACGCGGGTTTCCATCCCGATTATCTCCTCGCCACTCAGGCGTGATCCTGTTATTGAGCGCATAACCCCGAAAATCGGACTCGGTTTTCGGAAATGATCATGCGCCAAATCAAAAGTGCTACAGCGTTCTTTGCGCGCCCGAAAGGATGCGCCACGCTGTAGCAGCGCAAACAGGCAAAGGCCACATGGACGACAACGACAAGAAATTCCGGCCCAAAAAGGGTCCGGCCAGAGGCGGCCCGAAAGCCGCGGGACCGCGCAGCCGCGACGGCGCCGCCGGCAAAGGCGGCAAGCCATCCTTCGGCGCCAAGAAACCCTACGCACCGCGCGGTGACCGGCCGATAGCCGCTGAGGGCGAGCGCCCGAAGCGCGATTTCAAGAGCGGCGACCGGCCATTCAGCAAGGGCCCGCGCCCTGAAGGCAAGCCTTTCGAGAAACGCGAAGGCCCGCGCAAGCCCTATGCTCCGCGTGGCGATCGTCCGAATGCCGCTGAGGGCGAGCGCCCGAAGCGCGATTTCAAGAGCGGCGACCGGCCATTCAGCAAGGGCCCGCGCCCCGAAGGCAAGCCATATGAAAAACGCGAGGGCCCGCGCAAGCCTTACGCCCCGCGCGGCGACCGGCCGATGGCCGCCGAGGGCGAGCGCAAGCCGTATGAAAAGCGCGAAGGACCGCGCAAACCCTATGCGCCACGCGGCGACCGACCAATGGCCGCTGAAGGCGAGCGCAAGCCTTATGAGAAGCGCGAAGGTCCGCGCAAACCCTATGCACCGCGCGGCGATCGGCCGATGGCCGCCGAAGGCGAACGCCCGAAGCGTGACTTCAAACCGCGCGACGACCGGCCGAAGCGCGACTTCGCTGATCGCCCCAAGCGCGACTTTGGCGATCGGCCCCAGGGCGCATCAGGCGGCGGCTTCAGGCCGCGCCCGCGTGCCGCGGAAGCGACGGAGGAGGCAGGTGAGCGCATCGCCAAGCGGCTGGCGCGCGCCGGCCTCGCCTCGCGCCGCGATGCCGAGGAGCTGATTGCGGCCGGCCGCGTCAAGGTCAATGGCCGCGCTCTGACCACACCGGCCTTCAATGTCATGCCCGGCGACATCATCCATCTCGACGGCATGGAGATACCGCCGATCGAGCGCACTCGCCTGTTCCTGTTCCACAAGCCGGCCGGCGTGGTCACCACCAACCGCGATCCCGAGGGCCGCAAAACCGTGTTCGACGTGCTGCCGGCAGACCTGCCGCGGCTGATGACCATCGGTCGCCTCGATATCAACACCGAAGGCCTTTTGCTGCTCACCAATGATGGCGGGCTGTCGCGCGTGCTCGAACTGCCGGCCACCGGTTGGCTCAGGCGCTACCGCGTGCGCGTCCACGGCAAGGTCGAGGAAAGCGCGCTCGCCGGCCTGCGCGAAGGCATTGCCGTCGACGGCGTCTTCTATGGCGCCATCGAAGCGACGCTCGACCGCGAGCAGGGCACCAATGCCTGGCTGACGCTTGGCCTGCGAGAGGGCAAGAATCGCGAGGTCAGGAACATCCTTGGCTCGCTCGGCCTCGACGTCACGCGGCTGATCCGCATTTCCTACGGCCCATTCCAGCTGGATGATCTGAAGGAGGGCCATGTCCTCGAGATCAAGGGCCGCGTGCTGCGCGACCAGCTTGGCGAGCGCTTGGTCGAGGAATCCGGCGCCAATTTCGACGCGGAGATCACCAAGCCGTTTTCCAACAAGCCGGTGCGGCGCGAAGCGGTGCGCGAAGAAGAACCCGAGCGGCCGAAATTCACCCGCGACGGCGAGCGCCGTCCGATCGGCGAGGGCGGGCTGATCAAGAACCGCAAGCGCCGCGAAGGCAGCCGCGACGAGGCGCTGGGCAAGCTGTCGACAAGTCCCGACAGAGGTGCTGGGCCGGAAAAGAGCTTTGGCGAGCGTGGCCCCAGGCCCGAGCGCAGCTTCGGCGACAAACCGCGCGGTGGCTTTGGCGACAAGCCGCGTGGTGGCTTTGGCGGCAAGCCGGGCGGGAAAAGGCCGGAACGCGAGCAGCGGCCGATCGAGCCGCCGGGCCAGCGCAAGGCCAATGTCTGGATGGCGCCTGGCGCGCGGCCGATCGGCAAGGGCAGGGCGGAAGCCGACGCGGCCAAGGCCAGCGATGCCAAGGCGCGCAAGGCTTCGTTCAAGCCCGCCTATGGCAAGCCCAGCGGTGCAAAACCGTTCGGCAAGCCGCGGGGCGATCGTCCCGGCAGTGACCGGCCGCGTAACGGCCCCAAGGGCAAGTAATGCGGATCGTCGGCGGTGAGTTTCGCGGGCGTCCGCTGGCGACGCCGCGCAGCAATGGCATCCGCCCGACGACCGACCGCACCCGCGAGGCTGTCTTCAACGTGCTGGCGCATCGCTATCCCGAGAAACTGGACGGCGCGCGCGTGCTCGACCTGTTCGCCGGCACCGGCGCGCTCGGCCTCGAAGCGCTGTCGCGTGGCGCGTCCTATGTCGTCTTTATCGAGGAATCGGCGGAAGGACGCGGCCTGATCCGCACCAATGTCGAAGCCTTCGGCCTGACCGGGCGCACCAAGATCTTTCGCCGCGATGCCTCAGCACTTGGCGAGGCCGGCACCATCGCCGCCTTCGGACTGGTGTTTGCCGATCCGCCCTACGGCAAGGGTCTTGGCGAACTTGCCCTGCGTTCGGCCAAGGCCGGTGGCTGGCTCTCGCCCGGTGCGCTCTGCGTCGTCGAGGAAGCGGCGGCGGCCCCGTTCGAGCTTGGCCCCGGCTTTGCGGTGGTCGACGAGCGCGGCTATGGCGAGACCGTCATTCGTTTCATCGAAGCCGGCTGATTGCTTGCGGCATCCCTTGCACGCCCGGGGGCGGCCTCTTTGCCGCCGCCTTTGCCGGCAACATGACCAACAATTGACTTTGCTTGTCCACAAGACCTTGCCTATCGTCGCGGCATGAAATCCGGAGCCATTGATGACATCTCTGCGCAGAATGCTGCTGACGACCGCGCTGGCCCTGGTCACGACCGGCCCGGTTCTGGCCGCATCGGACGACGGCAAGGTGACGGACTTTCTGCTCGACAACGGTATGGAGGTGGTCGTCATCCCGGATCACCGGGCGCCGATCGTCACCCATATGGTGTGGTACAAGATCGGCAGTGCCGATGAGCCGCCGGGCAAATCCGGCATTGCCCATTTCTTCGAACATCTGATGTTCAAGGCAACCAAGAACCATTCAGCCGGCGAGTTCGACCGCGCCATCTCAGCCATAGGCGGTTCCAACAACGCTTTCACCTCCTATGACTACACCGCCTTCCACGAGACGGTGGCGCCCTCGGCACTCGGTGACATGATGAGCTTCGAAGCCGACCGGATGCGCAACCTCATCCTCACCGACGACGTCATCAAGACCGAGCGCGACGTCATTCTCGAGGAGCGCCGTGCACGCATCGACAGCAATCCCGAGGCGGTTCTCGACGAGGAAGTCGACGCCACGCTTTGGCAGAACCAGCCCTACCGCATCCCGGTGATCGGCTGGATGCAGGAGATGGAGCAGCTGAACCGCACCGACGCCACGGCCTTCTACGACAGATATTATACCCCCAACAACGCCGTGCTGGTGGTGGCTGGCGACGTCGAACCGGACGCGGTCAAGGCGCTGGCCGAAAAGACTTTTGGCAAGGTCGCGCGCGGTCCGGACCTGCCGCCGCGCATTCGTCCAGTCGAGCCGGAGCAGAACACCAGGCGCACGGTGACGCTCACCGATGCGCGCGTCAGCGTCCCGAGTTTTTCGACGCAATGGGTGGTTCCGTCCTATCGCACGGCAAAACCGGGCGAAGCCGAAGCGCTCGATATATTGGCTGAAATCCTCGGCGGCGGTAGCCGCAGCCGGCTCTACCAGGAGCTTGTGGTCAAGCAAGGCATAGCCGCCAGCGCCGGGGCCTTCTTCCAGGGCACCATGCACGATGCCACCAATTTCACCGTCTATGGCGCGCCGCGCGGTGACGCCAAGCTCGCCGATGTCGAGGCGGCGGTCGATGCCGAAATCCTTCGCATTGCCAAGGACGGGGTCACTGGCGAGGAGTTGGAGAAGGCCAAGGCCCGCTACGTCCGCTCGATGATCTTCGCCCGCGACAAGCAGGATTCCATGGCCAATATCTATGGTTCGACGCTGGCCGTCGGCGGCAACGTCAGGGATATCGAGGAATGGCCCGACCGCATCCGCAAGGTCACCGCCGATGAGGTCAAGGCCGTCGCCGTGCGGTATCTGGTGCTGGATCATTCGACGACCGGCTATCTCTTGCCGCAAACCCAGGCGGGGAACTGATCCGATGAACAGACTCGCGATCCTGCCCCGCCGCACCGCTACGCCGCTGGCGACCCTGTTCCTTTCCCTCGTCTTCCTCATCCTGCCGGCGCTCGCCGCTCGCGCCATGGACATCCAGGAAGTGAAATCGCCGAAGGGCATCACCGCCTGGCTGGTGGAAGATCATACGGTGCCGATCATCGCCATCCGCTTCGTCTTCGATGGCGGCTCGACGCAGGACCCAGCTGGCAAGGAAGGGCTGGTCAATCTGATGACCGGCCTGTTCGACGAGGGCGCCGGCGATCTCGACAGCGAGGCCTTCCAGATAAAGCTCGACGATGTCGGCGCCGAAATGGGCTTCGAGGCCGGGCGCGACGGCACCTATGGCTCGATGCGCACGCTGGCCGAGCGCAAAGACGCTGCGTTCGACCTGTTGCGGCTGGCGGTCACCAAACCGCGCTTCGACCAGGCGCCGATCGACCGCATTCGGTCGCAGATCCTGTCCGGCATCATTGCCGGCGAGAACGACCCGGGCACCATCGCCCAGACCAAATGGGCGGAAGCGATCTACGGCACCCATCCCTATTCCAGGTCCGACGAGGGCACCAAGCAAAGCCTCGCCGCCATCACGCCGGATGATCTGAAAGCCTTCCACAAGGCCAATTTCGCCCGCGACGGCCTGCATGTGGCGGTGGTCGGCGACATCGACGCCGGGACGCTGAAGCAAAAGCTCGACGCGCTGTTCGGCGACCTGCCGGAAAAGCAGACGCTGAACCCCGTCGCCGATATCGAGCCGAAGCTCGGCCAGCAGCTCGAGGTCAACTACGACCTGCCGCAGACCTCGCTGCAACTGGCCTACCCCGGCGTGAAACGCGACGCGCCGGACTTTTTCGCCGCAGTGCTGATGAACGAGATCCTCGGCGGCGGCACCTTCACCTCGCGTCTGTTCGACGAAGTGCGCGAAAAGCGCGGCCTGGCCTACAGCGTCAGTTCCGACCTGATCGACCAGAAACACGCCGATGCGCTGCTCGTCACCACCGCGACCCGCTCCGACAGGGCGGCCGAGACGCTGGGCGTCGTGCGCGAGGTGGTCAAGCGCATGGCCGAGGTAGGGCCGACCGAGGAAGAACTTGAGGCGACCAAGAAATACATGGTCGGCGCCTATGCCATCAACAATCTGGATTCCTCGAGCGCGATTGCAGCGACCCTGGTCGAACTGCAGCTCGACAAGCTTGGCATCGACTACATGCAGCGTCGCGGCGCCCTCATCAACGGGGTGACGCTCGACCAGGTCAAGGCGGCGGCGAAGAAACTGCTTTCCGCAGAGCCGGCCATCATGGTCGTCGGACCCAAACTGGCGCTGGGCGGCAAGGGATGAGTGCTGGCCCAAGCTTCGGCATCGCCTTTGGCGGCGGCGGCGCGCGCGGGCTGGCGCATGTCCACGTCATCGAGGCGCTGGACGAACTGGGCATCAGGCCGGTCGCAATTTCCGGCTCGTCGATCGGCGCCATCATGGGCGCCGGCATGGCCTCGGGCATGGCCGGTCGGGACATCCAGGACTATACGCGCTCGATCCTGATGCGCCGCGCCGAAGTGGCGACGCGCATGTGGCGGGCGCGGCCGGGCACTTTTGCCGAGGCGATGCAGGGCGGCTTGCGGGTCAGCCAGTTCAATGTCGAGCGCATCCTGAAAGCCTTCCTGCCCGACGCTATTCCCGAAACCTTCGCCGAGCTGAAGATACCGCTGAAGGTGACCGCGACGGACTATTTTGGTCACAAGCTGGCCGTCTTCGAAGACGGCGACCTGCATTCGGCACTCGCCGCCTCGGCCGCCATTCCCGCGGTATTCCGCCCGGTGATGCGCGACGGCCGGCTGCTGATCGACGGCGGCATCTACAATCCGGTACCGTTCGACCTGATCGAGCATGACGCCGACATCATTATCGCCGTCGATGTCGTCGGTGCCCCGACCGAAGCCGAGCGCAAGAACCCGACCTCCGTCGACCTGATGTTCGGCGCCACGCAGTTGATGATGCAGTCGATCATCGCCAACAAGCTTAAGCAGTGCCAGCCCGACATTCTGATCCGTCCGGCGGTGTCGAAATACCGGGTGCTCGACTTCATGAAGATCGACGCCTTGCTGGCCGAGACCGTCGATATCAAGGACGAGCTGAAGCGGCAGATCGAGAAGACGCTAGAAGCGCGGGCCGGCAAGACCAAACGCGGCAAGCGTGCCGCCGGGTGAGGGCGCTTGGTGCCCCTGCGCGGGGGTGACCGGATATCTGCCTTACGGGCGGCGCCACCAAGGCCAAACGCAAGCAGGGTGAACTGCGGGCCAGCGTCGCGTCTGCTGCGCCGGCGCCCAAGAGCGTATCGATCAACCAAGGCTGCTCAGGGCTCGGTGGGGCTTCCCCAACGGAAGAAGAGGATGTAAAAAGGAATGTTAGCAATTCCTTAAGTAAAAAAAATGGAGGGAGTGTAAGGAGTGTTAGGCCATGAGTTTCAAGGGGTTGATGAAGCGTGCCGCTAATTCCGACAGAGCATTTGAGAAGCTCGAAGCCGAGTTGGCGGACGCGTTCGATGAGTGTCTCAAACTAGACGACCAGTCGCCGCCGGAGAACGCGGACGAGAATCTCGCGACAAACAACGACAACGCCCAGCCAGAGAACGGTGCGGATCGTCCAGAGACCGTACGGCTGCTGACTTCGCACACGCAAACCCGGCTGGCTGCATTGAGTGCGGTTGATGGGCTCTTTCACGATGCCCAGGACTATCTGGAGGAGATCAACGCGAAACTGTCGGAGATCGCGACTTCGCACCATCTGACACGCGAATTCTTGAACATCCTCCACGGCGATGTTCTTCGCGCTAACGAACTGGAACTGGCAAATACCGGCCTGACCGCACACCAAAGAGGTCTGTCGGAACAGCTCCACGATGCGGCCAGAAAGCTGCGCGAGCGCGAAGGCGCCGTCGAAGTCTTGCAGCAGCATGAGGCGGGCCTGGTTCAGGACAAGGAGGCGCTTCGAGCTGCGCTGGCTGCAGTGAGGCTGGAACTGGTCGAGGCAGCCAATGCAAGCGCAAAACGCGAAGCGGAATTCGGCGAGGTCGTCAAGACGCTAGCGGCCAAGACGGTCGAGGCCAACAGACGCTTACGTGAGAACAAGATGCTGCGGGAAAAGCATGTCAGCCTGCAGATTGAACTCGACAAGGCGCACAAGCGGGAAACCGAGACGCGCCATAGGCTCGACGAGCTCTCGACGATTCATGCCAGCGAGGCGGTGCGACTTTCGGAACTGCTGGCTGCGCTTGGCAAGAGCGAGAAGGAGGAAATGCGGCTTCAGAAATCGTTCGAGATGGCGCAAACGAAGCTGTCGGAAATGACGGAAGCGGCCCGTTTCATGGAAAGTGACACGCAAGCCGAGCTCACCCGCAATCACCTGGAGATGGACGGCTTGCGTTCTGAAATTCAGAACCTCCAGTCGCGACTGGAGCTGGCCTCGAACGAGAGCAGCGCAGCGGCTGCCGAGATAGCCACGCTTCGGACTCAATGGAGCGACGCCGTGGCCGAAAAGCAGGTTGCGGATGAAAAACTGTCTGCGCTCATGAAGGAGAGCGAGAGCGACAAGATTAACCTTTCGGCGGTGAACGCAAATTATTCGCAGCTTTCCCTGCAGCAGGCATCTGAACAAATGCAGTACGATGTCCAGAGGCAGGAATGCGAGGATTTGCGAGCTGAAGTCGCGTCGCTCAATGCCCGGATCAAGGAGCTCTTGCCTTATGAGCGCCTGCACAGGGTCACCAACGCCAAGCCGCGCGAAGGCGTCGTGGTCGAAATCAACGGCGCGGTGGCCGAGGCGGCGCGCGCAACACACAGGCGGCGCGCCCGCCGCAACCTGCGTGCGACGTCCTAGCAGGCGCCTACACAGTGAGGGAAGATAGAGCCCCATCCCGATCTTTCATCGGGATGGGAATAGGCTCTATGCGAAGGTCTGCAGATTGGCTTCCTGCAGCTTGGCGCTGGCAAGCAAGGCTTCGAGCACCTGTTTCTTGAGCAGCAGGCACTGCGAACGCGCCAGTTTGACGATGCCGGAAACCTCCGCCACCTCGCAGGCCAGCACCAATTCCTGCTGCTGGCTGATGATCAGTTGCGTCAGGTCGCGCGATTTGAAGCCGAGATGGAGAACGCGCTCCGACTGGTCGAGTATCTGATCGAGCAGGCGCGCCAGCCGCAGATTTCCCGACAGCTCCGCCAGCGCCAGGCGAAAGGCGCGATCGGCGGCGAGGAACGCAACGTGGCTGCGCAGCGTCTCCGGCTTCAGCACCTTCTTCGCCGCTAGTCTCACATCTTCCAGCCCGCGCGCGGTGAGGCCCGATGCAGCGACACGGAACACTTCCGGCTCGATCAGGCTGCGCACATCGAAGATTTCGTTGACGTCGCGCAGGCTGAGCGGCGCGATGACATAGCCGCGCCTGGGCTCGCTCTTGATCAGCCCTTCCTGCGTCAGACGGGCCAGCGCCGAGCGGATCGTCGCCTTCTTGATCTGGTAGCGGTCGCCGATCTGCTTTTCGGTCAGGCTTTCGCCGGGGCGCAGCACGCAGGCGACGATATCGGTCTTGACCTGCTCATAGGCCTCTTCGCTGCGCAGTATGTCGGCGGTCGATGCCGCCGCGGCTTTCGGAGGAGTCATGTTGGTCTTCCGTTTGGGCCCCAGTTGACGCCGGTATCGGCATTCGCTAGCGTGAGCTTCTCAGATATTTGCACTGAGCATCTCAGAAGGGATAACTGACAATGTCTCTTTCCCCCAGCTCGCCTCTCTACGCCGTAACCAATGATATCGTCAACGCCGCGCAAGCCCCCGATCCGTTCGAACGCGTCAGGACGGTGCTGCACGACCATACCAGGCGTTTTCACGCGACGGGCGTGCTCGCGCATGAGGAAGACGACGACGAAGTGCTTCTGCACGCCAGCCCGAATCTGACGATCTACCACATCACGCTGTCGCCCGGCCTGCAGTATCCCCCGCACAACCATCTGATGGATGTGCTGATCGGCATCTACAAGGGCAGCGAGACCAACTTCATCTATCCCACTATCGGCAGCGAGATCGACGTGCCGGAGAGGCAGGACATCGCCGCGCCCGCCGTGATGCATATGCCGCCGCACATCGTGCATTCGGTGGCCAACACCGGCAATGCGCGCTCGGGCGCGCTGCATGTCTATCTCGGCAACCTGCCGGCCACCCACCGGCATCTGTGGGACCTCGAAAGCAACCAGGCCGAACCCTTTGATAATGATCGCTATATGGCCGGTGCGCGCCCCATCGGGCAGGTGGCTTCGGAGCCCGGAAAATAGCGAGATACCATCGCCTTTATCGCCAATTGGCACGCGCGCCCTAACTCACGACCCGCAAGCAACGGCAGAGAGGAGAAGAACGATGACCAGTCACACGAATGGCACAGGCGAGGGAGGCTCGGCGCGGCTCGCCATGAAGACACCGCCGATCGTCTTGCAGGAGGCGTGGGAGGCCGCGCGTGAAGCCTTGCTGGTGAAGGAAAAGGCGCAGGCCCGCGCTCGCGATGCGTTGGCCGCCGAGCGGCGGCGGATGCCGTGGATGGAAGTCGAGAAAAAATACGTCTTCGAAGGGCCTGACGGAAAGGCCAGCCTGCTCGACCTGTTCGACGGCCGCCGCCAGCTGATCGTCTACCGCGCCTTCTTCGAGCCCGGCGTCCATGGCTGGCCCGATCACGCCTGCCGCGGCTGTTCCATGGGCGCCGATCAGGTCGGCAATCTCACCCATCTCAACGCCCGCGACACCACGCTGGTCTATGCCTCGCGCGCCCCGCAGACCGACATTGCGCGGCTGAAGCAGCGGATGGACTGGAAGATGCCCTGGTACACCATCACCGACAGCTTTGACGCCGATTTTGGCGTCGCCGAATGGCACGGCCACAACGTGTTCATCCATGACGGTGACAGGGTGTTTCGCACCTACTTCATCAACAGCCGCGGCGACGAGGCGATGGGCACCGTCTGGAACTACCTCGACGCCACGCCGCTCGGCCGCCAGGAGGTCTGGGAGGACTCGCCCGAAGGCTATCCGCAGACCCCGACCTACAAATGGTGGAAYTGGCACGACAGCTATGACGCGGCGCCCGACAAGAAATGGGAAGAGGTGTCGGACGCAGGCGAGGCGGCATTCCGCGACCGCGCCGAGTAATTGGCCTGCGCGAGCCCAGCTCCGTGGATTAGCGGGGCTTCTGCTGCCTCCGTGGTATCAAGGGAAACAGACCATGAGCGAGCCTCATGCAGACGGCGCCGGCGAGGCCGCGCTCGGCGCAGCTGATCTCATATCCCTCGTAGCGGCGCCGACTTTCGCGGTCATGGCGCTGCTGACCTGCATCCTCAGTGGCGATGCCGCCATGCTCTGCATGGGCGGGCAGGGTGTTTCACCACTCAGCGGAATGGTGCCGATGTACCTGCTGATGAGCGGCTTCCACCTGGCGCCCTGGCTGAAGCGGATCCGGCAAAGTGGCGCCCGCCAGTCTCGATAGCTTGTCGCGCGATAGGCACCGCCGGGTCGCCGCCGGCACCGCTGTCATGCGGACTTGACGACAGTGAGTGTGCGTTTGTAGGGGGTCTGTTTCGTCTGGAAACTTTTGGCCAGAGCGGGGCGGCCGACGCGAAAGCCCTGGATCTTGTCTATGCCGAAATCGCGCATGAGCGCCATCTGCTCGTCGGTTTCCACCCCTTCGACCAGGATCTTGTGGCCGCGATTCCGGACCAGGGCAATAATGTCCTGGAGCATCGCCTTGCCCCTGGGGGCGGCGCAGTCGTGAAGAAACGAGCGGTCGATCTTCACCGTATCGAAATCGATCAGACGAAGCCACGACAGGCCTGCGAAACCCGTCCCAAAATCGTCGAGCCATATCCTGACCCCGAGCAGCTTGAGGTCGCTGATGCAGCGCAGAATGTCCGAGTGCATCTCGATCTCCAGCCCCTCGGTGAGTTCGAAGGCCAGCCGGCTGCCGCCCACGCCGGTCTCGCCCAGAATGGCCGCAACCGAGGTGGCAAAGCCGGGTGTCTTGAGCTGGATCGGAGAGACATTGACACTGACGACGCTGATGTGATCGTCCGCCAGGAGCTCGGCGCACACTGTCCGTATTGCCCAGCGGCCGAGTTCCAGGATCGCGCCGGTTCGTTCCGCGACCGGAATGAACAGGCTCGGCGGGACCGATGTGCCGTCCAGCATTTTGAGGCGCATCAGCGCCTCCACCGCCTCGACCCGGCCCGATGCGACATCCTGGATAGGTTGATAAACGAGTGAAACGAGATCCTGGCCGATCGCGATCTTCAGCAAAGCGGCAATGTTCTCGCTCTCGTCGCTGCTCTGGGGGTCGGATGGATCGAACAGCCGGGCGCAATTTCGACCGCCGGCTTTTGCCAGGTAAAGCGCGCGATCAGCCTCGTGGATGATCTTCTCCAGCTTGGCGCCGGTCTGCAGCCGGGTGAACGCAGCCCCAACGCTCACCGTCACAACCGAGATACCGTCCCGCCGCAGTTCGTGGGTAAGGCCGAGATCCTCCACCGTGCGGCGAATGGCTTCGGCAAGGTCCGCGACCTGCTCTTTCTCTTCCAGGCGAGCCAGGACAATGAATTCCTCGCCACCGTAGCGGCCGATTGAGCCATTGTACCCCTTGATCATTTCGCTAAGGGCGTTGGCGACAAGGATCAGGCAGCGGTCGCCCTCTTGGTGGCCGTAACAGTCGTTGAACTTCTTGAAGAAGTCGACGTCGATGAGAATCGCCACAAAACTGTTGCCGAACCTCTGCCAGCCACTCCAGTAGTCCCGCAGTTTCTCGTCAATCGCCCGCCGGTTCTGGAGACCTGTAAGGGGATCGGTTCTCGACAGATTGAGCAGCGCCTGTCCGCGTTCGGTGGCCTCCTTGTGCTGGATTTTGGCTTCCAGCGCATTCAGGAAGACGTTGTAGCGCTCCTCATTCAGCTTCCAGTTCACGTAGGAGGTAAACGTGAAGCACGAGATGTAAAATGTCCCGAGGGCGATTTGGTAAGACAAGGTCGCAGGAAACAAATACAGAGCGACGAAGAACGCGGCGAGGACCACGCCAGACGACACAATCGAAAGGACAAACTGGAATCGAAAGAACAGATTGGCGCCCATCATGAAGATGGAGCCAAAAATCATGAAGTAAGAGAAATTCTGGGTGTATCCGGTCGTTATCGCCGGAATCAACCAACCTATATAGCCTGAGACCAGGGCGACCGCGCAGGTGAGATCAAGCCCTTCCGTTTTGAACCCCAGGCGATACTGTGTTTCGAGGACGACGAGCGCGATTGCGCTGACCGCAAAACGCGCGCCGATCGTGTAAGCCGCGACATCCGGGATCAGCAGTATATCGGTGACGGAAAACGAGAGATAGCACGCAACCGCGAGCCAGAGCCCCTGCCGGGCAGCCTTTCTGCGGGCACTCTCGCCCTCCATTCGGTAAAGCTTGCGCAGGTCTCCCGGAAGTGGCTCTTGCCGCTGCGGAAGGACTTCGTCTTCAACCACATCGGCCAACGTTTGGGTCATGCACAGATCCTAATGATTCGCTCCGGCTGGACAGGATTCTACGCCCCGTTTCATAAGATAGCGCTGATGTTCCGCGTTGCGGTCGCGCCTAGCCTCACGAAAATCACAATCATAAGGAGCCGGCCTTACGGAATGTTTCGCGCGACCCGGACATTTTTCTTAAATTTGTTTGATTGACAGCTGGATGGCGGCGGTTGCCCGGCGTTCACCCCGAAATTCTCGACGTCATGGCTGAGACCTTCGACCAAAGAACCCAAGGCGCCCGGACTTGGTGCCTGGTGTCAACCGCCGACCCGGAATGTCACCGCCGTCCACATCCTGGGATCACGCTTTGCGGACCTTGCCGTAAACGATGTTTCGGTTCGATCCATAGAACACTTCGGCGTCTACGCAATTCCTGTCGACCGCGGCATTGATGATGTCCCACATATCGTCGGCCGAACGCAGGATCAGCGGCCAATCCATGAAGGTTTCCATGTAACCATCGGTCGTGATCTCGTCGCTGAAATTGGCAAAAAGCAGTTCGCCACCGGGCTTGACCATTTCCATGGCTCTCTGAAACAGGCGGATGCCGATAGCGGGCGCCAGATAGTCGTAGAGACCCGAGGCATAGACGAGGTCGAATGCGCCAAGAGGGTAGGCGCGGCGAAGAAGGCCCCGCACCGAGCCTTCCACAGCCTTGACCACCGTGCCGGCAAAATCGCGGTTCACGATGCCGACGCTGACAGGATCCTGGTCCAGTCCAATCCAGCGTTTCAATTTCCCCTGAGAGAGCGCCTCGGAGAGTTCGGCTTCGCGCAGATGACCGCAGGCGATCGCCAGCACCTCGGCATTCCCGACCCGGCAAGCAGTCTCGTCCACCGTTTTGGCGAGGATGTTGCGCCGTTCCCGTCCGGCAGCAGAACTCGCCGCCTCGCTCGTATAGGCGTAGATCTCCTGGCCAAGCGGGGTCGAAGAAGCCACCATCTCGTCGGCGCTGGGGTGCTTGTAGTAAATGTCCAGCAGGCTTGCATCGCCCGAATAGCCGCGCGGCTTTTCGAAGGACCAGCGCGTGAACGGATCTTGCAGCAAATATTCGGCAACGCGATGTTGCTGGGCCAGGGGAATGAGTGCCTGCCAGACCGCGGGAGCAGACTGCCTGCGAAGCTCGTGGAGCCGGCCTGCCAGACGGTCGACGATCGGTCCTGCCGGCGCTTTCTTTGCGAATGCCTGGTGAGCGAGATCCAGGACAAGTGCGAGCTCTGCCGTCCGCTCCTTCAGTTCGTCGGCGTCGACAATATCGGGCGCTTCCGCTCGATGCCTCTTGACCAATATCGACGTTATCAGGCTGTGATCGTCGAGTTTCGTTTCCGGGTTTCGCGCCATGCGACATCACCTGTGATCCGCCGTCTGCGACTGTAGGCGCGCCAAGGGTGATCCCATATAGTTTAATAAAAGTTTAGCTAATTTGATCCGCACTCGGCTGGCCTGGCCAAGCACTGCGCAGGCCGCCTCTCGCGCTTACAGGGACGTGCCTCGGCCACCGTCGACGACCGCCAGAACGACGACACGCGGAGCAACGCAGTAAACAAGTATCGCTCTGCGGCAGGTCGTCGTCATCGCGGTGCCTGCGTCGAGATCGACGGAGATGTCCTCATAGCCCAGCACCTCGCGATCAAGCGGGTAGGCAGCCTTGTAGACGGCCTCCTTGGCGGCAAACAGGATGCGACCAGCAAGACGCCGGTCGGTTGCGTCGGTCCGGTCCGCAGTGGTTGCAACGAGCGGGAAGATTTCGTCGGGCAAGGGCAGGGCGGGCTCGACGTCGATGCCGAGCGAGGCGATGTGGCCAATGGGTGCGACTGCCGCCACGGCCATCTCGTCGTCGTGAGCCAGCGACCCCGTTATCCCCTGGGGCCATACCGGCGCACCGGATGAGCCGCGCAAAACAGCGACATCGTTCAAGCCCATATCGGCCAGCAGCCCGCGCGCGATCCACCGCGCCGCGCCGCTCGCCCGCCGCATCGGCGGCTGGCGTGACGGGATGGAGCGAGCTTCCTGCGGCAGCAGGTGGTTCTCATCGCCTTCGCGTATCGTGCGGCATCCGATGCGAACGCCGATCGGCGCCATGGCGACCATCGCCGCCAGCAGCGATGTCTGCGCCGACAGGCTCGCGTCAACGTCGAGCGGCCGTGTCATGGCTGGTCGATCTATCCCGGCAGGGCGAGATCGGCGATCATTTCCCCGTCCTCGTCCAGCCCTTCTTCGACGAAACCGGCAGCGCGATAGAGGTGGCGCGCCGCTTCATTCCCAGGTTCGTAGCAGATCGAAACGTGGCTGATGTGGCCGAGCCCCATGATCTCATCCAGCACTTCGCGCAACGCGGCCTTGCCGTAACCTCGGCCCTGATGGGCGCGATCGATCATGAAGCGGTTGATGCGCGCCTCATCGTCGTCTGCCTCGTACATCAGGAAACCGACGACGCGATCCCCTGCCATGACGACGCGCGGCTTTGCGTCCGCGTCAGTTTCGGCTTCGTCGAGCGACTCCGCATTGCTGACGACGAAATCCATCTGATCCGGAGCCAGTTGCAGGGCCGCGACCAAGGCCCGGTTGGCCCCGGTCACCGAAACCAGACGGATGTCTGTACTCGTCAAGCCGATGCCCTGGCGCCATCTCCCGTCACCGGCTCGACGAACCGATGCAGCTTGGCCGGGTTGCCGCGCCAGATCGAGTTGGGCTCCAGCTCTTCGCCCTTCATCACGAAGGAGTCGGCATCGACCATCGAGCCTTTGCCCATCACCACGCCATAGTGGACAAAGGCGGAAGGTCCGAGCGTGCAGCCATCGCCGATGCGGATGAAATCCGACTTGAACGCGCCTTCTTCCAGCGAGTGGGCCTGGATGACGCAGCCCTCGTTGAGCGTGACGTCGTCCCCGATCTCCACCAGCGACCGCTCGGTCAGATTGCTGCCGCCGTCATAGACTCGGCTGCCGACCTTGACGCCCAGCATGCGCAGGATCATCGGCCGGAACGGTGTGCCGGCAAACAGGCGCACGATCGGCGAATCCGCCAGCTTCCAATGGCGTTCGTGGCGCCAGAAGGCGACATCGTAGATCGTCGTCATCTGCGGCTTCAGGCGGCGGAAACCAAGGCTTGCCCGCTCGACCAGGATGTAGAACGGAATGGTGATCGCCGAGGTCAAGATCACGGCGACGAACAGGGCGACCTCAGCCCATTCGGTATAGTAGTTCAGCGCCCGGTCCCAGATCGCCAGCGTGGCGAACAGCATGACCCATTGCGTTGCCACGAACAGCAGGATCGTCACCAGATTGTGACGGTTCTTGAACGGGATGCGCTGGCGCCGGTCCGCCTCGTCGACGCCGGCGATAAGCTCCTTGTCGCGATTCACCATGCGGGGGATTTCAAAGGCAGGCGAACCGAGAAGGCCGACATTCTCGCGCACCGGCCCGTCGATGGGGATCATCACCTTGGTGCCGAGCAGGACGTTGTCGCCGGTGCGTCCATCCGGCGGATAGTAGATGTTGTTGCCGAGATAGTTGCGTTCGCCGATGCGCGTCGGCTCGAGCCGGAAGGCCGAGGCGGACTTGTGCATGTTGATCATGAACAGCCCGTCCGACACCATGGTCTCGGTGCCGATCTCGCACAGAAGCGGGTTTTCGTGCTGCTGGTTGGAGCCGAAATTGGAACCGGTCTGCACCACCTTGTTGAGGTTCCAGCCGATGGCGCTCATGTAGTGCACGATGGCCGAGCTGTCGCCGAACAGCAGCCCGAGCACACGCGAATTGCTGGTGAATTCGGCGACGGTCTGCAGCCAGTAGCGGAAGCCATAGAGCGTGTAGGTGCGGCCCGGCTTCAACAGCAGGCTTGTCAGGCGCGGCACCAGCGTCGCCGCCGCAAAGGCCACGGCGATATAGCCGAAAAGCGTGACCGTGGTGCCGATCGCGACAAGACCGATCGTCTCCTGATAGTCGTCGCCGACATATTCCCAGTAGCTGTGGAACAACAGCGGCAGCGGGGTGACAAGGCCGAACAGGCCGACCAGCTGAAGGGTTTCATAGAGGAAGCGCCGGAGCTGGTAAGGGTTGACATTGCGCACCTTGCAATAGTCCGCCGTGGTCGGCACCGCCGGCGATCCATGCCAGTGCTCGCCGTCCGGTATGCTTTGCCCGCGATGCAGCGAGGACGAATGGCCGAGCTGGGCGCCGTCGCCGATGCGGGTGTCGATGTCGAGCGTGGAGCCGACGCCGACGAAGGCATCGCGGCCGATGGTCAGCGGTCCGGTGTGGATATAGCCGGACTGCGCCCTGAAGCCGAGGATCATCGATTCCTTGCGCAGGATGGTGTTGGCGCCGATCGAAATGAGATCCGTGCAGACGGGCACGGATTTCGATTCGATGACGGCGTTTTTCCCGAGTTTGGTGCCCAGCAGCTGCAGATAGAGGCTGTAGAGCGGGCTGCCGCGGAACAGCACGACGGGAGCCGTGCGGATCAAGGTCTTGACCACCCAGAAGCGGAAGTAGCGCTGGCCCCAGATGGGAAACACTTCCGCCTTCCAGCGGCCGATGAGCACCCATTTCGCCAAGACGGCAAAGCCCGACATGCCGAAGAACACGGCGGCCGAGAGCGCCACGCACCTGAAATAGAGCTGCAGCGGTTCGTCGAGCGCGTCATACATCCAGTTGAGGCCGTCATTGATGGCCCACAATGCGACGTAGCTGTAGAGGCAGTAGAACGAGAGCTGCGCCGCACCGCAGGTCCAGTAGGCAAGGTTCGAGGCCTGACGGGTGAGGACAGGCTCGTCGGTGGCCGTCGTCATCTCGTCCGCCACGCCCAGGTGCTGCGCCAGGCGCGCCACTGTGGGGTAGAGATAGATGTCGCGCATCGACGTCGTCGCCCATTCCTTCCTGGTGCGCACGCGGGCGCAGAAATGCGCCATCAGCAGCGAGTTGGCGCCGAGATCGTCGAAGAAGTGATCCTCGACCGACACCGCGTCGAATTTCAGCACCGTCGCCAGCGCCTCGGCCAGGAAACGCTCGTCCTCATTGGCGGGCGGCACCATCGCGCGATCGGCCGAAAGCCGAACGCTCGTCGGCTTCGGCAGCTGGCGCAAATCCACCTTGTTGGAGACCGTCATCGGGATGGCAGGCAGTTCCTCCAGATAGGAGGGCACCATGTAATCCGGCAGCCGCCGCTTCATCGTCTGGGCGAGATCCGCTCGGGAAATCGCCGCTACGCCGGTTTTAAGCGCGTAATAGGCCACGAGTTCGACGCGGCCGGGCTCGATCTCCCAGGTGGTGACCGCCGCTTGCGCAATCTCGGGCTGGTCGAGCAGCACCGCCTCGATCTCGCCGAGCTCGATGCGATAGCCCCGGATCTTCACCTGCGTGTCGATGCGCCCGGCATACTCGATCTCGCCGCTGTCGTTGATCCGGCCAAGGTCGCCGGTGCGGTAGATGCGCTGCGACGGGTTGTTCGGCAGGCCGACGAAATCGGCAATGAATTTCTGGTCGGTCAGGTCGGGACGGTTGAGATAGCCGACGGCGAGCCCGATGCCGGCAATGCCGATCTCGCCCAGTTCACCTGGCTCGGCAAGTTGCGGCAGCGACACGTCGAGAATGACGATCGAATAGGTCGGCAACGGCGCGCCGATGGTCACCGGACGGTCCGGCGTCAGCGCCCCCATCGTCGCGGTGACGGTGGCTTCGGTCGGGCCATAGGTGTTGAGGATCTGCCGGCCCGGCTTCGACCAGCGCACCACCAGATTGTGCGGGCAGGCCTCGCCGCCCACCAGCAGCGTGCGCAGGCTGGGCACGTCTGATGTCATCGACGACAGCAAGGTCGGGCTGCAGGCCATGCAGGTGATGTCATGGAGGCGCAGGAAATCCGCCAGTTCCTCGCCCACCAGCGGCATCTGGCCAGGCGCGGGCACCACTGTCGCGCCGGCGACGAACGGCACCCAGATCTCCTCGGAGGAGAAGTCGAAGGCTATGGTCATGCCCTGGTAGACCCGGTCGCCCGGCCGGTATCCGTAGGAGGCGGCGGCGACGTGTATGAAGTTGACGAAACTCTGGTGCCTGATGACCACGCCCTTGGGCTTGCCGGTGGTGCCCGAGGTATAGAGGATGTAGCAAATGTCGTCGGTGGTCTTCGCCTGCGGCTTCAGCGGCGCAGGCGACTGGGCGGAGATCTCGGTGGCGGCGCTGTCGATCAGCACATGCGGAACCGGCAGTTGACCGGCGCGCGACGCATAGGCGGCGATGGTGACGATCATGCTGACGCCGGCGTCTTCGATGATGAGCGTCATCCGCTCCTGCGGAAACGCGGTGGCCAGCGGCACGAAGGCGGCACCCGTCTTCATCACCGCCAGCAACGCGACATAGGTCTCCGCCGAGCGGTCGAGAATGAGCCCGACCCGATGGCCCGGCCGCACGCCGTGCTTGATCAGCATGCGGGCGAACTGGTTGGCGCGGCTGTTCAGCTCCTGATACGTCCAGACACGCCCGTCGGAGATCACCGCCGGCAACGCGGCAAAGGTGACGGCGAGCTGCTCGAACACCGTATCGAGCCGCTCACCCGGCTGCCGGGCAAAGTCGGCGCCTGTCAGCACCTGGCCCTGCGCGGCCCGTGCCGGAGCGATCCTTGCCAGCGCGAGGCCGTCGATCGGCGTTGCCGCGTCGCTGTCCAGTCCGGCGATATCGTAGTCCATTTCCATACTCTTTCGTCCTGGCCGGGCAACGCCCGGCTGTTCCCGCTGGAGCAGGCTTTTTCAGCCCTGCCGCCGCTGCGATTGTTGATGAAGGACCGACGCTGCCAAAAAGGAACAACCCGGAATCCCGACCGCGGCAGCTTATGCCACCCGATCTTTTCGCCAGTTTTTCCGAACTGTTGAATTTTGTTTCTGGAGTGTGTCTGGGGGGATGTTGCGCGGCCGCTCGTTGGCCCTTGCAGGGGGGCTGCAGCGCGCCTTATTTGCTCTGAAGCAGGAGAACCGCTTTTCGCGTCATGTCGGTCATTTGCGGACTGTCATGCAGGGTTCCCAAAAGCAGACGTCAAAATTCCTTCGAACTGTCCGAGAGTGTGAAATGGGACTTTCACACTGAGACCATACCACGCGCGGACTTTCGCCGGTCGCGGCGCAGCCAGCATGTCGATGCTTCGAGCTCTATCGTAGTCGCCGAATTTTCTGGGATGCTCGAATTAACCAACATCGGTGGCGCCCTGATCGTTGACGTCACCAACATGTTCTACCATCAAGCCAAGGCCAATCCGGAGTCAGATCACTTATCGATTCGAAGTCGCAGGCTGTCACAGCAGAGTAATAGTAAGCCTGGTCCCAACAAATGGCAGTCCTCTGGGCTGCCATTTTCTATTGGCCTGAGGTATTGGTCTAGCAGGGGGAGACAGCATGCTCACACGTCGTCAACGCGATACGATTGCAGCCATACTACGCAGCGTAATAGATCAGGCGGTGTCGGAACACTTCGAAGCGTTGACGCAGGAGCATCAGCTGACATCTCGCATAGCCGGGCTTCTGGAAAAGGAGCTGCAGAATATGCGGGTCCTTCACCGGCGTGTCAGGGTTGTGACGCAGGAGTTTCCCGACAAGGGACCGGGGTCGCTGGAAAAGCCGACCGGCATAGATCTGTATATCGGCATCATGGACAATTCCAACAACGGCTTTTCGAAAGGGATATTCGTCCAGGCCAAATGGCGCGAGGTCACCCGCACGCCGAAACAGATGGAGGAACTGCGGGGGCAGTGCCAGCGGATGCTGGATCTTTCGGACCAATCCTATGTTTGGCTTTACGGCCCTGATGGGGCCGACGCGGTGAGGGCGCAGGAGGTGGTTCAACAGCCGGGCACCAGACCCGAGCAGCTTCTGTCGAGGAAGACGGATGACATCTTCAGACGAATTCTGGAATGCACCGAGGGCGATCCCAACTGGGGGCTGGATCGCGTTATGGTTCGGGACGTCGGCCGAAGGGCCGCCGTGGGAACCATGATGGAGGAGTTGCGGATCAGGACCGCGGTCGGTGTGGTTATCGAAAGCGATCCCGAGGGTTAGAAACAGAAACGCCACTCAACCCGAAGGGAGCGGCGTTTCAATCGAGGCCAGCGTCCTAACCGCTAGACGAACGCCCCATATGGTTGGGCGTATGGGAATCGAACCCACGTTTCTGGCTTGTTCAGTATGTTTAATCTAACACACCGCAAGAGATAAGTCAAGCGAAAAATGAATCTATACTGTAGGTGCGTTTCTACATTTCGCTTATATTGGAGAATTGACGCAATCACTGCATTGCGGCGGTCTTCAGCCGCCCGGAAGCCTCTGCGCCTTGCGCTCTGGCGCAGCATGCCAATGGCTGCTGTTGACCTGACCACCTTTGGCGGCCGGCTCTTTGCCGCCCAGATGCTGGGGGCGTTACGGGAACCCAAAAGCCCGGCAGCGCACGATACGGCGAGCACCGAGATCGAGTGGCGCCGCTGGCAGCAAATGGAGGCCAACCAGAAGAAACCGGATTATCGTGAACTTGGGAGGCCATCCGCCTTGCGCTTGGCGTCGCCTATGGCTACCGCTTCGCCGGGCGCTATGACGTGCAGCATTTCGCATTCAGCGTGTTTCGATCGTCCTGACCAACAAACCGTCCTTGCAGTAAATCCCGTGCGGCTTTAGCGTAATGAATGGCTTGGGGGAGAGTCGGTGCGTCCACCGAAACATAAATGGCCGGATACCGACGGCAGTCGAGGTATTTTGATGTTCGCCCAACTCATGGGCGAGATGTTGAATCCTACGACATTTGAAAGCTTCCGCGTCTACTCTCTGGATACGATCGCTCGACTGACTGAGGCACTTAACCTCATCGATGATGTCAGAAGGCAGCGAGTTCCCCGTGCGGTGCTTGAGCCCATTGCGGAAGAACTTGAGTGGTCCTTCAACAAGGATGCTGCCGCACTGGCATTGGCGGAGCCGGAAATAAAGTCTTTGATCCGAATTCTGTCGGCAAAAAGTTCCTTCTCGCTCGATGATTTTTCCTCGCATCTGAAGCTGATAACCAAGCTGGTAGGGTCAACTTATAAAACCACGCTTGAAAATCTGATCCTTAAGATATTCGATCAGCCAAATCAAAAGATAGCGATTCGTAAACTCGCCGGGTTTTATTGCAGTCACATTCTAAACGTCGGGTATTCTAGACGGTTCATTCTGAAGACCGTCAATCGGTTTTTCTTTGACTCTCCTGTTCAGAGGGTGGGCCGAGCTTCACTGTCTCGCTTCTTCAAGGAGTTCGATGGAAAGACGAAGAAATTCAATGTGCACGCCTTCGTCTCCAAGGATTTGGGTAATTACCTGGGAGGTTTGGGTTTTACGATAAAGGATCAGGAGGATTTACCAGAAGCTCAGATCGACACACTCGCAATCAATGACAACTATGAGAAATTGCCGGCAGCTCTGGAGATTGCGTTCGAACAATTCGACCCCGAAGGGGCGATGGAGCATTGCTATCAGATCCTGAGCGCGCAGCGCGCAATATCCTATCTCGACCCGTATGGAATGCATTGTGAGTGGGGCGACACGATGCACGTTACGTTGCATCGGGCGAAGTCCGGGATCGCAATCACCAAGGGTGATTTTCTCACTAACAAGGCAATTCATTCGGTCCCAAGATCGGGCCACCGCGCGCGGACGATCAGCAACTATGCGCGCGAGATTATAGCCAATTTCGACAGCAGTTCGACCGAGAGGTTGTTGAGTTCAATCAGAACCGCTGCGCTCGCACGAACCTCGCAGAGTCCAGAAAACCGCCTCATATCACTTTGGTCGGCAATCGAAGTTTTGCTAAGCGAGCCCAGGGACGATGTCCGCATTGTTCACTACACCAGGCTCATCGTTCCCTGCATCGCGCTCAGGCACACGAGACGACAAGTGATCGCGGTCTATGACGAGCTTCTTATACCGTACAGGCACCGGCTAAACCGGCTTTTGAAGGCGATGCCCTCATTTCCTTCGAGCCACGGGCAGAAGGCTTTCGCCGAGCTAATGTTTCTGCCGGAGCATGCAGGGCTGAGAATGGAACTCTGCCAGCTTCTGGCGGACAACCCGTTAGCACTTCATCGTGTATGGAAGCTTCACAACGATTACATTGACATCAAGAGCGCGCACAGAACGATGTCTGACCATTTTGACCGTGTCAGATGGCAGGTGCATCGGGTCTACAGGGCTCGAAACCAACTGGTTCATTCCGGCAGGATGCCCACCTATCTTGAATCGGTAATCCTGAACCTAGCTGAATATTACCGTTCGTCGATCGCCACGATTGTGAACCGCGCCAAGCGCGAGACCCACAGTTCGGACATCGATCAGGTTGTGGCTGAAATCGGCATCCGCTACGAGATCTTGCGCGGCCACTTTAACGTCAAAGCGGGAATCCCGTTTACCCAAGAGCATATTTCGATGCTCATGGATTTTCCGACAGCGTAGAGCTAGGCGGGACATACCCTTGCTGTGGCGACGGCCGAAAAGGCCTATGCCTTTACCCGTATCAGCCACATCCCCTTGCCATCCCCAAATTCTCATCCTAATCTCCCCTTGAGAAAACCTTTTCCCAAACCCCGCAGCATCCGCCATCCACCCACATCGACACGCTGCAGCCCAGTAAGAGAAAACCTTTTCCCAAACCAAGGACCGACACCCGAACCATGGCTTCCGACACGTCGCCAGCACCCGCCAAACAACCCGTCACCCTGCGTGAAGTCGCGGCGATGGCTGGCGTCAGTGTGGCCACGGCCTCGAAGGCGCTGAACGGGCAGGGGCGGATGACGGCCGAGACGCGGCAGCGCATTCGCGAGACGGCGCAGCGGCTCGGCTTTCGCCCCAATAGCCTGGCGCAGAGCCTGCTGCGGCGGCGCTCCTTTACCGTCGGCCTGCTGACCAACGACACCTATGGCCGCTTTTCACTGCCGGTCATGTCGGGCATTTCGGATGCGCTGGTCGATGCCGGCGTCTCGGTGTTCATGTGCAATGTCGAGGACGATCCGCGGCTGGCGCAACTGCATGTCGAGGCGATGCTGGACAAGCGCATCGACGGCATCATCGCCAGCGGCAAGCGCATCGACCGCCATCTGCCGGTCGACCTCGCCAATCTCGGCGTGCCGGTGATCTATGCCTTCAGCCAGCCCGATCCCGGCGCCATCGCCTTCGTCTCCGACGATGCCGGCGGTGCGCGGCTGGCGGTCGAGCATTTTTGCCGGCTCGGGCGCCGCCGCATCGCCCATGTCAGCGGTCCCGCGAGTTTTGCCGTGGTGCATGAGCGGGCGCAGGCCTGTCGCGACGTGCTGACCGAGCACGGCCTGCCGGTCACCGAGCCCTTGCTCGGCACCTGGTCGGAAGCCTGGGGGCATGACGCCGTGGGCAAGCTGTTCGATGGCAAGGGGGAAAGGCCTGACGCGGTCTTTTGCGGCAACGACCAGATCGCGCGCGGCGTCATCGATGCCTTGCGCGAGCGCGGGCTTGGCGTGCCTGGCGATGTCGGCGTCATCGGCTTCGACAATTGGGAGATCGTGGCCGAG
This sequence comes from Mesorhizobium sp. P2_H9, assembly GCF_056403215.1. Classification (NCBI taxonomy): domain Bacteria; kingdom Pseudomonadati; phylum Pseudomonadota; class Alphaproteobacteria; order Hyphomicrobiales; family Phyllobacteriaceae; genus Mesorhizobium; species Mesorhizobium sp. P2_H9. The sequence goes on along the minus strand of NZ_JBFUFX010000005.1, from coordinate 127,147 downwards.
GCAACCCGCCCGCCGCTGACCTCCGTCGACATGAACCTGGCAGCGCTCGGCCGCGAGGCCGGCCTGACCTTGCTTTCGCTCGTCGGCGGCCAACCCGCCGCGCCGGGCATTCGAAAACTGCCGTGCCGGCTGGTGGTGCGTCAGTCATGCGGTCGCCCATGGGGCGGCGGCTGAGGAACTAGGGCAGCGCGGGGAGCGCTGCCACAGGGAGGAGAACTGAACCATGAGGAGGAGAACCATGAGACATATGATCGCCGGGCTTGCCTTTGCTGCGAGCATTATTGCCTTGCCTGCAATGGCCGCCGATACCGCCAACATCTGGGTTCGCGCCGACGGCTCGAACTTCATGCCGCGCATCGTCGATGCCTTCAACAAGGGCCATGAGAATCAGGTCAAGCTGGACATCATTCCCAATGCCGAGATCATCCCGAAATATGGTGCCGCCGCCGCCGGCGGCACGGCGCCCGACGCGCTGTCGCTCGACCTGATCTACACGCCGTCATTTGCCGCCGCCGGCCAGTTGGAAGACATCACCGACTGGGCGAAATCGCTGCCCTATTTCGCCAGCCTGTCGCCGGCGCATGTCAAGACCGGCACCTACAAGGACCACATCTATGGGCTGCCGTTCTCGGCCGACGCCTCGGTGCTGATCTGGAACAAGAAGCTGTTCAAGCAGGCCGGTCTCGATCCCGACAAGGGCCCGACCAACTGGGCCGAGATCGCTGCTGAAGCCGAAAAGGTCAACGCGCTGGGTGGCGACATCAAGGGCTTCTACTTCTCCGGCAATTGCGGCGGCTGTAACATCTTCACCTTCACGCCGCTGATCTGGGCCTCGGGCGGCGATATCCTCTCCGAGGACGGCTCGAAGGCGACGCTGGACAGCCCGCAATTGCGCGGCGCCATCGACCTCTACCGCTCGATGGTCAAGAAGGATTTGGTGCCGGCCGGCGCGCAGACCGACACCGGCGCCAACTTCTTTGCCGCCTTTGCCGGCGGCAATATCGGAATCTCGCCGTCCGGCGCTTTTGCCATCGGCGCGCTCAACACCCAGTATCCAGACATCGACTATGGCGTCACCTTCCTGCCGGGCAAGGACAGCGGCTGGTCGTCCTTTGCCGGCGGTGACAATTTCGTCGTCACCAAGGGCACCAAGAAGCTCGCCGTGGTGAAGGAGTTCCTCGACTTCGCCTATTCGCTCGAGGGTCAGACCATCCTGGCCAAATACGGCAGCCTGCCGGTGCGCGGCGACATCGCCAAGGACGCGCTGAAGGATCTCGATCCGCGCTACCAGATCGCCGCCGAAGCCATGGCCAAGGGCCGCACGCCCTATTCCGTGGTGTTCAACGATCTGATCAACTCGGCCAACGGTCCGTGGACGCAGATGATCAACGAGGTCTTCTTCGGCGACGACGTCGACGGCGCCATAGCGAATGCACAAGAGACCATGCAGTCGATCATCGACCAGGCGCAGAAATAAGGACTGGCCGGCGGCAGGGGTGGCGCAACGCCCTTGCCGTCAAAAGTCCTGATCCGGTCGCCCGTCCGTTCTCCCTGGACGGGCGGCCGGACATGCAATCGCCCTACCTCCCCCTTGAGGGGAGGTCGGACCGCAGGTCCGGGTGGGGTCGTCTCGGCAGTGCTCGACGTTCCTTTTTCGTCGGCGCACTGCGCAGAGGACCCCACCCCCGGCCTTCGGCCGGACCCTCCCCTCGAGGGGGAGGGGACCACCGCACCCGGAGCCTACCCATGACGGCCATCACCACCACCCCGCCACGCGCCAGAAAACTGGTCGGCGCCGGCCGCCGGCAGTGGATCGGCCTGCTCTATGTGGCGCCGGCCGTGGCGCTGGTCGTCGTGTTCTTCATCATTCCGCTCGGCATGACGGCGTGGATGTCGCTGCACAACTGGCCGCTGATGGGCGAGCATTTCTATATCGGCTTCGACAATTACCGGGCGATCCTGCGCGACGTCAGGTTCTGGAACGCGCTGAGCTTCACCGGCTACTACACCGTGATCGTCACCATCGTGATCTTCGCCGTCGCCTTTCCGCTGGCGCTGTTCATCGAAAGACCGCGGAAGCTGACCGGCTTCTACCGGACATCCTTCTTCATGCCGGCGGTCGTCGGTTTCGCCTCGGCCAGCCTGCTCTGGTCGTGGCTGCTCAATGTCGATTCCGGCCTGTTCAGCCCGGCCGCCTACGACCTCGGCCTGACGGCGAAAAAGTTCAACCTTTTGGCGACGTTTCAACCGGCCTTCTGGTCGATCATCGCCATGGTGGTGTGGAAGGTGGCTGGCTTCACCATGATCATCCTGATGACCGGCCTGCAGTCGATCCCGACCGATCTGCAGGAAGCGGCGATGATCGACGGGGCAGGGCCGTTCGCGCGCTTCCGCGCCATCACACTGCCGCTGATGCGCCGCACGCTGGCGCTGGCGCTGATCCTGTCGGTCGCCGGTTCGATCCTCGCCTTCGACCAGTTTTACATCATCCTGCGCGGCGGCCCGCGCAACCAGACGCTGACCGCCGTCTACTGGATTTTCAACCAGTCCTTCGTCTCGTTCAAACTCGGCTACGGCGCGGCATTGTCGATGATCCTGCTGGCCATATTGGTCGCGCTCAGCCTGGTTCAGCTGTGGCTACTGCGCAAACCCGAGGGCATCGACTGATGGCGCAGGCACGAAGCCGCAGGAGCCGCCTCGGGCTCAAGATCGCCGAGCATTCGACCGGCATGATCGCGTCCGCGCTGTTCATCGCGCCGATCGTCTGGGCCGTGCTGTCGACCTTCAAGCCGGCGCAGGAGGCGCGCCAGCCGCCGCTGCCGCCGTGGCCGACGACAGGTTTTTCGGTCGAGAACTACCGCACGCTCAACACCTTTGGCGACGGCCTCTGGTTGCCGGCGCAAAACAGCCTCTATGTCGCGTCGATGACGGTGGTGCTGTCGGTCATCGTCAGCGTGCTCGCCGGCTACGGTTTTTCGCGCTTCCGCTTTCCCATGAAGGACCTGCTGTTCATCGTCATCCTGTCGACGATCATGATCCCGTTCCAGTCGATCCTGACGCCGATCTTCCTGGTGTTGACCAAGATCGGCCTGCACAACACGCTGACCGGGCTGGTCCTGGTCTACACCACGCTGCAATTGCCGTTCTCGATCTTCATGATGCGCAACGCCTTTGACGCGGTGCCGCGCGAGATCGAGGAGGCCGCCCGTATGGACGGCGCCAACAATGTCACCATGCTCTTGAAGGTGATGCTCCCGCTGGTCTGGCCGGGCATCGTCACCATCGCGCTGTTCGCCTTCCTCGGCGCCTGGAATGAGTTCCTGGCTGCCCTGGTGCTGATGACCGACCAATCCAAATTCACGCTGCCGATCATGATGACGGCGCTGCAGTCCGGCCGCTTCGGCGCCATCGACTGGGGCGCGGTGCAGGCGGGCGTCACCGTGATGATGGTGCCGTGCCTGGTGCTCTTCCTGCTGCTGCAGCGCTTCTACATCCGCGGCCTGATGGCAGGGGCTGTGAAATGACCAATATCCAACGGAGTGACACGATGACCGCCCAACTATCCACCGGCAAACCAAAACTCGCCTTCCGTCCGCTGCCGGTGCCGCAGGTCGACGTGCGCGGCTTCTGGGGCGACCGTGTCGACGCCGTGGCGTCGCGCACCGCCGACATCCTCTACGAGCGCTGCGTCGAAGCCCGCATGCTGGAACAGATCGACCCGGACCGGCCATCGCCAGGCGTCGTCATTCCGTTCCATTCGCCGTCGCCCGACGAGGCGGCCAGCCCCGGCTTCACCGGCTCGACAGTGACGACGCAGATGTTCTGGGATTCCGACTGGGGCAAGACCATCGAGACCGCCGCCTATTCGCTCTACCGGCGCAAGAATGCGGCACTCGAGAAGAAGATCGACGCCGTCATCGACCTGTACGGCAGACTGCAGCAGGACGACGGTTATCTCTCCAGCTGGTACCAGCGCATCCAGCCCGGCAAGCGCTGGACCAATCTGCGCGATTGCCACGAGCTCTATTGCGCCGGCCATCTGATCGAAGGCGCGGTCGCCTATTATCAGGCCACGGGAAAACGCAAGCTGCTCGACATTATGTGCCGCTATGTCGACCATATCGCCGACACTTTCGGTCCCGAGCCCGGCAAGAAGAAGGGCTATTGCGGCCATGAGGAGATCGAGCTGGCGCTGGTCAAGCTGGCGCGGGCGACGGGCGAGCAGAAATACATGGACCTGGCCAAGTATTTCATCGACCAGCGCGGCCAGCAGCCACACTATTTCGACGAGGAGGCGTTGGCCCGCGGCACGGACCCAAAAGCCTATCATTTCAAGACTTACGAGTACAACCAGTCGCACAAGCCGGTGCGCGAGCAGGACAAGGTCGTCGGCCATGCGGTCAGGGCGATGTATTTGTTCTCAGGCATGGCCGACATCGCCACCGAATATGGCGACGATACGCTGCGCGTGGCGCTCGATCGTCTCTGGAACGATCTCACCACCAAGAACCTCTACATCACCGGCGGCATCGGGCCATCGGCGCACAATGAGGGCTTTACCAGCGACTACGACCTGCCCAACGAAACCGCCTATGCCGAGACCTGTGCCTCGGTCGGGCTGGTGTTCTGGGCCAGCCGCATGCTCGGCATGGGTCCCAATGCGCGTTACGCCGACATGATGGAGCGGGCGCTCTACAACGGCTCGATCTCCGGCCTGTCGCTCGACGGCTCGCTGTTCTTCTACGAAAATCCGCTGGAGAGCCGTGGTAAGCACAATCGCTGGAAATGGCACAGCTGCCCGTGCTGCCCACCCAATATCGGTCGCATGGTCGCCTCCATCGGCAGTTATTTCTACAGCCTGTCGGGCGACGCACTCGCCGTCCACCTTTACGGCGACTCGACCGCCCGCTTCGACATATCGAACCGGTCGGTCAGTCTGATCCAAACCAGCAATTATCCCTGGGACGGCGCGGTCTCGCTCCGGATCGAAACCGAAGCGTCGGTCGAGTTCACCTTGCACCTGCGCATACCCTCATGGTGCGGCAAGGCGGCGCTGAAAGTGAACGGCGCCGCGGTCGAACTGGATGGCATCACCAGCGACGGCTATGCCGCGATCCGGCGCGAGTGGCGCCACGGCGACCGGGTGGAACTCGATCTCGAAATGTCCATTGCCCGCCTCTTCGCCAACCCCGAGGTGCGCCAGGATATCGGCCGCGTCGCGCTCGCGCGCGGTCCGCTGATCTACTGTGTCGAGGAAACCGACAATGCCGGCCAGTTGCACCGTATCGCTTTGCCGCGAACGACAAAAATCGAGGCGCATCCCGAGCCGAACCTGCTCGGCGGCATCGTCACGCTTTCGGCCATAGCCAGCACGGAGGCCCAGGAAAACTGGGAGACCGGGCTCTACCGCACCGCACCGCCGGCGGTGAGCGGGACCAAAATCACGGCTGTGCCATACTTCGCCTGGGACAATCGCGAGCCCGGCGAGATGCTGGTCTGGCTGCGGGACGGCTGAGGCAGCTACAGCCGCAGGAAAGCTGTCAACGGCAGATGATCGGAGGCAACCCGCGACAGTGGCGTGTCGTGGGCTTCCACGGTCGAGATCATGTCGTGCCGGTTGGCCATGATCCGGTCGAGCGCCAGCAGCGGCAGGCTCGACGGAAAGGTGGGAACCGCCGGCGGCGAGGAGCCGAAAGTCGCATGCAGCGTCTTCAGCGCCGACCGGTTTCCGAGCCGCCATTCGTTCAGATCGCCAAGCAGCAGCGTTGGCGTTTCGTCCGGGCGGTTCATGATATCGAGCACGACGCGGGCCTGTTCGGAGCGTGACCGGCGCAGCAGGCCGAGATGCGCGGCAATGATGCGCAGCGTCCGTTTTTCGTCCAGGTCGATCTCGGCAACCAGCGCCCCGCGCGGTTCCAGGCCCGGCAGCTTTATCTGATGGACATCGCGCACCGTTCCGCGCTTGAACAGCAAGACGTTGCCGTGCCAGCCATGTCCCTTGCCGTTTCCCGATATTGGCACCGGCACCAGGCCGGTTTCCATTTCGAGGCGCGCAAGATCGAGAAGCCCGGCGCGATCGCCGAAACGGTTGTCCGCCTCCTGCAGCGCAATGACGTCAGGGCCGATTTCGCGGATGACGCGGACAATCCGGTCCGGGTCGAACTTCCTGTCGACGCCTACGCATTTGTGGACGTTGTAGGATGCGACCAGCGTGCCGGCAGCATCCGTCCGCTCATGCGGCGCGGACCCTGTCGCGCGGGCTTTTCTGCGGCGAATGGTTGAAAGCATGTTCGCCCGAAGGCTGCGTACGGTTCTCTGCATATGTGCGCTGCTTATGTCTTTCCGGCTTTCAGCTTCTATAGATAGGGCGATCCCAGCCACAGCAATCGGTCGAAGACACGAATGACAAAAGGCCGCGCTTTCAAGGTCTCGAGCGTCACTTGTGTGGCGGAGGCGATTGCCGATCCGATGCGCGCTTCGATCTCGGCGGCAAAGCCTGCATCCAGAACCTCCATGTCGATTTCGAAATTCAGCCGCAGCGAGCGGGCATCGAGGTTGGACGAGCCGACATAGGCCCAGACGCCGTCGACCGAAAGCAGCTTCGAATGGTCGAACGCGCCCGCGTGGCGCCATACCCGGCAATAATGCTTCAGCACCTGATCGAGTTGCGCCGTCATCGCACGGTCGACAAGGAAGAGATTGTTCACCGCCGGCACGACGATGTCGATCTCGACGCCGCGCCGGGCCGCCGTCGTCAGCGCGCTGATCAGCTCGCGATCCGGCAGGAAATAGGGCGACATGATGAGGATCGAATGGCGGGCCACGGAAAATGCCCCCATCAGCAGCTTTTGGTTGGTTTCGATGCGGGCATCCGGCCCCGACGCCACCGCCCGCACCAGCATTGGCTGACCGGCAGGCGGCGAGGGCACGTCCACCTGCCAGACGTCGCCCTTGAGGGCCTCGTTGCCGGCAAAGCGCCAATCCTCGGCGGCAACCGAGAACAGGTCGGCCACCACCGGTCCGGTGACCTGGAAATGCGTGTCCACCGAGCTGGCGGACCCCGAGAACTCGGCCGAGAATCCCTTGCGGATGTTGATCCCTCCGGTAAAGGCGACCGTGCCGTCGACGACCAGGATCTTCCTGTGCGTTCGCAAGTTGGCATAGGGAAGACGCAGGCCCATGACGATGTTGCCATTGAAGAGATCGACGGTGATGTTTGCGTCTTTGAGAAGCTTGAGGATGCTGGGGACGGAGTAACGGACGCCGACGGCATCGATCAGCACGCGAACGGTCACCCCCCGCCGCACCGCTCCGGCCAGCGATTCGACGAAAAGCTGGCCGACCTCGTCATTGTCGAAGATGTAGGTCTCGAGCAGGATGCTGCGCTCTGCGCCATCGATCGCCCGGCGCATCGCGGCATAGGCCTCGTCACCGGTCTTCAGGATCGCAATTGCGTTGCCCGATGTCAGGGCGCGCCGCGCCACCCTGTCGCCCAATGTCTTCAGCCCGGTGAAGCGCAGGCCATAGCGCTCGGCAATCAGTTTTTCCGCGGCAATGTCGCCGTCGCGTTTTGCCGAAGCGGCCTCGCCGTCGAGCGGCCGCTGTGCGCTGATCGTTGCGCGCCGGATCCGGTTTATGCCGGCAACCGCATAGATGATCGCGCCAACAAACGGCGACAAAAGCATGACGCCCACCCAGCCCGTGGCTGCGCGGACATCCTCCTTCGTCATGATGGCGTGGACGATGCCGATGGTCGCCATCACCGCTGGAATGATCACCAGGATCTGGGGCCAGTGACTCGCTATGGTCTGCAACATCGGCAGGACTATCCAGCGCGCGGCCGCAGAAGGCAATGCGGCTGATGAGGGGCCGCCCGGGCAGCTGCAGATCCGGACGCCACCAGCGCGCTGGCGCGTGATGACGATTGCCATGGCGCCCCGCGTGCAATAGGCCTTTGCCGGAAAAGTGCAGGGGAGGATTGCCGTGACAGGAACAGCCCAGACATGGCGCGTCGGCATCCTTTTTTCGCGCAGCGGCATCACCTCGGTCACCGAAAGCGAGCATTTCTACGGGACGGCGCTCGCCATCGAGGAGATCAATGCCGGCGGTGGCGTTCTTGGGCGACAGATCGAGCCCATCGCCTACGACCCGGGCAGCGACCACGAGGCGTTTCGATCGCTGGCCCGCAAGCTTCTGACCGAGGACGATGTCAACGTCATCTTCGGCTGTTCGATGTCGGGCAGCCGCAAGGCCGTGCTGCCGATCGTAGAGCGTTACAATGGTTTGCTCTGGTATCCCTCGATCTATGAGGGTTTCGAATATTCCGAAAACGTCCTCTACACCGGCGCCACGCTCAACCAGAACACTTTCGCGCTCGCCGACTTCATCCTGCAGCGCTACGGGCCGCGCGTGTTCATGGCTGGGTCCGACTACATTTACCCGCATGAATCCAACCGGGTGATGCGCGACCTCCTGGAATGCAAGGGTGGCACGATCGTCGAGGAACAATATGTGCCGCTCGATGCCGACGAACGCCGGATCCGCCGGCTGATGGCCGACATCGAGAAGGCCGCGCCGGACGCAGTGTTCTCGACGGTGATCGGACGCAGCGCGCAAATCCTTTACAGGCTCTATGCCGAGGCCGGCATCGACCGGACAAAGCGGCCGATCGCCAGCCTGACGTTGGCCGAAGGCGAGATCCGCGTCATCGGCGCCGAGCATTGTACGGGCCATGTGCTGGCTGCCCCGTATCTGGCGAGCGTCGACAGCGACGAGAACCAGCGCTTTGTCGGTGACCTCGCCCGCCGCTTTGGCGACCGCACAACCGCGACTATGTGGTCGCAAACTGCTTATACGCAGGTGCATCTGTTCGCCCGCGCGCTGGAGAAGGCTGGAACCCTCGACACATTCCGCCTCGGCCAGGCAGCGCTTGAGGTCGATTATGCGTCGCCGGAGGGACGGATGATGTTCGACCAGGAAAACCGCCATGTCTGGTCGACGCCCCGTATCGGCATCGCCAACGCTGCCGGCCAGTTCGACATCGCCTGGCAGTCGCAGGCGCCGATCCGGCCAGACCCTTATCTCGCCGCGACCCATTTCGAGGAGCCGTGGCTGTAATGACGGCGACGCTAAAACGCATCCTCAACGATCTCAGGCAGGCGAAGATCCTGGTCATCCACCCGAAGGATGAGGATGGCGCTGCGCTGGTCGATCACCTCAGGCGGTTGGGCTGCGAGGTCCGAGCGGCGTGGCCGCCCCCAGCCTCGATCCCTGGCGATATCGACACGGTCTTCGTGCAGGTGGGCGAAGCGCCGACAGACGATATGGTGTCGCTCATCGAAGGCGCCAGCGCCGCCGTCGTCGCCATCGTCACCTATGAAAGCCCGACCTCGATCAAGGCGATCATCGACCTCAACGCCCATGGCGTCATCACCAAGCCGCTGCGGCAGCTTGGCGTGCTGACGCAATTTGCGCTGGCCCGCTATCGCTACGGCTATGAAGGGCGGCTGGCCAACAAGGTGCGGAAGCTCGAGGATACGCTGAAGGGGCGACGCACGATCGAGAAGGCGGTCAAGGTGCTGGTCGAGATGAACGGCGTCGACGAGGAAACCGCCTACAAATTGATCCGTGACCAGGCGACATCGAAACGCATTGCGCTGGTTTCGGTGGCCGATGGCATCCTCGCGGCGCAGGAAGCAATGCGGACTTTCGGCTTCGGCATTTCCGCGCAGGGCGAGCAGAAGCAGCCGAACGATCGATAGGGTGCCAACGGCAGGTCACAGCAGATACCTTTCGTAACATACTGATTTTGATACTATAAAAGACGCTAAGCCCCGTCATTCGCAGCCGGAATCTTTGGCCCTTGACGCGATCTCCCGGCTGTGCAACTTCTTAAAGCACGAGCAGGTTTGCTCTTCGGCAGGAATGCCGTTTCACATTGATGGCTATGTAGCCCTTGGCTCGCGGATGACTTCCGCGCCCAGGGGTTTTTTGCGTTTGGAGACAGGCTTTGGCACTATTGGCGACAGCATCCACGAACCTCCGTCTGGCCTGCATCCAGTTCCAACCGACGATCGGCCGGCTGGACAAAAATCTCAGATCGATGGAGCGGCTGATCCGCCAGGCCGCCGGTCTCGGCGCCTCGGTGGTGGTGCTGCCGGAACTCGCTGACAGCGGCTATGTCTTCGACAGCCGGGAAGAGCTCGCCGAACTCGCAGCACCCATCCCTGAGGGACGCAGTGCAGCGCTGCTGTGCTCGCTGGCCAGCGAACTCGGCCTCCACATCGTCAGCGGCCTTGCCGAGCGCGACGGCGACAGGTTCTTCAACGCCGCCATGCTGTGCGGGCCATCTGGTCCCGTCGGCACCTATCGCAAGCTGCATCTGTGGAACCGCGAAAAACTCTACTTCCAGCCGGGCAATCTTGGCCTGCCGGTGTTCGATACCGCGATCGGCCGGATCGGCGTGGCGATCTGCTATGACGGCTGGTTCCCGGAGACTTATCGGCAACTGGCGCTGAAGGGCGCTGAGCTGGTTTGCGTGCCGACCAACTGGGTGCCGATGCCCGCTCAGGGCGACCACCCGGAGCCCATGGCCAACATCCTGCACAAGGCCGCCGCCCACAGCAACGGCATCTACATCGCCTGCGCCGACCGTGTCGGCATCGAGCGCGGCCAGCCCTTTGTCGGCAGGAGCCTGATCGTCGGCCCGACCGGCTGGCCGATCGCCGGGCCGGCCAGCGAAGCCGACGAGGAGATCCTCATCGCCACGATCAACCTCGGCGAGGTCGCCAGGGCGCGCGCGCTGAGCGAGCGCAACGACGCCATCGGCGACCGCCGCAGTGACGTCTACGGATAACCAAGAAGAAGCCGGCACCACCCGCTAAGATCAACCAGAGAAAGGGGAATACCATGAAGAACAGAGCAGTGATCCTTGCCTTCGCCAGCGCCGCCCTGACCAGCGCCGCTTTCGCCGCGGATGGTCCGATCAAGATCGGCATCCCGGTCGGTCTGTCCGGCGCCAACAGCGTCGTGGCGCCGTCGGTCGTGCAATCGGCGGAACTGGCGGTCGCCGAAATCAACGCCGCCGGCGGCGTGCTGGGACGGCAGCTTTCCCTCGAGATCGCCGACGACGCCTCAGGCGCCGCTGGTGCGCAAAAAGCCTTCGATTCGCTTGTTTTCCAGAAGGAGGTCAACGCGGTCATCACCATGGAGACGAGTGCTGCGCGCAATGCCGGCCTGCCGATCATCTCGAAGGGTGATATCCCCTACATCTACACCTCGTTCTACGAGGGCAAATCCTGCAATGCCAATCTGTTCGTCAATGCCTGGGTGCCCGAGCAGCAGGTGCCGCCGATCGTCGACAATTTCATCAAGACGCAAGGCGCCAAGAAGTTCTTCCTGATCGGCTCGGATTATTCATTCGGCCGCGGCATGCTGGAATTCGCCAAGGCCTATATCGAGAAGTCCGGCGCCAGCGTCGTGGGCGAGGAATATCTGCCGATGGAAGGCAGCGACTGGACGGCGATCATCTCCAATCTGAAGAGCTCCGGCGCCGATGCGGTGATCACCTCGACGGCCGGCGGCGCGCCGAACGTCACCTTGACCAAGCAGCTGCGCGGTGCCGGTGTCACCATCCCCTATGGCAATCTTGCTGTGGATGAGGGAACCGCCAAGAGCATGGGCGCGGATGCTGCCGGCATCTTCATTTCCGCTTCCTATGTCACCAGCATCGACAGCGATGCCAACAAGGGCTTCCTTGCTGCGATCGAGAAGAAGTTCGGCGCGGAGCTGCGCACCCCCAACGACCTCTCCGTGCCTGAATATGAGGGTATCTACCTCTACAAGGCCGCGGTCGAGAAAGCCGGATCGACCGACACCGCCGCTGTGCTCGCAGCACTTGCCGAGGTATCCTTCACCGGCCCGCGCGGCACGGTCTCGATGAACAAGCAGCACCACGCTCCGCTGACCATGTATCTCGGCCAGGTAAAGGCGGACGGCTCGGTGACCGTCGTCGACAAATTCGAAGGCGTCGACCCCGGGCAACAGTGCCCGAACCTGTAATCGCGCCTCTATTCGCAACGGGGCGGCGCTAACGCCGCTCCGTTCCACACCATCGGGGACCTGCCATGACGCTACTCCTGGACATGGTGACGACGGCGGCGATCCTGTTCATCGTTGCCGCCGGCCTGCTTGCGATCTTCGGCGTGCTGAAGATCATCAATTTCGCCCACGGCGCCTGGCTGACGATCGGCGCCTACTGCGCGGTGGCAACCGCCGGCCTCGGGCTCAATCCCTGGGCAGCGTTGCCGATTGCCTTCGCCGTCGGCGCCATCCTTGGCGGCATCACCGAACTGCTGATCGTGCGGCCGCTCTATCGCCGGCCGCTCGACGCCATCCTGGCGACCTGGGGGCTCGGCATCGTCATCGGCCAGCTAATCACGCTGTGGTTCGGGCGCGACGTGCAGTTCACTCCCAATCTCCTGTCGGGCACGGTTGATGTCTTTGGCGTCGGCTATTCGCTCTACCGCCTGTTCGCCGTCGCGGCCGCACTGATCATAGGGCTCGCCTTCACCTTCCTGCTCGAAGGCACGCGGCTCGGCCTGTCGGCGCAAGCGGTGATCATGAACGAGATGCTGGCGCGGGCGCTCGGCATCGACACGGCGCGCGTGCGGCTCGCCACCTTCATGGTCGGCACCGGACTGGCGGCGCTGGCCGGCGTGCTGTTGACGCCGCTGACCAGCGTCGATCCGAACATGGGCGTCGCCTGGCTGATCGGCTCGTTCATGCTGGTCATGGTCGCCGGCTCGTCCTTCTCGACGCTGGCCATTGCCTGCCTCGTCTTCGGTGGCGCGCAGGTTCTGGTCAGTACCTTCGTCAGCCCCATTCTCGGCGGCATCACGGTGGCGGTCCTGTGCGCCCTGGTGCTGCGCATCAGCCCGAAGGGATTTGCCCGTGCCTGAAAGCCGTTCCATCCCGCCGAGGGCCTGGCTGTTTGCAGCCCTTGCGCTTGCGACGGCGGTCGTCGTCATCGTCGGGCCAGCGCTGTTCGACCGCTTTACGCTCAACGTGCTGACCCGCTCGATGATCTACGCCATGCTGGCGGTGACCGTCGACATATTGTGGGGCTACACCGGCATCTTGACCTTTGGCCAGGCGGCGTTCTTCGGCACCGGCGCCTACGCCAGCGCCATGGTGCTCAGCCATCTCGGCTCGACGCCCGCCTTTCTGGCACTGGCGCTTGCCTTGGCGATCCTCGTGCCGGTGCTGCTTGGCGGTTTCGTCGGCTGGCTGTCGTTCGGCCACGGCTCGACGCCGCTCTATGCGACGGTGATCTCGCTGGTCGTGCCGATCGTGGTGACGCAGCTGGTGTTTTCCGGCGGCGTATGGACGGGATCGAGCAGCGGGCTGGTCGGCTATTCCGGCCTGCCGCTCGGCCTGCCTGGCTATTTCCGGCTGACCGGCATCTGCCTGATTGTCACCACTGTCGTCGCCCTGGTCTTCACCCGCTCCGATGCCGGCAAGCTGCTCATCGCCATTCGCGACAATGAGGCGCGCTGCGCCTATCTCGGCCTCAATCCGCAACGCCTCAAGATCGTGCTGACAACGATCCTCGCCGGGGTCGCGGGCATTGCCGGCTTCCTCTACGCCAATGCTTCAGGCGTGGTGGCGCCCGAAAATACCGGCTTCGTCTTCGGCACAGAGATCGTCATCTGGACGGCCCTTGGCGGCCGCGGCACCATCTTCGGGCCGGTGATGGGTGCGATCGGCATTGACTACCTCAGCGCCCAGCTTTCGGGCGATCTACCCTTCCTGTGGAATCTCATCGTTGGCGCCCTGTTCGTCGCCATGATCATCCTGTTACCGAACGGGCTGGCGCAATTGGCCAGAATGGTTCTGCCGCGCCGCAATGCCGCGCAAGCCAACCAAGCCGGCAGCCCAGCCATCGCCGTTGCGCGGGCCGGCAATGATAGAGAGGACGGCAACCGTGTGCTCTCCGTCCGTGGTCTCGGCAAATCCTTCGGCAGCCTGCAGGTGCTGCAAGGCATCGACCTCGACGTACGTCCCGGCGAACTGGTCAGCCTCGTCGGTCCTAATGGCGCCGGCAAGACGACGCTGATGCGCTGTCTCAGCGACGGCACCGAAGCCACCACCGGAAGCGTCAGCATCGCTGGCCAGGACATAAACGGCATGACACCGGACGAAATCGTGGCGCTCGGCGTGGGCCGCAAGTTCCAGGTGGCGAGCGTCTTCGACAGCCTGACCGTTGCCGACTGCCTGCGCATGGCACGCGCCTCGCGCCAGGCGCCGAGCCTGCTGCGCCGCTCCACCACGCTTGGATTGCCGGCAGCCGCCGCCGATATCTTGCGTTCTACCGGGCTCGATCGCATGCTTGGCCAGCCGGTGTCGCTGTTGTCGCATGGGCAAAAGCAGAGCCTCGAACTCGCCATGGTCGTTGCGCTCGAGCCAAAACTCATCCTGCTCGACGAGCCGACGGCCGGACTGACCAAGGTCGAGCGCACCACCATCGGCGCCACGCTGCAAAAACTGACCGGCGAGCTCGGCTTCGCCGCCATCCTCGTCGAGCACGATCTCGATTTCGTCCGCGACATCTCGACTAGGATCGTCGTTCTCCACCAGGGCAAGCTTGTCCTCGACGGCAGCGTCGCCGAGGTGGTCAATTCCGAAGTGGTCAGGACGATCTATTCGGGAGCCGCCCATGCTTGAGGAGGCCAAAACCACCGTGCCGAAACTGTCGCTGTCGAACGTTTCGAGCGGCTATGGGCCAGTTGCCATCATCGAGGCGCTGTCGCTCGCCATCGCGCCCGGACAGATCTTTGCGCTGATGGGCAAGAACGGCATGGGCAAGACCACCGTGCTCAAAACCATTCTCGGCTTCGTGGCGCTGCGTTCGGGCGACGTCCGCCTCGACGGTATGTCGATGTCAGGCGTTTCCCAGGCCTCGTTGATCGCATCGGGCGTCGGCTATGCGCCGCAGGAGCAGGCCCTGTTCCAGGATCTCAGCGTGCGCGACAATCTGCGGCTCGCACTGCGCTCGGACCGCGGTTTCGCGCAAGCCGTGGAGCGGGTCTACGGGCATTTTCCGTTCCTGCGGGAGCGCCTGTCGCAACGCGCCGGAACGCTGTCTGGCGGCGAGCAGAAGATGCTGATCCTCGGCCGCGCGCTGATGCTGCAGCCGAAGCTGCTCTTGATCGACGAGATTTCCGAGGGCCTGCAGCCGTCGGTCGTCGAACGCATCGCCACCGCACTCAAGGAAGAACGCCGGGCCAACGGCACGACGATCCTGATCGTCGAGCAGAATCTGCCCTTCGCGCTTGGCATAGCCGACAGCTGGGCGGTGCTGAAGCTTGGCCGCATCGACGATGCCGGCGAGGTAACGGACGGAACGGCGGCCCGAGTGATGCAGCATCTGAAGATTTAGGGCATCGGACCCGAGTTACAAACCAGCTTCAGCTGAGGCTCTCCGCACCGCGCGGCGGATATCTGCCTCGGCTGATCAAGGTGACAGCAACCCGGTCAAGCGTCCGGCGTCAGCGCCTGCTGGACCAGGACTGTGTCGACATACTGCATCATGCTGGCGATCTTTCCATCTCTGATCTCGTAGAGATGGGCGAAGGCGGCGTGCATCGACTTGCCCGTCGCCTTGTAGGTGCCGGAGTAGACCCCGAAGGCGGCGACACGGTCGCCGTCTTCGAGATAGGTGTGAACGTCGGCGCGGTAGCCGATCCATTCCGTGGCGAGGCGCCGGAAGACACCGGCGATGATCGCATCCGCGCCGACATAGGTCCCGGCATAGGGGAAACCCTCGGCTTCGGTCCACCGTGCATCGGGGGCGAGAGCGGCCAGCAGGTTGCGGCCGTTGTCCTCCGACGCTCCCTCATAGGTGGCGCGGATCAGATCGAGATGGGCGCCCATCTCAGCCCCACTTCATCTCGCCGGTGGCAACCTTGGAGCCGATGTCGAGCGCGACCCCCATGCCGAGGCCGGGGAAGCGGGCTTCCATGGCGCTCTTGAGCGCGGCCGCATCCTTGGCCCTGGCCAGCTCTTCCTCGAAGGCAATGAGGTAGGTCTTGGTGTGCTCGACGCCCGAGAGGTCGGTAGGGGACTGCGGCGTCATGTGGCCGGCAACCACGATCGCCGGCTTGCGGGCCGCGATTTTCTCAAGATTGGCAATCCATGCCGCGCGCTGTTCCTTGGTCGGCGTGTCGGCGGTCCAGACATGCACGCCCGCAAAGATCATCACGCCGCCGAACACTGCATTCAGCGACGGAACGAACAGATAGCGCCGGTTGGCGAGGCCGTCGGCACTGACAATCTCAATGGTCTCGCCGTCGACGGTCAGCGTCTTGTCGTCGAAGACCTCCGGGATGACGACATCGGCGAGCGTCTGCGGACCGTTTTCCTTGAGCTGCGGACCCCAGACGGCGAGCTTCTTGTCGACGCTGCCCTTGATGGCGGCCACCGTCTCGGACGCCGCGATCACGCGCGCGCCGGGGAAAGCCTCCTTGATCGGCTTGAGGCCGAAATAATAGTCCGGGTCGGACTGGCTGACATAGATGGTGGTGAGCTTCTTGCCCGTCGCCTTGATCGCCTCGGCCACGGCCTTGCCATCGGGGAATGTGAAACCGCTATCGATCAGCACGGCTTCAGTCGCTCCGGAGATCAGAACCGGAGCGCGGAAGAAGCCGTTTTCGCCTGCGGGAAAATGCTTCCAGGCAAGTCCTGCGGCAGCATGGCCAAGCCCTGCGGGAGCAAAGACGGCGGCGGCACCGGCGGCGAGGGTCGTTTTCATGATGGTTCTCCGTGTGAACATGACTGTCTCCTTGGTGGTGGTTGAGGATGTGAGGGGCTGTCTAGCTGGCGGCCAGGCTCAGGCCTTGCAGCCTGGCGACGAGAACGTCATGGCTGCCGTAGAGCGCATTTCCAGGCACAAGGCGGCGGCTCTCTGCGACGCCTTCGATCAGGGCCGGCACGCCATCGGCGCCAAAGCGGCGCATCTCGACGCGCGCGGCTTCGATGCGCTGGCGATAGGCGGCAATCAGATTGTCATCGGACGTTGCCAGGCGTTCGGCGGCCTTCCGCAGGCCGAGCGCGCGCAGCACATCGGAGAGGACGGCAATATCGGTGATGTCGCGGCCGTCGACATAGCGAGCCCGCTGGATGGCTTTCAGCGCTTCGAACTCCCGGTTCGGCGCGGTGCCGGCGACAGCGATGAGCGCCAGCGTCGCCGGGCCGGAGTCGAAAAGGCGCGTGCGGTCGCCAAGCACGTCGTGCCGATAGGCTTCGCTGAAGGGCTGGCCGCTTAAGCGGGAAATGCGCTGGTCATTGGTCCAGGCATAGGTCGCGAATCCGTCGTCCATCGGCCGGGCGCCGGCACCGGCGAAAAGACCTGTCGGCGCGAGCTCGATGACGAAGTCCGGCCTGGCGGCAAGTTTTTCGACGGCCGCGGAGGCGCCATAGCACCAACCGCAAAGCGGGTCGAAGAGATAGGTGATGTGGATGGTTGCGGTCATATCCGGGGTCCTCTGGCACCAGATATGGCAGATGGAGATTGGTTGAAGAAGATCGACGGATAAGACATAATGTATGCTATTATTTGACAATAAACCCACTAGCTTTGATCGAAACCCATGAACCTCAATCGATTGACCTATTTCGCCGCGGTCGTTGACACCGGATCGTTCACCCGTGCGGCGGAGCGGCTCGGCATCACCAAGGCCGTGGTGAGCCACCAGGTGGCACAGCTTGAGCAGGATGTCGGGGCAAGCCTTCTCGTCCGCACGACCCGACGCGTCCATCCGACCGAGGCGGGCATCATGTTTCACGCCCGTTGTGTGATGATCTTGCGCGAGGCGGAGGATGCCTTCGACGAACTTGCCCAGGCCGCCATCGAGCCGACCGGAACGTTGCGGATAACCGCGCCCAACGACTATGGCACTGCGGTGGTCGCTCCGGTCGTCGCCGCGTTTGCGGCGCGCTATCCCGCCTGCCGCGTGGAGCAGACGCTGAGCGACCACACGATCGATCTCACATCCGGCAAGATCGACATGGCGGTTCGCGTCGGCTGGCTCACGGATTCCACACTCCAGGCGCGCAGGATCGGTTCCTTCCGGCAATTGTTGGTCGCAGCACCGGAGTTTACGGACCGGGTTGCGGCGGTCCTCGATCCGGACGATGTTGCGAAGCTGCCATTCGTCGCCAACATGGCGCTGCGCGAACCGCTGCTGTGGCAATTTTCGCGCGGAGACCTCGAGCGGCGCGCTGTTCGCATGCAGGCGAGAATAGCCATCGACACCACGCCAGGGGTGCTCGAGGCCGTTCGAGCCGGGGGCGGTCTTGCGATCCTGCCGGATTTCTCGGTGGCTGACGAACTGGCGTCGGGGCGGCTGATCCAAATCCTCAAGGAATGGTCGCTGCCCTCCGGAGGCATCCATACGGTCTATCCGGCGGCGCGCTTCCGGCCGCGCAAGGTGACCGCCTTCGTCGAAATGCTCATCGCATCCGAGCAGCAGAAAGCTTCGATCGCGCTAGGTCAGGGACGGACGCCGTAGACAGCTTTACGCACGTCCGTAGCCTGATGTCAGTTCTCAGTCCTTGGCGCGCTCGACATAGGCGCCGTCAGCCGTCATCACCACCACGCGGGTACCAGGGGCGATGTGCGGCGGCACCAGGGTGCGCACGCCGTTGGACAGCACGGCCGGCTTGTAGGACGACGAGGCCGTCTGGCCCTTGGTCGTCGGTTCGGTTTCGACCACTTCGAAGGTGGCGCGCTGCGGCAGCACCAGTGAAATGGCAATGCCATTGAACTGGGACACCTGCACGGCCATGCCTTCCAGCAGGTAAGGCGCCATGTCGCCAACCACGGCTTCCGACACCGCCACCTGGTCGTAGCTTTCCGGGTTCATGAAATGAAAACCTTCGCCGTCGCGATAGAGGAAGGTGTGCTCGCGTTCCTCGACATAGGCACGCTCGACCTGCTCGGTGGTGCGGTAGCGCTCCGAAACCTTCACCCCATCGCCGATGCGGCGCATGTCGAGCTGGGTCACCGGCGTGCCCTTGCCTGGGTGGATGTTTTCGGCAAAGAGGATCACATAAAGCTTGCCGTCCTTGTCGACGACATTGCCCTTGCGGAGCGAACTGGCGATGACTTTCACCACGGTTTTCAATCCTGCTAAAGTTTGTTGGCCTGGAACGTTTGTTCGGCGCAATTCGGCTGCGGAAGCCGTCGCCCTAGCGCATCTTGGCCGCATCCGCCAGTCCTCCGTGCAAATCCGCTGCTCATGACCACCGCTTCGCCATGGTGGATGCCGCATGTTCATGCCGACCGCCGGCCGCGGTTGCTGCTGCGCAACGCCATTTCGGCCACCGTGCGCGACTGGTTCGCCCACCGCGATTTCATCGAGGTCGAAACCGCTACCCTGCAGGTCTCGCCCGGCAACGAGGCGCATTTGTCGGCTTTTGCCACCGAGGCGATCGGGGCGGATGGGTCGCGCCAGCCGCTCTACCTCCACACCTCGCCGGAATTCGCCTGCAAGAAGCTGCTTGCCGCCGGCGAGCAGCGCATCTTCAGCCTAGGCGCGGTCTGGCGCAACCGCGAGCGCGGGCCCTTGCACCATCCCGAATTCACCATGCTCGAATGGTACCGGGTCGGTGAAACCTATGAGAGCCTGATGCGCGACTGCGCCGAACTGCTGGCGCTGGCTGCCCAGCGGGCAGGCGCCAAACGGTTCAGTTTTCGCGGCCGCGAGGCCGATCCGTTCGCCGAACCGGAGCGGCTGAGCGTCGCCGACGCGTTCATGCGCCACGCCGGCATCGACCTTCTGGCCACTGTGGCCGCGGACGGCAGCACTGACCGCGCGGCGCTCCATAGTGCTTTGACCAAGGCCGGTCTGCGCACGGCGCCGGATGACAACTGGGCCGATCTGTTCAGCCGGGTGATGGTGGAAAAGGTCGAACCGTCGCTGGGGCAGGGGCGTGCCACCATCCTCTACGGCTATCCGATCTCGGAAGCCGCCCTTGCCCGGCCGAGCGCCGATGATCCCAGGGTTGCCGAGCGCTTCGAGCTCTACTGCTGCGGCGTCGAACTCGCCAACGCCTTCGGTGAACTGACTGATGCCGTCGAGCAGCGCCGGCGCTTTGCCGCCGAGATGGACGAGAAAGAGCGCGTCTATGGCGAGCGCTATCCCCTCGACGAGGATTTTCTTGATGCGCTGACCATCATGCCGCAGGCCAGCGGCGCAGCGCTTGGTTTCGACCGGCTGGTGATGCTGGCGACCGGCGCGCAGAAGATCGAGGATGTGATCTGGACGCCGGTGGCCAACGCATAGCTCAATGCGCGAAAATCTGCTCCAGCGAGCGAAAGCCCTTGAATTCCAGCGCATTGCCGGAGGGGTCGCGGATGAACAGCGTTGCCTGTTCGCCGGGTTCGCCCTTGAAGCGCACCATCGGCCGTTCGAGCCAGTCGATGTCGGCGCGCGCTTCCAGCCGTGCGGCCAGCCGCTGCCATTCGTCCATCAGCAGCACAGCGCCGAAATGCGGGATCGGTACGACGATGCCGTCGACCTTGCCGTCGCTGGGAGCCTGAGCAGCCTGCGGCCGCAAATGCGCCGACATCTGGTGGCCGAAAAGATCGAAATCCACCCAGGTCGCCGACGAGCGGCCGATGGCGCAGCCCAGCACCTCGCCATAGAAAGCGCGGGTTTCATCGAGATCACGGACCGGGAAAGCGAGATGGAAAGGCGTCATGGCGAATGCTCCAAACAGGCTGCTAATGCATCTTGATTGCCGCTTCTCCCATTGCACAAGCAGCAGTGGAACAATAGATGGTGCACCAGCGGCTGCTCCCAAAGCCTGCTGAATAAAACAGGATCATACGCATGACCGATACGCTCGACGCAGCCAAACTGACCGACCGCGTCGCGGCCCTGGTCGAGGCTGCCAAACGCGCCGGCGCCGACGCCGCCGACGCGGTTGCGGTGCGCGGCCGCTCGGCCGGCGTGTCGGTGCGGCTCGGCAAGGTCGAGAGCACCGAAGCCTCCGAAGGCGACGATGTCTCGCTGCGCGTCTTCGTCGGCAAGCGGGTGGCGAGCGTCTCGGCGACGGCGGCATCGGATCCGAAGGCGCTGGCCGAGCGTGCGGTGGCCATGGCCAAGGTCTCGCCCGAGGATCCTTATCAGGGCCTCGCCGATCCGGCCCTCCTGGTTGGCACGCCGCGCGACCTCGATCTGTTCGACGCCACCGAGGTGTCGACCGACCAGTTGAAGGAAGCGGCATTGGCCGCGGAGGCCGCGGCTCTTGCCGTCAAGGGTGTCACCAATTCCGCCGGCAGCGGCGCCAGCGCCGGGCTCGGCGGGCTGGTGCTGGCCACCTCGAACGGCTTTGTCGGCCACTATGTCGCGTCGCGCTTTTCGCGCTCGGCCAGCGTCATCGCCGGCGAGGGCACCGGCATGGAGCGCGACTATGAATATTCCTCGCGCCAGCATTTTTCCGATCTCGATGCGCCGGAAACGATCGGCCGCAAGGCCGGCGAACGCGCCGTGCGGCGCCTCGGCGCGCGCAAGGCGGCGACGGGACCGGTCAATGTGGTGTTCGACCCACGCGTCGCGCGCGGCATTGCCGGCCATCTCGCCGGCGCCATCAACGGCGCCTCGGTGGCGCGCAAGACCAGTTTTCTGCGCGACATGATGGGCAAGCAGGTAGCCTCGGCGGCGATCACCGTCACCGACGAACCGCTGCGGCGCCGTGGCCAGGCCTCGCGGCCGTTCGACGGCGAAGGCATCGAGGGCGAAAAGCTGCTCATGGTCGAAAAGGGCGTGCTGAACCACTGGTTCCTGTCGACCTCGGCGGCACGCGAATTGGGGCTGACCACCAATGGTCGGGGATCGCGCAGCGGCTCCTCCGTCTCGCCGTCATCGACCAATCTTGCCATCGAACCTGGTGAAAGGTCGCCGGAGGACCTGATCAAGTCGCTGACTACGGGCTTCTACGTCACTGAAGTGTTCGGCCAGGGCGTCGACATGGTGACCGGCGAATACAGCCGTGGCGCGTCCGGCTTCTGGATCGAAAACGGCGAACTGGCCTATCCCGTTGCCGAAGTGACCATCGCCTCCAATTTGAAGACCATGTTCCTCAACATGGTTCCGGCCAGCGATCTCGACCGCAATTTCGGCACCGCGGCACCCACGCTTCTCATCGAAGGCATGACCCTTGCCGGTGCGTGACCCGGTCATATCGGCCGGGGCCTCTGATGACTTGGCCGTGCTGCGCGAAGCCGCCCGCGAGGCTGGCCTCATCGCCATGCGCTATTTCGGCAACAACCCGCAAGTGTGGATGAAGGAGGGGACGTCGCCGGTCAGCGAGGCCGACCACGCCGCCGATGCCTATCTGCGCGAGACCTTGCTTGCCGCACGGCCCGATTATGGCTGGCTGTCGGAGGAAACAGCCGACGATCCGGTGCGGCTTTCGGCACGCCGCACCTTCGTCGTCGATCCCATCGACGGCACGCGCGGCTTCCTCGAAGGCCTTCGCTCCTGGTGCGTCAGCGTCGCGGTGGTCGAGAATGGCCGCACGCTTGCCGGCGTGCTCGAATGCCCGGCCAGGGACGAGACGTATTGGGCGCTGCCCGGGCAGGGCGCGTTCCTGAACGGCCAGCGCATTGCCGTGCGCCGCCCGGCAGCGATGGTCGAAATTGGCGGACCGAAGCTATTGCTCGACCAGATGCCGGCTGAATGGCAAAGCCGGATGCAGCGCGTGTCCCATATTCCCTCACTGGCCTACCGGCTGGCGATGATCGCCGCCGGCGCGCTCGATGCGAGCTTCGTCAAGCCCAATGCGCATGACTGGGACATCGCCGCCGCGGACCTCATCCTGCGCGAGGCCGGTGGCGCCTTGCTCGACCGGCACGGTCGGGCGCCGCTCTATGCCGGCGAAATCATCCGTCACGGCGCCTTGGCCGCCGGCAGCGGCGAACTGCTGGCCGTGCTTGCCGGTGTAATTGCCGGTACGGAAGCGTGATCGAAGGTTCCAAAGTCGGCGGCTTTGGTCTAGACCTGTCACAAACTCACAATATGTGAAGGACCGACATGGCCGCGGAAGACGGAAAGAAGCAGCTTTTACACCTGGTGTTCGGCGGCGAACTCAAGAAGCTGGGTGGAACCGAGTTCCGCGATCTCGATGGGCTCGACATCGTCGGTGTCTTTCCGGACTATCAATCCGCGCACACCGCGTGGAAAGCCAAGGCGCAGGCCAGCGTGGACAATGCCCACATGCGTTATTTCGTCGTTCACCTGCACCGGCTGCTCGACCCAGACAGCAAGGCTGCCGGTTGACTTCGATGGATCATGAAGCGGTCAAAGGGCCGGCCAATGAGGCCGCCCCCGCGAACCGTGGCGGCAGCCGTGCCACCAAGGCTTTCTGGCGCCGGATTCGCCAGCCGCTGGCAGAGTCGCGATTCGTCAAGAATGTCATTGTCAGCCTGCTCACCCAGTTCGTGCGACTGGTGGGCCTGACCAACCGCGTGGTCGAAGGATCGGCGCAGTTCTCGGGCGGCGCCTATGCCGAGTTCGAACCTGGCATCATCGCGCTCTGGCACGGCCAGCATTTGTTGACGCCGGCCTATTATCCCAAGCGCAAGCCGCTGGTCGCCATGGTATCGCGCAGTGCCGATGCCGAACTCAACGCGCTGATGCTGGAGAAATTCGGCATCGAGGCCGTGCGCGGTTCCGGCGGGCGCGAAAGCACCAAACATCTCGACAAGGGCGGCGCCAAGGCGCTGATTGCCCTGAAAAAGTCGCTCGCCATCGGCAAGAACGTCGCCATGATTGCTGACATTCCCCACGGCACGCCGCGCGACGCGGGGCTTGGCATCGTTCTTCTGGCGCGCCTCTCTGGCCGGCCGCTGCTGCCTGTCGCCATCACCACCAGCCGCCGCAAGGTACTGGAGAAGAGCTGGGACAAGACCACCATCAACCTGCCGTTCGGCCGCTCGTCCATCGTCATCGGCACGCCGATCTTCGTGCCCGCTGACGCCGACGATGCCGAGATGGAACGCAAGCGCCTCGAACTTACAGTCGCGCTCAACGCCGCGACCGCCGAGGCCTATCGCCTCGTGGATATCAAGCAATGAGCGTGCGCTGGGCACGTGCCTTCCTGACGGCGTACCGTTTCGCCGGTGCGGCCATCTATCCGGTGATCGGACCTTATGTTGCCTGGCGCACCTCGCAAGGCAAGGAAGACCGCAGCCGCAGCCGCGAGCGCTACGGCGTCGCCGGGCGCGCGCGTCCCGACGGACCAGTGATCTGGATCCATGCGGCCAGCGTCGGCGAGACCATCGCCGTCGTGCCGCTGGTCGAGAGCATTCTCGACTACGGCGTCAACATCGTCCTGACGACCGGGACGGTCACCTCGGCGCAGGTTGCCGACGAGCGGCTGGGCGACCGTATCATCCACCAATATGTGCCGCTCGACCTCAAGCCGGCGGTCAGCCGTTTTCTCGACCACTGGCGGCCAGACCTGGCGATCATCGCCGAATCGGAGATCTGGCCGATGACCATCTTGGAACTCGGGGCGCGGCGCGTGCCACAGGTGCTGGTCAATGGCAGGCTGTCCGACCGCTCCTTCACCTCCTGGAAGAAGCGCGCCAACATCGCCGAGGCCTTGTTCGAGAATCTCGCCCATGTCGTCGCCCAGTCCGATGTCGACGGCGAACGCTTCCGCTCGCTCGGCGCGCGGCCGGTCACCGTGTCCGGCAATCTCAAGGTCGATACCAATCCGCCGCCGGTCGATGAAAGGGTGCTGTCGACGCTGCGGCGTCAGATCGGCACCCGCCCAACCTGGGCGGCGATCTCGACCCATGACGGCGAAGAGGTGGTGGCGGCCGAAGTTCACGCCACGCTCTACAAGCGCCACCACGGTCTTTTGACGATCGTCGTCCCGCGCCATCCCGACCGCGCCGAAGCGCTTGCCGCGCAGATTACCGGGCTGGGCCTCAAGGTCGCGCGGCGCAGCAAGGGCGACAGGATCACCGCCGATACCGATATTCTGCTCGGCGATACGATCGGCGAGATGGGGCTGTATCTCAGGCTGACGGAAATCGCCTTCGTCGGCCGATCGCTGACCTCGGAGGGTGGCCAGAACCCGCTGGAACCGGCCATGCTCGACACCGCGGTGCTCGCCGGCCGCAATGTCCAGAATTTTCGCGAAGCCTATCAGCGCCTGCTCGACAGCGGCGGCGCCAAGCTGGTGCGCGACCGCGACATGTTGGCCGGCGCCGTCAATTTCCTGTTGAGCAACGAGGTCGCCCGCCACGAGATGATGGCGGCAGGCGCGGCGACCGTCGATGAGATGCGCGGCGCGCTGGCGCGCACGCTGAAGTCGCTCGAACCCTACATCCAGCCGCTGATCGTCAAGTCGCGCCTGAAGGGCGCCGACGGGCGCTAGCGTGTCCAGCGAAGCACCGCCCTTCTGGTGGGAGGAGCCGGACTGGCGTGTGTTCGCCCTGTCGCCGCTGTCCGCGGCCTATGCCCTCGTTGCCGGCCGCCGCATGCGGCAAGCAGTGCGCGAAAAGATCGACGCGCCAGTGCTTTGCGTCGGCAATTTCACCGTCGGCGGCAGCGGCAAGACGCCGGTGGCGATCGCGCTGGCCAGGCAGGCCAAACGCATGCAGCTCAATCCAGGTTTCCTGTCGCGCGGTCATGGCGGCTCCTTTGCGCAGCCGCATGTCGTCGATCCGCATCACGACACCGCCAAACATGTTGGCGACGAGCCGCTGCTTCTGGCCGAACAGGCGCCGGTGGCGGTGACGCCGAACCGTGCCGCCGGCGCCAGGCTGCTCATGGAAAAGCACGGCTGCGATTTCCTGATCATGGACGACGGCTTCCAGAGCGCCCGCATCCATATCGATTATGCGCTGGTCGTGGTCGATGCGCGTTACGGCATCGGCAATGGCCGCGTCATTCCAGGCGGGCCGCTCAGGGCAAACATCGTCGACCAGCTGGTCTTCACCAGCGGGCTGCTGAAGATGGGCGAGGGCACCGCTGCCGACACGGTCGTGCGCCAGGCGGCTCGCGCCGGCCGGGCGATCTTCGAGGCGCATACCGAGCCAAGCCGCAGGGAAAGGCTTGTCGGCCGGCGGTTTCTCGCCTTTGCCGGCATCGGCCACCCCGACAAATTCTTCGATACGATCCGCGACGCCGGGGGCGACGTGGCGCTGGCCCGGCCGTTCCCGGACCATCATTTCTATGGCGAGGACGAGCTTGCCGAACTGGCGGCGACGGCGCGCAAGGACGGCCTTGGGATCATCACCACCACCAAGGACGCCGCCCGGCTGCGCCACGGCGCATCGCCGGAGTTTCTCGACCAGCTTGACGTGCTCGAGATCGACACCGTGTTCGAGCTCGAAAACGTGCCGGAACGCATTATCGACGAGACGCTGGATGCCTGGCGCCAGCGCAAACTGAGGGGCTGATCGCGTTCCAGCAATCGATTCTGCGGCAGGAATATTCTGGCCGCCTTTCAGGACTATGATCCAGATCGGCTTTCGCGCGGGGGATGGAATGGTCAGGTTGCGGGCGCTCTTTGTCGGCTGTGTTCTTGCGGGGATCGCAAACCCATCTTCGGCGCAAACGCCCGCCATGACCGACAGCGAATTTCTGGTCTCGGTCACCGATGCGGACGGTGTCGCCCACGTCAAGCCCTCCAATGTCGTTCCGCTTATTCCTGATCGCGCCTGCTATGCATGGCGCATACAGCTGGGGCCGGGCGACAAGTTGGTATCGGCCACGGAGGTGTTCACGCTTCCCGCAGAGCCGAAGCAGTGGGGTGGCATAGACGGCGACGAGTATAGCTCCAGCAAGATATCGGGCGATCGAAAAGTCTCCGAGACAACCCTGTTCTATAAGCCGAAGGACGGATGGATCTCGCATGGCTGGTGCGTGGCCGACGGCGATCCAACTGGGCCGTATTCCATCAAGGTGCTCGTTGGCGACCGACTGATTCACGAATTTCAGTTCAGGGTCGAAAACGCGCCGGCATCCTCAGTCCCATAGCCCTGCGGGATAAAAATGCCGATCTAGCGCCGGCTGCGCAGTTCCGGATGCGTTTCGATCTCACGGCGCAGTGAGGCGGCAGCACTCACATAGGGCTCCTGCCTGGCGACGCTCCAGTATTTGAGCTCGTCCAGGGGGATGTTCTCGCCGGTTACCGCGCAGCGCACGAATGCGCCCGGGCTGGTGACCTGGAAGTCACCGTCGAGATAACGGATACGGGCTTCCTTGCCGCCGGGGCCTTCGAAGCGGTTCATCATGAGGGGACGCCAAGGTTCATGATGATTTCATCGCCACAAATTGCCGGCAAGGTCAAGCTTGACGCAATGCAGAAGCTCTATTGTCAGGCTGGAAACCACCTATTGTGGGAACAGCATGGACATTTCATCTGCCCGCCTGACCGCGTTGCTGAAGGAGGCCGTGACATCGCAGGCCGTGCCGTCGGCCAGGGCCGACCCGGTCAGGACGGCGCTGATCAAGGTACTGGTGCTACCGCCAGTGTCGGCAGGCGCGTCCCCGCAATCGGCAGCGCCGGACCCGCCGATCTTGTTGCCAGCAACCGCCGCAAAGGTGCAGCGGGCAGCCTCGGCTGAGATCATGCAGGCCTATCTGGCCTTGGCCGAGCCGGATGCTGCCAGCGATGCCGCACCGGCGACAGCTGCGGTGAGACGAGCGGACGGCGGCGAGGCGCAACGCGGCCTCGCGGTGCCGCTCGCGAGACCTGATGATGGTGGAGCCGTTCGGCCTACTGGCTTGCCATGGTTGGCATTTCTGACACCCGAGCTTTCGCCCTTGCACCGTGCCGCCATCACCGCTGCGGCAGCGAAGAGAGGGCAGGCAACCTCCCAGCCAAGCGATGCGGCAAGGCCTGAACACAGGCAGATGAGCGTCGGGCTGATGTCGCTGGCGGCTGGGCTGTTGGCCGCGGCGATAGTCGGGTTCGTCCTGCTAATACTCCGCTAGCGCTCGGCCTCGATGAACGCGTCCATCTTTTCCATGGCCAGACCGGCCTGGGCAGCAATGCGCCGCGCCAGTTCCGCGGCAGCGCTGCGCGGTCGCCCAATTGGCCGGTCGAGCCAGTAGGACACCGGGTTGAGCGCGGTGCGGTCGTCGACGGTGACGATGCGGCCCGACTTCAGTTGGTGCTCGGTCAGCGGCGGGCGTGCCAGCGCGATGCCGAGGCCGTGGGCGGCGGCATCGAGCACCAGATTGTAGTCCTCGAAGCGGCGGTCCTGCGGGCGCGGGCGGTAGTCCATGCCTTGCGCCGCGAACCAGGCGCGCCAGGCCGAGGCATCGGAATCGTTGACCAGCGGAAATTTGAGCAGCCGCGCAGGGTCGCCGCGGCCGATCTCGCGGGCAAGCTCGGGCGAGGCGACGGGGAAAACATGCTCCTCGAAAAGCTGTACCGAGACCCGGCCAGGAATGCCGCCGCGCCCGCAGCGGATCGACAGGTCGATGCCTTCGTCGGCAAGGTCGGCCTGGCGGATGTCGACGTCGAGCACGATGCGCAGCTTTGACGGGTGGTTTTCCAGTGCCGCCATGCGTGGCATCAGCCAAAGCCCGCTTACCGAGGGGATCGAGGTCAGCCGCACCACGGCGGTGCCGCGCGGCTCGACCCAGCGGTCCGAATGGCTTGATATCAGCGCAAAGGCCTCCGCCGTACGCAGATGCAGGCGGTTGCCCTCGATTGTCAGCGAAACACCGCGCGCGCCGCGATCGAACACTTTCAAGCCCAGCCAGTCCTCGAGCTTGGCAATCTGCCGGCTGACGGCGCCGTGGGTGATGTTGAGTTTCTCGGCGGCGGCCGAAAAGCTGCCTGTTCGCGCCGCTGCGTCGAAGGCGCGGAGCGTTTCGAGTGGCACCATCGTGTCTGAGCTGTGATCCATAGTCACAGGTGATCCTCGATTTGGTCGTTTGTCAACCAGCCGGAAAAGGCGTTTTCTGCATTTAGAGACGCAGGAACACGAGGACAGTGAGATGAGCGCGATGACCAGCACGTTGAATCCGACACAGCGGATGGACACCACCGCAGCCATCGCGGTGGCGCTGACCGTGGTCGGCTGGGCCTCGGCCTTTCCGGCGATCCGCGCCGGCCTCGCCGCCTTCGGGCCGCTGGAACTCGGTGCGCTGCGCTTTGCCATCGCCGCCGTGCCGGCGGCGATCTTCCTTGCGGTCAAGCGTCCGGCGCTGCCAAGGCTCGACGAATTGTGGCGCCTGGTCTTTGGCGGCGCCATCTTCGTCGCACTCTACACCGTGATGCTCAATTACGGTGAACTGACCGTCTCGGCCGGCGCTGCCGGCTTCATCATCAACGTCAGCCCGATCTTCACCGCCATCATGGCGATGGCACTGCTCGGTGAGCGTTTCTCAAGCTGGGCCTGGGCTGGCACAGTGATATCCTTCGCCGGCATCGGCGTCATAGCCGTGGCAGACGGGCAGGGCCTGCATTTCAATGTCGGTGCACTGCTCGTGCTTGGTTCGGCGCTTTGCTCGGCCGTCAACACCATCGTCCAGAAGCCGCTCTTTGCCCGTCACCACCCGCTGACCATCTCGGCCTCGAACATGATCCTTGGCGCACTCTGCCTGTCGCCCTTCCTGCCGAGCGGCTTTGCCCAGGCGGCGGTGGCCAATACGGCTGGCCTCGGCGCCGTGATCTTTCTCGGCATCGTGCCCAGCCTGATCGCCTATGCCGCCTGGGCAACCGCGCTGTCGCGCCTGCCGGCCGCACGTGCCTCGAACTTCCTCTATCTGGTTTCGCCCATGTCTGCCCTGATCGGCTTCTTCTGGCTGGGCGAGATCCCGACGCTGCTCGGCATCCTCGGCGGCGCACTGGCGCTGGGTGGTGTTATCGTGGTGAATTTGAAGCGCTAGATCAAAGGGTTGGGCGCCTATCCCGAATCAAAATGAGAGCCGCACCGGAATTTACTCTGCTCCACCTCTCTGCCGCCACGGGCGGGGTCGCTATCGTCCGCGAAGGCGTATCGTGATGACAGCGGAAATCGAATCGCCTGCCGTTAGATCGCACTGACGCCGAACGTCGTCCTTCAGGGGCAAAAGATAGCTTCCATCCTTGGGAAGTAGCGACGTGCCGAACATGACGCCGTCAATGGCCGCCTCGACAGGGATCACCCCCCAGCCATAGGTCGCCAACTTCGCCACCTTTTTGATCTCGTCGCCATGATGCTCGGGGATTGGCGCGAAGAAGTATGGCGAAGGGCCCCGCCAGTGGATCACTTCGGCTTCGAACCGGAGCTGGAGCGTCGACTCGTCGCCCACAGGCTCACCGCCGCCCGAACAGCCGTTCGATGTCGGCAAGCTTCAGCTCGATATAGGTGGGGCGGCCATGGTTGCAGGTGCCGGAACCCGGCGTCGCTTCCATCTGGCGCAGCAGCGCGTTCATCTCCTCCGCTTTCAGCAGGCGACCTGAGCGCACCGAGCCGTGGCAGGCCATGGTGGCGGCAATCTTGTCCAGCCGGCCTTTCAGCGTCTCGACCGTGTCATTGTCGGCGATCTCGTCGGCAAGGTCGCGCACCAATTGCTGGACATTGGTATCGCCCAGCATCGACGGCGTTTCGCGCACCGCCACCGCGCCAGGGCCGAAGCGCTCGATGCCGAGGCCGAAGCGGGCCAGCGTTTCCGAATGCATGGCAAGCCGCTCGGCGTCTTCTTCCGGCAGATCGACGATCTCCGGCAACAGCAGCATCTGCGACGGCACCGCGCGCGAATGCAACGCATTCTTCAAGGCTTCGTAGACCAGCCGCTCATGCGCCGCATGCTGGTCGACGATGACAAGCGAATCCCGGGTTTGGGCGACGATGTAGTTTTCATGCACCTGCGCGCGGGCGGCGCCCAGCGCCGTGCCGAGCAGCGTCTGCGCCGCTTCATCCGACCCGGCGCGCGCATCGGCGCTGGCAAGTGGGCCAGCGTCGAATGCCGGCTGGTCGCTTTCGCTGAAGCCCCCATTTCTCGGCCCTGTATGCTCGAAGCCCATGTCGAGCGGTCGCTGCGGCGAGCGCGAGGCATCGAAACCGGTGGAGCCAGACGCACGGTAGGCAGCGTCATAGCTGCGATGGCCGTTGGCCGGGCCGCCGTGCGCATAGGACGCCGCACCCGGCCGGAACGCCGCCATCATGCCGGCTGCCCCTGATGTGGCGGCACGGATGCCGGATTCGGCCAGCGCTTGCCGGATGGCGCCGACGATCAGCCCGCGCACCAGTCCGGGGTCGCGGAAACGCACATCGGCCTTGGCCGGGTGGACATTGACGTCGACGACACCGGGATCGAGCGTCAGGAACAGCACGGTCACCGCATGGCGGTCGCGCGGCAGTACATCGGCGAAGGCGCCGCGAATGGCGCCGGCGATCAGCTTGTCGCGCACCGGCCGGCCGTTGACATAGGCATATTGCTGCAGAGCGTTGGCGCGGCTGAAGGACGGGATCGAGACATGGCCGGTCAGATGCACGTCGTCACGCACGGCGTCGATGGCAATGGCATTGTCGGGAAAGTCGGTGCCCATCACCTGCGCGACGCGGCGCAATCGGCCTTCCGGGCTGTCGTCGGTCGCCGGCAGCTCCAGCGTCGAGCGGTCGGAGCCCGCCAGTGTGAAGCGCACCGCGGGAAAGGCAATCGCGATGCGCTTGATCACGTCGCTGGTCGCCGAGCTTTCGGCGCGCTCTCCCTTCATGAATTTGAGCCGCGCCGGTGTGGCGAAGAACAGGTCGCGCACCTCGACCGTGGTGCCGCGATTGGCTGCCGCCGGCTTGACGGCAGAGACGCGGCCGCCCTCGATGCCGATCTCGGCGGCGCTGTCACCTGATGCCGTGCGCGACCGGATCGACAGCCGCGACACCGAACCGATCGACGGCAGCGCCTCGCCGCGAAAGCCGAGCGAGCGGATGTCGTGGATGTTCTCGGTGAGCTTCGAGGTACAGTGGCGGGCGATCGCCAGCGCCAGTTCCGGTTCGGGAATGCCCGAGCCGTCGTCGGTGACGCGGATCAGGTTCAGCCCGCCGCCGGCGGTGACGATCTCGACACGGGAAGCCCCGGCATCCAGCGCGTTCTCGACCAGTTCCTTGACCACGCTGGCCGGACGCTCGATGACTTCGCCGGCGGCGATCTGGTTGATCATCGTTTCGGAAAGCTGGCGAATGGGCATAAGGGCACTATAGGCGGATTCGAGGCCGCTGCGGAAGCTTTCGATGCCGGCGTGCCAGCGGAGATGACAGGGGCTCCATTCACCGCCTCACGCCTGCGCAGCCAGCCAATCCCTTACCTTGCGGGCGTTGTCACTGAGTTCCCGGTTCCTCGACCAGATGATGTGAAAGCCCTTGCCGGTTCGCATCGTGTGGCCGGTGACGCGCACCAGCAGCCCCGAGGCCAAAAGCCGCTCGGCAAGGTGTCCCCAGCCGAGCGCAATGCCTTGGCCCTCCATCACCGCCTGGATCACCAGAGCATAGTCGTTGATGCGCAGGCCACGCCCGGCATCGGTGATATCGACCCCGGCGGACTGAAACCACTCGTCCCAGCTCGCTGCCTCGCGAAACGGCTCTTCGAGATGGATGAGTCGGTGTGCCGGAAGATCCTCGACGGTCTGCGGCAGCCCGAAGCGCGCCACATAGCTTGCGCCGGCAACCGGGAATATCTCCTCATCGGCCAGCGGCAGCGCATGATAGTCCGGCCATTCCCTGGGCTCACCGCCGCGAATGCCGAGCGGAATGTCCTCGGCGATGATGTCGAGGTCGCGGTCGGCGGTCTGGATGCGCAGGTCGACGCCCGGCAGCTCGTCGCGAAACTGCTGCAGGCGCGGCATCATCCAGAACGAGGCGAAAGCGGTCGACGCCGCCAGCGTCACATGCGCGCCGACAGCGATCTGGCGCAGATCCTCGGCCGACTTGCGGATGTGCGACAGGCCGAGCGAGACGTCGGCATGGAAGCGGTCACCGGCTTCGGTAAGGATGACTTGTCGATGGCGACGCTGGAAGAGTTTGGCGCCGAGCTGCTCCTCCAGCCCACGTATCGCATAGGACACCGCGGCCTGCGTCATGCCGAGCTCCCGCCCGGCGGCGGTGAAGCTCGACAGCCGCCCGGCGGCCTCGAAGACGATCAGGCTGCCGGCCGACGGCAGCAGATGGCGCAAGCTTCGCATAAGCTGAGCTTATACAAGAGATCAGGATTTTCCAACGTCACAGCTGTATTTTGTCTCGCTAAATTGACTGGCTCTGGGAGGATGGGATTTCCATGAACGCACCGGCCGTCGAAGTGACCGAACCTGCCAACCGTCGAGCGGGTGGCCGACTGGGGCGCAAGGTGCTGCGGGGAATTCCCATGGCGTCGTTTCCGACCCTGGTCCGCAAGATCCCCGTGTATCAGATGGTCCCGGATGAGGCGGTGGAACTGATCCACCAGGAGTCGCTCTCGATCCTCGAAGAGGTGGGATGCGAGTTCCGCGACGACGAGGCCATTGCACTGTGGAAGGCGGCGGGAGCCGACGTGTCGGAAACGCGTGTCCGGATCGACCGTGCGCTCCTGATGGAGCTCATATCGAAGGTCCCGTCGGAGTTTACACTCAATGCGAGAAATCCGCAGCGCACGGTGCGCGTTGGCGGCGACAACTCCATCTTCGTACCGATGTATGGCGCGCCTTACGTGCGCGACCTCGACAACAACAGGCGCTATGGCACGCTCGCCGACCTGCAGAATTTCCACAAGCTCGCCTACATGGCGCCGGCGCTCCACTCGTCGAGCTCGGTCATCTGCGAGCCGATGGAAATCGCGGTGCCCAAGCGCCATCTCCACATCATCCATTCGGCGCTGAAGCACTCCGACAAGCCGTTCATGGGCATCGTGACGTCCAAGGAACGAGCCGAGGACACGATGGCGATGGCAGGCATCGTGTTCGGCGAGGACTATGTCCGCGACAACCCGGTGCTGGTGTCGATCACCAATTGCAATTCGCCGCTGGTGTGGGATGCCACCATGCTTGACGCCATGAAGGTCTATGCGCGCAGCAACCAGCCGCTGATCCTGGCGCCATTCGCGCTGTGCGGCGCCTCGACTTCAGCCTCTGCAGTGGGAGCAGTTGCGCAGGTCAATGCCGAAGCGCTGGCGGGCGTCGCGTTCACGCAACTCCTGCGTCCGGGTTCGCCGCAGCTCTACGGACAGTTCATGGTTACGGTGGACATGAAGACCGGCGCTCCAATGGGCGGCACGCCGGAGGCGGCCCAGATGATGTATCTGATGGGGGCACTGGCGCGCAAATACCGCCTGCCATGGCGCACGTCGGGCTTCCATGTCGGGTCGAAGCTGAACGATGCCCAGGCGGGCTACGAGGCGAACATGCTGATGCATGCCGCAATCCTCTCCGGTGCCAACTACATCTGGCATTCCGCCGGTTGGCTCGAGGCCGGCTTGAGCTGCGGCTATTCGAAATTCGCGACGGACTGCGAACAGCTCGTTGGCTGGTACAAATATGCCGGCGGGCTGCCGTTCGACGACTTCAAGGAAGCGATGGCGGCGATCCGCGAGGTCGGGCCTCAGGGCCATTTCCTCGGCACACAGCATACGCTCGAACATTTCGAGTCGGCCTTCTTCATACCCTCGATCATGGACTTCAATTCATACGAACAGTGGAAGGCCGAAGGGGCCAAGGATCACGACACGCGCGGCCGCGAGAAAGCTCGCAACATGCTCGCGGATTACCAGGAGCCGAAGCTCGACGAGGGTGTCGCTGAGGGGCTGGCGGATTTCATCGCGCGGCGCGAAGAGGCGCTGCCAAATAGCGTCAGTTGACGCGACGCACGACCAACTAGCGGGAACAAAAAAAGGGAGAAAAAAATGAGGTTCTTCAGAAGCAATGGCGACCGCGTGCCTGATACCATCGAGGCAATGGCGAAAGAGGCGCGTGCAGGCCATATGGACCGCCGCGAATTCCTCGCGCTTGCCAGCGCATTCGGCGCCTCGACGGCCTTCGCCTACGGCATGATCGGCCTTGCCGCGCCGACCAAAGCCCTGGCCGATGAACCGAAAAAGGGCGGAACGCTGCGTGTCGCAATGTCGGTCAAGGCGCAGAAGGATCCGCGCACCTATGACTGGACCGAGATGGCAAACGTCACCCGTTGCTGGCTGGAGCCGCTCGTCCGCTACACGCACGAGTTCACGTTCGAGCCCGTCCTGCTCGAAAGCTGGGACGTCAATGACGACGCCACCGAATACACACTGCATCTGCGCAAAGGCATCACCTGGAACAATGGCGATGCCTTCAACGCCGATGACGTGGTCTCCAATCTGAACCGCTGGTGTGAGAAGGGTGCTTCAGGCAATTCCATGGCGGCACGCGTCGGCGCGCTGATCGACACAAAGACCGGCAAGGCCAAGGATGGCGCCATCACCAAGGTCGATGATCTCACGGTCAAGCTGAAGCTGTCCGAACCCGACGTCGCGATCATACCGGGCTTCACCGACTATCCGGCGCTGGTCGTGCATCGCGACTTCGACAAGGATGGCGCCGACCCGATCAAGAAGCCAATCGGCACCGGACCTTTCGAACTGGTGTCCTATGCGGTGGGTACGAAGGCGGTCGTCAAGCGTCGCGAGAACGGCAAGTGGTGGGGTGGCGAAACGCCGCTCGACGGTGTTGAGTTCATCGACTACGGCACCGACTTCAACGCCACGCTGAATGCCTTCGAGTCCGGCGAGATCGACCTCGATTTCGAAACGCCGGCCGACTTCATCGAAGCCCTCGACAAGATGGATCTGGTAAAGTCGGAGGTCGCGACAGCGACCACGCTCGTTGCCCGCACCAACATCACCCACAAGCCCTATGACGACCAGCGGGTCCGTAATGCGTTGCAGATGGCCGTCGACAACAATGCCGTCATGCAACTCGGCTACGCCGGGCTCGGCACGGTCGGCGAGAACCACCACGTCGCCCCGATCCATCCCGAATACTATCCGCTGCCAAAGAAGACACGCGATGCCGCCGCCGCCAAGAAGCTGATGGCGGATGCCGGGCAGGCCGACTTCGAGCATGAGCTGATCACCGTCGAGGACGAGTGGCAGAAGAACACGGGCGACGCGATCGCCGGCCAATTGCGCGATGCCGGCATCAAGGTGAAGCGCACGGTGCTGCCGGGCTCGACCTTCTGGAACGACTGGACGAAATATCCGTACTCGATGACCATCTGGTACATGCGGCCGCTGGGCGTCCAGGTGCTGGCGCTTGGCTATCGCTCGGGCGAAGCCTGGAATGAGACGGCCTATGCCAACCCGGACTTCGACGCCAAGCTGAAAGAGGCGCTGTCGCTGGCCGATCCTGCCAAGCGCAAGGAGGTGATGAAGGACGTCGAGCAGATCCTGCAGGATTCCGGCGTCATCATCCAGCCTTTCTGGCAGAAGCTCTACTGCCACATGAGCAAGAAGGTGAAGAACTACGGAATGCACCAGACCTACGAAATGGACTTCCAGAACGTCTGGCTGGACAGCTAGCTTACGACGCTGGCCGCAAGCTGCGCCGGCGCCATTTGCGGTGCCGGCGGGTCGACATACCCGCCAAGATTGAAGGGGAGTACGCGAATGTCTGGGCGGGTCTTCAAGCGACTGTTCGAGCCCGCAACATTGCGCGGCAAGACATTGCGCAACCGCATCGTTTTTGGAGCCCATACCGCAAATATGGCCGAGGATGGCCTGCCGACTGCCCGCCATGTCGGCTACTACGCCGAACGCGCGATTGGCGGAGCGGGCATGATCGTGATCGAGCCGATGCCGGTGCATCAGGCCGCGGTGCTTACACGCGGCAATTTCCGCCCCTCGGACGACAGCGTCATCCCCCATTTCCGCAAGGTGACGGATGCCATCCGCGGCAACGGTGCTGTCGCCATCCAACAACTCTACCACGTTGGCCAGCATGCCGATGCAGACAACTCGTTCCACGCCGGTTGGTCGCCGTCCGGCCTGCCGAGCTATCACGATTCAGACGGGTCGCACCGCATGTCCGAGCGCCAGATCGAAGAGACGATCGACGGTTTCGTCCAGGCGGCGCGCCGCTGCCGCGAGGCAGGTTTCGACGGCGTCGAGGTCTGGGCCGCCTATCATTCGATGCTCGATCAGTTCTGGACGCCCTGGTCGAACCGCCGCGACGACCAATGGGGCGGCAGCCTGCAAAACCGCACCCGCATGAGCCGTGAGGTGATGAGCCGCATCCGCAAGGTGTGCGGCGACGACTTCATCGTCGGTCTCGCAATCAATGACGAACCGGAAGTCGAGGTGGCGTTAAAGCGAGAAGCATTGGCCGAGATAGTCAACCTGCACGACCGTGACAATCTGATGGACTACGTCACTTGCGGAACGGGTTCGTATTTCGATTTCTACAAGATCATGCCGACCTTCCTTTATCCGGAAAAGCTTGGGACGGACCTTGCCGCCGTGTTGAAATCGACGGTGAGGCACGCGTTGATCACGGCGGAAAGCCACATCCGCACTCCGGAAAACGCCGAGAGCGTGTTGAGCGAAGGTCGCGCCGATCTTGTCTCGATCGTGCGCGGGCAGATCGCCGATCCGCATCTGGCTGCAAAGGCTGCGGGTGGCCGGCATGAGGACATTCGCGGCTGTCTGTCCTGCAATCAGATGTGCTGGGGCCGGCGCGGCCGCGACTACTGGATCAGCTGCGTGATCAATCCATCGGCGGGGCGGGAATGGGAATGGGGAGGCGATCGCTTCACCCCGGCCACCCAGCCGAAACATGTGTTTGTCGTTGGGGGTGGGCCAGCGGGTCTCGAAGCCGCGCGCGTGGCGGCCGAGCGCGGCCACCGCGTGACGCTCGCCGAGGCGTCGGACCGTCTCGGCGGACAATTCCGGCTCGCCGGCCTGCAGCCGCGCCGGGCGCAGATTCTCGACCTCATCGACTGGTACCAGCGCCAGCTTGGCCAGCTTCAGGTCGATGTGCGCTATGGCCAATATGTCGAAGCAGAGGACATAGAGCGCGAGGGCGCCGATCACGTCATCGTCGCGACCGGCGCCATGCCCCAGGACGGCGCTTTCCAAAGGGCGCTGCCGCAATGGGAAAACGTTCCGGGCGGAGGCGCGGTCTTCTCGGCCGAAGCCGTGATGTCCAGGGAGGCGAGGCCGGGCAAGCGCGTGCTGGTCCTCGACGATGGTGGCAACTGGAAAGGATGCGGCACCGCCTGGAAACTCGCGGAGGACGGTCATGATGTGACGATCGTGACGCCCGACGCCATGGTTGGCAAAGAACTTCAGCGAATGGCCGTGGATGCGCCGCTGCGCCGCGCGCTTGCAGCGCTGAAGGTCAGATTTGTGACAGAAAGCGCCGTCGTGCATTGGGATGGCAAGGTGGCCCGGATAACGTCGTTGCTCGACGGGACCGAACAGGAATGCGAAGCCGACGCATTGGTGTTCGCTGCCACCAGCATGGCGCAGGACAGTCTGTCGGTGGAGCTCGAAAAACGCGGAATCGCGCATACCGCCATCGGTGACTGTACCGCTTCCAGACAGGCGGCGTTCGCCATTCACGATGGCCGCAAGGTGGCGCTTGGTCTTTGACGCGTTGCCGGGAAGACTTCATGAGTCGCAAAAAAGCCGATATGCAGGATGTGTGGTATTGCCGCCTTGCCGCCGACTCCGGAGATCCTGC
Organism: Mesorhizobium sp. P2_H9; assembly: GCF_056403215.1. NCBI lineage: Bacteria > Pseudomonadati > Pseudomonadota > Alphaproteobacteria > Hyphomicrobiales > Phyllobacteriaceae > Mesorhizobium > Mesorhizobium sp. P2_H9. The sequence continues at coordinate 88,444 of NZ_JBFUFX010000005.1, read as the reverse complement.
ATGAAACCGATGGTGCTTGCCGCTGTCTTTTCAATTGCCTTGCCCGCCGCTGCACTTGCCGGGCCGGCTTCCAAGGCCGTGAAGTTTTTCTATGTCCCTGAAGTGAAATTCGAGGCGGACACAAAGTACCGCGACCGCTTCACCGAACCGGTGACGAAACTCTTCGATCTCAACGACCAAGCGCAGAAGAACAAGCCTGACGAGGTCGCCTGCATCGATTTCGATCCAGGCCTCGACGCACAGGACTTCGACCAGAAGACCGTGGCCAAGACGCTGAAGCTCGCCGAAGTCGTCAACGGCGACACCGCCGAAGTCACCGCAACCTTCAGCCTTTTCCCGGAAGGCGACGATTCCAAGCGCGAAATGCTGTGGTCGCTGAAGAAGGTCGACGGCAAATGGAAGGTCGCCGATATCAGCTCGAAGACCAGCAATTGGACGCTGAGCGCGCTGGAATGCATGCCCGACAAGGCACCGGAGTGATGCTATGGCCCGTTGCCGTCTTCTGGTCCTGGCGACTGTGTGCCTGCCAATAGTGAGCATAGCCACTGCTCAAGGCCTGCTCGGTGCACCCCCTGCCAATGCGCCAGGCGGTGCTTCGGAGCCGGCAACGCCACCGCTCGCGGCCCCGCCGGCCGACAGCGCGCCAGTGCCGATCCAGCCGGGATCGCCAACGGCGGTGGTCCGGCCATTTTACGATCAGGTCGGGTTGGAGATCGACCCGGCGCAGCGCAGCCACTTCGTCGACCCGGCGAAGACCGTGCTCGACAAGAGCGACGCGCTGCGCAAATCGGGGCAGGGCGAATGCCTCGACCCCAACATGGCGCTCGACAATGCGGACTACGACAAGGCCGAGATCGACAAGAGCCTGAGGACGCTTGAAGCGGTCAATGGCGACCAGGCCAAGGTCATCGTCGCCTTCGTCGTATCAGGCAATCCGCATCGGCTGGAATGGAAGTTCAAGAAGGTCGACGGCGACTGGAAGATATCGGACCTTTTGTCGGTGACCGGCGAATGGGCGCTCAGCCAGTATCAGTGCGAATGAGCTGCTGGCCGCGCCTTGGTGATCGGCAATGAAGCTTCGCGTTCTGCTCGCGATCGCGCTGGTCGGGCTCGTCGCTGCCGGTGGCGCTACGACCAGCCGCGCTATCGCGATGCGGTCCTTCCCTTCCTCGCAACAACGCTGTGCCGGATCGGTGTCGACAATGGCTGATGCTCAATCAGCCGCGCCCGCGATAGGGCGCAACACCGGTGTCGGGCAGCCAGGCGCCTTCCGGCGGCGCGCCGGTCTGCCAGAACACGTCGATCGGAATGCCGCCGCGCGGATACCAATAGCCGCCTATGCGCAACCACAAGGGCTTGGTCGCTGCCACAATGCGGCGACCAATCATGACGGTGCATTCTTCATGGAAGGCGCCATGGTTGCGAAACGAGGTCATGAACAGCTTGAGCGACTTCGATTCCACCAGAGCCGTATCGGGTGCATAGTCGATGACGATATGGGCGAAATCCGGCTGGCCGGTGACCGGGCACAGCGAGGTGAACTCCGGACAGACGAAGCGCACGATCGCCGGCGGGCCGTCGCCGCGCGCAAATGGCACGGTTTCGAGGACCGCCGTCTCGGGGCTCTTTGGCGGCTCGACGTGTGCGCCGAGCTGGGTAAGGTCTTTGGTGACAGTCATGGGCGGTGGCCTTTCGATTTTGCCGCTCAATAGCATCGGACCGAAAAGTGCGCAGCGGTTTTCGGAAAAATCCGATGCGTGAAATAGAAGCGGGAGCAGCACGCTGCTTCCGCACAATTTGAAACGACAGGAAGACGATGGCCAGCAACGATCCGCTTCTCCAGCCCTATCAGCTCAAACATCTGACGCTGAAGAACCGGGTGATGTCGACCAGCCACGAGCCGGCCTATTCCGAAGACGGCATGCCGAAAGAGCGCTACCGGCTCTACCACGCCGAAAAAGCCAAAGGCGGCATGGCGCTGACCATGACCGCCGGTTCGGCCATCGTCTCGCGCGACAGCCCGGCTGCCTTCGGCAATCTGCATGTCTATGACGACAGGATCGTGCCATGGCTCGCCGAGCTCACCGACGCCTGCCATGAGCATGACTGCAAGGTGATGATCCAGATCACCCATCTTGGCCGCCGCACCGGCTGGAACAAGGCCGACTGGCTGCCGGTTCTGTCGGCGTCGCCGGTGCGCGAGCCGGCGCATCGTGCTTTCCCGAAGACCATTGAGGATTGGGATATCGAGCGTATCGTCGCCGACTACGCTTCGGCCGCCCAGCGCTGCCAGGCGGCCGGCCTCGACGGTATCGAGTTCGAGGCCTACGGCCATCTGATGGACGGCTTCTGGTCGCCGGCCACCAACCAGCGCGACGATGATTTCGGTGGCTCGCTCGACAACCGGCTGCGCTTCACCAACATGGTGCTCGACGCGGTGCGGGCGGCGGTCGGCGACAAATTCGTCGTCGGCATCCGCATGGTCGCCGACGAGGATTTTGAGAAGGGTCTGTCGAAAGAGGAGGGTGTCGGCATCGCCAAGCGGCTGGCCGGCTCCGGCAAGGTCGATTTCCTCAACATCATTCGCGGCTCGATCGAGACCGATGCAGCACTGACCAGGGTGATCCCGGTGACCGGCATGCGCTCGTCGCCGCATCTCGATTTTGCCGGCGAGGTGAGGGCGGCGACGAAGTTCCCGACCTTCCATGCGGCGCGCATCTCCGACGTCGCCACCGCACGCCATGCCATCGCCACCGGCAAGCTCGACATGGTCGGCATGACCCGCGCCCACATCGCCGATCCGCATATCATCAAAAAGGTGATGGAAGGCCGCGAGCACGAGATCCGCCCCTGTGTCGGCGCCACCTATTGCCTCGACCGTATCTATGAGGGCGGCGAGGCGCTCTGCATCCACAATGCCGCGACCGGGCGCGAGGCCGAGATTCCGCACATCATCGTCAAGACCGAAGGACCAAAGCGCAAGGTGATCGTCGTCGGCGCCGGTGCCGGCGGGCTGGAGGCGGCGCGTGTCGCGGCCGAGCGCGGGCACCAGGTGACGGTGCTGGAAGCGTCGAGCCAGGCTGGTGGCCAGGTTCGACTGGCGACGCAGAACCCGCGCCGCAAGGAGCTGATCGGCATCATCGACTGGCGGCTGGCCGAGCTCGAGCGGCTCGGGGTCGAGATCCGCTATGACACCTGGGCCGAGAAGGACGATGTGCTGGCGCTTTCGCCCGACGTGGTGGTGGTTGCCACCGGCGGCTTGCCGCAGAACCCGCCGCTTGCGGCGGGCGACAATCTCGTCACGTCGAGCTGGGACATCATGGCCGGCAGCGTCAAGCCGGCCGAGAACGTGCTGCTCTATGACGACAATGGCGGCCATCAGGGAATGGGCGCGGCCGAGCTGATCGCCAACAGCGGCGCCAGGCTGGAACTGGTTTCGCCCGAGCGTTTCTTTGCGCCGGAAATGGGCGGCATGAACCATGTGCCCTATATGCGCGCATTCCAGGAAAAGGGCGTCACCGTCACCATCAACACAAGGCTGAGGTCGGTGCGGCGCGAGGGCAACCAACTGGTGGCGGAGCTGGCTTCCGATTTCGCCGATGGCTGGCGCGGCGAGCGACTGGTCGACCAGGTGGTGGTCGAGCACGGCACGCTGCCCCTCGATGAGCTCTATCTGGCGCTGAAGCCGCTGTCGAAGAATGCCGGCGCGGTCGACTACGAGCGGCTGGTCAATGGCGGCGACATTTTTCCGGCGCGCAATGCGCAAGGCGGTTTTATGCTTTTCCGCATCGGCGACGCGGTCGCCTCGCGCAACATTCACGCCGCGATCTATGACGGCATCAGGTTCGGCATCAGGATCTGAGTGTCCGCTCACGGGCAACACCCCGCTCGGACTGGACTTGTCCGGTCATATTTGTAACTTTCCGCGATCAGGCTGATCCAGGCGGGAAGAGCAGACACAATTCTACTGAAAGTCTGTACAGGAATCCCGACGCCGATCGCTTCCGCAGCGAGAAGTTGACGGCCAGTCAAACGAAGTCGGGGGCCGATTTGACCAAAGAAGAGCTGTTCGTGCCGCGCCAGACCAACACCGCGCTTTATATGCAGTTGCACGAGCTTGGGCACCCGGTCGCCGATATCCTCCGCGTCCAGAACGCTTACCGTGTCGGTTGCGCCATGTTCAACGGCCGCTACCGCAAGACGGGGCGGCCTTTCATCTGTCATGCGGTCGGCGCTGCGTCGGCAGTCGCGCATTTCGACAAGAGGATCGATCTGGTGCTGGCGGCGATGTTTCATGCCGCCTACGATTGCGGCCAGTTTCCAGACGGCAAATCCGGCAAGCGCAGCGATGCCCATCGCAAATGGCTGAAGCAAAAGATTGGTCCCGACGTAGAAGGTCTTGTCGCGCGCCTGGTCGACATGAATTTCGAGACGGGTGACCCCGAGCGCCTTATCACTGACGGTGTGCCGGCCGGTGACGAGGACCTCATTTTCGTGGTGCTTGCCCACGAGCTTGACGACCTGGCGGACGGCGGCTTGGCGTTTGCTCCCAAATACGGCCAGTCACTCCGATCGCGAATCGCCGCCTGCGCTGCGCTGGCCAGGCGTCTGGACCGCGAAAGCCTCGCAGCGACCACCGAAGCCTATGCCGGCAGATACGAGAACATGGCTTGGGCTGCTGCGCTCCAGGAAACCAAGCTGGAGGGCTTTCGTATCGCGCCGAATTTGCGCACATACCTGAAATTGCGCCGGGTCAATCTGCGTGGAGGTTCGGTCGAGGTGATTTAGGGCACGTTGCCAATGCCCCGTGTGAGGCGACGATCCTTTGCCGTCCGAATTGGTGGCGCGCAGCCGAACCGCCGTACGGAGAGCCATCAGGCACGTCGGTCCGGTCTGCGCGCCGCGCACGTCGCCAGCGTGGCGCCGGCAGCGTGCGATCCTGTGAGCTGCGACTGCGGCAGCGACGCTCAAAACATTCTGGCGACGGCCATGCAGAGCACCGTGATGACCAGCAGCCAGGCGGCAATGCGCTCGCCCCGTGCCATCTTCGCGCGCAGGTGGGATTCAGTCGCCGCATCCGCGCCGGCAAGCTGCCTGGTGGCGGGACGAACCAGGGCGCTTAGAACGCCGGCGGCCGCAAAGGCGGTGACGATGCCCAGCGCCAGCACCCGCTCCATCGAGCCGAAATAGGCGCCATGGAAGAAATACCAGAGCAGCGCGCCGGTCAGGAAAACCATGCCGGCCGCGCCCAATTGCGGTTGGATGAAGCGCTCAGCCCTTATGTCTGGGTCGCGGGCCAGTGTGATGGTCGTGCCGGCCCAGAACACGCCGGCCATGACATGAAGACCGAGAACGACGATAGTGACATATTGCATGATCGCATTCCTCTTTTGCCTGCTGCAGATCACAAGCTTAGATATCGAATGATTCGATGTCAATGTTTTTGACCGAGCCAGTTCCATCCGCATATCCATTGCTCTAGTGTCTGCTCATGACACCCTTTGACCGCCCGCCAGTCGGCATGAATCTCGGCCGCACCGCCAAACTTGTCGCTCAGGCCTTCGACGCTGCTTTGGTCGAGGCCGGCGGCACGCTGCCGGTCTGGCTCACTCTGCTTTCGGTCAAGTCCCGGGAACTGGCCAACCAGCGCGAGTTGGCCGGCATGATCGGCATCCAGGGCGCGACGCTGACCCACCATCTCAACGCCATGGAGACGCAGGGCCTGCTGACGCGGCGCCGCGATCCGGAGAACCGCCGTGTTCATCTGGTCGAGCTGACTACAGCCGGAGAGGCGATGTTCCTCAAACTACGCGCGGCAGCACTTGTCTTCGACAAGCGGCTGCGGACGGGATTGCCGGAGGAGAGGCTGGCTGAGTTTGCCGAGGTGCTGGCGGCGCTGCGGGCGAATGTGGAACGCTAGCGCCGGGTGACTGTCGTGCGTGGCTCTGCCATCCTTAAGCCAGGCTGCCCTGCAACACCTTGAGCTTGGCCTTCTTTTTTGGGGCGCGGGCCAACAGCCATTCGCGCGCCTTGTCCTGCGGCATCGGGAAGGCGATGGAATAGCCCTGCACCTGGTCGCAGCCGATCGCCATCAGCGAATCGAGTTCGGCTTCGGTTTCGGCGCCCTCGGCGACGATCGAGATGCCGAGGCCACGCGCAAGCTCGGTGATGGCGCGCACGATCTTGGTGTTGTCACCGTTTTCGTTGATGTTCTGGACGAAACGGCGATCGATCTTCAGCCGGTCGATCTCGTTCGGATTGACGTGGCTGAGCGAGGCGTAGCCGGTGCCGAAATCGTCGAGTTCGAGGTGAACGCCGGCCGCACGGATGTGCCTGAGCTTCGCCGCGATTCCCGTCTTTTCGTCGTCGAGAATGACGGATTCGACGATTTCCAGCGACAGTTTCTGCGGCGCGAGACCTGCCTTCTCCAGCGTGTCGAACAGGAACCTGTCGAAATCGGGCTCACGCAGTTCGGTGCCAGAGACGTTGACGGCAAGACGCCCGAAAGCGATGCCGGCACGGTCCCATTCTGCGGCCTCGTTGATCGCCTTGGCGATGACGATGCGGCCGATTTCTGGCATGAAGCCGCATTTTTCGGCGACCGGGATGAATTCGCCGGGTGAGATCATGCCGCGTTCGGTATGCTTCCAGCGCACCAATGCCTCGATGCCGCTGATCGTGCCATCGGTGAGCGAAACCTGTGGCTGGAAGTAGACCTGGAAGGCACTCTCCGAAATGGCGACTTTGATGTCGTGCTCGAGCTGCTTGCGATAGTCGAGCTCGCGCCGCAATTCCTCGGAGAAGAAAGAGAAGCTGCCACCGCCGAGCTTCTTGGCCGAATAAAGGGCGAGGTCCGCGTGGACGAGCAGATCCTGCGCATTGTCGGCGTCGATCGGATAGACGGCTATGCCGGCGCTGGCGCCCGGAAGGATGGTCGTGCCCTGAAAGGTGATCGGTTCGTTGATCTGCTCCAGGATGCGCCTGGCGACCATGTTGATGTCCTCGGTGCCGCCGGCGCCGTTGAGGATCATCACGAACTCGTCGCCGCCGAGGCGCGCGCACAGATCCGAAGCCCGACAGGCGTCTCGCATGCGTTGCGCGGTGACGACCAGCACATAGTCGCCGGCTGCGTGGCCGAGCGTGTCGTTGATCTGCTTGAACCGGTCGAGGTCGAGCTGGATCACCGCCAGGCGCTCGCGCCGTCGATGCGCGCCCTTGATCAGCGTCTCGAAATGATCGGTCAGGAAGGTGCGGTTGTGCAGGCCGGTCAGCCCGTCATGCACGGCGATGAAGGCCATCGAATTGCGCGCATCGACCAGTTCATGCGTCTTGCGCAAAATAGCTTTCGACATCGGCCGGAAGATGAACAGCGCCACCAGCACGATGACGCCGATGGTGGAGTAGAACAGCGTGCGGTGGAGATCGAGGAGCTTTTCCGACCGCTCGTCGGCATAGGCGCTGATGCGCTGGCCAAGCGCCGCATAGCCGGACAGCGTCGCGTTGGCGACGGAGGCGTCGAGATTAACGCGCTCGTCGCCGCCCTTGTAGCCGCCATTGCTAGCCAAGGTGAGCTGGGATTCAAACGACGAAATCAGCCGTTGGCTATTGGCGATAAGCCCGACCGAGAAATAATCGAGGTGAAACGGCTTGGTGTAAAGCACGCTCTCGATCGATTTTGGATCGAGCCGTGCCGGCGACAGCGGATCGGCCCCAGTCTGGTCGAGCAACAGATCGTAATTCGTCTCGAACTCCACGGTCGCCTGCTTGAGCGCGCTAACCAGCGCCGGCTGCTTGTCGCGTGAGGCGGCACCTGTTGCGCTGGCAAGGAAGACGATGCGCTGCGATAGCGCCTTCTCGGTGCTGACGATGTCGAGCAGCGTATCATTATGCTGTTGCGCCGCCATCATCTGCTGCAACAGGATGAAAGAGGCCATCACCATGGCCGCGATGATAATCAGCGCCAGCCAGTAGCCGCTCTTGATTACCATGATCAGCTTGCGCGAGACGCTATGCACTGGCTGCTGCGACATTTCTGGGTGACCCTCCGGTCAACGGATTCCTGCCATAGGTTCCTGGCGAGAAGACCATTGGCGTGAAAGGGTTAACAGGTCCGGAAGCCGGTGCACTGGCCAGCAAAGCCGCCGAGGAAAGCTGCCGAAATGGTTATCATGTGCTTTCATGATCCAGCTGCATTTGGCCCTATGCTACTCCAGCATGCTGTCCAGCGGTCGCTTCGCGTTGTGGTTGAGCTTTTGTCGTGCCACCGAAGCCGTCGCTTTTGCGATGGATTTTTCGCACCTGCGGGGCGACAGTCCTGCGCACTCTCAATAGGGCTTGATCATGACCGCTTCATTCCTCTCCCATATCGACAGCGAGCTCACCGGGCTGAAATCGGCCGGGCTCTACAAATCCGAGCGGGTGATCACCTCGACGCAATCGGCTGAGATCGAGGTCGGTGGCGACAAGGTGCTGAACTTCTGTGCCAACAACTATCTCGGCCTCGCCGACAGCGCCGAGTTGCGCAATGCTGCCAAGCAGGCGCTCGACCGCTACGGCTACGGCATGGCGTCGGTGCGATTTATCTGCGGCACGCAGGAAGAGCACAAGCAGCTCGAAGCGACGATTTCCTCGTTCCTCGGCATGGACGACACCATCCTCTACGGCTCCTGCTTCGACGCCAATGGCGGCCTGTTCGAAACGCTGCTCGGCGAAGAGGACGCGATCATCTCCGATGCGCTGAACCACGCTTCGATCATCGATGGCGTGCGGCTGTCAAAAGCCAAACGCTTCCGCTACGCCAACAACGACATGGCGGATCTCGAAGCCCGGCTGAAGGAGGCAAAGGACTGCCGTTTCCGGTTGATTGCCACTGACGGTGTCTTTTCCATGGACGGTATCATCGCCAATCTGCAGGGCGTGTGCGATCTCGCCGACAAATACGGGGCGATGGTGATGGTCGACGACAGCCACGCCGTCGGCTTCGTCGGCGCAAACGGCCGCGGCTCGGCCGAACATTGCGGCGTCGAGGGCAGGGTCGACATCATCACGGGCACGCTCGGCAAGGCGCTGGGCGGCGCTTCCGGCGGCTACACATCGGGCAAGAGGCAGGTGGTCGACTGGCTGCGCCAGCGCTCCCGGCCCTATCTGTTTTCCAATACGCTGATGCCGGCGATCGCCGGCGCCTCGATCAAGGTGTTCGAATTGGTCAAGGATGGTGACGGTCTGCGCAAACGGCTTTATGCAAATGCGGAGCAGTTCCGGTCGCAGATGGGTAAGCTCGGCTTTACGCTTGCCGGCGCCGATCACCCGATCATCCCTGTGATGCTGGGTGACGCGACGCTGGCGCAAGAGATGGCGGCGCGCATGCTGAAGCGCGGCATCTACGTCATCGGTTTTTCCTTCCCGGTGGTGCCAAAGGGCCAGGCGCGCATTCGCACACAGATGTCGGCGGCGCACTCCAGCGCCGACATCAACCGTGCGGTCGAGGCGTTTGCTGCCGTCGGGCGCGAACTCGGGGTCATTTCCTGAAAGGCCGGAAGCGAAAAGCGATTCCGGATCAAGAGATTCAAGGGACAAAAGCATGTCGAACATGATGAAGGCGCTGGTCAAGGCCAAGGCCGAACCGGGCATCTGGATGGAAGAGGTGCCGGTGCCGGAGATCGGCCCCAACGACGTGCTGATCAAGATCAAGAAGACTGCGATCTGCGGCACCGACGTCCACATCTACAATTGGGACCAGTGGGCGCAAAAGACAGTGCCGGTACCGATGGTCACCGGCCACGAATTTGTCGGCACAGTCGCCGACTTCGGCGCGGCGGTGACGGAATACAAGGTCGGCCAGCGCGTTTCCGGTGAAGGCCACATCGTCTGCGGCCATTGCCGCAATTGCCGGGCGGGCAGGGGGCATCTGTGCCGCAACACGCTCGGCGTCGGCGTCAACCGTCCCGGCGCTTTTGGCGAGTATCTGGCGATACCGCAGCACAATGTCGTGCCGATCCCCGACAATGTGCCGGACGAGATCGCCGCGATCTTCGATCCCCTGGGCAACGCCGTCCACACCGCTCTGTCCTTTGATCTGGTCGGCGAGGACGTGCTGGTCACCGGCGCCGGGCCGATCGGCATCATGGGCGCGCTGGTGGCGCAGTGCGTCGGCGCTAGAAAGGTGGTCATCACCGACATCAACCCGGTGCGGCTGGCGCTGGCCAGGAAGCTCGGCGTCCAGCATGTCGTCGACGCCTCCAAAGAAAGGTTGCGCGACGTGATGCCGGCGCTCGGCATGACCGAGGGGTTTGACGTCGGCCTGGAGATGTCGGGCGCCGCCCCCGCCTTCCGCGATATGATCGACACCATGAACAATGGCGGCAAGATCGCCATTCTGGGCATCGCGCCGACCGGCTTCGAGATCGACTGGAACAAGGTCATCTTCAAGATGCTGCATCTGAAGGGCATTTACGGGCGAGAGATGTTCGAGACCTGGTACAAGATGATCGCCCTCGTGCAGGGTCCGCTCGACGTGACTGGACTGATCACCCACCGCATCGGCATTGACGATTTCCAGACGGGTTTTGACGCGATGCGTAGCGGCAGTTCGGGCAAGGTGGTGATGGATTGGTGAGCGCCGAGGTTGCTACCTTTATGCGAGTCCCAAAATGGCGGATAACGAGCACGGACGTATCATTGCCTCGCAGGCAAAGATCGCATTGCAGCTCGCCGGATTTCGACGCAAAGGGCAGTCACGCGTCTGGATTGCCGATCGTGGCTTCTGGCTAAGTGTGGTTGAATTTCAGCCCAGTTCTTGGTCCAAAGGCACTTACCTGAACGTGGCTGTCCACTGGCTTTGGGGTTCGCTTCCGCAAACGCTGACCTTCGATCGCTTTGAACGCGTCGGAGGGTTCGTTGAGTTCCAGAACTCCGCACAGTTTGTGCTCCTGGTCGGTCAAATGGCCAGGAAGGCAGTCGAAATTGACCAGGTTCACCGATCGATGTTCCCTTCCGTGCAGGCGACAGCGACAGTCCTCGTGAATGAATTGCAGCCAGGTGCCTACGGCGAGTGGGCGGCCTTCCACGCCGGGGTGGCGGCCGGTTTGGCTGGTGATTTTGAAACGGCAAGGCGGCTGTTTGAAAGCGCTCAGAGACATGCGGCTTCGCAGGCGCAGCTTCTCTTAGGCTACATCGATGATCCGATAGCATTTCGAAGCCGTGCTAGAGGCTTCATTGAAGCCGAACGCGCCCATTACGGTTTAGGGGCGTTGCCTGCCGCAATAGCGATTTGATTTCTGCGACGGTCAACCAATGTGAGGATTTCAACCCAGCGTGAGTTTTGCCTCCAGCGCCGCCACACCGCTGACAATCGCTGTCCGCTCCTCCGCGCTCAGCCTCGCCAGCAGCTCCCTTTCGAACGCCTTCGCCAGCGGCACCATCTCGCGATAGGCGGCCAGTCCCGCCTTGGTCAGCGTCAGATGTTCGACGCGGCGGTCGCTCTCATCAGGCGTTCTGGTCAGCCAGCGCCGCCGCTCGAGTTCGGCCACCGCGCGCGACACCTTGGTCTTGTGCATCGCCGATTGTTCGCCAAGCGCTGTCGCCGTCATGGTGCCGCGCTGTCCCAACCCTGAAAGCGTGCGCCATTCCGGGCGAGTCAACCCCAAACGGTCGCTGTAGACCCTGGAGAATTCTCGGCTGACGGCATCGGCAAGCCGATAAAGCCGGTAGGGCAGGAAGCTTTCGAGCTCGAGGATTTCCATCTGCGCACCAATGCGGCATTCGCCGTTGATAGTTACATTTTCGATGGTTACAAATGAAACCAGTTTGGTCAATCCGGGAGGATACCATGGCCTTTTCCTACATGCCGGGCTTCGGCAACGATTTCGAAACCGCAACGCTGCCGGGTTCGCTGCCGCAGGGGCGAAACTCGCCGCAGCGGCCGGCCTATGGCCTCTATGCCGAACAGCTTTCCGGCTCGCCCTTCACCGCGCCGCGCGGCACCAATGAGCGCTCCTGGCTTTACCGCATCCGGCCAAGCGTGAAGCACACCGGCCGCTTCAAGGCAGCCAACTATCCACTGTGGAAAACCGCCCCAAATGTCGGCGACCACGAGTTGGCGCTCGGCCAGTACCGCTGGAACCCGGTGCCGATGCCGAAGGAGCCGACCGATTTCATCGCCGGCATGCGCTCGATCACCACCGCCGGCGACGTGCTCGGGCAGAGCGGCATGGCGGCGCATGTCTATGTCGCCAATAAATCGATGGTCGACGACCATTTCTTCAACGCCGATGGCGAATTGCTGGTCGTGCCGCAGGTCGGCGCTTTGCGCTTCGTCACCGAAATGGGTGTCATCGAGCTGCGGCCCGGCGAGATCGCCGTGCTGCCGCGCGGGCTGGTGTTCAAAGTGGAGCTCGTCGATGCCGAAGTGCGCGGCTATGTCTGTGAGAATTATGGTGCCAAGCTTACCATGCCGGATCGCGGCCCGATCGGCGCCAATTGCCTCGCCAACCCACGCGATTTCAAGACCCCTTGCGCCTGGTTCGAGGAGAAGGAAACGCCGTGCCGGCTGACGGTGAAATGGTGCGGCAATTTCCATGTCACCGAGATCGGCCATTCGCCGCTCGACGTCGTGGCCTGGCACGGCAACTATGCCCCTTACAAATATGATCTGGCGACCTTTTCGCCGGTCGGTGCGCTGCTGTTCGACCATCCCGATCCGTCGATCTTCACCGTGCTGACCGCGCCGAGCGGCGAGGAGGGCACCGCCAACATCGACTTCGTCATCTTCCCGCCGCGCTGGCTGGTGGCCGAGGACACGTTCCGGCCGCCCTGGTACCACCGCAACATCATGAGCGAGTTCATGGGCCTGATCCAAGGCCAGTACGATGCCAAGGAGGAAGGCTTCGTTCCCGGCGGCATCAGCCTGCACAATCTGATGCTGGCCCACGGACCTGATGCCTCAGGCTTCGAAAAGGCCTCGAAAGTCGACCTGAAACCGGTCAAGCTCGACAACACCATGGCCTTCATGTTCGAGACCCGCTACCCGCAGATGCTGACCCGCTACGGCGCCGAACTGGAAACCCGGCAGGACAATTACATCGACTGCTGGGCCGATCTGAAGAAGCGTTTCAATGGCACGCCCGAGGGCGACTGGTCTTGAGCGCTGATCTGGGGCGCGATCGGCTGGTGCTTCTCGGCTCGAAGGGCGGCCCGGCGATCCGGCCGGGTGGGCCGTGGCCGAGTTCATCGCTGCTGGAATTCGGCGGCCGCAGCATCGTGGTCGATTGCGGACTTGGCGTGACGCGCGGGCTGGCCGATGCCGGTATCAGCCTGAAGGCGCTCGACCTGATCTTCATCACCCATCTGCATTCCGACCATATGCTGGAACTTGGGGCCTTGATCCACACCGCCTGGACGGCGGGGCTGGCGACGCCGGTGACGGTGTTCGGGCCACCCGGCACCCGGCTCTACTGGCAGCACTTCAAGCAATCCATGGCGTTCGACATCGACATCCGCATCGCCGACGAAGGCCGGCCTGATATCAGGGACGTGGTTTCGGTCGTCGAATTCGGCGAAGGCAAGGTAATCGAGGAGGGCGGCCTGAAGGTTTCGGCGCTGCGCGTCGACCATCCGCCAGTGACCGACTGTTTTGCGCTGCGCTTCGACCATGCGGGCAAAAGCGTTGTCTTCTCCGCCGACACGGCGTTCTTCCCGCCACTCGCCGATTTCGCCAAGGGCGCCGACATCCTCGTCCATGAAGCCATGCTGGAACAAGGCATCGAGCGGCTCGTCGCCAAGACCGGCAACGGTGCTCGGCTGAAGGAGCATCTGCTCGCCAGCCACAGTTTTGCTGAGCAGGCAGGGCGCGTCGCCAGCGGTGCCGGCGTGAAGAGACTGGTGCTCAACCACCTCATCCCGGCCGACGATGCCGAGATCGGCGAGGCCGATTGGACCACCGCTGTCAGGAAAACATGGGCCGGCGACTTGACGATTGCCCGCGACGGCCTTGTTGTGGAGTTAAGCGGCGCCAAAGCCGCAGCAGGAGAGGAAACCGCATGAAGCTTGCCACATTGAAGGACGGGACGCGCGACGGAAAGCTCGTCGTCGTCTCGCGCGACCTGACGCGCTTCACCGATGCCTCGTTCCTGGTGCGCACGCTGCAGGCCGCGCTCGACGACTGGCGCAGGATTTCGCCGCACCTCGCGACAATCGCGGAATCCCTAGAGAACAATGCGGTGCCTTCGGCACGCTTTCACGAGCATGACGCCCATTCGCCGCTGCCGCGCGCCTATCAATGGGCGGATGGCTCGGCCTATGTGAACCATGTCGAGCTGGTGCGAAAAGCGCGCGGGGCTGAGATGCCGGCGAGCTTCTGGACCGACCCGCTGATCTATCAAGGTGGCTCGGACTCCTTCATCGCGCCGCGCGACCCGATCCGTATGGCCGACGAGGCCTTCGGCATCGACATGGAGGGAGAGGTCGCCGTCATTGTCGACGACGTGCGGATGGGCGCGAGCCTTGACGAGGCAAGGGCCTCGATCCGGCTGGTCATGCTGGTCAACGACGTCACGCTGCGCGCGCTCACCGGGCCGGAACTGGCGAAAGGGTTCGGCTTCTTCCAGTCAAAGCCGTCCTCGGCCTTTTCGCCGGTCGCGGTGACGCCGGATGAACTCGGCGACGCCTGGGATGGCGGCAAGGTCAACCTGCCGCTGCTCGCCGATCTCAACGGCAAGCCGTTCGGTCGCGCCAATGCCGGCGTCGACATGACCTTCGATTTCCCGGCGCTGATAGCCCATGCCGCCCGGACGCGACCGCTGGTTGCCGGCACCATCATCGGCTCCGGCACCGTCTCCAACAAGCTCGACGGCGGGCCGGGCAGGCCGGTCTCGGCGGGCGGCGCCGGCTATTCCTGCATTGCCGAATTGCGCATGATCGAAACCATCGAATCTGGCGAACCCAAAACGCCGTTCCTGCGCTTTGGCGACACGGTGCGCATCGAGATGAAGAATAGGGCGGGAAGTTCGGTCTTCGGCGCCATCGAGCAGAAGGTCGAGAAGTACGAGGGATAAGTGAATGACAGGCGAGGCGTTCTATCTGCTGGCCGGCGTCTGGGCGCTTGCCATACTGGCGGTCTTCATCCAGGCGATCCGGCTGAGCTACCGCATCGAGGCGCGCTCGCCTGATCTGACCAACCGCAGCGGCTTTCCGCGCAAGGCGATGATGTTCCACACCGTCACCAACACGAATGTGGCGCGGGATGAGGAAACACAGGCGCTGCGCCAGCGCATGAACAGGCTTTTGCTGATCGTTCTCGCCGGATTCGTGCTTATGTGGGCTGGCTTGTATCTGGTCCGGTCGGCCGGATGAAATCATGAACCTGCTCGATCATCTGCGCCACATGGCGGGCAACAATCTTTGGTCGAACGACCGGCTCTATCGCACCGTGCTGCAGCTCAAGCCCGGCGAATTCGAAGCCGAACGCACCAGCTTCTTTCCGTCGATCAAGGCGACGCTCAACCACATCCTGGGTGTCGATCATCTCTATCTCGATTTCCTGGAGGAGGGCGGCGTGGGTGCAGCCGCCTATGACGACTACGTGCCGTTCGATGAACCGCAGGCGCTGTTTGCCGCTCAGGCCTTAGCGGACCGGCGCCTGATCGCATTTTGCGAGAAGCTTTCGGCGGACGACCTCGATCGCCGCGTCATCACCGACCGGCGCGAGGACGGCATGATCCCCGAAAAGATCGGCTATATCCTCGCCCATGTCTTCCTGCACGACATCCATCATCGCGGCCAGGTGCACGCGATGCTGTCCGGCACCTCGGTCGCGCCACCGCAGCTGGATGAGTTTCTGCTCGACTATGATTTGAAGGTGAGGAAGGAAGAGGTCGAGCGTCTGGGACTGTGATCGACCGCTTCCCAATGTCGGCGCCGCCTCTCATTGCCCTGCCGGGCATTTCTCCCCGTAAACGGGGCGAAAAAGGCTGGCCGCAACGCCGGCGCCATCTTCTCCGACGGTGGCACTTGGCGAAAGCAGTCGCAACAGCGTCCCTCGCCCCGTTTACGGGGAGAGGATGCCGGCAGGCAGGTGAGGGGCAGCTCGACGTTGGTAATCTGAGCGCTAGGCCGCTTTTCCGTCGACCTTGATCACGCCGCGCTTGATCTGGTCCTGCTCGATCGATTCGAACAGCGCGCGGAAATTGCCTTCGCCAAAGCCTTCGTCGCCCTTCCTCTGGATGAACTCGAAGAAGATCGGGCCGATCACGGTTTTCGAAAAAATCTGCAGCAGGATCTTGGTCATGCCGCCGTCGACCACGCCTTCGCCGTCGATCAGGATGCCGTGCTTCTTCATCCGCTCGACCGGCTCGTCATGGCCGTTCACCCTGGCATAGGACATGTCGTAGTAGGTTTCCGGCGGGCCGGGCATGAACTTCAGCCCGTTGGTCGCCAGCCGGTCGGTGGCGGCGTAGATCTCGTCAGTGCCGACAGCGATGTGCTGGATGCCTTCGCCATTGTACTTCTTCAGATATTCGGCGATCTGGCTGGTTTCGTCCTTTGATTCGTTGAGCGGAATGCGGATCTTGCCGCAGGGCGAGGTGATGGCGCGGCTGACCAGGCCGGTGATCTTGCCGTCAATGTCGAAGAAATGGATCTGCTTGAAGCCGAACAGCTCGCGGTAGAACGCCCACCATTTGTCCATCTGGCCGCGATAGACATTGTGGGTGAGGTGGTCGAGATAATAGAAGCCGACGCCTTGCGGCCGTGGGTCGCGCGCGCCCAGCCAGTCGAACTCGGCGTCATAGGCCGAGCCCTTCTTGCCGTAGGTCTCCACAAAATAGAGCAGCGAGCCACCAATGCCGACGATGGCCGGCACGTCGAGCGCCTTGTCGGCGCCTTCATAGGGCACAGCGCCCTTGGCGACGGCATGGTCGAAAGCTTGCTTGGCATCGACCACCCGCCAGGCCATCGAGGCCGCGCAAGGCCCGTGCTTGTCGACGAACTTCATTGCATGCGAGCCCGGCTCGGCATTGACGACATAGTTGATGTCGCCCTGACGCCAGATGGTGATGGCCTTGCTGCGGTGCTTGGCCACCGCGACATAGCCCATGCGGGTGAACAGTTCGGCGAGCTTTTCCGGCTCCGGATGCGCGAACTCGACGAATTCAAAACCGTCAGTGCCGGCCGGGTTGGCGGCGCTGATCTTTGCGGGTGGTGCGTCGTGCGGGAAGGGACCCATGGCAGTGCTCCAAAGCTGGCGGCGGCCGCATCGGGCCACATTTGCGCAATCATAGCGCGGATCGCTCGCACGATGCTTGCATTCAAACGCTTGAAATGATCAGATCATGCGCAAGTCGTGCATGTATTGGATAAAGATCATGGATGAGACGCGTATCGATCAGTTCGACCGCAAGATAATGGCGCTTCTACAGGGCGATGCGCGGCTGACCAACAACGATCTGTCGGAGCGGGTGAACCTCTCGGCGTCGCAATGTTCGCGCCGCCGCCAGCGGCTGGAAGAGGACGGCTACATCAAGGGCTACCGGGCGGTGCTCGACCGCGACAAGCTCGGCTTTTCACTGGTCAACGTCATCTCGGTGACATTGGCCACCCACAACCGCGACAATGCGCGGCGCTTCGGCGAGCTGCTGGCGCGGCTGCCGGAAGTGCAGGAAGCGCACGCGCTGACCGGCGAGATGGACTACATCCTGAAGGTGGTGACACCCGACCTGAAGTCGCTGTCGGAATTCGTCAACGGCGTGCTCTTGCCGCACGAATCCGTGCAGCATGTGAAGACGGCGATCGTGCTGGAGACGTTGAAAGAAACCGGCGCGCTGCCGATTTAACCCTTCGACTGTTGGATCAGCCCATAAAGGTTGGTGCAGCGCGCGCCGGAGCGGCAGTAGGCGAAAACCGGCCCATCGAGTTCCTCGAGCGCTTCGGCCTGATCCTCGACATTCTCAGCCGTGATCTGGCCGCTGATGACGGGGATGTAGCGGAAGGCGAGACCGGCGGCTTCGACCGCGGCCTTGAGCGTGTCGGCCGAAGGCTGGCCTGGCTGCTCGTTATCCGGCCGATTGCAGATCACGCTCTTGAAACCGGCTTCCTTGATGGCGGCGACGTCTTCGGGCTGGATCTGGCCCGAGACCGAATAGTCCTCGCTGATCTCACGATATTCCATAGCAGTCCTCGCAATCTGATTTGCAGGGAGTCTTGCCACTCCCTGATGGGATCGGCAACTGCCGTCAGGTAGAATCCGGCCGGGCTGTCCCAGCCCGACCGAATGGAAATGGCCAGGCAATCAACTGCCAAGGATCGCGCCTTTGATCTGGGCGATGTTGTTGTGCATCATGTCGATATAGGTCGCGGCCGGGCCATCGGGCTGCGACAGCGCATCCGAATAGAGCGTGCCGCCCACCTTGATGCCGGTTTCGCTGGCGATCTGCTCGATCAGCCGCGGGTTGGTGATGTTCTCGACGAAGATCGCCGCGGCCTTGTCCTGCTTGACCTGATTGACCAGTTTGGCGACGTCGGCGGCCGAAGGCTCGGAGTCGGTCGACACGCCTTGCGGGGCGAGGAAGGTCAGGCCGTATGCGTGCTCGAAATAGCCAAAAGCGTCATGCGAGGTGATGACGACGCGCTTTTCCTCAGGGATCGAGGCGATCGCCGCCTTCACTTCGCCTTCGACCGCATCGAGCTTCTTGGTGTAGGCGGCGGCATTGGTCTGGTAGCTGACGCATCCAGCTGAATCGGCGGCGCAGAAGGCGTCGGCGATGTTCTTCACGTAGATCTTGGCATTGGCGATCGACTGAAAGGCATGCGGATCGGTGACCGTCTTGCCACCGCCGGTGTCGGCTCCTTCGGCTGCATCGGCATCGGCGAATTCGGGTTTGAAATCGATCGGCGTCACGCCCTTGGTCAAGGTGACGATCGAGGCCTTGGTGGCGCTGGCATCGACCAGGCGCTGCAAAAAGCCTTCGAAATGCAGGCCGTTGACCAGCACCAGATCGGCTCCCGCCATCGCCACCGCGTCAGCCGGGCTCGGCTCGTAGACATGGGCGTCGCCATCCGGCCCGACGATGGTGGTGACAGCGATGCGGTCGCCGCCAACGTTCTTGGCGAAATCGGCAATGACGGTGAAGCTGGCGACCACTTTCAGCGGTGCTGCGAAGGCCGATGAAGCGCCAAAGGCGGATAATGTTATAACGCTCATCGCCAAGGCGGCGCGGATCGATTTCAGCATTTAGAGGTCTCCTTGTTAGGGGGGATCAGGCCGTTCTGTGACGGTGGTGGATGATGCGGGCGCGCAGAATGCCGCGCGTGCCGAACAGGATCGAAGCGAAGTAGACGACGCCCGCCGACAGGATGATGGCCGGGCCGGATGGCAGCGAGGCGTGATAGGACAACAGCAGCCCGGCAATGCATGAGGCAAAGCCGATCAGCACCGCCAGCACGCACATCGGCTCGACACGTGTCGTCCAGAAGCGGGCGGCGGCGGCCGGCAGCATCATCAACCCGACCGACAGAAGCGTGCCGAGCGCCTGAAAACCGCCGACGAGGTTGAGCACGACGAGGCCGAGGAAGATGAAATGCACTGGGCTGCCGAGCCGGCTGACTGAGCGCAGGAACAGCGGGTCGAGGCATTCGGCGACCAGAGCCCGCCAGAAAATGGCGAGGCTGACCAGCGTCAGCAACACGATACCGCCGATCAGCGTCAGCGCTTCATTGTTGAGCGCCAGAACGGTGCCGAACAGCACATGCATGAGATCGACGCTGGAGCCTCTGATCGACACCATCAGCACGCCGATGGCCAGCGAAATCAGATAAAAGGCCGCCATCGAGGCGTCCTCGCGCTGGATGGTGAAGCGCGATACAGCGCCGGCGCCGAGCGCGACGATGATGCCGGCGATCAGGCCGCCAATGGTCATCGGCAGGATTTCCAGGCCGTACAGCAGGAAGCCGGCGGCAGCGCCGGGCAGGATGGCGTGGGCCATGGCGTCACCCGACAGGCTCATGCGCCGCAGCATCAGGAACACACCGACCGGGCATGCGCCGAGCGACAGCATCAGCGAGCCGAACAGCGCCCGTTGCATGAAGCCGAAATCGGCGAAGGGCGCGATGAAGAGGCCGTAGAAAAAGTCCATTAGGCCGCCCTCGGTCCTGGGCCGTGATGATGGTCATGATCATGGTCGTGCCCATGAGCATGGTCGTGGCCGCTGTGGTCATGCGCGTGATCGTGGCCGTCCGGCTCGCACCACGGCGCGTTTTCTTCCCAGGCCTCGTGGAAGCGGCGGGCGCGCAACAGGTTTTCCGGCCGCAGCGTCTCCTTCGTCTCGCCCCAGGCGATCGGCTGGCGCGCCAAAAGCAGCGTTTCGGGGAAATTCTGCCGCACCAGATCGAGGTCGTGGACGACGACCATGATGGTGCGTTCCTCGCCGTGCCAGCGCTTGATCAGCGCGATCAGGTCACCGACCGTCTTGCTGTCGACGGCGTTGAACGGTTCGTCGAGCAGGATCAGGTCGGCGTCCTGCAACAGCACGCGGGCAAACAGCGTGCGTTGCAGCTGGCCGCCCGACAGCGTGTCGATCGGCCGCTTCTCAAAACCGCCGAGGCCGACAGCCATCAGCGCCTGGCTGACGGACTCGCGATCTTCATTGGTGTAACGGCCGAGCATGCCTCGCTTTGGCCACAGGCCAAGCGAGACCAGATCGACGACGCGGGCAGGGAAGGAGCGGTCGAGTTCCGACTGCTGCGGCAGATAGGCGGCACGCACGCCGGGGGCCCGCGTCACAGCACCCGCCATCGGCTTCAATACGCCGACGATACCTTTCATCAAAGTTGACTTGCCCGAACCATTGGCACCGACCACGGCGGTCAATGAGCCCTTGCGTATGGTGCCGTCGAGATGATGGATCGCCGGGTGGCTGCCATAGCCAAGCGTCAGGTCGCGGAAGGTCAGGCAGTTTGTTGTCATTCAACGATCCGTGGGCGATACGGGCGGCAGCGGGCAGCGGCCGATTGGATATGTGATGTTATTACATTAGTCAACAAGCCAATCCGGCGGAATTGCGGCGTCCCGGTCAACTTGCCGTGTGCCTTTTTCCTTGGCTCAAAAGGATTCGCACCGGCGACCTTGCCCGAAGCCGGTCACGACTCTAAAGAGGCGCAACCACAAAGGAAGGAAACATCCCATGAGCATTCGTCGCATCGATGTTGGCCCGCGCATGAGCCAGATCGTCATTCACGGCAACACCGTCTATCTCGCCGGTCAGGTCGGCACGCCCGGCGCAAGCGTTGGCGAGCAGACCAAGTCGATCCTGGCTTCCATCGACGAATTGCTGGCCAAGGCCGGCACCGACAAGACCAAGATCCTGCAGGCGATCATCTGGCTGGCCGACATGGGCACCTTCGCCGAGATGAACAAGGAATGGGACAAGTGGGTGCCGCAAGGCAACACGCCCGCCCGCGCCACAGGCGAAGCCAAGCTTGCCGGCCCGGAATACACGGTTGAGATTATTATTACGGCGGCGATTTGAGGCAAAGTTGAAGCTGCCAATCTCCCCCACAAGGAGGGAGATCAATCACCCCTGCGACGGCGTGAACCTTGCAACCAACGTGTGGCTCTCCGCCGGATAAATAAAGCGCACATGCGTCACCGGGTGCTCGGCGCTCCATGTCCTGCGCTCGACCACCAGGCATGGCGCGCCGGTTTCGATATCGAGCGCCGCAGCAATGTGCTTATCGGCGGCGATGGCGCGAATGCGGTGCTCGGCGGCACTCCACGGCACGCGGCCGATCAGCCATGGACCCGGCGCGGTGCCGAGAAACTCCTCGTCAGCTGCTTCAGGCACCGCCGCTAGATTGATCAGCCGCTGTTCATGGGCGAACGGCCGCTTGCCGGCGAAATGTCGGCATTCCAGCGCCAGAACCGGTCCTGCGGCGCTGAGTTCCAGCAAGCTGCGATCGTCGGTGCTGCTGCGCCGTTTCAGCCGCGCCACCCGCTCATAGCGGTAGGGCAGGCCGAGCGCCTCAACCTCGATCCTGATGTCGTGGATTTCCAGCACCGCCGCTTGCGACTGCGGCCGGCGCACGAAACTGCCGGAGCGCCGCCGCCGCTCGATCAGCCCGGCCTTGGCTAGCTGCGACAGCGCCTTGTTCACCGTCATGCGCGAGCAATTATATTCCGCCGTCAGCTCATGCTCGAACGGGATGCGGTGGCCGGGCGCCCAGGCGCCGGACAGGATTTTTTCGCTGATGTCGGACAGGATGCGCTGGTGGAGCGAGCCGCCACCCTCCGCATCCAATGCCGCGATCATGCTCATGCCGCAAGTACCGTCATTACCTGGCGAAAGCGCGCGGCAATGGCATCGCGCCTCGCGTGCCTGCCACCGCTGACCAGTTTCTGGCCATGCACCCAGACGCAATCGACCTTGCTGCCATTGGCGAAGATCCAGGCGTCCAGCACGGCATCGTCGCTCTTGCCGGTCAGCGAGGGGTGGTTGCCGTCCAGCGACACGAAATCAGCCGGAGCACCGGCAGCGATGCGTGACGGACCGGCGCCAAGCGCTGCACTACCGCCATCGAGTGCCGCATCAAACAGAGCACGCCCAGTCGAGCCACCGGCGACGGCCAGCACGTTACGGGCGCGGTGCGCCAGGCGCTGCGAATATTCGAGCTGCCGCAACTCGTCGGGCAGGCCGATCAGCACGTTGGAATCGGAGCCGATGCCGAAGCGGCCGCCGTGCTGCGTGAACAAAGGTGCGGCAAACGTGCCGTCGCCAAGATTGGCCTCGGTGATCGGGCAGAGGCCGGCGATGGCGCCGCTTTTGGCCATGCCGATCGTTTCCGCCTCGGTCATGTGGGTGGCGTGGATCAGGCACCAACGATGGTCGAGCTTGGCATTGGCGAGCAGCCATTCGACCGGCCGCGACCCGGACCAGGCCAGGCAATCCTCGACTTCTTTGACCTGTTCGGCGACGTGGATATGGATCGGCCCATCGGGCGTTATCGCGGCGACTGCAGTGAGTTCCTCCGGCGTCGCGGCACGCAGACTATGCGGAGCAACGCCGACCACGGCGTGATTCAACGCGCGGACCGATTCGCGGGCTTTCTCAACAAGCCGCGCGAACCTGCCCACATCGTTGATGAATCGCCGTTGGCCTTCGTTGGGGGCGGCACCGCCGAAGGACGAATGCGCATAGAACACCGGCAGCAGCGTCAGGCCGATGCCGGTTTCTGAAGCGGCAGCCGCGATGCGTTCGGCCATCTCGGCGATATTGGCATAGGGTTTTCCATCACGGTCGTGGTGGAGATAATGAAACTCGCCGACGCGCGAGAACCCGGCCTCCAGCATCTCAACATAGAGCTGGGCAGCGACGGCCTCGACCTGGTCCGGCGTCATTGACAGCGCAAAACGGTACATGACCTCGCGCCAGCTCCAGAAACTGTCGGCTGAGGGGCCGCGCAATTCGGCAAGACCGGCCATGCCGCGCTGGAAGGCGTGGCTGTGCAGGTTCGGGATGCCCGGGAAGAGAATGCCGTGGCGCTCATCGCCGGGCAGGGATGACGTGTTCGATTCGACCGTGGCGATGCGGCCGTCGCTGGTAGCGATCCGCACATTGGCATGCCAGCCGTCAGGCAGGAGCGCCTGTTCCGCAAAGATCGCCGTCACTTTTCTCTCCGGTTCCCAATGTCCTATGCGATGATGGTCTCATGCGATGATAGCACTTGCAGTGCGTTTCAATATGTATATACATAATCGTCATCCAATCAAACGGAAAAGATGATGGCTGCAGAAAGCAAAAGCCGGGCAGGGGCGGTTCGCATCTGGTGCAATGCGCGCCTGGCGACCATGGCCGAAAGCGCCGCTGGCCTCGGCATCGTCGAACACGGGACTGTTGCCGCGCGCCATGGTCTCATTGTCTTTGCCGGCCCCGAAACGGAGATGCCGGCGGCGCTCGCTCAGGGCGCGGAGACCATCGATTGCGAAGGCCGCTGGATCACGCCTGGGCTGATCGACTGCCATACCCACCTCGTCCATGCCGGCAACCGCGCCAACGAATTCGAGATGCGGCTTGCCGGCGCCACCTATGAAGAGGTCGCCAGGGCCGGCGGCGGTATCGTCTCCTCGGTCAAGGCGCTGCGAACCGCCAGCGAGGACGAACTGGTCGCTCAGTCGCTGCCGCGCCTCAATGCGCTGATCGCCGAAGGCGTCACCACAGTCGAAATAAAGTCGGGCTACGGGCTCGACCTCGAAAACGAGACAAAATCGCTGCGCGCGGCGCGGCAGTTGGGCAAAGAGCGGCCGGTGACGGTGCGCACAACCTTCCTCGGCGCTCACGCCCTGCCGCCGGAAGCCAAGGGCGACAAGGATGCTTTTATCGATCTGGTGGCAAAGACGATTCTCCCAGCGGTCGCCGCCGAAGGCCTGGCAGACGCCGTCGACGGTTTTTGCGAAGGCATTGCCTTTTCGCCGGAGCAGATGGCGCGCGTCTTCGATGCAGCCAAGGCGGCAGGCCTGCCCGTAAAACTCCATGCCGATCAGCTCTCCAACCTGCACGGCGCCGAACTCGCCGCGCGCTATGATGCGCTGTCGGCCGATCACCTCGAATACACCGACGAGGCGGGCGCCGCGGCGATGGCCAAGGCCGGAACCGTGGCGACGATCCTGCCCGGCGCCTACTACTTCATCCGCGAGACCAAGAAGCCGCCGGTCGGCCTGTTTCGCCAGCACGGCGTCAAAATGGCGGTTGCCACCGACAACAATCCCGGCACCTCACCGCTGACCTCGCTGCTGTTGACCATGAACATGGCGGCGACGCTCTTTGGCCTGACGGTCGACGAATGTCTGGCCGGCGTCACCCGCGAGGCCGCGCGTGCGCTTGGGCTGCTGGGCCAGACCGGCACACTCGAGGCGGGAAAATCCGCCGACCTGGCGATCTGGAACATCGAGCGCCCGGCCGAACTC
Source organism: Mesorhizobium sp. P2_H9 (assembly GCF_056403215.1). Lineage (NCBI taxonomy): Bacteria > Pseudomonadati > Pseudomonadota > Alphaproteobacteria > Hyphomicrobiales > Phyllobacteriaceae > Mesorhizobium > Mesorhizobium sp. P2_H9. The sequence continues at coordinate 63,498 of NZ_JBFUFX010000005.1, read as the reverse complement.
GTCTATCGCATGGGCTTCAACCCGCTGCATGCCCGCATCTGGAGAGGACAATGACCGAACTCACCCTCAAGCCCGGCAACGCAACGCTGGCCGAATGGCGCGCCATCTATCGTGGCGCCGTGCCGAAGCTGGACGATGCGTGCCGTCCCAAAATCAAGGCCAGTGCCGAGGCGGTCGCCCGCATCGTCGCCAAGGGTGAACCGGTCTATGGCATCAACACCGGCTTCGGCAAACTGGCCAGCGTCCGCATTCCCGCTGCCGATCTCGAAACCCTGCAGCGCAACATCGTGCTGTCGCATGCCGCCGGTGTCGGCGAGCCGATGCCGGTCGCTGTTACCAGGCTGATGATGGCGCTGAAGCTGGCCAGTCTGGCGCAGGGCGCTTCAGGCGTGCGGCCACAGACCATCGAACTTCTGGAAGCGATGCTGGCCAACGACGTCATCCCGGTGGTGCCGGCGCAAGGCTCGGTCGGCGCCTCCGGCGACCTCGCGCCGCTGTCGCATATGACGGCGGTGATGATCGGCGTCGGCGAATGTTTTACCCCGCATGGCCGTTTCCCGGCCAAGGTCGCTTTCGTCTCGCACGGGCTGGAGCCGGTGACGCTTGGCGCCAAGGAAGGTCTTGCGCTGCTCAACGGCACCCAGTTTTCGACCGCCTATGCGCTGGCTGCTTTGTTCGAGGCTGAAGTGCTCTATCAGTCGGCGCTGGTCGCCGGCGCGCTGTCGACCGATGCCGCAAAAGGCTCGGACGCGCCCTTTGATCCGCGCATCCATCTGCTCAGGAAACACCCCGGCCAGATCGAGACGGCGCAGGCGCTGCGCAATCTGATGGCCGGCAGTGCCATCCGTGAATCGCACCGCGTCGGTGACGAGCGCGTGCAGGATCCTTACTGCTTGCGCTGCCAGCCACAGGTTATGGGCGCCGCACTCAGCGTGCTGCGCCAGGCTGCCGATACGCTCGGCACCGAGGCCAATGGCGTCACCGACAATCCGCTGATCTTCGCCGAGGACGACACAGCACTTTCCGGTGGCAATTTCCACGCCGAGCCGGTGGCCTTCGCCGCCGACATGATCGCGCTCGCCGTCTGCGAGATCGGCTCGCTGTCGGAGCGCCGCATCGCCATGCTGGTCGATCCGGCGCTGTCCGGCATGCCGGCCTTCCTGACGCCGAAGCCCGGCTTGAACTCCGGCTTCATGATCCCGCAGGTGACGGCGGCCGCACTCGTCTCCGAGAACAAGCAGAAAGCCTATCCGGCCAGCGTCGATTCCATCCCGACCTCCGCCAACCAGGAGGACCATGTCTCGATGGCTGCGCACGGCGCGCGCCGGCTGATTGGCATGGTCGAGAACGCGACGGCAGTCATCGGCATCGAATTGCTGGCCGCGGCGCAAGGCTGCGATTTCCATGCGCCTTTGGCGTCGAGCGTAGCCCTTGAAGCGGTGCGCAAGCTGGTGCGGGCCGAAGTGCCGCATCTCGACAATGACCGGCATTTTCACCCAGACATGGAAAAGGCCATCGCCATGGTGCGCAGCGGCGCAGCTGTCAGGGTGGCAAGCGCAATCGCGCTGCCATCCATTTCGGGAGCGGCATTGTGACCAACTGGCTCACCGTGACGCGCGGTACGGCACCTCTGCTGGTGTCGATCCCGCATACCGGCATCGATCTCTCCGGCCTCGAAAACCGGCTGGTATCGCCTTGGCTCGGCCGCCGCGATTGCGACTGGTGGATCGACAATCTCTATGATTTCGCCGCCGGCCTCGGAGCGACCGTCGTTCACACGGCGATCTCGCGCACCGTCATCGACGTCAATCGCGATCCCTCGGGCGCTTCACTCTATCCCGGCCAGGCGACGACCGGTCTCTGCCCGACGGAGACTTTCGACGGCGACCCGCTTTACCGCGAGGGCGAGGAGCCGGGGCCATCGGAGGTCGACGAACGGCGCGAGAAATTCTTCGTGCCCTATCATGCTGCCCTGCAGGCCGAGATCGATAGGCTGCGTGCCCTTCACGAAAAAATCGTCGTCTATGACTGCCATTCGATCCGCTCGGTGCTGCCACGCCTGTTCGAGGGCACACTGCCGGTGTTCAACCTCGGCACCAATGACGGCAAGAGCGCCGACCCTGTGCTGCAAGCGATGGTCGGCCAGATCATGGCCGAGACCGGCGAAACGTCTGTTGTCAATGGCCGTTTCAAGGGCGGTTGGATTACGCGCCATTTCGGCCAACCGCAGAACGGCGTCCATGCGCTGCAGATGGAGTTGTCTAATCGCGGCTACATGCGCGAGCCCGAGGGGAAGGGCGCACCCGACACTTGGCCCGTGCCTTATGACGCCGAATTCGCAGCGCCGATCCGCGCGACGCTGAAGAAAATTCTCGAAAAAGCGATTTCATGGGCTGAGCGCTGAGCCGCGCCGCACATCTCATTTCGAAAGGGAACGACATGAACGATCCTCGCCACAACATTCGTGAAGTCCGCAGCCCCCGCGGCAACAAGCTCAACGCCCGGAGCTGGCAGACCGAAGCGCCTTTGCGCATGCTGATGAACAATCTCGACCCGGAGGTCGCCGAGAACCCCAATGAGCTGGTCGTCTATGGCGGCATCGGCCGTGCCGCCCGCACCTGGAACGATTTCGACCAGATCGTCGCCTCGCTGAAGACGCTTGGCGACGACGAGACGCTGCTGGTGCAGTCGGGCAAGCCGGTCGGTGTGTTCCGCACCCACGCCGATGCGCCGCGCGTACTCATTGCCAATTCCAACATCGTGCCGCACTGGGCGACCTGGGATAAATTCAACGAGCTCGATAAGAAGGGTCTCATGATGTACGGCCAGATGACGGCCGGCTCGTGGATCTATATTGGCACGCAAGGCATCGTGCAGGGCACCTACGAGACCTTCGTCGAAGCCGGTCGCCAGCACTATGGCGGCAATCTCAAGGGAAAATGGATCCTGACCGGCGGCCTCGGCGGCATGGGCGGCGCCCAACCGCTGGCGGCCGTCATGGCCGGCGCGTGTTGCCTGGCGATCGAATGCAATCCGGACTCGATCGATTTCCGCCTGCGCACCCGCTACGTCGACGAGAAGGCCGAGACGCTCGATGAGGCGATGGCGATGATCGAGCGCTGGACGAAGGCCGGCGAGGCGAAGTCGGTCGGCCTGCTCGGCAATACGGCCGAGATCGTCCCGGAAATGTTCAGGCGCGGTATTCGCCCCGACATGGTCACCGACCAGACTTCGGCGCACGACCCCATCAACGGCTATCTGCCGAAGGGCTGGACGATGGCTGAATGGCGCGAGAAGCGCGTCAGCGACCCCAAGGCTGTCGAAAAGGCGGCGCGTGCGTCGATGCGCGAGCATGTCGAGGCCATGGTCGCGTTCTGGAACGCCGGCGTGCCGACGCTCGACTACGGCAACAACATCCGCCAGGTGGCCAAGGATGAGGGTTTCGAGAACGCCTTTGCCTTCCCGGGCTTCGTGCCGGCCTATATCCGCCCCCTGTTTTGCCGCGGCATCGGCCCGTTCCGCTGGGCGGCTCTCTCCGGCGATCCCGAGGATATCTACAAGACCGACGCCAAGGTTCGCGAACTGACGCCCGGCAACACCCATCTGCACAACTGGCTCGACATGGCGCGCGAGCGCATCGCCTTCCAGGGCCTGCCGGCCCGCATCTGCTGGGTCGGTCTCGGCGATAGGCACAGGCTGGGACTGGCCTTCAACGAGATGGTGGCCAAGGGCGAACTCAAGGCACCAGTGGTCATCGGCCGCGATCATCTCGATTCCGGCTCGGTCGCCTCGCCGAACCGCGAGACGGAATCGATGAAGGACGGCTCGGATGCCGTCTCCGACTGGCCGTTGCTCAATGCACTGCTTAATACCGCGTCTGGCGCCACCTGGGTGTCGCTGCACCATGGCGGCGGCGTCGGCATGGGCTTTTCGCAGCATGCCGGCATGGTCATCGTCGCCGACGGCACCCGCGAAGCGGCCAAGCGCCTGGAGCGCGTTCTTTGGAACGACCCGGCGACCGGCGTCATGCGCCACGCCGATGCCGGTTACGACATTGCGATTGCCTGCGCCAAGGAGCACCAGCTCAATTTGCCAGGCATTCTCGGCTGAGCAGCACAAATGCGCATCCTGCGGGCAGCCGACTACCGCGTCATGCCGTGGAAGAATGGCGGCGGCACGACGACCGAGATCGCCGTTTCACCTGACGGCGCCGGGCTCGACGATTTCGACTGGCGCGTGTCGATGGCGCGGGTCGACAGCGGCGGGCCATTCTCCGGCTTTGCCGGCGTCGACCGAACGCTGGCCGTGCTGGAAGGCGAGGGCATCATCCTTGATATCGCCGGCCAGCCGCCGGCCACCTTGACCAGGGTTTCCGCTCCGCTTGCCTTTCCGGCCGATGTGTCGACATCAGCCGCGCTGATCGCCGGTCCGATCACCGATCTCAACGTCATGACCCGCCGCGGGCGGATGACCCACACGGTCGAGCGCTTGCTGCTTTCCGCTCCAACCGAGGTTCAGCCGGCGGCCGATACGACCCTCGTTCTGCCTCTCGACGGCGATGTCACGGTGGCTGGTGTAGCACCGGTCAGCATCGGACCGCTCGACGCGCTGCTGCTCGGGCCTGGGGCCGGGAAATTGCGCCTCGAGCCGGCCGGGGAGACGACCCTGTTCGTCATCCGCATCGAAGGTGTTTCCGGCAACGATTAACGCCTGTTGCCAAACATGATCGCAACCCTGGCGAAATATCGCGTAAGCTGTTGGCCGTATCACGAAAAAGCCCGAATCCTTCCGTCGATCAAATGCGGACGGGAGCGTGGGGCGCTCGTCTTTGAGTTGCTGAGGGATGACGCCCTGTCGCGGTGCGAAAACAAACTTTCGGCCAAGTGTTGCGATGCAACCAATTGCATTTGAAACGGTTTTAGGGACATTGCCGTGGCGGTGACGCCGCATTGCGTCCCCCCATGCGGAATTTTCAATGAATATTCAGACGAATCCTGCCCAGATCGAAAAGACGAGCGCCAGCTTCCCGGCCATCACCGAAGAGCCGATACGCTCCAATTTCCTGCCGGAGGATCGTCTGCGCACGCTGGGCGTCAGCCTTGCCAAGGGCGACCTTGCGGATCTGTTTGGCCTGACGCCATTCGACTTCCAGGCGCGCATCCGCGACAGCGCCAAGAAGATTCTCGAAGTCTACCGCTCGACCAATGCCGCGCAGGCGCGGGGCGAAACCATCACACCGGCGGCGCAATGGCTGCTCGACAACAATTATCTGGTCGAAGAGACCATTTTCCAGGTCAAGCGCGACCTGCCGCGCCGTTTCTACCGCCAGTTGCCGACCCTGAAGCTGTCCGAACGCGCCACCGTGCCGCGCGCGCTGGCGCTGGCATGGACCTATGTCGCGCATTCCGACAGCTCGGTCTCGGCGACCATGTTCAAGTCGATCGTCGAGGGTTTTCAGTTCATCGAGCCGCTGAAGATCGGCGAGCTGTGGGCGCTGCCGTCGCTGCTGCGCTTCGTCCTGATCGAAAACCTTCGCCGCATCGCGGTTCGCGTCAACCGCACAAGGCAGATGCGCCAGATTGCCAATGAGGTCGCCGACCGCGTGCTGGCCACCGACGACAGCGCCGACCGCCAGGCGATCCTTGCAAACTACGGCGCCCATGCGCAGGACACCACCTTCGCCACCCAGTTGCTCTACCGCCTGCGCGATGGATCGCAGAATGCCGGCCGGGCGCTGGAATGGCTGGAGGGTGAGCTCGAGAAGACCGGCTCCGACGCCGAGGAAATCATCATCAGCGAGCATCGCACGCTGTCCGGCGGCAACGTCACCACCGGCAACATCATCCGCGGCCTGCGTCTCATCAACGACGTCGACTGGACGGTGTGGTTCGAGGGCGTCAGCCGCATCGACACGCTGCTGCGCGAACGCACCGATTTCGCCGCGCTCGATTTCTTCTCGCGCGACCAGTATCGGACTTCGATCGAGGAGCTGGCGCGCCGCTCCGATCTTTCCGAATTTCGTGTCGCTGAAACGGCGATCGAGCTTGCCGGCCATGCCGCTCCAGGCGATGCCTCAGGCACTTATGCGACCCCTTCCGATCCGGTTGCCAAGGCCGATGTCGGGTTCTTTCTCGTCGGTCCGCGCCGGCAGGAGCTGGAAAAGGCGATCGGCTATCGGCCGACCATCAGCGTTGCGGTCAAACGGGCATTCGCCAGGACCGGCTGGCTCGGCATCGTCGTGCCAGTGTTTGCGCTGACGGCGCTGCTTCTGGTCCTTTCCGGCAATGCGCTGGCCAATCTCGGCCTGTCGGTGCCGTCGATCGTCCTCATGCTGGTGCTGTTTGCCGTGCCGGCGAGCGAAGGCGCGCTCGCCTTCTTCAACACCGTCGTGTCGCTGTTCCTGAAGCCGACGCGGCTCATCGGCTATGACTACAGGCACGGCGTGCCGGCCGAGGCGCGCACGCTGGTCGTGGTGCCATCGCTGATCGGCTCGCGCGACGACGTCGAGGAAAGCATCCGCAACATCGAAGTGCATCATCTCGCCAACACGGCCGATGAAATCCATTTCGCGCTGCTTTCGGACTGGCCGGACTCGAAGACCGAAATCGATGCGGCCGACGTCGAGATCCTGCAATATGCCCGCGACGAGATCGCCCGGCTGAATGCCCGCTATCCCTCAGAGGGCGCACCGCGCTTCTATGTCCTGCACCGCCGCCGGCTCTACAATGCCGCTCAAGGCTGCTGGATGGGCTGGGAGCGCAAGCGCGGCAAGCTGCACGAACTGGATCTGCTGCTGCGCGGCGACAGCGATACGACTTTCCTGCCGCCCGGTGTGCCGTTGCCGGAGAACGTCGTTCACGTGATGACGCTGGACGCAGATACCCGCACCACCCGTGACGCCGTCGCCACGCTGGTCGGCAAGCTTTGCCACCCGCTCAACCGTCCGCATTTCGACGCGGCCAAGCGCGTTGTGACCGCCGGCTACACCATCCTGCAGCCGCGCATCACCGCGTCCCTGACCAGCGGCGACGACGCCTCGTTCTTCCAGCGGGTGTTTTCCGCCAATCGCGGTCTCGATCCTTACGTCTTTGCCGTGTCGGATCTCTACCAGGACGTCTTCGGCGACGGCTCCTTCACCGGCAAAGGCCTCTATCACGTCGACGCCTTCGAGGCGGCGCTGAAAGGCCGCATCGAGGAAAACACCATTCTCAGCCACGACCTGCTCGAAGGCGCGCTGGCGCGCTCAGCGCTGGTCACCGACGTCGAGCTGGTCGAGGACTATCCGACCCGCTATTCGGTCGATGCGTCGCGTCACCATCGCTGGGCGCGTGGCGACTGGCAGCTTCTCGGTTTCATCCTCGACCCGCGCTCCGGCGTGCCGGCGCTGTCGCGCTGGAAGATGGTCGACAATTTGCGCCGCTCGCTGACGCCGATCTTCTGGGTGATGGCGGCGATCGCCGGCTGGACGCTGCTGCCGTTCACGCAGGCCGCGCAATGGCAGGCCCTGCTGATCCTCAGCCTGTTCATGGCGCCGACCTTCAATATCGTCAACGCCATCCTGCCGAAGAGTGGCGACCAGACGGCGCGCGGCCACTTCTCCGCTTTGGCGCGCGATGTCGCCTTCGGCACCGCCATGGTGGCGCTGAAGATCGTGCTGATGGCGCACAATGCCTGGATGATGGGCGATGCCATTGTGCGTACGCTCTACCGCCTGTTTGTCAGCCGACAGAACCTGTTGGAATGGCGCACGGCGTCGCAGGCGCATAAGAGCGGCGACAACGATATCGGCTCCTATTACGGCATGATGTATGGCGCCGTGATCATCGGCTTCGTCGGCCTCGCCATTCCGGTGCTGGCCGATTCCACCGGCGCCTTCGTCGCCTTCTTCTTCGCTTTGTTCTGGATCGGCTCGCCGGCCATTGCCGCCTGGATCAGCCGCTCGGCCGAAACCGAGGACCGGCTGCGCATATCGGCGGCCGACATCCATGCGCTGCGCACGGTGGCGCGGCGCACCTGGCATTATTTCGAAACCTTCGTGACGTCAGAGCATCACAATCTGCCGCCTGACAATTTCCAGGAAAGCCCGGCGCCGGTGGTGGCGCCGCGCACGTCGCCGACCAATATCGGCGTCTATCTCTTGTCCGTGGTTTCAGCGCGCGATTTCGGCTGGATCAGCCTGTCCGATGCCATCACCCGCATCGATGCGACGATGACGACCATCGAGAGCATGCCGCGCAACCGCGGCCATCTGTTCAACTGGTACGATACGACGACGCTGAAGCCGCTCTATCCGCTCTATATCTCGGCCGTCGACAGCGGCAATCTCGCTGGCCACCTGGTGGCAGTGGCTGCCGCCTGCGCCGAATGGGCCGAAGCGCCGTCCGTGCATCTGCAGGGCGATTTCGAAGGCGTTCTCGATACGGTGACGATCCTCGATGAGAGCCTCGAGGAACTGCCCGACGACCGTCGTCAGCTCAGGCCGTTGCGCCAGCGTCTGGCCGACCGCCTCGACGGCATGCGGCGCGCGGTGATGACGATCAAGGCGCAGCCGGAAATGGCGTCGATCCGTACCATCAACCTGGCGGTGCTGGCCGGCGAGATTCGCAAGCTCGCGACCGCCATCCACACCGAGGCCGCATCGCCGCGCAGCGACGTCATCGCCGACTGGGCGGCGCGGCTGGAGGCGACCTGCGAGGCGCATGTGCATGACTCGCACAGCGACGAAAACGCCATCGAAGCCTTGCGTGCCAAGCTGCTGGCGTTGCGCGAGCGTACGCGCCGCTTTGCCTTCGAGATGGAATTCGCCTTCCTGCTGCGGCAGGAGCGCAAGCTGCTGTCGATCGGCTACCGGGTCGAGGAACACCAGCTCGACGAGAGTTGCTACGACCTGCTCGCCTCGGAGGCGCGGCTGACCAGCCTGTTCGCCATCGCCAAGGGCGACCTGCCGACCGAGCACTGGTTCCGGCTTGGCCGGCCGATCGTCGAGATCGGTTTCCAGGGCGCGCTGATGTCCTGGTCCGGCTCGATGTTCGAGTATCTGATGCCGCCGCTGGTGATGAAGGAGCCGCAAGGCTCGATCCTCAACCAGACCAGCAAGCTGATCATCAAGCGCCAGATCCAGTATGCCCGCTCGAAGAACGTGCCATGGGGGATTTCGGAAGCGGCCTACAACGCCCGCGATCGCGAACTGACCTACCAGTACACCAATTTCGGCGTGCCGGGCCTCGGCCTGAAGCGCGGCCTGGGCCAGAACACGGTGATCGCGCCTTACGCGACCGTGCTGGCGGCGCAGTTCACGCCGCGCGAATCCGTCCGGAATCTGGCCAGGTTGAAGGCGATCGGCGCCCTTGGCCGGCACGGCTATTACGACGCAGTCGATTTCACGCCGCAGCGCGTGCCTGAGGGCACCGACCATGCCGTCGTCTTGAACTACATGGCCCACCACTCCGGAATGTCGATCGCCGCCGTTGCCAACGCCATCTTCGAAGGCCGCCTGCGTGACCGCTTCCACAGCGACCCGGTGATTGAGTCGGCCGAACTGCTGCTGCAGGAGAGGGCGCCACGCGACATCCCGACCGCCACCGTAAGGACGGAGGCCGACGAGCGGTCGAAGGACGAAACCGAGCTCGAGAGCCCGGATTCCCGGATCATCCTCGATCCGGCCAGGGCGCTGCGTTCGACCAGCGTCATGTCCAATGGCCGCTACTCGGTCATGGTCACCGCCACCGGCTCCGGCTATAGCCGCTGGGGCGAACTTGCCGTCACCCGCTGGCAGCCGGACCCGACCGAGGACCGGCTTGGCTCCTATATCTTCCTTAGGGATGCCGGCACCGGCGACTGGTGGTCGGCCACATCAGAGCCGAAGCGTGCAACCGATGAACGGGTGCAGACGCTGTTTTCCGACGACAAGGCGAGTTTCGTCAAATCGGTGGGATCGCTGCGTTCCGAGGTCGAATGCATCGTCATCTCGGAAGGCAATGGCGAGGGACGGCGGGTCACGCTGTTCAATGACGGCGCCACCGACCGGCATATCGAAGTGACCTCCTTTGCCGAACTGGTGCTGGGTTCCGAGACGTCGGACAATGCGCATCCGGCCTTTTCCAAGATGTTCGTGGAAACCGAGATCGCGGCCAACAACGCGGCGATCTTCGCCACTCGGCGCAAGCGCGACAAGAATGAACCAGACGTGACCGTGGTGCATTTCGTCACCGATCCGTCCGGGTCGGCGCGTGATGCCGGGGCGGAGACCGATCGTCGCGCCTTCATCGGTCGCGGCCGCACCATCGCCGAGGCCGCCGCCTTCGATCAGGGCGCCAAACTTAGCGGCCATTCCGGCTTCACGCTCGACCCGGTCGCTTCGCTGCGCCGGCAAGTGCGCGTTCCCGCCAACAAGAAGATCTCGCTGACCTTCTGGACCGTGGTTGGCGCCAACCGTGCCGAACTGGATGAAGCCGTCGCGCGGCTCGATCATCCCGAAAGCTTCGCCCGCCAGGCGATGCTCGCCTGGACGCGCAGCCAGGTGCAGACACGCCATCTCGGCCTCAGCCTGACCGACGCCGCCAATGTGCAGAAGCTGGCGCGCTACCTGATCTATCCCGATCCGTTCCTGCGCCTTCCCGCGGAATCCATCGCGTCGGGGCTCGGCAAGCAATCCAGCCTGTGGCCGACCAGCATCTCCGGCGACTTCCCGATCTTCCTGGTCAGGATCGGCGACGTCGCCGATCTGGAGATCGTCGCCCAGGCGCTTCGCTTCCAGGAGTACATGCGCGCCCGCGGCATGATGATCGACTTCGTCGTCGTCAACGAGCAGGCTTCGTCCTACGTGCAGGACCTGCAGCGCGCCGTCGAGACGCTGTGCGAAAACAGCCGCTTGCGCGGCAAGGAACTCGGGCCGCGCCAGCACATCTTTGCCGTGCGCCGCGACCTGATGGACGAGGCGACCTACAAGACCTTGCTCGCCGTCGCCCGCGTCGTGCTGCACACCCGCAACGGCACCATCTTCGACCAGATCGAGCGCGCCGAGGCGGCAGCGCTGCAGGCGCGCGATGCACTGTTGCCGCCGGGTACGACAACCCTTCGCGAACCGTCCTTGCCGGTGCCGAGCGCGCCGGTATTTCATGCTCCGGTCGATAGCAGTGCTGACGGCAGCGGTCTCAGCCTGTGGAACGGGTTTGGCGGCTTCGAAGGCGACGGACGCCACTATGTCACCCGCCTTGCCGGCCGGCGCACAACGCCGCAGCCATGGATCAACGTCGTCTCCAACGCCTCGTTCGGCTTCCACGTTTCGGCGGAGGGCGCTGCCTTCACCTGGAGCCGCAACAGCCGCGACTATCAGCTGACGCCGTGGTCGAACGATCCGGTCTCAAACCGGCCGGGCGAGGGCATCTACATTTACGACCATGCCAGCGGCCGGGCGTTCTCGCCGACAGCCGCCGTGGTACGCGATCCGGCCATGACCTATGAGACATGGCACGGCCAGGGCTTTTCGACCTTCCGCTCCAGGCGCGGGCCGCTGTCGATGGACCTGACCCATGTCGTGGATCCGCTCGACCCGGTGAAGATCACGCGGCTGCGCATCCAGAATTCGGGTTCGCTGCCGGCGCGGCTGCGCGTCTACGCCTATGCCGAATGGGTGCTTGGCGGTCATCGGTCGCGCACGGCTGCAACCATCGTTTCGTCAAGGGATGCCGCCACCGGCGCGCTCTTGGCGCAAAATCCCTACGGGCTGGATTTTGCCGAACGGGTGGCTTTCCTGGCCGCCGATGGCGCCGTGCATTCGGTGACATCCGACCGCGGCGAGTTCATCGGCAGGAACGGCACCAGCGAGCTGCCGCATGCTGTGCTGAGCGGTGCTGGCCTGTCGGGCCGGGTCGAGGCTGGCGACGATCCTTGTGCTGCCATCGCACGCGACGTCGACATCCCCGCCGGCGGCGACGTGACACTGCTCTGGCTGCTCGGCGACGCAGCTTCTCCCGAGGAGGCCAGTGCCCTGGTGCAGACCCACCGCGGTAAGGATTTCGATCAGCGGCTGGCCGACAATGAGCGCGAGTGGCGCGGCTTCCTCGACACCATCCAGGTCGAGACGCCGGACAAGGCGCTCGACGCCATGGTCAACCACTGGCTGCCCTATCAGAGCCTTGCCTGCCGCATCCGCGCCCGCTCCGCCTTCTACCAGGCGAGTGGCGCCTTCGGCTTCCGCGACCAGCTGCAGGACACGCTGGCCCTTCTGGCGCACGATCCGAAACTGGCGCGCGACCAGATCCTCAACGCGGCGCGGCGGCAATTCCCCGAGGGCGATGTGCAGCATTGGTGGTTGCCGCGCACCGATGCGGGCGTGCGCACCATGATCTCGGACGACGTGGTCTGGCTGGCGCACGCCACCGCACGTTATCTGCTGGTGACCGGCGACACCGCGATCCTCAAGGAGCAACTGCCCTTCATCGACGGGCAGGTGCTGGGTGAGGGCGAGCACGATGCCTTCTTCACCCCTGAAATCTCCAAGACCACCGCCTCGCTCTACGACCATTGCGCGCGGGCGCTCGACCTTGCCGTCAAGCGCAGCAGCCCTGCCGGACTGCCGCTGATCCTTGGCGGCGACTGGAACGACGGCATGAACCGCGTCGGCGAGCAGGGCAGGGGCGAGAGCGTCTGGMTGGGCTGGTTCCTTCTGAAGACGCTGGGCGACTTTGCCGCTGTCGCCAAGACGCAAGGCGACAGCAAGCGAGGGCAGGCTTGGACCAAGCATGCCGACGTGCTGAAGCGGGCGCTGGAAAGCACCGCCTGGGACGGGCAATGGTATCGCCGCGGCAGCTTTGACGACGGCACGCCACTGGGGTCGCACGATTCCGACGAATGCAAGATCGACTCGATCGCCCAGTCGTGGAGCGTGCTCTCGGGCGAGGGCGATCCGGCGCGCTCGACCACGGCCATGCAGCAGGCGACAAAGATGCTCGTCGATGACGAGCTCAAGATCGTCAAGCTGTTCACCCCGCCCTTCTCCAGGACGGAGAAGGATCCGGGCTACATCAAGAGCTATCCGCCGGGTGTCCGCGAGAATGGCGGCCAGTACACCCATGCGGCGACCTGGTTCGTTATCGCGCTCGCCGAGATGGGGCGCACCGACGACGCCTACCGCTGTTTCTCGATGCTCAACCCGGCCAACCACGCCCTCGATGAGGGTGCGGCCGAGCATTATCGGGTCGAGCCCTATGTCGTCGCCGCCGATATCTATGCCGGCGAAGGCAAGGGCGGGCGGGGCGGCTGGACCTGGTACACCGGCTCTGCCGGCTGGCTGTACCGGGCCGCGGTCGAAAGCATCCTCGGCATCGAACGGCGCGGCCAGAGCATCCAGTTCAGGCCGAAACTGCCGGGACATTGGGATGGCTATTCGGCCACCCTCAAAATGCTGGGCGCCGAAATCAAGCTTCGCGTCATCCGCGACAAAAAAGCCAAGGCTATCTCGCTCGAGGTCAACGGCACCAAGACAAAAGGGTCGTCTTTCGAACCCAAGGCCGGCGACAAGACCGACGTGATCGTCAGGATTCCGGCCTAAAGCGCCGCGTTCCGGAATGCCGCGCGCCCCTTTTTGGGGCGCGCCACAGTATCCATTCGAAATCGGCACCGACTTTTGCCCATCTGACCTTCGACGGGGAAACCAAGGGGTGTAGATTCAATGGCTTAGAGCGTCCGCGGGCCGTACGGTGCTCATCGCTTTTACTTGGCCCGAGATAATCTCCGGCAAGCCGCCCGAGGGCTTCGGGGACGCGCGCAATCCCTTGCTGATTAAAATTGTGGCAGGGTCCGTCCGCTGCCATGATTTTGCCGCAAGGCTGGCATTTCACCTTTTATCTCAAACCGTTAGATGATCACGCCAGATTTCGTGCCGTCGCCATGTTTTGTTCGCGAAATGGGAACTGACGCGGTACAGGGGCATTGTTTTGCGACGCATCAACAGGTACGAGTCTGAAAATGATGCAGTGCACAATAAATAGTTTGGCGGAGTAAGCTGAAGTGTCCCTTCTGCAAATCTACTGGAGAGCGCTGGGTTATCTCGCAGCCGACAGGAAGCGCGTCGCGCTTATCTGCGGCGCGAATGTCGCCCTCGCAGCCATAGCCATCCTTGAGCCGATCATGTTCGGACGGGTGATCGGTGCCATCTCGGAACGCGGCTCCGTCTTCCAGACGCTGGCGATGTGGGCCGGCCTTGGCGCCTTCAACATCGTCGCCTTCGTTCTGGTGGCGCGTGGCGCCGACCGCTTTGCCCACAAGCGCCGCAGCGAGGTGCTTTGCCAGTCGTTCGAGCGCGTGATCACCATGCCGCTTGCCTGGCATCATCAGCGCGGCACCTCCAACGCGCTGCACACGCTGCTGCGCGCGGTCGAGACCCTGTTCAGCCTCTGGCTCGAATTCATGCGCCAGCACCTGTCCACCGCCGTCGCCCTGGTTCTGCTGGTGCCGACCGCGATCAGCATGGACCTGCGCATGTCGCTGGTGCTCTTGGGCCTCGGCGTACTCTATGTCGGCATCGGTCGGCTGGTCATGCGTCGCACCAAGGAGGGCCAGGCGGCCGTCGAGCGGCACTATCACCAGGTGTTCGCGCATGTCACCGATTCCGTCAGCAACGTCGCCGTGCTGCAGAGCTACAACCGCATCGGTCATGAGACCGAGGCGCTGAAGCGTTACGTCAAGAACCTGCTTGATGCGCAGAATCCGGTGCTCGACTGGTGGGCGATGGCCAACGCGCTGCACCGCCTGTCGTCGACGATTTCGATGATGATCGTGCTTCTGATCGGCTCCTATCTGGTGATGCATGGCCAGTTGCGCATCGGCGACGTCATTGCCTTTACCGGTTTTGCCACGCTGCTGATCGCTCGCCTCGACCAGATGTCGGCGTTCGCCAACCAGATTTCCGAAGCCAGGGCCAAGCTCGAGGAGTTTTATCAGCTCGAGGACTCTGCGGCCGAATCCGCCGAGCCCGATGGTTTGCGCGATCTCGCCAATGTCACCGGTCACGTCCGGTTCGAGAATGTCGGCTTCGAATTCGCCAATTCGGGGCAGGGCGTCGACGACGTGTCCTTCGAGGTCCAGGCCGGCCAGACCGTCGCCATTGTCGGCCCAACCGGCGCTGGCAAGACCACGCTCATCAATCTCTTGCAGCGCGTCTTCACGCCGTCCAGCGGCCGCATCCTGATCGACGGCGTCGATACCCGCGCGGTGACCCGCAAGTCGCTGCGCCACTCGATCGCCACCGTATTCCAGGATGCCGGCCTGCTCAATCGCACGATCGAGGACAACATTCGCGTCGGCCGCGCCGAAGCGACCTATGACGAGGTTCACGCCGCCGCCAATGCCGCTGCCGCGCAGGATTTCATCCTGTCGAAGAGCGCCGGCTACGATACGGTCGTCGGCGAACGCGGCGGACAGCTTTCCGGTGGCGAGCGCCAGCGCATTGCCATTGCCCGCGCCGTGCTCAAGGACGCGCCAATCCTGGTACTCGACGAGGCGACCAGCGCGCTCGACGTCGAGACCGAAGACCGCGTCAAGGAAGCGATCGACGAATTGCGGCGCAGCCGCACCACCTTCATCATCGCCCACCGCCTGACCACCGTTCGCGACGCCGACCTTGTCGTGTTCATGGACAAGGGCCGGGTGATCGAGATGGGCGGTTTCGCCGAACTGTCGATCCGCAACGGCCGCTTTGCCAGCCTGCTGCGCGCCGGCGGCCTGCTCAACGACGAGGAGGTTCGCCGCCTCAGCCGCACCGTGCAGCAACAGCAGGAACAGGCTGCCTGATCTCTCTTCCTTCTCCCACAAGGGGAGAAGGGAAGACCTTGGTGCGACACCACCACTCGATTGCCCCTCATGCGTCGCCGGTCTATGTAGAACCGCATGAGCGACACGACTTCACGCCTTGCCGGCTGGATGGATCTTGCCAACCCGACGCGCTTTGTCGGGCTGGCCGACAGGATCGTGCCTTGGCTGGCGTCCATCGCCGCCATTGTGCTCGCCATCGGGCTTTATATGAGCTTCACGGCGCCGGAAGATTTCCAGCAAGGCATCACCGTGCGCATCATGTATATCCACGTGCCTTTCGCCTGGCTCGCCATGATGTGCTACACGGTGATGGCGATCTCCGCCCTCGGCACGCTGGTCTGGCGCCATCCGCTGGCCGACGTCGCGCTGAAATCCGCCGCACCCATTGGCGCCGTCTTCACCGCCCTGGCGCTGATCACCGGTTCGATCTGGGGCAAGCCGATGTGGGGCACCTGGTGGGTGTGGGACGCGCGGCTGACCTCGGTCTTCATCCTCTTTCTGATGTATCTCGGCATCATCGCGCTGACCCGCGCGCTCGACGACGCCAGCCGCGCCGCCTGGGCCGCCGCCATCATCACCTTGGTCGGCTTCATCAACATCCCGATCATCAAATTCTCGGTCGACTGGTGGAACACGTTGCATCAGCCGGCATCGGTGTTCCGCCTCGGCGGGCCGACCATCGATCCCAGCCTGCTGTGGCCCTTGCTGGTGATGGCGCTTGGCTTCACCGTGCTGTTCTTCGCCCTGCACCTTATGGCGATGCGCACGGAAATCCGCCGCCGCCGCGTGATTGCCATGCGGCGGGTGGCGGCGAGGCAGGCGGAGGGGTAGCCGATCTAAGGCCCGCTGCGCCGGCGCCCCGACAAATCAAGTGTCTGCCGTCTCTGAACGGCCTGTCATTTCTGCAGATTGTGAACTTCGAACGAAGTCTCCTGAGGCGGCGAGGTGAACCCGCCCTTGATGCCCTTTTTCATTTGAGGCATCAGGATATCGTCCCGGAACTGCTCCCAATTCTTCTTGGATTCGTGAACCGCAACAATTGACCAGCCACCGGCCGACGGACCGGCAACATGGAAGACCTGGCCTTTTGGCAGGCTTTTTCCGCCTGCTGGATGCACCGCGGCGATGGACGCCTCGTACTGCTCCTTCGTGCCACCAGGAAAATAATGCATGATTGCGTAAGCCATTTTTTCCTCCCGAGCAAAGCCGGAATCCATCCAATGGCCAGCCTGCTGAACGCAGATTGACGTAAGGGAACGCAGGCGACAAGCCGGACCTTAGACAGGGGCGACCGAGGGCTACCTTGAACTCGGAGTTTGGATTATGTGCGTCACCCTGTGCGGCCGCGCGCGGCCACCGGCAACGTTTCCAGCACCTGTTCGCCCGCAATCAGATGCACCTGGTCGAACAGATTGGTGACGACGCAGCAATGGTCGGGCACGATGCGCACGCGCTCGCCGATACGAAGCTTGGCGTCGCCCGTAAGCGTGATGTTGCCATGTTCCTCGCTGAGGCCGGTGATCCTGGCGCCGGGAATGCCCAGCAACTCGCCGAAATCGGCAAGCCCCAGCGTGTCGCTGGACAAGGCCTTGCTGCCGGAATCGAGGATGGCCCGGGTCGGCGTCGGATGGCTGACCACCGTCGACAGCACCGTCAGCGCGCAATCGTCAAGGCTGCCGACGCCTTTGGCAACCTGGTAGCGGTCGAGATAGATGTAGGTGCCGGGCCGGTATTCGGTGACGACGCTGTCCTCGCCGGAGCGCCACATATCCGGTGTGCCGCCGCTGGAGATGCGCTCGCAGGCAAGGCCGGACGCGGCAAGCGCCTGCTTGGCCTCGGCAAGCCAGGCTTCGGCCTCGTCGGCCCGACCGGCAGCCGGGTAGGTCATCAGCCCGCCGAAGCTAAGCCCCGTTGCCCTGTCGATCTCTTTCGCCAGCGCCACCGCCTCGCTGGCCGACTGGACGCCGCAGCGCCCCATGCCGGTGTCGCATTCGACCAGCACCGGCAGAGGGTGGCCGGCATCGGTGAAGGTGGCGGCCAGTCCCTCAAGCGTCTCCTTGCTGTCGGCGGTTACCGAAAGCGTCACGCGGCCATGCAGCGCCAGCAAGCGCTCCAGCTTGGCTCGCCCGAGAATGTTGTAGGGTAGAAAAATATCGGCAAGCCCGGCATCGGCCATCACTTCGGCTTCGCCAATCTTCTGGCAGGTGATGCCGACGGCGCCGGCGGCGACCTGTTTCCTGGCCCAGTAAGGCAGTTTGTGGGTCTTGATGTGCGGCCTAAGTTTCAACCCATGCCGGTCGGCATGGGCCTGCGCACGCGCGATGTTGGCTTCGGCGCGGCCGGCATCGATCAGGATCGCCGGCGTATCGAGATCGTCTATGCTGAGCATGAATATCACCTTGGGAAATTTGCCCAGACTTATGGCCTCGATCGAGCCGGATGTCATGAGGCCAGCATGCAGTTTACGTCGACACCGGATCGGTGTTCGGTTATGCGCTGTAGGCACCGCCTGAAGAAGGGATCATGATCATGAAGCGCTCCACCATCAACGACATTATCCGCGACGCCGACGCCTTCATCCGCTCGTTCGGCTACATCATGCCGCCCTTCGCCTACTGGAGCCCGGAAGAGATGAAGGCGCGCAAGGCGGACTCCGCCGCCGTCTTTAGCTCGCGGCTCGGTTGGGACATCACCGACTACGGACAGGAGAAGTTCGATGAACTCGGCCTGTTTCTGTTCACCGTGCGCAACGGCGTCTACGCCGACATGAAGAAGGGCATGGGCATGCTCTATGCCGAAAAGATCATGATCTCGCGCAAGGACCAGCTGTCGCCGATGCACCGCCACAACATCAAGGCCGAGGACATCATCAACCGTGGCGGCGGCAAGCTGGTGCTCGAACTGTTCATGCATGATCGCGACGGCGGGATCGATCCGAAGGCCGAGGTGTCGGTGCCGGTCGACGGCACCATCCACCGCTTGCCGGCGGGCGGGCTGCTGAAGCTCGATCCGGGCCAGAGCGTCACTTTGATGCCCGGCGTCTGGCATGCCTTCTGGGCCGAGGGCAAGGACGTGCTGATCGGCGAGGTCTCGACCGTCAATGACGATCTCACCGATAACGTCTTCCGCGAGCCGATCGGCCGCTTTTCCAACATCGACGAGGATGTAGCGCCGCTGCATCTGCTGGTGTCGGACTATGAGAAGTGGGTGGGGTAGGGCGCGTCCAAAAGACGACCTACCGCTGGTGCTTGTCGGCCTTGCGGGTGCCAAGCAGCAGCTTTCGTTCGAGATGCGCGCGTAGCTCTCCGTAGTATGCCGTCAGGAACGCGCGGGCATCATGCGCTTGCGGGGCCGCGCCGATCTTGCGCCCGATCGTCTCGGCCACCGTCTTCAGCGCGAAATAATCGTCGCGACGCAGCACCTCCTCCAGCTTGTGCAGTTCGGCGATGCCATAGGCGTCGAGTTGGGCCTGGCTGAAGCGGAAGGTTCCGGCGCCAGGATCCTTTCGTGTCGACAGGTCCTCGACCAGCGCGACCTTCGGCGCCTCGACCACCCAGGTTCCGGCCAGCAGGTCGCCGATGCGCATGCGGTCGCGGTTGAACAGCGGGAACAGCGAAAAGAGCAGCGCCCATACCAGACCGAAGATCGTTGACAGCGTATCGGCGACGCCGGCCCCGCCGCGCGCTGCGATGATCGAAAGCGGCAAAAACACCTCGATCTCACGCATCAGGTTGCGCGCGATGACTTGATCGATCGTGAGACCGGCGCCACTGCGGGAAGCGACCCGAACGCCGACCATCCGCTTGCCCGGCGTTGCGGCGCGCCGGCCAGCCTCGAAGGCAATGAAATAGATGTTGCGCAAGAAGAAGATGAAGATGATCCAGGCGATGAAGAGCGGCTCCGCTTCTTGCGCGCCGAGCCCCCCAAGACCGAAGATCACAACGAGAGTGACCGCGATTGCAGCGATGACGATGATGACCACATCGAGCAGGAAGGCCGCAGCCCGAGTGCCGGCATCCGCCAGCTTGACCTTGAGGTCGACGCCCTCCGGCGTAATCAAAGGCCTTGTCAGCGCGGCCGGGTTTCTAGCCGTTGCCATGCCGCACCATCCGCAACAGGTAGAAATAGGCGATCCATAGCGCGAGCATGCCACCGCCAATGGCGTAGCGTGCCGTATCGCCGGTAATCGTCTGCCGGCCGATGCCTTCGAGCAGGCCGGCAAACAAAAGCATCATCATCACCCCAACCATGGCGGTCGCCGCAATCCGCCCGGCCTGGGCAGCTGCCGCCATGCGGCTCAGCTCGCCGGGGAAGGCGATGCGCGTGCCGATGCGCATGCCGGCGGCACCCGCCAGCGCGATAGCGAACAATTCGGTGGTGCCGTGGATCGACAGCCAGCCACCAAGTTCGAAGCCCAATCCCTTGGCGGCATAGATCTGGAATATGGCGCCCAGCATGCATCCGTTCATCAGGATAATCAGCACGCTTGGCACCGTAAAAGCGAAACCGAGGGCAAAGGCCAGGATCGCCACTTGGGTGTTGTGGGTGAAGAGATAGGCGGCGAAGCCGGACAGGAAGTGACTGCCGCCATCATAAAGCACGCTGCGCAGCATCTCGGCCGACGAATCCGGATTGCGCCCGCCGGCGAGGCCGGGCGCAATGATGGCGTCGTACCAGCGCTTGTCGGATGCGACCAGCCAGTAACCGGCAATGGCGCCAACAAGCGTCAATCCGACCGAGGCCCAGGTCTCGCGCCACAGATCGCGGATCGCCGCCGGCCAGTCACGCAGGAAAAAATCACCGATGCGCTGGCGCAGCCCGCGCCGCGCACCGTAGAGATAGAAATAGCCGCGCAGGCAGAGCGCTTCGAGATAGGCTACCAGGGCGCTGTCGAGCGAAGTGGCCCTGGCTACCGAAAGCGAGGATAGCGCCGAGCGGTAGAGCAGCGGCAGCGACAGCAGCTCGTCTTCCGAAAGCACGCGCGGCGCCCGTTTCTCGACGCGGGCGAGCAGCGCTTCGAACGCCTTCCAGTCGGCCTCGCGCTCCTGCCGGAAGCTGGCCAATGACTGGCGTACCGCATCGGTGCCGGCGGGCAGCGTCATAAGAGGTTCTCCTCCTTGAGCTGGATATAGCGCTCGATCAGCGTGGGGCCGAGGCGCTGGTGGTCGGCCTCGATGACATGTGCGCCGAGCAGCCTCAGCCGCGCGATGACCACTTGCCGCTCCCTCAACAGACCGCCGGCGGTCACCGACCGCGCGACATCCTCCGGGGTCGCGGGTGGCATATCGGCCAAGGTTTCCAGCTCGACATCCTTCATCATCATGAACAGCACCAGATGGCGCTCGGTCAGCCGTCCCACCGTGCGCAGCATCAGCTCGGCACTGATCGGATCGACGAAGTCGGTAAAGATGATGACCAGGGAGCGCCTGTCGAGCTTGGCTGCCAATGTCGTCAACGCCAGGGTGAAATTTGTCTCCTCGGTCGAATAGTCGATCTCGGCGGCGCGCTTCTGGATCATCGCGAAGCTGGCCGAGCCGCGCACCGCACCGCTGGAAACGCGCGGCCGCGCATCGAAGCCAAACAGGCTGACCAGATCGCCGCCCTTCAATGCGATGAAAGCCGTGAGCAAGGCGGCAGTCACCGCGCGGTCGACCTTCGGGACGCCGTCGACCGGCTCGCACATCAGCCTTCCGCTGTCGATGGCCAGCACGATGTTGTTGTTCTCCTCGATGCGGAACTCACGCGCCAGCAACTTGCCGTGGCGGGCGCTGCGCTTCCAGTCGATCATCCGCCGGCCCATGCCCGGCTGGTAATCCTTCAGCGACTCGAATTCGCGTCCCTGGCCGGCCCGCTTTTGCGCGTGGCCGTCGGCAAGGGTGGAGCGCTGCAGCAATGTGATCGCTTCGTCGCGCGCACTGCTGACGTCGGGCAGCACCGCCACTTTCCGGTCCATCGGCAACACGACCTGGTTCCAGATCAATCCGAACGGTCCACGCCAGCGCAGCCATAGCCGATCAAAGCTGGCGATGCCGCGCCTCAGTGCATCGAATTCGAGGTCGAGCGTGCCGCCATTGGCCGGCAGTGCGCCACCGGTGCCGGCGACCGGCGCCAGCCGCTGGTCATGGCCGACTCGCGCCTGCAGCATGCGCGCCCGCCCGCCGAAGCTCGCCGCGATATGCAGGGTGAACCGCCCGCCGACGCCGACTTGCGGCGGCGCTGAAAGGCTGGCGGTGAGCGAGGCGCGTCCACGCCCGGCGGCCGCGTCGACCGCCAGGAAAGCAAGCAGTGCGCAGATCCACAACAGGCCGAGATACCAGAAGGAAGGTAGCGCAAGCGCGATCAGGAAGGCGGGGATGGCGCCCGCCGCCGCTGCCCAGACCGCTCGGCCGCTCGGATAGATCAACGGGGCGCTGCCGTCTGGTCGACGAGGTCGGAAACGATCTGTTCCACCTGCCGCCCGTCGATTTGCGCCGCCGGCGACAGGATCACGCGATGACGCAGCGCCGGCACCGCCAACGCCTTGACGTCGTCGGGGATGACATAGGCGCGGCCGTCGAGCGCTGCCCTGGCGCGCGCGGCGCGCGCCAGCATGGCGCCCGCACGCGGGCTGGCGCCAACCTCCAGGTCGGGGCTTTCGCGCGTGCCGCGCACGAGAGCCGCAATGTAGCCGACGACATCGTCGACCAGCGTGACCTGGCCGACGGTGGCGAGCGCCTTCTCCAGCGTCTTGCTGTCGGCCTGTGCCGCGATGCCGTATTGCTTGATGTCGTGGGAGGCGGAACCGCCGCCGTGATGGACGATGATGGCGCGTTCCTCCTGCGCGTCCGGATAGCTCACCTTGTGCTTGAACAGGAAGCGGTCGAGCTGGGCTTCGGGAAGTGGATAGACGCCCTGGTGCTCGATCGGGTTCTGCGTCGCCACCACCATGAAGTTCTGGCTGAGCGCATGCGTGGTGCCGTCGAAGGTAACGGCGTGTTCCTGCATGGCTTCCAGCAGCGCCGCCTGCGTCTTCGGCGGCGTGCGGTTGATCTCGTCTGCAAGCAGCAGGTCACAGAAGATCGGACCGCGCGTCAGCGTGAATTGTCCGCTCTGGAAATTGTAGATGTTCGAGCCGACGATGTCGCCAGGCATCAGATCGGGCGTGAACTGGATGCGCCCGTAGACGACGCCGAGTGCCTGCGCGAAGCAGCGCGCGGTCATGGTCTTGGCCGTACCTGGCGGACCCTCGAGCAATATGTGCCCGCCGGCGAACAATGCCGTCAGCATCAGATCGACCGTGTCTCGCTGCCCGGTGATGGCTTTCGCCACCTCTTCCCTGATCGCGTTCGCCAGGGCCTTCACATCATCGACGTTCACCAAGCCTCCTTGTCGTCCAGTCATGCAGCTCTACCGCTGCCGCGTGCATCTTAGCCAATGTGCCGGAATTGTTCGCGGCCTTGAAGCGCGCGGTAAATCCGCCGGCTTCGTCCTTGTCGCGGGAGTCTAGCCAGTGGTCGAGGGCTTCCCCCTGCAGTCCCTGCGGCGCGCCGAGCAATGCTCCGGCGCGCGCACGCATCAGCACCGCATAACGGTCGCCGAGCTCCTGCAGCCGTCCGGCGCGCCTGAGCAGCATCGCCGTGGTGTCGACCAGTGCCCGCTTGCCGAAGGCGATGGCGCGGGTCTCTGTGCGTGGCGGCCCGAACCGGCCGAGACCGTGCAGGAAGGCAAGTGCGGCCGCCGCCAGCACCGACAATGTCAGCGCCAGGAAGGGCGGCTCGACCAAAAGCTTGGCGAGATCGTATTTCTGCCCGATGCCGTGCAAGGTGAGGTCAAACATCACCGCGCCCTTGCCGGGCTCCAGCATGGCGATCATGTCGAGTGCCGCGGCAGCCTTTTGCGGATCCTTCAACGCCGCATTGTTGATCAGATCAGGGTCGGTCAGGATGTAGAACGGCTCATCGTCGAGCTCGATGAGAACGGCCTTGCCGTTGCCTGCCGCGATCAGCGGATGTTCGTCGGCAACCCACTGCAACTCGTCCGGCGTGGCCACCATGCGACCCTCGACGCTGATCTGTTCCATTGTGGTCTTGCCGGCACCGAGTTTCGCCTTGGCGATGCGGCCGAGCCAGTCGTTGACGGCTGTATCTGGCAGCCGCTCGATCTTCATCTCCCAGCCCTCATGCTCCCACGACGGCATGGTGACCCATTTGGGCAACACGAAAAGCGTGTCCTTGCCCGAGCGAAGCCTGATGATTCTTTCGAGCGCAGCTGGGTCGCTGTTCGGAGCGATGGTGACGATCAAAAGGAAACCGGACGCCAGACCGGAACTGAGATCTTCCTCGCTACGCACCATTGGTGGTGATTGTCCGTTGGCAAGTTTCAGCCATTCGACGAGCCCTGCATACCCAGAACCGCCTTTGGAGAGCGGCGTGGCGCCGCCTGCCGGCTGGCGGAAGTCCGGCGCGTAGGTCGACAGCAGGAAAAATCCCGCTGCCGCGAGCAGGCTGGCAAAAATGCCCCAGAACAAGGTTCTGCGGTTGAACGGTTCCTGCGCGGCATCGACGGCAGGCGCACTCATGTCCAGGCATCCCTGAAGGCAAAACGCTCGTAGGCGCCGCGCGCCTGCTGCCAGCCTTCGACGCCGACCGGCCGGCGGGCAAACAGGGCAGCCTCGACAATGCGCGCGATCTCGCTGAATGCCTGGCGTGCCCGCGACGGCAGGGAAGGGGCAGTGGCAATGTCGCGTGATGTCAGCGACGGGCGCAGGAAGTCGGGCAGCCGCCCTGCAATGTCGGCGACGCTGCGCCGAAGCAGAAGATGCACCGCCTCGTCATACGCGCCGCGCGCGGCGAGCGCGTCGGCCTCGGAGAGCAGGATCTGCGCCGCGCCGGCATCCGGGCGCCACTCCTCTTCCGCTTCTGCCTGTTTGCGGGCGCGTCGCCACGGCAGGCGCCACGCTACCCCCTTTGCTTCGAGAGCGACGAGAAGCGCGATGATTGCCAGGCCGATGATCACCGCGCCCCAGAACAGGTAGATCATGTAGGGGCCAATCTTCCCCAATCCGTCCAGCAAAGGCTTCAGCCATGCCGGCGGCTCGGGCTGCGCAAGGGTCGGCAGGTCGAACTGAATCGAATCATCTGCGAGCAGCTGCTTGTGCACCTTGGCCAGCCACTCGGCTCCCGCAGCGTCTGGCTGTGCAGCTGTCACCCACTCCCCCTGCAACCTGCGGTTCCGCGCGGACACTGGCAATGCAGCAAGAAAATTGCAAGTGGGCTGGACGCCGGAGATCAAACTTGGCAGATTTACTGTTAAGACAGCCGCCGCTATTCGGCGGTGATCACGGGGGGACGCATCATGACTTCGGCAACACTGGGTGGGGCGGACAAATTCCGTATCGGCAGGGTGTTCAACAACAGCTTCGCCGTCATCGGCCGCAATATCGGCCTGTGCCTCGGGTTGGCTTTTTTGTTCTCAGGCCTGCCGGCGATTGTCATTCGACTGCTGACCCAACCGCAAATCGACGCGATTCTGCAAGCCGAACCCGGCGCTGCGGCCAACCCTGCTGCGATGTTTGGTAACCCTTGGGTCACGATTTCCGCCTCGTTGATATCCTTTGTTCTCGCCCTACTGCTCCAGTCGGCGCTTGTGCGGGCGACCATCGAGGACTTGAACGGCAAGCGGCCGACCTTTGGCGACTGTATTCAGATCGCCATCCGCTTTTTGCTGCCGACACTGGGGATCGGCCTGCTCGTCGGCCTTGGGTCGGCCCTGGCCATGATTGCCCTGGTGGTGCCCGGCATTATCCTGTGGCTTGGCTGGTCGGTGTCGGTGCCGGTTCTGATCCAGGAGCGGCTCGGCGTTTTCGGCTCGATGTCGCGCAGCCGTGTCCTGACCAAGGGCAACCGCTGGCCGCTCTTCGGCCTGTTCCTGATCCTGATCATCATCGCAGCGGTCATCCAATGGGCGATAGCGCTGGTGGTTCTGCTCTTTGGTGGAATTGTCGCCTATGTGGCGGCAGCCCTGGTGCAGACGGTGGTGTCGATGGTGCTGTCGATTGCGGCGGCAGTCAGCTACGTCGAGCTGCGTCAGGTCAAGGAAGGCACCAGCGTCGAAGAACTGGCGGAAGTCTTCTCATAGGAAAGGCGTCGCTGCATCGAAGATCGGCCTGAGACATCAGGCCGATCCCGGCAGGGGTCGCAGCCGGGGCATCAGGCATTCCCGAGGCCCCAACGGATTCAGTGACAGCAACTTCGGTTCAATTGCACGCTCGTCCGGCAAAGGCACGATGAGGTGATTGCCACATCCGCCTTGGAAAGTGGTGTGGCGAGCCTGGCCTGCAACCCCGGCAGCTCCACACTCTCGCCGCGACGTTTCAGGCATTCGACCAGCCCGTGCAACGCCCAGACATTGTCGGGATGCTGGGCGCAGCGTTGTACCTTGCCGCTGAGGCCGAGGTCATCACGATAGACCTGCTCGGCTTCTTGCGCATGGCGCTGGTCAAGAAGCAGCGCCGCCAGCGCATGCCTGGGCGGGTGCATCCACGCCCACGGCTCGGTGTAGGACAGATTGTCGTCAAGCTCGACCGCTTGCCGCAGATGGACGTAAGCCTCGTCGTACTGGCCTTTGTGGTAGGCGATTTCGCCATCGAGCAGAGCGGCGCCGACGGCCAGCGAGGCGCGGGTCGGGTTGCTGAGGAAACGCCGTTCAGGCGGGATGCGCGACAGGTGCCGATGGAACCGCTCGCGCTCCAGTTCGGCTTCAGGGAAGCTTCGCAGCGTCGCATGCGCAACACCCTTGGCGTAGTGCTGCATGGCCGTCGTCAGCACATAAAGTTCGGGCTCCTCGACCATCGGCTCGTAAATGATCTCCTGCCAACGCCCGAACCGCACCAGCACATGCGATTTCATCGCATGATAACCTTCCACCGTCTGGGTCAGCTTTGGCCGGTCCGGAATGCTGACGACACTGCGGGTGACCAGGCTGCGCACCTTGTCGGCCGCCCACAGCGCCGGCTGGTACTGGCCTGATAACATGCAGGTGAACATCATCAGATGCAGGTCGTGGCAGCAGCCGAGCAGATAGTAGGTCGGCTCATCGGCATAGGCGAGATAGAGGTCGTTGGCACGAACCGCCTTTTCGCTGGCGAGTTTGGCCTTCTCATAGTCGCCGCACAGCACATAAATATGCCCTGGCATATGGTTCATATGCCCGGCATCGGGGCACATTGCGCCGAGCAGATCCGCCGAGCGCATGCCGCGCTCCGGCATGGTCGACATCTCCAGCAGATGGATGTGCAGATGGACGATCGCCGGATGCTGCGCGACGCCGGCCTCGTCGGCGAGCCGGATCGATCGCTCGCAAACCTCCGCCTCGACGACGTCCGAGTTCGGCGCCGGCTTGCCGGTCTTCAAATCCCACAGACGCCGTACTGTACGCATCATCAGCGCTTCGACAAACAGCGCCATCACGTCGTGGTCGTCGGGAAAGCTTTGGTACCCGCGCCGCATCTCGGCGGCAAAGGTATTGTCCCACTGCTCGAACACCTGTGGCGTCACCGCGTGCGGCTTCTGGAAACGACAGGCCAGCGCCTCGATCAACCGCTTCTCCACCGCGCTGGCGTGAGCCGCGTTGGCGCGTGCAAGCTGGATATGTTCGAAAC
The DNA here is from genome assembly GCF_056403215.1 of Mesorhizobium sp. P2_H9. NCBI lineage: Bacteria > Pseudomonadati > Pseudomonadota > Alphaproteobacteria > Hyphomicrobiales > Phyllobacteriaceae > Mesorhizobium > Mesorhizobium sp. P2_H9. Next base: position 36,047 of record NZ_JBFUFX010000005.1, on the reverse strand, counting down.
AGCGTTTGGTCGCCGCATTGGCTTCGGCCTCACCATGCTCCTTCCACGTCAAATTGTAGAAAGGCCCGGCGGCATAGGCGATGCCCCAATGCACGAAAGCGCAATCAGGATCGGTCTCCAGTGCCTTCTCGAAGCATTTGATGCCTTCCTCGTGGTTGAAGCCGTAGCACCAGTTCAGGCCGATATTGAACCAGCGCTGGGTTTCTGCCGAGCGGGTGGAAATGGGGCGCCGATAGGTGCCAAGGTTGAAGTGGTGCATGCCTGCGTGCGTCTCGCGCAAATTCCTGGCCTGAGCCGATAAGTCTGGTCAGTGCAATCTGTGACGAATGCGTGCGCAAGGCAAATGGCATTCCACCGGTGCGTGCCCCGGGTCAGTCGTCGAATCTTCCGGGGCGAAACCCTTCGAGCAACGGATTGGGCTTACCACTGACGATCTCGCCGGCCAGCAATTCTCCGGCGACGAGCCCGAGCGTCGCGCCGCTATGGCTGAAGACGACGTGATAGCCTGGAATGCCGGTCAACTGGCCGATCACCGGCTCGCCGTCCGCCGGAATTGGTTTTGGCCCGGTGTGATAACTCTGCAGGGCAAGCGTCGGGTTTCCATCCAGGACCTTGGAGGCTTCGTCGAGCAGTCCCGCTATCGTCGATGGCCTTGCCCCGTACGTGCCGTCGCCACGCACGACGACTTCGTCTTCGGACCAGGCCGAGTCGAGCGCGAAGGCCCCGTTCGGAGTCGGACGGATGGCGATACGCGGCGTGTTCAACACTGCGCGCAGCGGATGCCGGATCGGGCTGCTGAAGACGAGCAGCGCGCGCGTCGTGCCGTCGCCGATGCGTCGTCCGACTTTCGCGGCCATGTCCGGCACTGCCGAACCGGTCGCGACCACGACGGCATCGGCATCAACGACCTGGCCGGACGCAGTCTTCACGCCACTGACGCGGCCATTGGCGAGAGTGACGTCTGCGGAACCGGCATCGGTGAGGATGCGGCCGCCGCGTTCGAGAAACTCCTTCAGCATTAGGCTGATCAACGAAGGCAGGTCGACCCATCCTTCGCCCGCATTGAAGATCGCGCCCTGGGGCGAGACGGCACTTGCATCGACACCCGGCGTGACGGCGGCGATGTCGCCGGGCGCGAGCAGACGCGTCTCATAGCCGATCGCCTGTTCGTGGCGGAAGATTTCCGGGATCTGGTTGGAAGCATCATCGGTGTCCCAGGTGAGCCCGCCGTCGAGGCGGAGCCAGGCACCGCTGTCCTGTCCGGCGGCCAGCGTCCTGTAGCGGTCGAGGCCCTGCATGCGGAGCCTGTGATAGGCGGCCGAGCGCTTTCGCGCCGAGTTGAGCCAGGCGAGCGAACGCGACGATGCGCCATTGGCGGCTGGACCGTCATTGACGATCGTCGTCTTGGCGCCGAGGCGGGCGAGATGGACGGCGGTGGAGACGCCGAAGATGCCGCCGCCGACGACGACGACCTTGAGAGCGGATTTATCAGTCATAGAAGCAGCTTTCGATGATCGGATGATGGGTTTTTCAGGGATGCGCCGAGCCTGGCCGGTTGGCGCGGCGGCATCTTTCACAGCACCTCGGCGAGGAATTGCTTGAGCCGCGGGCTCTTCGGCCTGTCGAATATCTCCGCCGGCGGGCCAACCTCGACGATGCGGCCCTCGTCCATGAAGGCGACCTGATCCGCCACCTTGCGGGCAAAGCCCATCTCATGGGTGACGACGATCATCGTCATGCCGCGCCGGCCGAGATCGGCCATGAGATTGAGAACGCCTTTGACGAGTTCGGGGTCGAGCGCGCTGGTCACCTCGTCAAACAGGATGACCTCCGGGTCCATCGCCAGGGCGCGCGCGATCGCCACGCGCTGTTGCTGGCCCCCCGAAAGGCGGCTCGGCCGGTAGTCCTTGCGCGCGGCCAGGCCCACTTCGGCAAGGCGCGCTTCCGCCTGGCGCCTGGCCTGGCTTTTCGCCATGCCTTTGATCTCAGTGAGGGCGAGCATGACGTTCTCGAGCGCGGTATGGTTCGGGAACAGATTGAAATGCTGGAAGACCATGCCGACGCGACGCCGCAGCGTCTCCGGTTTCATCGCCAGGATGCTTTCGCCATCGAGCAGTACGTCGCCCGCCTTCGGCTCGACCAACCGGTTGAGGCAGCGCAGCAGCGTCGATTTTCCGGAACCCGACGGTCCGATGACGCAGGTGACCGTTCCCGGCTCGACCTTGAGCCGGATCTGCTTGAGCACCTGCAAATCGCCATAGGCCATGTCGAGATCGCGGACGTCCAAGCTGCCGGCCTTGATGGCTGACGGCGCGGCGCCGGTCGACACCGAGGCTTTGCCTGACGTGGTCTCAAGCTCGCCGACTTCTACGAGGCCGCTGACGACGCCGCCGGATTTTTGCCTGCCGAGCCGCAGGTGATTGTCGATGGTGTTGACCACATGGGTCAGTGGCACCGTGATGATCAGGTAGAACATTCCGGCCAGAAGCAGCGGCGACAGGTTGCCGGTGACCACCGCCTGGTCCTGCCCGATGCGGAAGATCTCGCGTTCGGAGGCAAGCAGGCCGAGGAAATAGACGAGACTGGAATCCTTGACGTTGCCGATGAACTGGTTGACCAGGGCAGGGAGCACGCGGCGCACGCCCTGCGGGATCACAATCAGCCGCATGCCCTGGCCGTAGCTCATGCTGAGCGCGCGGCACGCTTCCATCTGACCAGTTTCGACGCTCTGGATGCCCGAGCGAAAGATCTCGCCAATATAGGCGCCGGCAATCAGGCTGAGCGCCAGGATGCCGAGCGGGTAGGGCGAGGGGCCGAAAATCTCGCGGCCGATGCGGGCGAATCCCTGGCCGATCAGCAGGATGGTGAGAATGGCGGGCAGGCCGCGAAAGATGTCGGTGTATATGCGTGCCGGAATGCGCAGCCAGGCCGAGCGCGAGATGCCCATCACGGCGAGGACCATGCCAAGCAGGATGCCGAGCACGGTGGACGCCGCCGCGAGGATCAGGGTATTTTTCAGTCCGACGGCAAGCAGCGCCGGCAGGACAGACGCCATCGCGTCCCAGTCGAAAAAGCTGCGCTGAAGGTTCTCAAGCCAGTTCATCTGCAAACCTGCCTTGCGCGGCGGCAAGGCCACCGGTCGTGCGATCGCTCATGGGTGAGGGCCGCCGGCATTCGCGCCAGCGGCCCTACGCGGCTCAGTTTTTCTTGGGAAGATATTGCTCCGGCATCGGCGATCCGGGGAACCATTTCTGGTAGAGGTCCCTCCAGGTGCCGTCTTGCATCGCTTCATGAATGCCCTTGTTGAGTGCTTCACGAAATGCGTCGTTGCCCTTGCGAATGACAAAGCCGGCCGGCGCATCGAAGGAAGGGATGTTGATCGCGATCTTCAACGCCGGATAGCGCTCTCCGTACTGTTTCGCCGCCTCGTAATCGAGGAAGTGCGCGTCGACCGTGCCATTGTTGAGAGCTGCGATTGCGGAGTTGTTGTCCGGGAATTTTACCAGGTCGGTGTTCTTGAAGCTTTTCGCGGCATAGATCTCCTGCAGCGTGCCCTGCACGACGCCGAGGCGTTTGCCGGCCAGGCCTTCGGCATCGGTGATCTTGGCGTCCGACGTCAGCACCGAGAGGTAGCCGGCCAGGTAGCCATCGGAGAAATCGACGTTCTTTTTCCGCTCGGCCGTGGTGCCGATTGCGGCGACCGCGACGTCGAAACGCTCATTGGCGACCGAGGGCATGAGTGCCGAGAATTCCTGCCCAGTGAAGGTCACCTGATCCGCCTTGAATCCCATCCGGTTCACCACATTCAGGAAGAACTCGAGATCGAAGCCGGTGAACTTGCCATCGGCGGTCGTGAAGGCGTAGGGCTTGGCATCACCCATCGTGCCGACGCTGATCGTCTTGGCATCGATCAGATTGTAGGGGTTGTCGCCGGCGGCCCATGCCTTGGGCAAGGACAGGGCAGCCAGTGCGATGGCGAAAATGATCGAGCCGACACGCTGCCGCGGGCTCGATGTGAAAAGGCCACTGATGCTCATTGTTGTTCTCCACTCTGAAGATCGGTCCGCAGGGGGCGCTGAAGCTTTCACAACGGACACGCGCCAATTTTCGAAACGGCTTTCAGTACGACGCCTCCAGGCGCTCTTTTATTGTGAGACCGGTCTCAAATGCGATTGAGACCGGTCTCTTGACATTTGTAGCCACAGGAATGACCATCCGTCAACGAACTCAGAAGCGATTTTTTCGAGAATGAAACGTCCGACCAAGGCTGCTTCCATCACTGTCAGCGATGTCGCCCGCCAGGCGAAGGTCTCGAAAGCGACGGCAGCGCGCGTGTTGGGTGGCTATGGTCGGGTGAGCAAGGAGGTGCGCACCGCCGTGCTCGAAGCCGCAAAGGTGCTCGACTATCGTCCGAACGAGTTGGCGCGCAGCATGACGACCGGACGCTCCGGCAGCATCGGCGTGGTCGTCGGCGACATCGAGAATCCGTTCTTCTCGCTTGCGGTGCGCGGCATCAGCGACGCGGCGCGCCTGTCGGGGATCAATGTGATTCTGGCCAATTCGGGCGAACAGGTCGAAGCCGAGAAGAATGCAATACGCGTGCTCATGGCAAAGCAGGTTGACGGGCTGATCGTCACGCCCGCCCAATCCGGAGAAATCGCCCATCTCGTCGAGATTGCGCACTCCGCCTGTCCGCTGGCGCTGCTCGATCGGGCGCTGCCGGGCCTCGATGTCGACACCGTCACCGTCGATGACCGGGATGCGGCGCTGCGCGCCACGCGCATCCTGACGCGGGCGGGCCACACCAGGATCGCCTATGTGACCGCTGCGGTGTTGTCCGGAGATTTTCGCGGCGGCGAGTCGAGGATCAACACCTCCAGCGTGCGCGAGCGCATTGTCGGCTTCCTCGATGCCTGCCGGGACGCCGGCATAGAGCGAGCCGAGCGCAACATCCATTTCGGTACCGGACGGTCCGAGACATCGCGGGCGGCGATGCATGCGTTGCTCCGGAGCGCCGAGAGGCCGACCGCAATTCTCGCATCCGACAGCGTCGTCGCACTCGAACTGTTCAAGGCGATCCGGGAATGCGGGCTGCGCATTCCGCAGGACATGTCGCTGATCACCTTCCACGATGCCGACTGGACCAGCGTGACGACGCCTCCGATCACCGTCATCGACCAGCCGGTCTATGCGCTCGGAAAATCCGTGGCGGAGCTTCTGATACGCCGCCTGAAAGGCGATGACAGGCCGCCCGAAAGGATCGTTCTTCCGACCACCATCATCGAGCGGATGTCGGTCGGACGGGTTCCGGACGTCGTCAGGCAGGCTATTGCCTGACGCGCCCACAGTCGGTGGCCGCGTCAGGCATCCGGTCAAAACGGGTCAGCTCTCCAGCCAGACCTTCTCAAAGTGCTGCTCCAGCGACTGGTGCTGCTCGCAGCCATGCACGCCCTTGCGATAGGTTCGGTAGACCGAGCGCCAGTAGGGCTGGATGATGATGCCGGAGTCGCGCAAATTCTGCTCGATCTTGGCCATGATCTCCTTGCGGGCCTTGGCGTCGGGCATTGCCAGTGCCTTGTCGAGCAGCGTGTCGAACTCGGGATTGGCATAGGCGCTCTCGTTCCACGCGGCGCCCGATTTGTAGGCGAGCGCGAGCACCTGGACGCCGAGGGGGCGTCCGAGCCATTCGGTGCAGGAGAAAGGATATTTGCTCCAGTCGTTCCAGAAGGTGGCGGCCGGCAGCACGGTGCGCTTGATCTTCAGCCCGGCCTCGCGCATTTGCGCGGCAACGGCGTCGCCGGTGCTCTTCTGCCATTCGACGTCGACGGAGATGAGGTCGAATTCGTGGTCGGCCTTGCCGGCCTCGGTGAGCAGTTTCTTCGCCGTATCGATGTCACGCTTGGCCGGGCCGATATCGGCATATTCGGGGTGCATCGGGCCGACATGATGGTTGTCGGCGGGCTTGCCGCGACCGCCGAGACCGAGCGCCAGCACGGCGGAATTGTCAACGGTGAGCTGGGCCGCGCGGCGCACCTTGACGTCGTCATAGGGCGGATTGCCGACATTGAAGCGCGCCACGATGGTTGAGCCGGTGGCGATCTCGGAATTTTGCAAGCCCATCTGCTCGGTCTGCGAGACGGCGTCCGAAGCGGTTTCGTGGTCGGTGTCGATCTCGCCGGATTCGAAGGCCGACAGCATCGCGTTGGGGTCGGAGCCGTAGTCGACCCATTTGATGCCGTCGAGGTAGAAGTCGCCCTTCCACCACGGCTTGTCCTTGCGCTTAACCTCGGCGCCGGTCTCGGCATCCCATTTCACCAGCTCGCAAGGTCCGGTGGTGATCGCCAGCGCCTTCATCGGGTCGCCGTCGCCCTCATAGGAGCGGTGCATGATCAGCGCCGGATAGTCGGCCATGCCGGCAATCAGCGAAATGTCGGGCTTCGGCAGATTGAGTTTTATGGTGAAGTCGTCGACCTTCTGGATGCCGCCATCGACCAGTTTCTTGGTGTCGGCGTTGACCAGCGCGCCCATGCGCGCAGCGACCGAATTGCCTGCTACCGAAGCGTCGCACCAGCGCGTGAGATTGTGGATGACATCGTCGGCGTTGAAGGCGTCGCCATTCGACCAGGAAATGCCCTTGCGCACATGCAGGGTGAGGGTCTTGGCGTCATCGCTGGCTTCCCAGCTTTCGAGCAGCCAGGGTTCAAAAGTGAAGTCGGTGTTCCAGCGCACCAGATATTCGTTGCAGTGGCGGGCGACGTTGGACATTTCGACACCGTCGAATGTGCGCGGATCCTTGAAGCCCTTGACGTTCATGGCGACGCGCAAGGTGCCGCCGCGCTTCGGCTCCTCGGCCAGGGCCGGAGAGGTGCTGAGGCCACCCAGCGCTAGTGCGCCGGCAGCACTGACGCCGAAGGCGGCCATCATGGCGAGATATTCGCGCCGGTTCAGGCCGCCCTTTTTGAAATCGTCGGCGACGGGCTTGGCTTTGGGGTGCAATTTTCTGTCGGTCAGCATGAACTTCATCGTCGTTCCCTCTTGTTGGGCGCCCCGGCGGAACACCGACGCGATGCGTTTCGCCGGGACGCCGTTGCCTCGAGGGATGATAGGGCCGGGTTACGCAGCGGAGTGTTCGGCTTTCCGCAGTTCTTGTGCGCTGTTCCGCAACCAATGGGACAGCTAATCTCCCCCCAAGTGGGGGAGATGTCCGGCAGGACAGAGGGGGGCGCTGTCCCGCCGACCTCTCAGACAAGTTCAGCAGTGCTCTCAGATGGATTTCGGATAATCAGATCGACGGTGGTGATCCTTCGCGCCCCCCTCTGGCCTGCCGGCCATCTCCCCCACGAGGGGGGAGATCGGCGCTGCTTCGTTGGCCCTCAGTAAGGCCACTCACCTTTACCCAGCGCCGCAACCGCCGCGATGATGCGCGTAAAAGCCTCGCCGGCGTCGGGTACAGTCGTTCTGGCGCGCAGAAAGCTGTGCACCAGCCGGGGCTCCTGATGCCACCACGCCTTGCCGCCGGCGGCAACTATGCGGTCGCGATATGTCTCGCCGTCCGAGGACAGCGGGTCGCACTCTGCGGTGATGATGACCGTCGGCGGCAGGCCGGAGAAATCACTGTCGCGCAGCGGCGAAAAGGTCGGATCGTCCGGCGACTGCGCCGGGCCTGAGCGGATGCTGCGATAGAATGCGACGTCGCGCGCGGACAGCAGCGGCGCCTCACTGTGCTCGATGTAGGAGCCGGCGCTCTCGTCGCCGCCAAGGTCGGGATAGATGAGCACTTGGCCGGCTGTCGCACTCGCCTGGCGGCGCGTGGCGTGAGCGACCGCGGCGGCGAGATTGCCGCCGGCGCTTTCACCACACAGGACGAGCGGCAGAGCGGTCGTCGCGGCTGCCCATTCGAACACCGCCAGCGCATCGTCAAAGGCGGCGGGATGCAGATGTTCGGGCGCCAGCCGGTAGTCGGCGGAAAGCACGGCAAAGCCGGTGCCGGCGCAGATTTCGGCGCAGATGTCATCATGGCTGTCGAGCCCGCCGAGCACGAAGCCGCCGCCATGAAAATAGAGGACCATTGCTCGCGCGGCCTTGCCGGCAGGCTGGTAGCGGCGGACTGGAATGCCGTGGTCGGCGCTGGCGATCAGGCCATCACTGACGGATACGCCCGGCGGATGACCCTGGTGGAAGGCCCGGCACATCGCGTCATAGACCTCGCGCTGCCTGTCGATCGGCAGTTCGGCGATCTCGGTCGGGTACCAGCCATTGACCCGATCGACATAAGCCCACAAAGCCGGATCGAGCCGCCTGGCGTATTTCCTGCGCTCCGTCATCTGGTGGATCGTGCCCACTGCAATCCAATCGTCAAAGCTCGTCGTAGAGCCGGGCCGCGTTTTCATAAGTGAAGCGCAAAGGCACCGAGCCCTCAACCTGCCATGCGGTCACCGTATCGCCCGATATCAGCCGGCAGGCGCCTTCGGTGTTGGTGACGGCGCCGCCATAGAGCCGGTTGGCGAGGTTGAGGATGGCGGTCTGGTGCATCGCAGCGCTGGCGCTGCCGCAGGCATCCTTGACCAAAAGCACGCGAAAGCCTGATGCCACCGCATCCCTGACGGTGGCGTCGATGCAGGCCTCGGTCCACACGCCTGATACAATCAGCCACTCGATGCCGCGCGCCTTCAATTCGTTGGCCGCAGTTCCCGAACCGAAGGCGCTGGCCTGCGTCTTGACCAGCATCGTCTCGCCCGCCGCCGGCGCCACTTCCGGGCAGATCGCGGTCAGCGGATCGCTCTTGTCGGAGAAGGCCGACTTGCCGTCGGCATCGAGCGGATGGAACGGTCGCGCCTTGGCGGTATCGACGATATAAGCCCAGTGGTAGAGCGGCACATCATTGGCGCGCGCTGCCGCCTGCAGGTGCTGCACGTTGGCGAGGATGTCGCCAAAACCCTCGACCAGATAGCGCTTGTCCTGCCGATGCTCTTCCTGGAGATCGATGAACACCGCCGCCACCGTGCCGCGTTTGATGGAGATGGGGGCCTTCATGCGGATGGGCCTGCAAGAGGCAACGTAGTGGCTTTCAGTGGGCTATCGCCCTTGGTGATTGGCCGAAGCCTCCCTGACTTCGTTATCCACGGGCGGAGCGGAAGCGAAGCGGACGCGCAGACCCGAGGATCCATGCCGTGACCTTGGCCGAGTAATGCAGCAGACCAAATGAGTACCGTAGCTGCGCTCGGAAGTCGCGGCATGGATCCTAGGGTCTGCGCCGCGTCGCTGCGCTCCTTGCTTCGCCCTAGGATGACGAAGCGATGGGCGCTGCGGCTATTCCCAACAGCCGGCGATGGTTTATCGAGGCGTGCAACCTTCATCAAACCTGTTTCTCCAGAAACTCATCCTCATAGGGAAAGCGCGACAAAAGCTCCGTGCCGGTCTCGGTGACCACGATCTCGTCCTCCAGCTTGACGCCCTCGCGGCCGCCTTTCTCGCCGATATAGCTTTCCACGCTCACCACCATGCCCGCCACGATATGGCCGTCACGGCCGTAGGTTTCGTAGTCCACGGCATGCGCGATGAACGGCGTCTCGCCATGCATGCCGACGCCGTGCATGACCGAGGTATAGCGCTGGTCGACGAAACGGTCAGGAATCTTCCAGGCCTTTTCGGCGATCTCGCGGAACGCCATGCCGGGCTTCACGATCGAGATGTTGTGTTGAACCTGGTCGTGCGCCATGCGGTAAAGCGATTTCTGATAATCGGTCGGCTTGCCCGGCCCGCAGCGGAAGGTGCGCGAGAAATCCGAATAATAGCCGTAGCAGCCGATGGTGTCGGTATCGAGTGCCAAAAGTTCGCCCGGCCGGATCTTGCGGCCACTGGCCTCGTTGAACCACGGATTGGTGCGCTGGCCCGAGGTCAGCAGCCGCGTCTCGATGAACTCGCCGCCCTGGCGGATGACCTCGCCATACATGATGGCGAACAGCTCGTTTTCGGAGACGCCGGGCTTGATCGCCTCGCGCACGGCGTAGACGGCGGCTTCGGCGCCGGCCATCGACACTTGCAGGCATTTTACTTCCTCGGGCGTCTTGACCGCGCGCACCGCCAGGATTTCGCCCTGGCAATCCTTGACCTCGCAGCCGCGCTTTTCCAAGGCCAGCGCCTGCAAATGGCTGCAGCGGTCGAGGCCGAGCTTCATCGAGCCGCCGCCATGTTTTTTCAACAGTTCGGTGATCTCGTCGGCGAACGGGCCGGCGGTTTCGTCGTCACGGCCCGACACCGACGACCACACCAGCTTGGACGGCCGCGCCTCGTCGATCGTGTCGAGCACCATTGAGACATGGTAGCTCTGCGGATATTCAAACAGCACGATCGGTCCAACGGTGGGGATGAAGAAATAGCGGGTCGAATTGCGCAGAAAATAGCCGAACATGTTGCGCGAGCCGGTGGCGTAGCGCTGGTTGTAGGGGTCGAACAGGACGACGCCGCCATAGCCGGCCTCGCGCATCCAGCTGCGCAGCTTGGCCAGCCGCCCCTTGCGCAAAGCATCCGCGTCGATAAAGGACGGCTCGGTGTCGGACAGCCACATACCGCCGGCCGGGTCCGCCGTGGCCGGGTGGCGCATGCGGTCCTTGAAGTCGACGTCCTCGGTGCTGTCGGGGTCGAATACGACGATGCTCATGCGTGCCTCCTGAAGCGGGCAAAATGGGCCATGCGCCGCGCAAAGTCTGTGCGGAATCCCGCAAATGTCGTGCGGAATGCCGCCGGGTGGCTAATGCCGCCGCGCCACCTTTGGCGCATGCCCATGCTCTTCGCGAAACGCCCGGGCAAAGCTCGACATCGAGGCGAAGCCGCAGGCCAGAGCCACGTCGCGCACCATCAGCGTTGAATGCGCCAAAAGGTCGGCGGCGCGCTTCAGCCTGAGCCGCCGGTAGTAGCCATTGGGCGAGATGCTCAGCTCGGAGCGGAAATTGCGTTCGAGCTTGTCGGAGGAGACGCCGAGCCGCTCCGCCAGTTCCGTCATGGCGAGGCGCTCCTCCACCGCATCCTCCATGATGGCGATGGCTGACAGCACCAGTTCGTTCTGGACGCCGGTGCGCAGGCGCAGCGGCATCAGCTTGCGGTCGACGCTGGAGCGCAGCGGGCTGTGCACGAACCATTCGGCGACGCCGGCCGCCAGTTCGGCGCCATAATCGTTGGTGATGATCTCCAGCATCATGTCGAGGCTGCCGACGCCGCCGGCCGAGGTGAAGCGCTTGCGGTCGATGACGTAGAGATCGCGCCGCAGCTCAATTTCCGGAAACGCCTCGGTGAAGGCCGCCTGGCTGGTCCAGTGCAAGGTGCAGGCATGGCCGTCGAGCAGGCCGGCGCGGGCGAGGAAGAACGCGGCATCCGCCACCGCGCCGATATGGGCGCCATTGCGCAGGCTCTTGCGGATCCAGTTCATGGCGTCGTCCGCCACGACATGGTCAGCATTGCCGCCCGAGCAGACGACGATGCGGTCGACCTTGGGCGCATCACCGGCGAAAAAGCCGGGTTGGATAACGACACCGTTAGAGGCCTCCACCGCTCCCTCGGCGGCGCCAACGATCACCCAGCGGTAGCAGTCCTTTTTCGCCAGCACATTGGCCGCGCGCAGCGGCTCGATCACCGAACTGAACGCCATCATCGGAAAGCCGGGAAACACCAGCACGGCGAAGGTAAGGGGGCCTTCGTTTGCCGTCGGCTGCGTTCGGTCGCGGTTTCGGCTGGTGGAATTCACGATGGTGACTTTCGCGCGCCATGGGTGGCTGACAGGGGAAACTGTAGCGGGCGGTTCGGCACGCTGGCAACGGAGACGACAAACGATGTTTGCGCCCCGCCCTGTCTGCCAGCGAACCAACCGTTCACCAAACGGGATAGCAAAACCTTAAGCGGAAACAGCGAGAATGGCACCAGGTCAGGCGATGGAACGATGGCGGTGGAACTCAACTACGACTTCGAACTGCAATCGATCTTTCCGAAGGCCGTTTGGCTCGTCCCCGAATGCAAGGACCTGCTGGCCCAGGTCGGCATCGCCCACAACATGAAGGGCAATTACGTCGCTGCCTTTATCGATCCGGCAACTTCTGTCGCGCTGTGGCGAGGGCCGGCCGAACTCAGGTCGACATTGATAAAGTCTGGCTGGAGCACGCTGCCATATGAAGGCGAAGCCGCGCCGGACAAGGCGCAATTCCTGATCCCGCAATTGATGGACATGCATGCCAAGCACAGAAGCGGCGCCTATGACGCACAGGCCGTCAAATATGCCGTTTGGGATATTTACCGCTTCACCAATCAGCTGACTGTCGGAGAGATTCTCGGCGCCGACGGCCAGCCGACATGTTCGCCGCTGACCCAGCAAAGAATGAAGGGCGCAAGGCCAACCGCCGGCTTCGACGCCAGCAAAGCGGTCATGGCAATGGCGTCCGACAAAAGAAATCATCCCCCAGCCGACAATGCGGCGCAGCCGGCCCCATCAACCAGTGCCGGCTCCAGCCTGCTCGGGCGCGCCGCTCGCGTCTTTGGCCGCCGGCCGAACTGACAGCTGTTGCTTGTATCAGGTGGCGTGGACGGCCGAACGCGGTCGCTTCTTCGGCTGGCGACATTTCGCGATTGTGTATTTCCCAGCCGCTGCATTGGTGGCAGACAGGAGCGGGCGTTTCGGCACGCCGTCAACGGAGAAGGCACGATGTTTGCGGCCAAGGCCATCGACACCACCGACAAGGCAGCATTCTACCGCAACCTCGCCACGCAATTGAAGGCGCTGCTCGACGGCGAGCGCGACTCGATCGCCAATGCCGCCAACACATCAGCGCTGATTTTCCAGATGGTGCCCGATATCAACTGGGCCGGCTTCTATTTCATGGCATCCGACGAAGAACTGGTGCTTGGGCCCTTCCAGGGCAAGCCGGCCTGCGTGCGCATCGCGGTCGGCCAGGGCGTGTGCGGCACCGCGATCGATCTCGAAATGTCGATGCTGGTCAAGGATGTGCACGACTTTGCCGGCCATATCGCCTGCGACGCTGCCTCGCGCTCGGAGCTGGTCGTGCTGCTCAGGGACAATGACGGCGTCTTCGGCGTGCTCGATCTCGACAGCCCGACGCCCGGCCGCTTCGACAAGGCCGACCAGGCCGGCATCGAGCAACTGGCGTCGATCTATGTCGCAGCGAGCTCCTTCGAGGAGTGAAACGAAAACGAGCGTGACCGGCATCCGATAAACGCTGCTGACGGGTTGGAGAACTGCATGATGCAGGATGCCGTCAAGAACCTTTGCAAGGTTGCTCCGAAGTTGACGGACGATCTCGATGCCGAGCAAATTGTTGCTGCGCAGAAGTGTATTGAGGCCTTTGTCCTTCCACTGTCCGTGGATGATGTCAGCGCACTGATATCGTTGTTGCCCGCTGCGGGCGACACTGCCTTCGGGCTCAATTGGACCGTTTTGCATGCGATCGAAGCGGCTCCTGAATGGCCACTCTGGGACATGCTTCGAGACGAAGGAAATGATTGGGTTCTCAGCTTTCGCCAAAGGCTTGCCAATGCGGGTCTTGAGGCCCCACAGGATCGTCGTTCAAAGCCCAACTGATCACATCGCCCGCAGGCTATGTCCAGTCTGGCTCAACGACTGGCCCTTGCGTTTGACAACAGGGAAGGGCGGCCGGACCGTTGTCGCTGCCAAGCGCCCACCTCCTTGTCTGAGCCACAACGGACGAGCTAAAGTCCAAGAGGATTTTGCCGGGGGGCAACTGGTTGTCGCAAATCGTTCAATACCAGGTCTTTGTCGATGACCACTTTCATTACCGGGATGAGAGTGAACGCTACCTGGACGCAACATTTCCGACTTACGATGAGGCCGTGGCGCGATGTCGAGCCATAGTCGACGCCGACCTGGAGAACTCACTCAGACCGGGCATGACCGCCGAGAAACTGTTTGAACTATACAGCCTGTTTGGCCCGGATCCATTCGTCTTGGCAGAGCCTCGGCAAAAGATTGATCCACCGTTCTCCGCTTGGGAGTATGCGCAGGCGCGAAGCAAGATCTTGGCGAGCGCGTCAGCCACCTCGCCGGGCTAGCCCCCCAGGTAGGCTTGGGAGTCGACTGCGTGTGTGCGGTGCTCATGTGCCTGTCGCTTAGACTCAGGCCCAGCCCCCATGCCGCATTGCACAATCTGCCCGCTTGTACATATTGAGGCATGGTCCGCTCCTCACTCGCCGTTCTGGTGATCGACGAAAATCGCATCCGTGCCTCGATCATCGAGGCCGGCTTGCGCGAGGCCGGCCATGAGCGGGTCACCGTCATCCATGACGTGTCAGGCATTGCGCGGCGGATCGCCGAGATTGAGCCCGACGTCATCGTCATCGATCTGGAAAATCCGAACCGCGACATGCTGGAAAACATGTTCCAGTTGTCGCGCGCGGTGAAGCGGCCGATCGCCATGTTCGTCGACCGTTCCGACCAGGCCTCGATCGAGGCGGCGGTCGATGCCGGCGTGTCGGCCTATGTGGTCGACGGTCTGCGGCAGGAACGGGTCAAGCCGATCCTCGACATGGCCGTCAGCCGCTTCAATGCTTTTTCGCGCATGGCTCGTGAACTGGAAGAGGTTCGCGGCGAGCTCGAGGGCCGCAAGGTCATTGATCGCGCCAAGGGCATATTGATGAAGTCGCGCGGCCTCTCGGAAGAGGCTGCCTACACGCTGCTGCGCAAGACGGCGATGAACCAGAACCGCAAGATCAGCGACATCGCCCAGAGCCTGGTGACCGCCGCCGGGCTGCTCGGGCCGTCGGAGGACGAATGAGCGCGACACACCAGATCACCGCCGGGTTCATGCCGCTCTTCGACAGCGCCGTGCTGGTCGCAGCGAGCGAACTGGGGTTTGCCGCGCGCGAAGGCGTCGACCTGACGCTACATCGCGAGACCTCCTGGGCCAACATTCGCGACCGCATCGCCATCGGCCACTTCCATCTCGCCCATATGCTGGGGCCGATGCCTCTCGCCTGCAATCTCGGGCTGACGCCGCTCGCCTCCGAGACGATCGTGCCGTTCTCGCTGGGCTTGGGCGGCAATTGCATCACCATCTCCAACGCCGTCTGGGAAGGCATGGCGGCGCATGGTGCTGTGCCCGATCTCGAGCCCGCGCGGGCTGGTGCCGCCCTCGGTGCCTTCATCCGTGAGCGCGCCGCCGCCGGCCGCGAGCCGCTGCGCTTCGCCGTCGTGCACCCGCATTCCGGGCACAATTATGAACTGCGCTACTGGCTTGCCGCCTGCGGCATCGATCCGTCACACGAGATCGAGATCGTCATCGTGCCGCCGCCCTTCATGGCCGATGCACTGGCCGCCGGCCGCATCGATGGCTATTGCGTCGGCGAACCCTGGAACAGCGCTGCTGTCGCCGCCGGCACCGGTCACATTGTCACCGTCAAGGCGCTGCTGTGGAAGAACAGTCCGGAAAAGGTGATCGGCGTGCGCAAGGCCTGGGCCGACGAAAACCCGGAGGCGCTGGCAGCACTGCTGCGCGCGCTGCATCATTCGGCGCGCTGGTGCCAGGATCCGGCCAACCATGGCGAACTGGCGGCTGTGATGGCACAGCCGGGCTTCCTCGGTCTGCCGCCGGCAGTGCAGATGCCGATCCTGACGGGAAAACTCAGGCTGGGCGAGGGCGCCGACCGCGTGGTCGAGGATTTCTTCCTGCCTTTCGACAAGGCGGCGAACTTTCCGTGGAAGAGCCATGCGCTGTGGTTCTACACGCAGATGGTGCGCTGGGGACATGTCGCGCACACGCCGGAAAACCTCGCCATTGCCCGCGACTGCTACCGGCCCGACCTCTACCGCTCGGCGCTGAAGCCGCTTGGCGTCGCGCTTCCCGGCGCCAATTCCAAGGTCGAGGGCGCGCTCGCGTCTGCCACGCCTGTCGGCTCCGCCGGCGCCAGCCTCGTGCTCGGTCCCGACGGCTTCTTCGACGGCCAGATCTTCGATCCCGACGAGATCGACGCCTACATTGCCGGCCAGAAATCCGCCCGCACTGACGCCTGATCAATTCCGCGCCATTCTTGTGCATTGCACAAAAATTGTGCGTGCAACTGCGCTGATGAACAATCTTTGGCTTGCTCGCCCAGCGCGCCGGCGCGTTGGCGATTGTATCATATTATTGATTCAATTGATGTTTGTCATTCGTCCCGAAACTGGCACGGTTCCTGCTTTGCAATAGGCAGACCCTTCTCGGGGTCACGGAACAGGCGTCCAATGGCGGGCGCTACAGGCAAAGCTGCCGCTCAGGTCAACACGCGATCCCGGATGGACGGACGCGCGCGGCCTGGCCGGCGGCTTTTTTGTTTTGATCGAACACGCAATCGACGGCGCAGATCCCAAGCTGTGCCCAACGGGAGACGACGATGACGAAACGCATCAAGACCGAAGCCCCTCTCGAGGGCATGACTCGCCGCAATTTCCTGATGGCAAGTGCTGCCACCGCGGCAACCCTGGCGGCCGCGCGTGCGCTGCTACCCTCCGGCGCCCATGCCGCCACCGCCGCTCCGGAAGTCACCGGAGCCAAGCTCGGCTTCATCGCGCTGACCGACGCGGCGCCGCTGATGATCGCCAAGGAGAAGGGGTTTTTCGAGAAATTCGGCATGCCCGATGTCGAGGTGCTCAAGCAGGCCTCCTGGGGCGCGACGCGCGACAATCTGATGCTCGGCGGCGAGGCCAACGGCATTGACGGCGCCCACATCCTGTCGCCGCTGCCTTACCTCATGCACACCGGCAAGGTGACGCAGAACAACCAGCCGATGCCGATGGCGATCGTGGCGCGGCTCAACTACGACTGCCAGGGCATTTCGGTCGCACAGGAATACGCCGCTACCGGCGTCGGCCTCGACGCCTCCAAGCTGAAGGACGCCTTCGCCGCCAAGAAGGCCGAGGGCAAGGAGGTCAAGGCCGCCATGACCTTCCCGGGCGGCACGCATGACCTCTGGCTGCGCTACTGGCTGGCCGCCGGCGGAATCGATCCCGACAAGGACGTTTCCACCATCGTCGTGCCGCCGCCGCAGATGGTTGCCAACATGAAGGTCGGCAACATGGACGTGTTCTGCGTCGGCGAGCCGTGGAACGAGCAGCTCGTCCACCAGGGCGTCGGCTTTACCGCAGCCACCACAGGCGAACTCTGGAAGGGCCATCCCGAAAAGGCGCTCGGCCTGCGCGCCGAATTCATCGACAAGAACCCGAACGCCACCAAGGCGATCGTCATGGCCGTCATGGCGGCCCAGCAATGGTGCGAGGCCAAGGAGAACAAGGACGAGATGGCCGCCATCATCGGCAAGCGGCAATGGATGAACGTGCCCGTCGCCGACATCATCGGCCGCCTCAAGGGCGACATCAACTACGGCAATGGCCGCGTCGCCACCGGCACCGATCTCTACATGAAATTCTGGAATGGCGGCGTATCCTATCCCTTCAAGAGCCACGACAGCTGGTTCCTGGCCGAAAACATCCGCTGGGGCAAATTCGCGCCGACCACCGACATCAAGGCGCTGGTCGACCAGGTCAACCGCGAGGATATCTGGCGCGAGGCGGCGAAGGACCTCGGCGTCGCGGCGAGCGACATTCCGGCATCCTCGTCGCGCGGTGTCGAAACCTTCTTCGACGGCAAGACCTTCGATCCGGCCAACCCATCGGCCTATCTCGACAGCCTGAAGATCAAGGCTTTGGCCTAGGGCGCCCAAGGCGCCGTTTGTCGCCCTCGCAAACGGCGCCATGCCGCTGTCGTCCAAGAATACTGCCCAAGGAGTTTTTCTACGACATGTCCATCCAAACCATCGAGGACACCAAGGTGAAGACGTTTCCCGCGCCGGCCAAGCCGGCCGAGGTCATCGCCTTCACCGCCAAGACGCGACGCCGTTTCGACCCGGTGGTGATCGCCGGCAGACTGGCGAGCGCGCTGGTGCCGCCGGTCATCGTCATCGCGCTGATGCTCGTCGTCTGGCAGATTGCCTGTTCGTCGCCCACATCAAGCCTGCCGCCGCCCAGCCAGGTGTGGACCGAGGCCTACGATCTGATCGCGCATCCGTTCTTCAACAATGGCCCGCAGGACATCGGGCTGGCCTGGCGCGTGCTGATCTCACTGCAGCGCGTCGCCATCGGCTTTGGCCTGGCGGCAATCGTCGGCGTCGCGCTTGGCGCCCTGGTCGGCCAGTCGATCTGGGCGATGCGCGGCCTCGACCCGGTGTTCCAGATCCTGCGCACCGTGCCGCCGCTCGCCTGGCTGCCGCTGTCGCTGGCAGCGTTTCGCGATTCCAGCCCGTCGGCGATCTTCGTCATCTTCATCACTTCGATCTGGCCGATCATCATCAACACCGCCGTCGGCGTGCGCAACATCCCCGAGGATTACCGAAACGTCTCGCGCATCCTGAGGCTCAACCAGCTCGAATTCTTCGTGAAGATCATGGTGCCGGCAGCCGCCCCTTACATCTTCACCGGCCTGCGCATCGGCATCGGCCTGTCCTGGCTCGCAATCGTCGCCGCCGAAATGCTGACCGGCGGTGTCGGCATCGGCTTCTTTATCTGGGACGCATGGAATTCGTCGCGGCTGCCCGACATCATCGTCGCGCTCGCCTATATCGGCGTCACCGGCTTTTGCCTCGACCGCCTGGTCGCTGGCGTCGGCGCCTTCGTCACCCGCGGCACAACGGCAAAGTGAGGAGAGGGGCGATGGCGGCCTATCTGAAACTCGACCATATCGACAAATCCTTTGCTCGTGGCGGCCAGGTCAGCGAGGTGCTGAAAGACATCAGGCTGACCATCGACAAGGGCGAATTCGTCTCCATCATCGGCCATTCCGGCTGCGGCAAGTCGACCTTGCTCAATTTGATCGCCGGGTTGACCAAGGTCTCCGCCGGCGCCGTGCTGCTCGAAGACAAGGAAGTGGACAGCCCTGGGCCAGAACGCGCCGTAGTGTTCCAGAACCACAGTCTGCTGCCGTGGCTCACCGTCTACGAAAACATCAATCTGGCGGTGTCCAAGGTTTTTGGCCGCAGCAAGAGCCGGGCCGAGCGCCATGACTGGATCATGCGCAACCTCGACCTCGTGCAGATGGCGCACGCTAGGGACAAGCGCCCGGCGGAAATATCAGGCGGCATGAAGCAGCGCGTCGGCATTGCCCGGGCGCTGGCCATGGAGCCGAAGATCCTGCTGCTGGACGAGCCGTTCGGAGCGCTCGACGCGCTGACCCGCGCCCATCTGCAGGATGCGGTGATGGACATCCATTCCAGGCTCGGCTCGACGACGATCATGATCACCCACGATGTCGACGAGGCGGTGCTGCTTTCCGACCGCATCGTCATGATGACCAACGGTCCGGCGGCGACCATCGGCGAGGTGCTTGCCGTGCCGCTGGCCCGGCCGCGCCGCCGCGTCGAGCTCTCTTCCGACCGCACCTTCCTGCGCTGCCGCGAGGCGGTGCTGAAGTTCCTCTACGAACGCCACCGCTTCGTCGAAGCGGCGGAGTAAGGCCATGAGCGAAAAGCGCGCCTCAGCGGCAATTGGCAACCTGCATCGACAATGGGCAATCTACCGCATTGCACAAATTTTATGCTGCTGTGCAAGGCATTCTGACTAATCTTTGATCCGTTGCCGAGCGTGGTCGAAGGTTGCGCGGCTGCAATTCGCATTGATTGCATTCGATAATCCAGAGCGAAATCGAATTGGCACGCTTCCTGCTTTTCGGAATGCAGGCCCGCAAGGGCCAAGTGACACGGCGTCCAATGGCGGGCGCCACAGGCAAAGCTGCCGCTCAGGTCAATACGCGATCCCGGATGGACGGGCACGCGAAGACCTGGCCGGCGGCTTTTTTTGTTTTGACCCAATCGACGGCGCTGACCCCAGGCGGCGCCCAACCGGAGACGACGATGACGAAACGGATCGGAACTGGCGCGTCCCTCGCGGACTTCACGCGCCGTGATTTTCTGGCCAGCAGCGCGCTGACGGCGGCGCTGTTCACCGCGGCACTCCTGCTGTTTCCCGTCGACGCCAAGACCGAAAGCAAGGACCTGACCGTGGCCGGCCCAGTCTCGTTGCACGCACCGATGCCGCGCCGCTGATCATTCACTCACAAGACACCGCGGTGCCTTCCACGCCGCAAACCGGAGCCAGACATTGACCGCAAATCTCCCAGCCGCGCCCAGCCAGGACAGTGCTTCCCGGCAGGCGCTTGTGATGTCCACCATCGCCTTCACCGTCTGCTTCGCGGTGTGGACGATCTTTTCAATCATCGGCGTGCGCATAAAGCAGGAGCTTGGGCTGAACGAGACGCAGTTCGGCCTGCTGGTCGGCACGCCGATCCTCACCGGTTCGCTCGTGCGCATGGTGCTCGGTGTCTGGACCGACCGTTTTGGCGGACGGCTGGTATACACCGCGACCATGCTTGCGGCGGCGGTCGCGACCTTCCTGCTGGCTTTTGCGCACACCTACGGGCAGATGCTGGTCGCCGCGCTCGGTGTTGGGCTCGCCGGCGGCTCCTTCGCCGTCGGTGTCGCCTATGTCTCGCGCTTCTTCCCGGCCGGCAGGCAGGGCACGGCGCTTGGCATCTTCGGTGTCGGCAATGTCGGCGCCGCGGTCACCAAGTTCCTGGCGCCGTTCGTGCTTCTTTCCTGGGGCTGGCAGTCGGTGGCACAGATCTGGGCGGCAGCCCTGGTCGTCATGGCCGCCATCTTCTGGTTCACCACCGGCGACGATCCGGTCATCCGTGAGCGCCGTGCCGGCAAGGCGGCGCCGACCAGAAGCTTCTGGCAGGAATTCGCGCCGCTCAAGAACCTGCAGGTTTGGCGCTTCGCCTTTTACTATTTCTTCGCCTTCGGCGCGTTTGTGGCGCTGTCGCTGTGGCTGCCGCGCTACCTGATCGGCGTCTACGGCTTCGGGCTTGCAACCGCCGGCATGATCGGCGCCGCCTATTCGATTCCCGCGAGCATCTTCCGCGCCTATGGCGGCGTGCTGTCCGACCGGATTGGCGCTCGCACCGTGCTCTACTGGACCTTCGCGGTCAGTGCCGTCGCGACACTCGTTCTGTCTCTCCCCTCGGCAGACTACGTCGTGCGCGGCATAGGCGGGCCGATCGCCTTTCATTTCGAGATCGGCCCGCTCGCCTTCATCGCCGTCGCCTGCGTGCTCGGCTTCTTCATGAGCCTAGGCAAGGCCGCCGTCTACAAGCACATCCCGGCCTACTATCCGCAAAGCGTCGGCGCCGTCGGCGGCGTTGTCGGCATGATCGGCGGGCTCGGCGGTTTCATCCTGCCAATCGCCTTCGGCGCCCTCAACGACCTTACCGGCGTGTGGTCGAGCTGCTTCATGCTGCTCTTCGTCATCGTCGTCACAGGCTTCGCCTGGATGCACGTCTCCATCAGGCGCATGGAGCGCGCGGTGCCAGCCGAAGCTCCAAGCCTGTCCTACGCGGCTGAGTGAGACTGGAGCGGATCAAGAATATGACCGAGAAACTCGTCATCATCGGCAACGGCATGGCCCCCGGGCGCATGCTGGAGCATCTCCTGGAAAAGGCGCCGCACCGCTACCAGGTGACCATCTTCAACGCCGAGCCGCGCGTGAACTACGACCGCATCATGCTGTCGCCGGTTCTGTCGGGCGAGAAGGCCTATGAGGAGATCATCATTCATGGCGACGGCTGGTACATCAAGCACGGCATTACCCTCTACAAGGGCCACAAGATCGTCGCCATCGACCGGCAGGCAAAGACCGTCACCTCCGATCATGGCGTGACCGAGCCCTACGACAAGCTTGTCATCGCCACCGGCTCGGTGCCTTTCATCATCCCGGTGCCGGGCCACAATCTGCCCGGCGTGCTGACCTATCGCGATCTGGACGATGTCCGCGCCATGATGCTTGCCGCCCAGTCCAGGGCAAAGGCCGTGGTCATCGGTGGCGGCCTGCTCGGGCTGGAGGCCGCGGCCGGCCTCAATGCGCAAGGCATGGACGTCACCGTGCTGCATGTCATGCCGACGCTGATGGAACGCCAGCTCGATCCCGCCGCCGGCTACCTCCTGCAGCGCGCGGTTGAAGAACGCGGCATCAAGGTCATTACCAAGGCCAACACTCAGGCAATCACCGGCAACGGCAAAGTCGAGCAGGTGGAACTTGCCGACGGAACCATCATCCCGGCGACGCTGGTGGTCATGGCTGTCGGCATCCGTCCGAACGCGGCGATCGCCAAGGAGGCCGGCATTGCCGTCAACCGCGGCATCGTCGTCGATGCAGGCATGCGCAGCAACGATCCCGATATCTTCGCACTCGGCGAATGCGCCGAGGTCAACGGTATGGTCTACGGCCTCGTGGCGCCGCTCTACGAGATGGCACGCGTCACGGCCAGCCAACTCGCCGGCGACGAGACTGCCGCCTTCGTTCATTCGGACACGCCGACCAAGCTCAAGGTCACCGGCATCGAGCTGTTCTCGCTCGGCGACTTCGCCGATGGCGACGACCGCCAGGAGATCGTGCTGCGCGATGCCTCGGCCGGTGTCTACAAGCGCCTCGTCCTGAAAGACGACCGCATCATCGGCACCGTGCTCTATGGCGAGACGGCCGACGGCGCCTGGTTCAACGACCTCAAGAAAAAGCAGACCGATATTTCGGAGATGCGCGACACGCTTATCTTCGGCCAGTCATACCAGGGGGGTGCCCCCCTGGACCCTATGGCGGCCGTTGCAGCCTTGCCGGATGATGCGGAAATCTGCGGCTGTAACGGCGTTTGCAAGGGCAAGATCACCGGTGCGATCACCGGCAAGGGCCTGACCTCGCTCGACGATGTGCGCGCCCACACCAAGGCGTCGGCGTCCTGCGGCTCCTGCACCGGGCTGGTCGAGAAGCTGATGGTGCTGACCCTTGGCGACACCTACAACCCGGCCGCCGTGCAGCCGATGTGCTCCTGCACGACGCTCGGTCATGACGAAGTGCGCCGGTTGATCAAGGCCAAGCACCTGAAGACCATTCCAGCCGTCATGCAGGAACTGGAATGGAAGACCTCTTGCGGCTGCGCCAAATGCCGGCCCGCGCTCAACTACTACCTCGTCTGCGACTGGCCGAACGAGTACGCAGACGACTACCAGTCGCGCTTCATCAACGAGCGCGTGCACGCCAACATCCAGAAGGACGGCACCTATTCGGTGGTGCCGCGCATGTGGGGCGGCGTCACCAACGCCGCCGAACTGCGCGCCATCGCTGACGTGGTCGACAAGTTCGAGATCCCGATGGTCAAGGTCACCGGGGGACAGCGCATCGACATGCTCGGCATCCGCAAGGAAGACCTGCCGGCGGTGTGGGCAGATCTCGGCCAGGCCGGTTTCGTCTCTGGCCATGCCTATGCCAAGGGGCTGCGTACGGTGAAGACCTGCGTCGGCTCCGACTGGTGCCGCTTCGGCACGCAGGATTCGACCGGTTTTGGCGTCCGCATCGAGAAATTCATGTGGGGCTCGTGGACGCCGGCCAAGGTCAAGATGGCGGTGTCGGGCTGTCCGAGGAATTGTGCCGAGGCGACCTGCAAGGATGTCGGCGTCATCTGCGTCGACAGTGGTTATGAGATCCACTTCGCCGGGGCCGCCGGTCTCGACATCAAGGGCACCGAAGTGCTCGGACTTGTGAAGACGGAAGACGAGGCGCTGGAGCATATCGTGGCGCTGACGCAGATGTACCGCGAGCAGGGCCGCTATCTCGAGCGCATCTACAAATGGGCCAAGCGCATCGGCATCCCGGAGATCAAGCGCCAGATCATGGAGGATGGCGAGAAGCGCAAGGCCTATTACGAGCGCTTCGTCTTCAGCCAGAAATTCGCCCAGGTCGATCCATGGTCGGAACGCGTCTCCGGCAAGGACAAGCACGAATTCCGGCCGATGGCTTCGGTCGGTTTTGCGCAGGCGGCGGAGTGACCATTATGAACTGGATATCGATTGGCTCCATCTCGGACATTCCGCGCCGCGGCGCGCGCTGCGTCGCCACGCCCGAAGGAAAAATCGCCGTTTTCCGTACACAGGACGATCAGGTCTATGCCATCGACGATCACTGCCCACACAAGGGCGGGCCACTCAGCCAGGGCATCGTCCACGGCGCGGCCGTGACCTGTCCGTTGCACAATTGGGTGATTTCGCTGGAAACGGGCAAGGCGCTGGGCGCCGACGAGGGCGCGGTGCGCACCATTCCGGTCAGGATCGAGGGCGAGCTTCTGTTCATTGCGCTGGAAGCGCTGGCCAGCCGCGCGGCCTGAGACATGGAGATCGAAGCAGCACGCGAGGTGAGGACCACCTGCCCCTATTGCGGGGTGGGCTGCGGCGTGCTGGCGAAGGTCGCCGCGGGCGGGCAGGTGTCCGTCCGCGGCGATCCTGACCATCCGGCGAATTTCGGCCGGCTCTGTTCCAAGGGCTCGGCGCTGGCCGAGACCATCGATCTCGACGGCAGGCTGCTCTATCCCGAGATCGACGGCCGCCGGGCCGGCTGGGACGAGGCGCTCGACCGCGTCGCCTCGACCTTCTCGCAAACCATCGCCGAGCACGGCCCCGACGCAGTCGCATTCTACGTCTCCGGCCAGTTGCTGACCGAGGACTACTATGTCGCCAACAAGCTGATGAAGGGCTTTGTCGGCTCGGCCAATATCGACACCAATTCGCGCCTGTGCATGGCCTCGTCGGTTGCCGGCCACCGCCGTGCCTTCGGCTCCGACACCGTGCCGGGCAATTACGAGGATCTCGAGCTTGCCGACCTCATCGTGCTGGTTGGCTCCAATCTCGCCTGGTGCCATCCCGTGCTCTACCAGCGCATCGCCGCGGCCCGCGAAAAGCGGCCGGAGATCAAGATCGTGCTGGTCGATCCGCGCCGCACCATGACCGCTGACATCGCCGACATGCATCTGGCGATCGCGCCGGATGGCGACGTCGCTTTGTTCACCGGCCTGCTCGCTTGGCTCGGCCAGCACAACGCGCTCGACCGCGCCTACATAACGGAGCACACGACCGGCTTCGGGCAAGCGCTTTTTACCGCATCAGCGCTCGATCTTGCCGGCATCGCCGCCGCGACAGGCTTGAGCGAGGAGGAACTTTCCCGCTTCTACAGCTTGTTTGCCGCCACAGCGAAAACCGTCACTGTCTATAGCCAGGGCGTAAACCAGTCGTCGTCAGGCACCGACAAGGTCAACGCCATCATCAACTGCCATCTCGCCACGGGGCGCATCGGCAAGCCCGGGGCAGGGCCGTTTTCGGTGACCGGTCAGCCCAATGCCATGGGTGGCCGCGAAGTCGGCGGCCTGGCCAATATGCTCGCCGCCCATATGGAGATCGAGAACCCCGCGCATCGCGCGCGCGTGCGCCGCTTCTGGAACGCGCCGAACCTCGCCGACAAGCCCGGCCTGAAAGCGGTCGACATGTTCGAGGCTGTGGCCGATGGGCGCATCAAGGCGCTGTGGATCGTGGCCACCAACCCGGTCGATTCGATGCCGGATGCCGATGCCGTCGAGGCGGCGATCAAGGCTTGCCCCTTCGTCGTGGTGTCGGACGTGCTGGCCGACACCGACACGGTCCGTCACGCCCATATCCGGCTGCCCGCCGCCGCCTGGGGCGAGAAGGACGGCACCGTCACCAATTCCGAGCGCCGCATCTCGCGCCAGCGGGCGTTTCTGGGCCTGCCGGGCGAAGCGCGGCCCGACTGGCAGATCATCGCCGAAGTCGGCAAGCGGATGGGCTTTGCCGAGGCGTTTGCACATGAGACGCCAGCCGAGATTTTCGCCGAACACGCCGCGCTGTCGGGGTTCGAGAATAACGGCGCGCGGGATTTCGACATTGGTGACTATGCCGCGATCGATGCGCAGGCGTATGAGCAATTGGCGCCCTTCCAATGGCCAGCGCCGAGCCCAGAGGGGGGTGCTCAAGCTCGACTTCAGTCAGAAGGCGAGAGCACCCGCTTCTTCGCCAACGGCAATTTCTACTCGCCCGACCGCAAGGCGCGCTTCATCGCCATCCGCCCGACCACTCACAGCCGCACCAGCCCGGACTTCCCGCTGATCCTGAACACCGGCCGGGTCCGCGACCACTGGCACACCATGACGCGCACCGGCAAAAGCCCGCGCCTGTCCCAGCACATTGCCGAGCCCTTCGTCGAAATCCACCCGGTGGACGCGCAGCACTACGGCATCGGCGATGCCGACATCGTGCGCGTCTCCAGCCCGCGCGGCGATGTGCTGGTCCGCGCGCTGGTGACATCCCGCCAGCGCCACGGCAGTGTGTTTGCGCCGATGCACTGGACCGATCAGTTTGCCGCAAAAGGCCGGCTCGATGCACTGACCGCGCCGCTGACCGACCCGATTTCCGGCCAGCCGGCGCTAAAGCATGTCGCCGCCCGCATCGAGAAATTCGCTGCAAGGACCTTCGGCTTCGCGGTGATGCAACGGCTGCCGGCGGCGGTTGCCGCAAGCTACTGGGCCGTGGCCAGATGCCGGGGCGGTTGGCGCGTCGAACTGGCCTTTGCCGATGACGACATCGATTGGGCCGCCTTCGCCGGATCGTTGTTCGGCACGCCGTCGGGTGCCGACATCCTCGCCTATCACGACCGCGATGCCGGCCAGCATCGCATCGCCGCCTTCGACGGCGACCGCCTGTCGGGAGCCCTGTTCGTCGCACCCGGCCCGGTCGCCGTGTCGCGCGGCTGGGCGGCCGAGCAGCTTGAGGCGACCCATGCCGGCCAGCGCGAGCGCTTCCGCATCGTCGCCGGCCGCGCCGGTGCCGATCGGCCCGATGCCGGCGCCATCGTCTGCTCCTGCTTCAGCGTCGGCGCCAATCAGATCGCGGCGGCGGCAGCGGCGGGCTGCGCAACCGTCGAGGCCATCGGCAACGCCCTGAAGGCCGGCACCAATTGCGGCTCCTGCCGTGCCGAAATCCGGGGGATCATTCAGGCCAATCGGGTGCAGGCGGCGGAGTGAGGGCGCAGAGCCCAGGCTGCTAGAGCATGATCCCGAAAAGTGGAATCCGGTTTTCTCGGACAAAAACGGGAACCGTTTTGTCCAGTGATCATGCTCAAACGAAGAGATGGAGCCCCATCCCGATCCCATCGGGATGGAACAGGCTCTGGGTTTTCGTGAAGCGTCGACCTCTTGAAGGCTGGCAGCTATGGGTGATCAAGCGGCCAGCGACCATCCTACTGCGATCGCCCAGGCCGCCAAACTGTCGAACTCTCGCCCAGCGGCCAATTGGCGCTTCCCCGCGCGTCTGATCCGCGGCCTGCCTCAATGATCCCAACCATCGCGCGCGTAAATTCAACCATACTGTTTGCCGTGACAGCTGCCTTGTCGGGACTTTGCCCAATCTGTTCGGCGGCTCCGCAGCATGACAGGCGGATGAGATCGTAATGCGGATCTCTCTCGTCGTCTGGCAACGCCGCTATTTTCAGGGCGCGACGGTGAATCATCCGCAGCAGCTGCGCCAGTCCTATTCCGACACTCATGCGTTTTGCTCCGCATCGGTCGCACGTCCAGGCATTGAGGCGCTGGAACGTCGATCGGAGGTTGCATCTCGTCCCCGATACGGAAAGGCTGCGCCATAGCTATTAACATATCGTTGATTGCTAATATAACTTGCATCACAGCAGCTTGGCAGCTTGCCGCAGCCGGACGGGTTGCGCGACCGGCGAAGCCATCGGCAGCGCGCGGAAGGCCGGCACCAATTGCGGCTTCTGCTGCGCAGAAATCCGGGCGATCATCCAGGCCAACCGGGTGCAGGTAGCGGAGTAAGTTTCAGAAAAAGAACCCCGGCACCGGGCCGGGGTTAAGATCTGGCTAGCCCGGCAGATCAGAACGGCATTCGGCCGTTCGACTGTTCAAAGCCAGACAGCGAACCGTCACTTTTTGCTCGGATCGTCCGCCGGGTTGACGTAAGTGATGGCGAAAGGCCCTAAGCCATGAACCTGGACGATCGTATCGCTTGTCGTCCACGCGTAGTGGTTCATTCCGGTCGGGGCCACGCCGAAGCCGCCGGCAGTCAGTTCGATGCCTTTCGTTTCGTCGAGCTTGTCGCCCATGCCGATATGAAAGTTACCGGAAATCACTGTCACATATTCCGACGTCGGATGATTGTGCGCGGGGATCTTGTAGCCGGCGGGCAGCTTCAGCCGCAGCACATAGATGCCGTCCTTTGACGGATCTCCGGCGATAACAGCCATGTCGGCGCCGGCGGGTAGGACAGCAGGAGCCGGGCCCCATTTGATGCTGTCCGCGTTCATCGGCATGTCGTCGGCAAATAGCGGCGCCGTGCCGAGAAGCAGCAGCGCCAGCGTCGAGGCAAATCTGAGCATGAAAATCTCTCCATATTTCATCAGGGGTGGCGCCAAGCATCGAGGCTGAGCCACCAACCGCCGGGGCCTACCAAGGCGTATGCCTGAGCACATCCCCCGCGCGGGGGACGTGCTGGAGCGAAGCGTTTCCGTCGATGGCGGCTTTCTGACAATGGCGGCCCGGCGGCATAGGAGGCTCAGCCGACTTTAACGAGTTGAATCGCGGAATGAGCGGATTGTACTTTCCCTGGCTGGTCCCTTGGGCCGGCGCTTCATTCTTGCCAGCCGGCCAGTTCCGGCAGGTCGTCAAGCCAGCTTTTCTCCGCCATCAAGGCATCGCCGGCCGCCGGTGCGGCCTCGCTGGCGTTTTGCATGAGCCAGTCCATCCACTTCCGATAGGCAGCCGGGTCCAGCTGGGGCGGCAGCACCTTGGCCTTGGCCAGCATGCGTTTGCGGAAACTGACTTGCCTGCGCAGTTTGGTGGTCGTGAACTTGATTGGCTTGCCTTGGTATTCAACCGTCCAGCGCCCATCCCCGTGGCTGGTGAGCCTCTCGATGGCGAAACCCGCATCGACCGGCCTATCCCGCCAGGGAAGCTCGATGGCATTCTTTCTCAGATCGAGTGCCCATCGCCTGTAACTGGCGCCGTCACGCTGGGGCGGCAGTACACCAGCCTGTTCGAGCATCTTCCTGCGGAAGGTCGGCTGTTTCTTGATCTGGCCTGTCGTCAGTTCGATGCGATGCCCACGGAATTCAACGTGCCACCGGATCCTGCCATTGCCGAAATATTTCACCAGCCTGTCGATGACGAACTCGTCATCGGAAAGCATCACGCATCCCTGCCTGATGCTGTCGAGAATGTACTGGCTATCGGTGGGCATGAAGCGGCCTCGTGCGGGAATCTGTCACGAAGCTTAGCCAGTGGCACGCACCAGTGGCCACCAATCTTTTTCGCCACGGGGGATCACGCCGATGAAAAATGAAATAGGGTCAACTTGTCCAATTAAATAGTTGCTTTTATGTAGTTTTTGGTTGGGGAGCCTTGCCTCGCAACCTACTTTGGACCGCGATCGGCAATTGAAAAACGCGAATATGCTTTGACGCGAAGCTCGTTACTTCTGGCGGAAGGCGGAGTGGAACGACCCAACCAGCGGGCCCAAAATGTAGTCGAGTGCTGTGCGTTCCTCGGTGACGATCATCACCGAGGCCGGCATGCCCGGATAGAGCGATATCTGAGGGGCGGCGGCCAGTTCCGCCGGATCCACCGTGATGTCGGCGACATAATAGGGAAGGCCGGTCTTGCTGTCGGTGACCCGGTCGGCCGAAATGTGGGTGACACGCCCGTGGATGATCGGTATCGAACGCTGCTTGTAGGAGGTGAAGCGAACTTCGGCCGTCATGTCGGAGCGCAGATTTGAAATGTCCTCGACGCGAACCTGCGCCTGGACGATCAATGAATTCTGCGTCGGCACGATGTCGAGGATCGTCTGCCCCGGGGCGACGATCGCTCCGATCGAGAAGACGCTGAGATCCATGACCTGGCCGTCATAGGGTGAACGGACCTCGGCGCGGTCCATGGCCGCCTGGGCTGCGAACATCTTTGGCACAAGATCCGCCAGGTTCGATTGGGTGTCGATCAGCATGGCCGAAAGCTTGGACCGGCGTTCGTTGGTCAATTGGGCAATCTGGCTTTCGAGTTCGGCCTTGTTCTGACGGCTGCCGGCGATTGCGCCGAGGTTCTCGTCGATCAGGCCCTGCAGATCCGAGGCGGATCTTTCCAGTTCCAGAATGCGCGGGCGGGTCGTCAGTCCGGCCTTCAGCAGTTTTGACAGGCTGGCCTTCTCGTCGATCGTCGATTGCAGCTGGGCCTGGTAGGATTCGACCCGAGCCTGCTTGCCCTGGATCTGCTCATCGAGCTCGGCAATCCGCCGTTCGAGGATCTGCCTGGCGCCGGCCATCGAGGCGCGCTGGCTTTCCAGGTCGGCAATCTGGTTTGCCATCGCATCCCTAAGGTAGGCCTCGTGGTCCTTGAGGATGTCCTTTGGGAAGGCAACAGCCTCGCGGCCGTCCAGTTCGGCCCGAATCCTGGCATCGGTTGCGCGCAACAGCGCATATTGCTGGGCATAGAGATTGAACTCTGAGCGCAGCCTGGTGTCGTCGAGCAGCAGCAGGATCTGGCCCTTCTGGACGATGTCGCCGTCCTTGACGCGGATCTCTTTCACCGTTCCGCCGTCAAAGTGCTGGAGGCTCTTGCGGTTGCCTTCCACCTTGACGACCGCATCGGCGAGCACTGCGCCGTTCAGCGGCGCAAAGGCGGCCCAGCCGCCGAAGACGCCAAAGAAGGCGAGGATGATCAACAGGCCGATCACGGCCGGCACCCGGATCGAATCCGAGGCCGGGACGCCGGCTTCGCCGGGCAGGCTGCGGTAGGTGAGGGCGCCGTCGCTCATCGATCTCTCCGGCCACAGCTCATTGGGTTGCCACCGCCATTGGAGCCGCGCGCTGGTTGAGCAGCGCCACGATCTCATTTCTCATGCCGAAGGCTTCGACGGCGCCGTCACGCAACAAGAGGATCTTGTCGACATTGGCGAGCGTGGAGGGCCGGTGCGAGACGATGATGACCGTGCTGCCGCGGCGCTTGAGCTCGATCGCGCAGTCGCTCAGCGCGCGGTCGCCATCTGCGTCGAGATTGGAACTCGGCTCGTCGAGAATGATCAGGTTCGGCGTGCCGAACACCGCCCGGGCCAGGGCGATACGCTGGCGATAGCCGCCCGACAGCACCGCGCCGCCTTCGCCGATCTGCGTCTCGTAGCCCTGCGGCAAACGGATGATCATGTCGTGCACGCCGGCCAGCCGCGCCGCCTCGATCACCTCCTGGTCGACATTGGTCTTGAAGCGGCCGATATTGGCAGCGACGGTGTCGGCGAAGAGTTCGATGTCCTGCGGCAAATAGCCGATATGGTCGCCCAGCGCGTCGCGGCCCCAATGCGACATGTCGGCCCCGTCCAGCCTGACGGTGCCGCGGCTGGGCTGCATGACGCCGGCGAGGTGCCTGGCCAGCGTCGACTTGCCGGCGCCCGAAGGGCCGACGATGCCCAGCGCCTCGCCCGCCTCCAGCCGGAACGACACGTCGCGCAGCAGTACCTTCTGCTGGTTCGGAATGGCGAAACTCACCTGCTCGACCGAAATCTTGCCGGTGGGTTTTGGCAGGTTGAACGAGCGTTCCTTTTGCGCATCGCCATCAACCAGCTTGCGCACCCGCGCCAGAGCGGCACGCGCCAGGATCAGGCTGCGCCACAGGCCGACAATCTGCTCGATCGGCTGCAGGCCGCGGCCCAGCAGTAGGCTTGCCGCAAACATCGAGCCGGCGGTGGTCTGCCGTTCGATCACCAGATAGGCGCCGAGGCCGAGGATGAGCGACTGCATGGTCAGGCGAAGGAAGCGGATCAGCCCCGACATCAGCGCGGCGCGGTCGCTGGCTTCCGCCTGGCGCAATAGCGCAAGGTTGCGGTCGCGACCCCAGCGGCGGATGAGGCCGTCGATCATGCCCATGGCGCGAACGACTTCCGCGTTCCTGAGGCTCATCTCGGTGAAGTTGTAGTTGGTTGTCGCGATGTCGTTGGCCTGCTTCAGCGGCGAGCGCACGAGATACTCGTTGAGCACGGCCATGGCGACCAAGAGCAGCGAGCAGCCGAGCGCGAAGAAGCCCAGCCAAGGATGCAGCAGGAAGATGATGGCGATATAGATGGGCGACCAGGGCAGGTCGAACAACGCATGGATGCCGCTGCCGGTGATGACCTGCCGGAACGTATCGAAGTCGCGGATCGGTTGGCTCTGCGAGGCGCCCGGCGACGGCGTTTCGACCGATGCGGCCAGGATCTTTGCCGAAAGCAGCCGATCGAGGCGCGCGCTGGCGCGCGTCAGGATCCAGGCGCGCACAAGGTCGAGTCCAGCCAGCGCGAGAAAAGCCGTGAGCAGCACCAATGTCAGCATAACCAGCGTGGTTTGGCTGCCGCTGGTGACCACCCGGTCGTAGATCTGCATCATGTAGAGCGGGGAGGCGAGATAGAGCAGATTGATCGCCAGGCTGAACGCCGCCGCGACCAGGAAATAGTAGCGGCACGCCCGAAGCGCGTCCTTCACGATCTTGGATTTGTTGTCGAGACTCAAGATACCCAGCGGAGAACCGCCCCCTGCCCAAATGCGCGCCCCGAACCGATCCTACTCCTGATCGTCCAACCGGCCACGCGTTCCCTTCCTAATCCTGCCGTAAACCTTAATTCGTAAGCTGAATCAGGCACCGGCCACATCAGCTGAGCCGCGCATATCCGCGCGGCTCACTTGCTTGTTTCACACCACAAAGTCGCTCGTCGTCAGGTGAACCACCGTTCTGCCGGCGCCGTCGTCAGCAATTGCGAAGCTGTTTGCATCGTAGACGCCAAGGAGGTGGAGCGTTGCGTTGTGCGTGCCGTCCGTGACGGTCAATGTTCCTCCGGCGCCGTCGAGGTCCGCCTGATAGGCAGCGGACGTTCCGGTGCCGAACAGGATATCTTCGAGGTTCACCTTGTCGTCATTGGTGATGCCGGCGATGCTTCCGCTGAAGTCGAATGAATCGTCCAGCTGCAATGTGCCGGCGGCATCATGCGCGAAGGTGACGTCCGTCGACGAGGCGCCGCCGAACTCCAGCTTCGACAGGTTGCCGATCGTGGCATCGCCGTCGCCAGTGACCTGGCCGTTGATGTCAATGTTACCGCCATTGGCCCACAGCATGCCGGAATTGGCCAGGCCGCCGGTGATCGTAAGGCCGCCGGAGCCGGTTGCCTCCAGCGTTCCCGAATTGACGACGACGCTGCCTCCGGTATCGATGACCAGCGCATTCGAGCCGGTGGCGATGATGGTGCCCCTGTTGTCGAGGCTGAGCATCCCGCCGCCCAGCTGACCAGCGCCCGAGATCGTGTTGTCGATATTGACCAGAGTGACGTCCGGCCCTGTGCCGGAGATGACGTTGGCAGCGCTGTCGGACAGCAGGATCTGCCCGCCACCCTGCAGGGTCACGCCGTTCTGGATGATCTGCAGCAGCGTGTCGCCGCCGCTGGAGTCGAGCGAGACGAGGCCGCTGTTGTTGATCATGCCGCTCAGCGGCAGCAGAGCGCCATCGCCGATGGTCATGGTACCGGCATTGTTGACCACCGGCGTCTGGTCGAAGGCGAAATTACCGTCCGTGAGCGCGCTCGAATGCACGCCATCCAGCAGGATCGACTGCCCGTCGCCAAGCGTGATCACCGCGTTGCCGTTGGCGTCGTCGGCCATGTGCGCCTGGACGTCAGCGAAACTCGCGAAGCCGGAATAGCCGATCAGATCGATCTTGTCCGCCGCCGCATCGAAGCTGTGGACTGTGTCATTGCCGATCGGCTGCGAGAAGACAAAGAGATCATTGCCGCTGGAACCGGTCAGCACGTCGTCGCCGGACCAGGCAAAGATCGGCGAACCCGGCGCGTAGGCCTCGACGTTGTCGGCAACCGAGGCGCTTCCGGTCGTGCCGTCCGCGTTGGTCCAGGTCATCTGGACGTCGAGCACCGCCGCCCCGGCGAAATCGGTGGGCGTGGCGACGGTCAAGGCGTGCAGGTCGTTGGTCTGTATCGTCCAGGTTCCGTCGGCGTTGTGGGTGGCGCCGTCGATGGTCCAGCCCGAAGGCACGTCCTTCACCGTGACGGTAACGAGCGCGCCTTGCTGTGACGGATCGGTCAGGGCAAGATTGATCGGCTCTCCGGCGATGCCGGCGGGCGCTACTGCCAGGCCACCGGTATCCAGGAAATCACCTATTGCCACCGACGTGGTGCCTGCCAGATGGATTTCGAGCAGCCCAGAGTTGCCTTGCGCCAAGGCACCAGCGGTCTGGTTGGCATAAACAATCGTCTGATTGTTGGCGCTGTCAAAATGCCAGGCGATAGTATGCGCCGCGATATTTGCGGCCCCCACGTCACTCGCTTTGAACGCCGTGAAAGCCGAAGCGGTAAAGCTCGTCAAATCGATCTTGTCCGCGCCGGAAGTGAAATCGGCGATCGTGTCATAATTGGCAACGTTGTTGACGACGCCAGACTGGGAGTCCGTGATTGCATTGTACTTGAAGGTATCGCTTTGCCCGCCTCCTGCCAGAAAATCGCCACCCGCGTTTCCAGTAAGGGTGTCGGTACCGGCGCCGGCGATAATTCCATCGAAACCAGATCCGCCTGTAATAGTGTCGCTATTGTTGAGGCCATAGAATAGATTGATGCCGTTTGTCGCAGAAATCGTATTATTTCCGGTGTCTCCGACAATGATATTGACAGGAACTGACAACGATATGCCACCGGAGGTCGCTATCACCGTTATGTGATAGGTTTGACTAGTGCTAACATTGCTTCCGCCAACCGACAGTACCCCCGTGCTGCTGTTCACGCTGAACTGATTGTTGTCCCCTCCAGCCGCGAGAGCGTACGTATATGTGTGGCTCCCGTCCGGATCTCCGATAATTTTGAAAGTCCCAAGCGAGAGGTTCTTGTTCAATTGATTTCCCGTCTCGAGCCCGCCAAGTTGGGTACTTGTGAGGGACGCACTAATACCTGCGACCGCAACGTCAAAGTTGCTGCTCGGGCCGGCTAGGCCGTGATTATCAGTAGCCTGAACCCCGATCGTGTAAGAGCCCGCGTTGAGATTTTGGCCGTCGGCGACGCTTACGACACCGGTTGTCGAATTGATCGCGAACAGGTTGTTGGGGTTGCTCGTAAAGGTATAGGTAACCGTGTCTCCGGCGTCGGGATCGGTCGAATTTACCGTGACCCCTATGACTGTGCCATTCGCAGCGTTGGCGGCAACGAAATTGTTCGCGCTGTTGGTGTCGGTAGGCGCCGTCGGCGCCTCGTTGACGTTGGTGATGCTCAGGACCACGGCCTTGCTGGCGCTCAGGCCGCCGCCGTCGGTGTCTACGACATTGAAACTGTAGGAACTCTTGGCCTCGAAGTTGGCCGAGGTGTTGAGCGTCACTTGGCCGCTTGAATTGATGCTCAACAGGGAAGCATCGGTGCCGGTCAAGCTCCAGGTCTTGGTATTGTTCGGCGCCGTGTTGTCTGGATCGGTCGCCGTCGCGGTATACACCACCGTGCTGGCCGGCGCGTTCTCCGCCACGCTYGCCGTCGCACCCGAGGTCACCGTCGGCGCCTCGTTGACGTCGGTAATGCTCAGGACCACGGCCTTGCTGGCGCTCAGGCYGCCGCCGTCGGTGTCCACGACATTGAAGCTGTAGGAGCTCTTGGCCTCGAAGTTGGCCGAGGTGTTGAGCGTCACTTGGCCGCTTGAATTGATGCTCAACAGCGAAGCATCGGTGCCGGTCARGCTCCAGGTCTTGGTATTGTTCGGCGCCGTGGTGTCTGGATCGGTCGCCGTCGCGGTATACACCACCGTGCTGGCCGGCGCGTTCTCCGCCACGCTCGCCGTCGCACCCGAGGTCACCGTCGGCGCCTCGTTGACGTCGGTGACGGCGATGGTGAAGGTCTGCGCGGTGGTCGGGCCGGCTCCGTCGGAGGCCTGGACGGTGATGGTGTGGCTGGTCGCCGTCTCGTAGTTGAGCTGCGAGGCATCGGCGACCGTCACCACGCCGGTGGTGGCGTCGATGGCGAAGCGTCCGCCGGCATTGTCGCTCAGCGAGTACGTCACGTCCGGGCCGTTCGGATCGGTCGAAAACGCGGTGATGCCGACGGCGGTGCCGTTGATGGCG
>NZ_JBFUFX010000004.1:0-431237 GCF_056403215.1 Mesorhizobium sp. P2_H9 | reverse complement strand
CCTGAAGGCTGTTGCCGCCGTCGACCACCAGCAGGGCGCCGTTGACGTAGCTCGCACCTTCCGATGCCAGGAACACCACCGCTGCGGCAACCTCGTCCGGTCGCCCAGCCCGCGCCGGTGGCGTGTGCAGGGCAGCTTGCCGCTCCATTGCGCTCGACGAGCCCGTTTCGATCCAGCCGGGGGCCACGGCATTGACTGTCACGCCACTCTTTGCCACTTCGAGCGCCAGCGTGCGCGTCAGGCCGACCATGCCGGCCTTGGCGGCGGAATAGGCTGCCGTGCCTTCGAAAGACACCAGCGGCCCGGTAACCGACGCCACATTGACGATGCGCCCATAGCCCGCCTCTACCATCGCCGGCARAAACGCGCSGGTGACCAGGAATGCGGTCTTSAGGCTGACGTCGATCCCTTGGTCCCARTCGGCCTCGGTCATGGCGAGAAACGCCTTRTCSGCCGAGGGCGATGCCAGCGAACCCATGCCGGCATTGTTGACCAGGATGTCGACAGCGCCGACATCGGCCCGCAGCCGCGCGACTTCGGCCGCGATGGTGAGATCGGCGACCGCGGCTTTGGCATTGATGCCTTCGGCGCAAAGCTCGGCGGCGCGATCGAGTACGCGCGCGCTGGCACCGTTCAGGAAAACGGCATGACCGGCAAGGCCGAGCTGCCGCGCAATGGCAAAGCCGATGCCGTCGGCAGCACCCGCCCCGATGATCAGCGCACGCTTGGTCGTAGAAGGCATGGTCAAATCAGACTCCGCTGGTTGCGCCGTCGCGGTCTTACCACGCACTTTGGCGACCGTGCTGAGAAGATTTGATCTGCAACATTCCGCGCCACTTGGCGTTCTCGAAATGCCGAAGCCGGCCGCTCAGGGGTGTCCGCTCTGCTGCCAGAATACCGATTGCGCAGCCGTCCTTGCGTGGGTCTGAACCGCCCTGCAGCGCCCCATTCATCCAGTCGATCATGATCGCTGGGCGCCCCCGAGGTGCCTTCGAACGTTTCCTGCAGGACCTCCTTCAGGGGACACCCGCCGCGGCGGCTTTCAGCCAAGCGCGGCGGATGTCAGTCCAGAGGTCAGGCTTCAGACGTAACGGTTGACGATGTTCTCGAGCAGTTCCTGGCGGCCGGATTTCGGCTGCGGCTCGATCTTCTTCTTCACCACGCGCTCGGCGATCTCCTCCAGCGTCCGTTTGCCGGCAAGCATTGCCTTGGCTTCGGCCGAGTTCCAGCCGGCGTAGCGCTCGGCCAGCGGACCCGACAGCGCCTTGTCCTCGACCATGCGTGCCGCGGCCTTGAGACCCCGTGCGCAAGAATCCATGCCGCCGATGTGGCCGATCAGCAGATCTTGCGGATCGAGCGACTGACGGCGTAGCTTGGCGTCGAAATTGGTGCCGCCAGTCTTGAAGCCGCCGGCCTGCAAGACCTGGTAGTAGGCCAGCGCCATCTCCGGAACATTGTTGGGGAACTGGTCGGTGTCCCAGCCCGACTGGTAGTCGTTGCGGTTCATGTCGATCGAACCGAAGACGCCGAGCGCATTGGCCAGCGCCAGCTCGTGCTCGAAGGAATGGCCGGCCAGGATGGCGTGGCCCTGCTCGATGTTGAGCTTGACTTCCTTCTCCAGCCCAAAGCGCTTGAGGAAACCGTAGACCGTCGCGACGTCATAGTCGTACTGGTGCTTGGTCGGTTCCTGCGGCTTCGGCTCGATCAAGATGGTACCCTTGAAACCGATTTTGTGCTTGTAGTCGACGACGAGGCTGAGGAAGCGGCCGGCCTGTTCCTGCTCGCGGGCAAGGTCGGTGTTGAGCAGCGTCTCGTAGCCCTCGCGACCGCCCCACAGCACATAGTTCTCGCCCTTCAGCCGCTTGGTGACGTCGATGCAGCTTTTCACCGTCGCCGCCGCATAGGCAAAGACATCCGGATCGGGATTGGTGGCCGCGCCGGACATGAAGCGGCGGTTGGAGAACAGGTTCGCCGTGCCCCAGAGCAGCTTGACGCCGGTCTGCTTCATCTTGCCGGCAAAATAGTCGGCGATCTCGTCGAGGCGCGCCGCGCTCTCGGAGAAATCCTTGCCTTCCGGCCGGACGTCGGCGTCGTGGAAACAGAAATATGGCGCGCCGAGCAGCGAAAACATCTCGAAGGCGACGTCGGCCTTGAGCTTGGCCAGCTCCATCGTGTCGACACCGCCGGCCTTGGGGAACCACGGACGATCGAAAGTCTGGCCGCCGAACGGATCGCCGCCCGGCCAGGCAAAGGAATGCCAATAGGCGACGGCAAAGCGCAGATGATCTTCCAGCCGCTTGCCTGCAACGACTTCGTCGGGGTTGTAGAACCGGTAGGCTAGTGGATTGGTCGAATCCGGGCCTTCATATTTGATCGTCTTGATGTCGCCGAAAAATCCGCTGCTCATGATTTTTTTCCTCTCTCGAATAGTTCGCCCTGATTACCTCAGGCGTAATTGGTTTCGTTCTTTCGCTGGCCGAAAAGGGTCGTGTCAAAGCCACTCAACGAAGGAGACAGACCATGACCGACCTCAACACGATCGCCCAGAACTACATCACTGCCTGGAACGAAGGCGATGCGGACCGCCGAGCGGCCTTGCTCAAGGCGACATTCACCGAAGACGTCAGCTACCGCGATCCGCTCATGCAGGGCGACGGCCATGACGGTGTCGCCGCCCTCATCGACGGCGTGCAGCAGCGCTTTGCCGGCTTCCGGTTCTCGCTGAAGGGCAAGCCCGACGGCTTTGCCGACACGATCCGCTTCTCGTGGAATCTCGGACCGGAAGGGACGGACTCCGTCATCGAAGGCACCGACATCGGAGTCATCGAGAACGGGCGGCTCAAGAGCGTCACCGGGTTTCTCGATAAAGTGCCAACGCAGTGAGGGCAATCGGCCAAGGTGTGGTGGGAAGTGCCAACCGCTGGTGCCGCCCCTCATCCGCCTGCCGGCACCTTCTCCCCGTATAGTGACGGGGAGAAGGGAGCTGTCGGCCATGCCGGCTGCTTTTTTGCAACGCTGGTGACTGGCGAAATCATCGATGACCGCGCCCCTCTCCCCGTTACTATACGGGGAGAGGATGCCGGCAGGCAGGTGAGGGGCAGCGCTGGCCCGCGGAATTGGGTTATCGGCCAAGGCCCAACTCACGCCGTGGCGCCCTTGATAGCCGGGTAAAGTGCCCGGTACCGCTGATAGGCATCCGCATAAGCGCCAACCAATGAGGCGTCCGGCTCCACGGTGGCATCCGTTGCTGGTGCCGTGCAGACACTGAGCGGATCGGCACCCGTCGCTGCAATCAGCCCGAGCCTGGCAGCGCCGAAAGCAGCGCCGAAATCGCCGTCGGCGGGAATGTCCACCGGAACCTGCAGCGCAGTAGCGATCGCTTTCAGCCAGTAGCGCGAGCGCGAGCCGCCGCCGATGGCGGTGACCCGGGTCAGCGTCGTACCGGCCGTCTTCAGCGCTTCCAGACTGTCGCGGAAGGCGAAGGCGACGCCTTCCAGTACCGCCTGGGTCAGGACGGCACGGCTCGACTCATGCGCCAGGCCGGTGAAGGAGCCGCGAATGGCGGAATCATTGTGCGGCGTGCGCTCGCCCGAGAGGTAGGGCAGGAAGGAGACCCTGGTCGGAGCGTTCAGCGCCTCGCCGAGCTCTGATGTCAGCTCGCCGGCGCCTTTCCCCGTGATCTCCGACAGCCAGTTGAGCGAATCGGTCGCCGACAGGATGACGCCCATCTGGTGCCAGGTGTTGGGCAAGGCATGGCAGAACGTGTGCACTGCACTTGCCGGGTTGGGTAGATAGGCCGCGTTGGCGGCAAACAGGACGCCCGACGTGCCGAGCGAGACGAAGGCATGGCCGGCACCAACCGTACCCATGCCGCAGGCCGAGGCCGCATTGTCGCCGGCGCCGCCGGCGATCGGAATGCCTGAAGCCATGCCCCATTTCGAGGCCAGTTCGCTGCGCAAGCCGCCGGCCTTCTCGGTGCCCTCGACCAGCGACGGCATCTGCTTTTCATCGAGCGAGGTGGCGGCCAGCAGATCGGACGACCAGGCGCGCTTGCCGACATCGAGCCAGGCGGTGCCGGCCGAATCCGACATTTCCGAAATATGCTCGCCCGACAGCCAGAGCCGCAGGAAATCCTTCGGCAGCAGCACCTTGGCCACCCTGGCGAAAATGGCGGATTCGTTGTTCTTCACCCATGCCAGCTTGGGCGCAGTGAAGCCTGGGAAAACGATGTTGCCGGTCAGCTTGCGGAAGCGCGGGTCGGCGTCGAGCGCGGCGGCTTCGGCATGGCTGCGCGTGTCGTTCCACAGGATGCAGGGGCGCAGCACCTGGTCGCCGGCGTCGAGCAAGCTAGCGCCATGCATGTGGCCGGACAGGCCGATGCCTTTGACCGCGGCAAGCTCTTCCGGATGCGAAGCCTTCAGCTCGGCGATCGCCGCCTCGCAGGCGCGGGTCCAGTCGGCGGGGTTCTGTTCCGACCAGCCGGGATGCGGCCGCGACACATCAAGCGACGCATGACCGGAACCGACGACAGTTTGCCCGGCATCGATCAGCAGCGCCTTGACGCCCGACGTACCGAGATCGAGCCCGAGATACATGTTTTCCTCCCCATGCCGGTAATTTTTTCGGGTCTCGAAAAAATCTGGCTTGGCCAGTTTTTAAAACAAGATCCGCTTCGGGTCAATTCTCTGACAAATCGGCGGCACGCCGGGAAAACAGCGCCGACAGCGGACTGTCCGGTCGCGCCAGCGCGCGCTCCGCCGCGAGAGCTTTTGCCAGGGCTTGATCGTCCGAACGCAAGGCCGCCTCGATCAGCGTCAGGTCGATGACATCGCGCTGGGCATGGCTGCCGCCGAAGCGGTGGGCAATCGCCCGGATGGGCCGGATCAGCCGCACCGTCTCGGCATAATTGCCGTCGCCGAATGCCTTGATGGCGAGCGTTAAGGGATGGCCGACATCCCTGGTGAAGGCGGCGTTGTCGTCGTCGGCGCGCATGGCCTCGCGCTGGGCTTCGAGCAGGGTGTTGGCCGGCGCCTCCAGACCGGCGCCGACAAAGGCCATCATCGCGTGCGCATCGTTGAAGGCATAATCGCCGGCACCGGCCTTGGGCCAGTTGGCGGCCAGCGCCGCCCAGCGGTCGCCGACATCGGCGCCGCCGAGATGCAGCCGCCACAGGATCGCCGAGGCATCGACCATGTTGAGCGCCAGCGTCGACGGCGTCCCGTAGATCGGGCCGTCATAGAGCTCGAGCACTTCGTCGGTCTCGCCGAGATCGTAGTGGAACAGCGACAGATGCCACCAATTATGCACCTGCAGGAAGCTTTCCTTGGTCCACGCCTCGGGGTTGGCACGCATCCAGGCGATGCCGTCTTTTTGCCGGCTCTGCATTTCCATGACATGGGCGACCGCATGCTGTGCCCAGCCGTCGCGCGGCTCGATCTCGACAGCCGTGCGGCCGAGCTTTTCGGCCCTGATATAGTCGCCCATCTCCTCCAGCCCGAAGGCCTGCATGCCGAGGATGGCGTGGTAGCCGGGCATGCCGCTTTGCCAGGAGGGCAGCGCGCGGCCGATGCGGTCGCGCAGCATGCGGGCATTGCCGGTGAAGAAGTCGATCTGGTGGCCGGTCTGCAGCGCCACCATGTCGAGTGGAAACTCGATTGCGATGTCCTCCAGCATACGGGCGGCGTCGTGCCAGCGTCCGCCGGCGAGGTGGCCAAGGGCTGCGACATGC
Source organism: Mesorhizobium sp. P2_H9 (assembly GCF_056403215.1). Lineage (NCBI taxonomy): Bacteria > Pseudomonadati > Pseudomonadota > Alphaproteobacteria > Hyphomicrobiales > Phyllobacteriaceae > Mesorhizobium > Mesorhizobium sp. P2_H9. The sequence goes on along the minus strand of NZ_JBFUFX010000004.1, from coordinate 425,509 downwards.
GCCTGCTCGCGCGCAGTGGCGGCCAGCGGCAGCGCCGCCTGGTGGCAAGCTTTAGCCACCGCCGTCGCCTCACGCTCGGTGGCGAGGCCGAACAGATAGCCCTTGAACACATGCGCCATGACGAAGTCGGGATCTTGCGCAATGGCGCGGTCGACGGAGCCGACCGGGTCGCCGATAAAGCACTGCAGTTCGCGCACCGCCTGGCTGTAGGGCGAGAACCCGGCCTCCGTCGCGCCCGAATATGTCAGGCCGAATGCATCCTTGACTGCCATGTTGCGTCCTTGCCGATAGCCGCCATCCCAAAGCTGGATGCGATCCTAGAGCATCGGCGCCGGGCGTGCCAACCGCGGTTTGGAGCTCACCAAACCGGTTGGTTTTCGCCCGACCTCAATTCCCCGAGCGCATCGCCATCGTGGCGATGCCGGCGCCGACCAGCAGCGTGCCGCCGGTGCGGTTGAAGATGCGGATCGCCTTGGGATTGCGCACCACGTTGCGGGCTCTGGCCGCGATCAGCGCGTAGCCGAAGGCATTGGCGAAGGCGAGTGCCAGGAAGGTGGTTTCGAAAATCAGCATCTGCGTCCAGAAATCGGCGTGCCGGTCGAGGAACTGCGGCAGGAAGGCGACGAAGAAGGTGATGCTCTTCGGATTGAGCGCGGTGACCAGCCAGGCATGCGCTGCCATCCTGGCCGCCGATACCGCATCGGTGCGCGGCTCGGCCCGCAGCGCGCCGCCGGCGCGAAACAGCTTTATGCCGAGATAGATCAGGTAGCAGGCGCCGATCACCTTCAGCACGGTGAACACAGTGGCTGACGCCGCCAGCAGCGCGCCGATGCCAAGCATCGACAGCGTCATGGCGGTGAAGTCGCCAAGCGCCACGCCGACCGCCATCGGCAGCGCGGTACGCCAGCCCTGACCCAGCGCATAGGACACGACCAGCAGGATGGTCGGACCCGGAATGATGAGAAGGATGGCCGAGGCGGCGGCAAAGGCAGCCCAGTTTTCGAAGGACATGGTCGTCTCCTTGAGCTTAAAGAAGAGGATAAATCCTTGGCCCCGCGAAGATGTAAAGAGGCAAGTTCGAAAATCAGGAACACGCCGGTCTGGTCAGCCAGAGCGCGGAAGCATCGGATCTCAGTTAATACCATCCAGCACGTCTTCACGCTTTTTCAACCATGATTGGTGAAAATGCCTATATCCGGCCGGACCGTGTTTCCGCCGATAGCGTAGGGTTTGGGTTGCATGCGTGAGTTGCCGCAAAGTCTGACGCCGCCAATTCAGGGCGACGCAATCGAAAATACTGAATTCCAGCTTTCCCGCCGCACCATGCTGTCGGGCGCCGGCGCCATGGCGCTGCTCGGCGTTGCCGGCTGCAGCACCCAGACACTCGAGCTGCCGCAGCTACAGCTCGACGATCTCACCACCGGCTCGGTCCACCCCGTCCGTCCCGCCATCAGCGTCGACAAGAACATCACCGGCCCGGATGTGATGTATGCTTCGCTTACCGATGGCGGTTTCGTCGTACCTGCAGTGCCCTACAAGAAGGTCAAGCCGGAGTTCCGCCGCCAGATCGTCGTCGATCAGACCGGCGAAGCGCCCGGCACCATCGTCGTCCACCTGCAGGAGCGCATGCTCTATCTGGTGCAGCCCGGCGGCGACGCCATCCGCTATGGCGTCGGGATCGGCAAGGATGGCTTCCGCTGGTCCGGCCGCGCCAACATCCAGTACGGCAAGGAATGGCCGGTCTGGACGCCGCCGCCCGAAATGATCGCCCGCAAGCCGGAACTGGTGAAGTGGCAAAACGGCCAGCCCGGCGGCCTCACCAATCCGCTTGGCGCCAGAGCCCTCTACATCTACCAGGACGGCAAGGACACCGGCTACCGCATCCACGGTTCGCCGGAGTGGGCGAGCATCGGCCAGGCGATGTCGTCGGGCTGCGTGCGCCTGATCAACCAGGACATCATCGACCTCTACAGCCGCGTTTCCAAGAAAAACCCGGTCGTCGTCGTCTGACGTCGCGGCGGCCCGCATGGCCGCTGCGCGATCTCTTGTTTGAGCATGATCTTTCGGGACCATGCTCTGGTTTCTCCCGTTGCGTGATGCGCCAAGACAGGCGAATGTGCCTGCGAAGCCACCATCCCGGAGAGAAGAAGAATGTCAGGAACCTTTGTCATCGCGCAGGGCGGCGGCCCCACCGCCGTCATCAACCAGACCATGGTTGGCGCCGCGCTCGAGATCCGCAAGCGGCATCCCGGCGCCAAGGTTCTCGGCTCCATCCACGGCGTGCGCGGCATTCGTGACGGCAACTACGCCGATCTCTCTTCCATCCCCGAGGACCGGCTGCGGCTGATCGCTGCAACGCCGAGTGCTGCGCTGGGTTCGACACGCGACAAGCCGGATGCCGCCTATTGCGAGGTCATTCTCAACGGCCTGAAGAAGGCCGGCGCCGACGCCTTCATCTATATTGGCGGCAACGACACCTCGGGCACGCAGCAGATCCTGACCGACGCCGCCGGCGGAAGCATTGCTTTCGTTCACGCGCCAAAAACCATCGACAACGATCTTGAGGAAAACGACCACACGCCGGGCTTCATTTCCGCGGCCGAGTTCGTCGCCGGCGCCTTCCTGTCAGTCGATCTCGATTTCCGCGCCTTGCCGGGCATCTATGTCGGCATCGTCATGGGCCGACACGCCGGCTTCCTCACCGCCGCCGCGGCCGCATGGCAGCTCGACCCCGACAGTGGCCCGCACCTCGTCTATGTGCCGGAGCGGCCGTTCTCGGCCGCGGGCTTCATCGACGATGTGCGCGCCACGCTCGACCGCCACAAGCGCTGCATCGTCGCCGTCTCCGAAGGCGTCAGCACCGCCGACGGCAAGGCGCTGGTCGAAAGCCTGGTGCCGCCGGAAAAACTCGAGCGCGACGCGCATGGCAACGTCAAGCTGTCGGGCAGCGACCTGCCGGCGGCGCTCGAGCGCGCGCTGGCCGAGGGGCTGCCGGGCAAGCGGGCGCGTGTCGATGCGCTCGGCTACATGCCGCGCGGCTATGTCGGCGCCATCAACGCGGTAGACGCGCAGGAAGCCTTCGATGCCGGCGCCTTTGCCGTCGCGGTCGCCGAACAGGGCGGCGGTTCGGTGGCGCTGCAATTTGATGGCACGAAAACCGTGCTGAAGAAGGTGCCGCTGAAGAATGTCGCCGGCAAGACGCGCCACATGCCGGACGATTTCATGAAGCCCGACGTCAACCAGCTGTCGGAAGCCGGCATGGCCTATCTCAAGCGGCTGGTGCCGGAGAAGTACAAGGTCGGGAAGCCCTTCGTCTGATGGCTGACCGGTTTGGCGGCAAACGTGTTGTTGGTGACTGGTTCGGCAAGACAATTATCGATGCCAAGACAACGATGCTGACCGAGCCGTTCGTGCATGATTTCGTAAGCGCCAACATCTGGCATCTCAAAGGCCGCGATGCCGACCTTCTGGTCGACACCGGCATGGGCATCTGCCCTCTGGCGCCGGAGATCGACACGCCCGCCGGCAAGCCGCTGCTTGCGGTCGCCACCCATATCCATCTCGACCATGTCGGCTCGCTGCACGAGTTTCCGTTGCGGGCGGGGCCTAGCCACAGCGCCGCAACGTTCGAGACCATGGATGAAGCGGTGACCTACGCCTACATGTTCCACAATCTCGACGGCGCCGTCTCCAAACTGCCGGCGCCGGGGTGGAAGGCGGCAGACTACAGGATTCCACCGGCGCCGCTGACCCGCACCCTCGACGAGGGCGACATCGTCGATCTCGGCGACCGGCAGTTCCGCGTGCTGCATCTGCCCGGTCATTCCCCGGATTCGATTGCGCTGTTCGACGAGGCCGACGGGTTGTTCTTCGCCGGCGACGCCATCTACGATTCCATACTGATCGACGACCTGCCGGATTCCGACCGTGGCGCCTATCGCCGCACGATGCAGCGGCTGCTCGACCTGCCGATCCGCATCGGCCATGGCGGCCACGGACCAAGTTTTGATGGCAAGCGGATGCGCGAGATCGCCACGGCCTATTTGCGCCGGACGGGTGGTCTCTAGCGGCCTCCCGGATATTAAATCTTCGTAAGGTCACTCGAAAACCCTAAATCGGTCCGATCCGCGCCCTAGATGCTGGTTGTCGATCCGGTTGGCTGCCCAGGCCAGGCGAGACAGGGAAACCCGACCGTCGACACGCCGATGGCATGCTCCCCCCGGGAGGCTGCGGCGCCGGATCAACTCTCGCCCGGACAAACGACCATGTCAGATATCCTTAGCAGACATCGCGTCGCGGCCTTGCTGGGCGCTGCGCTGATCATATCCCCCTTTGTCGTGTCTTTCGCTCAGAGTGCGAACAACATGGGCGCGAGCAATGCCGTTCCGACAACCCAGACGCCTGTCGCCGGCATAGCGGCTCCGAACGGCTCCTTCGCCCCGATCGTGGCCACCGACAAGCCGGCGGTAGTCACCGTCACCACCGTCGTGAAGGCGCAGCCGCAGGGCATGAGCGAGGACTATCCTTTCGACGGCGGCTCGCCCTTCGACGACTATTTCCGCCAGTTCTTCGGCGATCAGGGCATCCCCGGGCCCAAGGCCCCGCCGCAGCAACAGTCGCAGCGCGCCGAGGCGCTGGGTTCCGGTTTCATTGTTGGCGCCGACGGCACCATCGTTACCAACAACCACGTCATCGATGGCGCCACCTCGATCAAGGTGACGCTCGACGACGGCACCGAACTTCCCGCCAAGCTGGTCGGTCGCGACACCAAGAACGATCTCGCCGTGCTCAAGGTGAAATCCGACAAGGCCTTGCCGACCGTCAAATGGGGCGATTCCGACAAGCTCATGCCGGGCGACCAGGTGCTGGCTTTCGGTAATCCGTTCGGCATCGGCACCACGGTCACATCAGGTATCGTCTCGGCGCGCGGCCGCGACCTGCACAGCGGCCCATTCGACGATTTCATCCAGATCGACGCGCCGATAAATCACGGCAATTCCGGCGGTCCGTTGGTGGATGTCAGCGGTAATGTCGTCGGCATCAACACGGCGATCTATTCGCCCAATGGCGGTAGCGTTGGGGTCGGCTTCGCCATCCCGTCCGACCAGGCGCAAAAAGTGGTCGCCAAGCTGATGAAGGGCGGCAATATCGAATACGGCTATCTCGGGGTGCAAATCCAGGAGGTGACGCCGGACGTCGCCAGTGCTATCGGCCTCGACCATCCCGCCGGGGCGCTGGTTTCCGAGGTCACTGACGGATCGCCGGCGGCCAAGGCTGGCATCCAGACCGGCGACGTCATCACCGGCTTTGCCGGTCAGGAGATAAAGGAACCGAAAGACCTGTCGCGTGCCGTCGCCGACGTAGCGCCAGGCGCGAGGGAAACGCTCGATGTCTGGCGCAACGGCAAGGCCATGCAGATTTCCGCCGATGTCGGGCGCAATGGCGATGATGTGAAGACCGCCTCGGCCGAAGGCAATGGCGGCAAGTCCTCTGAACAGGCTTTGCGCGTGCCGTCACTCGGCCTTGGCCTCACCGACCTCACGCCGGATGTTCGCGAGCAACTGAACCTGCAGGACAACCAGCGCGGCGCTCTGGTCGAGCGCGTCAACCCGGACAAGGCGGCCTCTGCTGCCGGCCTCCAGCCAGGGGACGTCATTGTCGGCGTCGACCAGACCCCGGTTAAGAACGCGAGACAGGCAAATCAGGCGATCGCGCAGGCCGGCAAGTCGGGGAGGAAATCCGTGCTGCTGCTCGTCGATCGCGGCGACGCACAGATATTCGTGGCCGTGCCCTTCGCTGCCGGCTGAGGCATGAAGTCCGACAGGCTTGCCGCATCGGCGGCGAGCCTGTCGGATAGCCCAAGATTCCTGTTGCCCGCCGGGAAATCTTCGAGAAGACTGGCTGCGGTCGATTTCGGCCGTAGCGCAAACGGATTGTCCCGATGGTCACTCGCGGCTTCTCTTCCGGGCGAAAGCCCCCGACGGATGCGGACGCGCGCATTCCGCCGGGCCAGTATCTCGAACAAGGCTTTCCGGTCCTGTCGGCCGGGCCGACGCCACGCGTGCGCACCGAGGACTGGTCGTTCACGCTGAAGCATGGGCCGCGCCCGATCAAGAAATGGAACTGGGCCGAGTTCAACACGCTGCCTTTGACCAAGATGACGCGCGACATCCATTGCGTGACCGCATGGACCAAGTTCGACACGCCGTGGCAAGGCGTGCTGGTCGACGACATTCTTGCCGACGCCGGCATCGAGCCGCCGACCGGCTTCACGCTGGCGCATGGCTTCGACGGCTACACCACCAATGTGCCGACTGCCGATCTCACGGTCGGCAAGGCGATGGTGGCCCTGCTCTATGAAGGCAAGCCGATCACCGCCGACCATGGCGGCCCGGCGCGGCTGCTGGTGCCGCATCTCTATTTCTGGAAATCGGCCAAATGGCTGAACGGGCTGCAGTTCACCGAGCGTGACGAGCCGGGCTTCTGGGAATTGCGCGGCTACCACATCTATGGTGACCCGTGGCGCGAGCAGCGCTACACGAACGATCCATGAGCGACGCATCGGCGGTGCAATCGCCCTGGCAGACGGCGAAAATCACCCGCATCGAAAAGCGCACGCCGCGCGTCACCAGTTTCTTCTTCCTATTGTCTCGGCCCTTCGCCTATCGGGCCGGGCAGCATGTCGATGTCAGGCTGACGGCGCCCGACGGCTATCAGGCGCGCCGCTCCTACTCCATCGCCTCCGCACCGGAAGCCGGCGCGACAATCGAGCTGGCGATCGAAAAGCTCGACGACGGCGAGGTCTCGCCGTTCTTTCACGAGGTGGCGGCGGTCGGCGACGAGATCGAGTTGCGCGGACCGCTCGGCGGTCACTTCGTCTGGTCCGACAGCGAGGGCGGCCCCATCCTGCTGGTCGGCGGCGGTTCGGGCGTGGTGCCGCTGATGGCAATGGTGCGCCATCGCGGTGCGTTGAAGTCGGCGGCGCCGGTCGCGCTGGTGTTTTCGGTGCGGGTCTGGGACGAGGTGATTTTTCGCGACGAGCTGATCGGCCTAGATGATCGGCGCGATGGGTTCGACCTGGTGCTGACGCTGACGCGCGAGGCCGCCCGCAGGCCGGCGGATTATTCGCGGCGTGTCGATGCCGCCATGATGATGCAATCGATAGTACGGCTGCCCGAGCCGCCAAAGCTCGCTTTCGTCTGCGGCTCGAATGCCTTCGTCTCCGCCGCTGCCCAGGCGTTGATCGACGCCGGTGTTCCGGCAGGGCTCATTCGCACCGAACGCTACGGGGTCTGAGGGCGCTCGCGGGATGGTTTCAGCCGAGTGGTGAGAACTTTGCCGAGAGCAACTGGAAGGGCAGTGCGCCATAGCTGGCGACGGCAGCTTGATCGTCCCATGTGCGGAACTGGCGGGACGGTCGTGCCTCGAGCACCAGCGCCTGCCGCGTCTCGTCCAGTGTCACCTTGCCGCGAAAGTGCAGCACTCTTTGTCCGCCAGCGCGGCTGATGACCATCGAGCGCAAGCGCGCGACATGCCGGCCGGCGGCATTGATTTCCATTTCGATGCGCCGCCGCACCGGGGGAACGGCGATCCTGACGGTCACATCCAGGACCATCTCTCCGGTTGCAACAGGACAAGGGATGGTCTGCGACAGCACGAAGGGGGTCGGCGTCGGCTCGACCTTGCGCTTGGCCGTCTTGCCGCGCCAGACGACGTCCGGCGCCGATTGCTGCAGCCGGCCTTGCTTGCGTTTCAGTCGCAACTGCTTGGCGAACCCGCGCGACAGCCAGACGAGGCCGCCGAAATCCGTGCGCGGTTTGGCTTGCAGCACCGAGGACCATCGCGACAGGCCGGCGCGATCGGCCATATCAACTGTTCCTGCAAGAACTGTCTCAGGCACCGTAATGCCGATCTCGAGCGCCAGATAGGAGAGTGCCACCGCCGCGGCAACGCCAAGACCACGCTTGGCAAGGATGTCGTTAAACACCCCCCAGTCGACCGCGCCACCATGGATGGCCACGGCGCAGTCAACCAGCCAGTCGCTGTGGGTGTGGGCATCGAGGCCGCCATGACCGATGGCCAGCGCCATACGATCGGCCGGCGACGGAACAAAGACGCTGACGCCGCTGAATTCGGCCGCGACCGCCCGCTGCCAGATCGCCAGATCGTCTTCCGCGCTTTGCTGCGACCCGTCATAAGCGAGCTGGTGTAGGTCGATGTCGCCGAAACTGCCCTTGAAGAAGTTCATCGAGCGCACGGACGCCAGCCGGGTCCTGAGATAGTGCGGGCTGACGCCGGTGGCGATCTGCCAGTCACGCTCGCGCAGAACGTCGAAAGCAGCGGTCATGTCCTGTAGGCGCACCAATATGTCGATGTCATGCGCCACCCGGCCGCGCTGCGCCGAGGCGTTGACGGCGATGCGGCTGGCGCCCTTGATCAGCATGACGGCACAGCCGGCCTCCACCATTGCCTGCAGCGCCGGTTCGGCCTCGCGCATTGCCATACGCGATTTGGTCCACAGCATCTTTTGCAGGCCGACAAGGCGTGGATAGGCGGGATGGGCGGCGAGTTTTCGGCCGAACCTGTCGGAAATCGCTGCCAGCAGCCGGTGCTCGCGAAAGGAGACCAGATCGATATCGTTCTCGTCGAGCCAGCGCGCCGCGTGCTGGCAGGCCGCTTCCTCGTCGGGAAGCAGGGCTGCCTTGAGCAACTGGTCGAGCTTGCCGGTCGGCCAGGACCAGCCATAGTCCGGAAACCGGCGGCCGATATGGCGGACTGACCTGGCCATCAATCGGGAACCGCCTTGTTACGCGCCCGGCGCTGCATGGCGAGCCGCGCGACTTCGAGATAGCCGCGGTCGCGAGTGGAATCGCGGCCATAAGACAGGCTGCCTGGTCGGATACGCCTGAGCGCCAGCACCTCATCCAGCATGTCGAGAACGAAACCTGCCTCGCGCGCCCGAGCGATCCAATCGATCATCTCGCCACGCCCCCCTTGCGGGTCGACAATCGGCCCGACGGCATCGGCGACCTCCCGGCGGATCAACATTGTGGTCCGCGACCAGCCCGCCACAGAGGGGACTTCCGGCACTTCGGGCCTATCGTCACGAAAGGTACGCCAGTGCGTGAAAACGCCCGATGTCCCTGGGAGCCGGTTCAGATGCGCAAGCTGTCTTTCAATCTTGGTCGGCAACCACAGATCATCCGCATCAAGCGTCGCCACGAAGGGGGTCGACAGCGCTGCGATGCCTCTTGTCGTGGCGCTGCCGGGGCCGGCGTTTTCCTGGCGCAAAAGCCGCACCGGCAGCTTCAGCGCCTCGATCACCGCCACGGTGTCGTCGGTGGAGCCGTCGTCGACAACGACGATGGTTTCGGCCTGCACTGTCTGGGCCGTGATCGATCTCAGCGTCTCGGCAATGGTGGCTGCCGCGTTGAAGGCCGGGATGACGACGCCATAACCGCTCATCACATGAAGCGCCACTGCGCGAGCTCTTTGAAATCGAAAATCCCTTCGATCGGACGCAAGGAGGGATCGGCCTTGCGACGCTTCATCGATTTGAGGATGGCGCGCATGAACTCGCGAAGGGGGACATCGGCCTCCCTTGTCATATTGCCGGGATGACGCCTGTAATAGAGAGCCACGGTATCGGGCATAGTGTATCTCGGACTGCTTTCAAAGGCACGCAGCAGGTAGTCGGTGTCTTCAGCCTGGTTGAAGTCCTCGTCGAAACTGCCGATGCGTTCCACAAACTGGCGAGAAAAAATCCCCGCCGACAGATGAATCCCGCGAACGGTCACGCAGTGGCTTTCGGTTGCCGGTTCCAGTGTCTCGTCGTCTATGAGATCAACCAGTGTCATGCGCGAATAGCTCAGTTCGAGACCTGGATCGGTTTCGAAGCAGGCAAGGTCGGCCCTGAAACGCCCGGCGGGCGAGATGTCGTCCGAATCGAGAAATGACACAAGCTCTGTTTCCGGCAGAAGCTGCCTGAGGCCGGCATTGCGTGCTTTGGTGACACCACCATTGGCTTGCTGGAAAAGGCGGATGCACGAAGTCTCACCCATCATGGCGCGCACCGCCTCGGCCGTGCCATCGGTTGAGCCGTCATCGATGACGATAATATCGAGGTCGGCGGCGTCGCGTTGCCTGAGCAGCGACCGCAATGCCGAAACGACGTAGCGCTCGCGGTTGTAGGCAGGCACGATTACGCTGAGTTTCATAAAATGCCTCGTGCGAGAAACGTCGAAATCGTGCCGGCGATTTCCTCGGGCCGTGTCCCCAGCGACAGGCGATAGCACGGCAGCTGGCGTGTCAGTTCGCCAAAAAAGCGAAAGCCGCTTTCCCGTTCGCCCGGCATCTGTGCGATTCCGGATGGCGCCAGCGCAATCATGGCGTCCTTGCGCGACACCGGCATGATCAAGCTTGTCTCACCACCGCTGATATGTGGCACCACCAGCGCGACGATGTCCAGACTTGCAGGTACTGGCCGGACCGCGATGTCATCGATGTGAAACGGATACTTGCCTTGCCAGTTCAGCGGACCGTGCGACTTCAACCTTCGTTCGAGCTGCAGCCGCCGGAAACCTTCCGGGTCCTGCTTGAGCGTGGCAAACAAGGGGTGGGCAGTCACCCCATTGTCGGTTTCGATCAGCACATAGTCGTCGCCGACGCTGTCGAGCCCGTTGAGCAGTCCGGCGACAACCGTTCCCGATTTTCCCGCCCCACCCGCGCCGGCGAGCAGCATGCCCTTGCCGCCAATGCCCAGCGTACCAGCATGGGTAAGCCGCATGCCGCGCGCGGCATACTCCCAATGCAGGAAGGCGCGCAGCGGCGCCCCTTGCTCCCAGGGCGGAAACGCGTCGGCGGACCTCATCAGCTGTGCACCGACGCGACGTTCGGGATCGTAGAACTGCCAGAAATCCAGGTCATGGAAATAGCTGCCGCGCAATCCGGCTTCGGCCAGCTGTGTGGCGAAGGCGTGATGCGTGTAGTCGGCTTGGCCCCATGTCGCCGGGGCGGGGATGCCCTCAACATCAGGATCGGCGACGAAAATGCGGCAGTCGCCCACGCTCGGCTGGTCGTCGGGAGCAGGGACGAGGCCATGGCCGACAGCTTCGGCCAAGGCGCCGGGGCTGAGATGCGCCGTCAGATCCAGCCGCGGCAAGCGGACCGTGGTGGTGACCGGATAGCGCTCAGCCGCGCTTTCCGCCGCCGCCAGCACGTGACGGGCATAGTCGGTCAGGGTTTGAAGGGTGACGCCTGGCATGGCTGACTGTTCCAGCGTTGCCCGACCGGGCCACTTGGGTGGTTTCAGGGCGCCGGCTTGACCGCCGGCCAACCGAGAGGTTCCTCGACCTCGTGGATCGGGTCGACAAGAATGAGATCGGCAAGGTCGTCATGGATGTCGACCTTGAGCGGCTCGCTGCTGCCGGCGAGTTGGGCCAGCAGGGCGCCAGAGATGGGTTGCGCGGCTGCATCGGCCGCACGCACGAGCAAGCCGAATTCGAGCAGTTGGGAAATGAAGCGGTCGAGCTCGGCTGACTTTATTGTGGCCCCGCCAGCCGCTTGTCCGACCAGTGCGTGGGCGCCAACACCGGACGACAGCGCCTGCCAGACCCCGCTGCCTGAATCGGAGAAGCCGAAATATTTCCCGTTCGAAAGATCGAGGACTACGGCTTCGCCGTCAAAGGACTCGAAAACGATGTCCTTGCTCGCGACCGCGTAGACCAATTGCTCCATCAAAACGTCCCCACACCAGGCTGCCCCCGAAAGCGATCACCGGTCGCTGCGGTTCGCCTTGCCCTGGAAAAGCGTCTAGCCACTTGGCCGTTCTTTGGCAAGACAGAGCGCCGGCCAGGGCCAGGCTGATACGCAAAGGCAAGCGGCCAATCCGCGGTCCTGTCAGGCCTCGATCTCGAGCGCCGACAGCGGCCGCGAGCAACAGGCAAGGATAAAGCCGTCATCGATCTCGTGATCGAGAATGCCGCCATTGTGGCTCATCTCGACCTCGCCTGAAACCTTCTTCACCTTGCAGGTTCCGCACAGGCCGAACTCGCACGCTGCAGGGATTCTCACACCCGAAGCGCGCGCCGTCTGCAGCACGGTCTGGCCGGCAACGCATTCGGCGTCGACATCCGAAAGCGAGAAGCGAACCGGCGTAACAGTGTCGGCAGGCACTTCGATCCCAGCCGGCGATGTGAACGGAGCCGGGACTTCTTCCACAGCGGGAGCCGCAAAACTCTCCTGGTGGTAATAGGCCATGTCGAAGCCGGAGGCCTCCAGCATCTGCCGCACCGCGCGCATGAACGGGTCCGGGCCGCAGCAGAAGATTTCGCGCTCGCGGAAGTCCGGCGCCAGCAGCGGCAGCCGGATCGCGTCGATCCGCCCCATATGCCCGAACCAGCCTTCGCGGCTCGACCGCTCCTCGATCATGAAGCCGAGCGACAGGCCCGGCATGCGGCTTCCCAGCAGTTCGAGTTCCTTGCGGAAGATGATCTCTTCCGGGCGCCGCGCGCAGTTGACGAAGCCGACATCGGTCCACGGCGCGCAGTCGTTCAGCCAGCGCAGCATCGACATCATCGGCGTCACACCGGAGCCGGCCGAAATGAACAGATATTTGGCCGCGGGGTGGCTGTGCAGCGAAAAGTCGCCTGCCGGTCCATAGGCCTTCACGTGAACGCCGGGCTTCAAATTGTCGAACATCCAGCGCGTGCCGACGCTGCCGGCCTGGGCTTTCACCGTCACCGCAATCGAGAACGGCCGCGACGGTGAGGACGACAGCGTGTAGGTCCGCATCAGCGGGCCCTCAGTGGTCGGCAGTTCCAGCGTCACGAATTGCCCCGGCTTATAGCGAAACCAGGTCTGATTGTCGGAGCGGAAGGTGAAGGTCTTCACCTCCGGCGCCTCGTCGCTGACGCCGATCACTTCCAACACCTGCAGCCTGTCGTTCCAGGGCGCCATCTCGTCGAGATGGCGGTAGAGGCCAAGGTCCGTCATCGCATTCATCCTTCCGACCTTTTCATGCTGCACATGGCGTTACTCCAAAACCGCTCAACACTTTTGGGCGCCATGTGCTAGGCGACGCTGCGCAGCGCGGGCCGGCCGCCCTCGGCAAGGCGCGGCTCGATGAAGCGGGCATACCAGTCGACGAACTGGATCACGCCGCCTTCATGCAACTCCGAATAGGGGCCGGGCTCATAGGCCGGCGACAGGATGCCGAAGGCGTTCTCCTCGACGATGCGCCGGTCCTGATCGTTGGTCTCGGTCCAGACATGGGTGAGTTCGGCAAGGTCATAGTCGACGCCTTCGACCGCATCCTTGTGGACCAGCCATTTCGTCGTCACCGCCGTCTCCGTGGCGCTGATCGGCAGCACGCGGAAGGTAACGGCGTGGTCGATGAGGATGTGGTTCCAGGTCGTCGGGTAGTGGTAGTGCATCAAGGTGCCGATGCGGTCGGCCGAAACGCTGTCGGAAAGGTTCTTCTTCACCGCGCGCTTGCCGTTCATCGTATAGCTGACGGCATCGCGCAGCAGCGGCGCGCGGGTGGCGCGAAACTGTCCGGCGGTATCGATGCGGAACTTGCTCGGCAGGCCCGCCGCCTCGCATTTCGCCCAGTGCGCCAGCATTTCCGGGTCGCTGTCGGCACCCTGCACACCGGTCACGGTCGGCGCTTCCGGGAAAGTCTTGCACAGTTCCGGATGGTTGCCGGCGCAGTGATAGCACTCGCGGTTGTTCTCCCAGACCAGCTTCCAGTTGCCCTTCTCGACGATGGTCGATTCGAAGGCGACCTTTGCCTCGCGCAGACGGTGCGGCAACAGATAGGGCTCGACCATGGCGCGCATAGGCGCGAAGTCCGCCGGCTCCCTGGCCAGGCAGATGAAGATGTAGCCGCCGACACTTTCGCACGCCACCGGCTTCAGGCTGAACTGGCTCTTGTCGAAACCATCGGCCATCTGCCGTGCGAACAGCAGCCTGCCGTCCAGTTCGTAGGTCCACTGGTGATAGGGGCAGACGAGCTTGGCCGCCGTGCCTTTCTCTGCGTTGCAGACGCGGCTGCCGCGATGGCGGCAGGAGTTGTGAAACGCGTTGATCTTGCCTTGCTGGTCGCGGACCAGCACCACCGGATAGTCGCCGACCTGGGCGGTGATGTAGCTGCCCGGCTTCGGCAATTCGCAATCATGACCGATGAACAGCCAGTCGCGGTACCAGATCAGCTCCATGTCGAGCTTGAAATAGTCGGGATCGGTGTAGAAGGGCTGCTCGAGCGAGTAGCCGTCCCTGCGGCTGTGCAAGAGCCTCAGCATGTCGTTGCGCGCATCCATGTCCTGTCCTCATCTTCAAGGACTGAACTTGGTGGTGATGGAGGAAAGACCGGTCGCAATCCGGCGACAGGGCCGGCATGCACCATCCACCTCTTGACCGCCCACCGCGATCAGTCGAGTCTAGATATCTCGGGCTGGTTTCCGGGCTCTGGAGTGTCCTTGCGGACGGTCGCGACACCTTCCCAGGCTTGTGGCCCAGTGGTCTCCCGTTGCGACTTGAACTCCACCACCGTTGCGGGGGCAGCGCCGGGTTTTGACCGGCTTCCCAATTCTCCGCTTCATCGTCACGAAGCGGCACCTGAGATGCCATCATCTAATCACGACAACGGCCGCGCCATCGGCATGAAAGCGACATCGCATCCATGCGGCGCGACACCATAGGCGAAATGCACCGGCCAGGATTTGTGACGCGAACCCAGCCTTTTCACCGGCCGCGACCCGCCCGCTTCGTGCGTCGGATTCGACCTGCGGCGGGGCTAAGAACAGTTAACAGTTTCGAAAAGTGACTATTAGCAGTTTCTAAAATCGAACCGAACGGTTCGTTTCTGTTGACAGAGCGTGCAGGACGGTGTGAACGCTGGTTTGCCAATTCGTCAGCTGGCTCACGGGTGGCACAGCATAACGAATTGAAACTATTCACTAAAATAGAAAGTGTAGGAGGCTCTGGTACAATTTCAAGGTGCAGAGCCATGGTCCACGCGGAACAACTTCGTGATTGGAAACAGGTGCTGGCCTCACCCACATCGGGGCTGTCCGAACGACGCGAATTTCCTTCCAAGACACGCCGCTAGACGGACTGATGAACTAAGATACTGGAGTACTAAAAATGAAAAAGATTGTTCTCACTGCCGTCGCCGTTCTGGCCATCACCGGCAGCGCCTTCGCCAATGGTAGCGACCACTTTGGTTCTGACGGTGCCAATCAGGCAGCTATTGCCGTCGACAGCACGCACACGGCTTCCATCGTGAAGTCGGAGCCGGCTGCTCAGAAGCCTGTCGCTCAAGGTAGCGACCGTGGCCACTTCGGCAACCGCTAAGCTCACCCCCAGCCGAGCGGCGGGATTTGTCCGCCGCTCGGCCGGAAATTCAGGAGTACCAGAAATGAAAAAGATTGTTCTCACTGCCGCCGCTCTTTTGATTGCAGCCGGCACCGCCTACGCCGGCAACGACAACGTCGGCGGCTACGACATCAACAAGCAGGCGACGGCCAACGTCGACAGCACGCACACCTCGTCCGTGCACAACGCCAGCTCGCCGGTCTACAAGCTGCTCAACTCGTCGGAAGACGTCCAGAAGTCTGCTTCCCAGAGCAGCGGCGGCGACCTCTTCGGCAACCGTTAAGCTCATCCCAGCAGAGCGGCGGGATAGTCCGCCGTTCGCCGCAACATGAAAAATTCAGGAGTACTAGAAATGAAAAAGTTTGTTCTCGCTACCGCCGCTCTTTTGATTGCCGCGGGCACCGCTTACGCCGCCAATGACAACGTTGGTGGTACTGACATCAACAAGCTAGCGACCGTCAACGTCGACAACACAAAGACGTCTTCGGTCCGCAACACCGGCTCGCCGGTCTACAAGCTGCTGAACTCGTCGGGTGACGTCCAGAAGTCGGCCCCTCAGGGCAGCGACCGGAACCTCTTCGGCCGCTAAAAGCCGAAGTCGATGTCCAAAAAAGAGCGGCGGGCCTGGCCCGCCGCTCTTTTTTGTGTCGATCCGATCCGATGTGCCGGCCTCAGGCTGCCTTGGCTTCCGCCTTATGGAGAGCGAAGGAATGTCCGTCGGCGTCGAAGATATGCAGGTCACCGCCATCCGCGCTCAGCCGCAGCGTCGCCCCGCGCTTGACCTCGACATTGCCGGGCAGCTTGGTCACCAGCGGCAGGTCGGCGCGGCCGATGTCGACATAGATGAGCTGAACCTCGCCGAGTTGTTCGACATAGTCCACCTTGCCCTCGAAAAGATAATCGGCGCCGGTGGAGACCACCAGATCCTCCGGTCGCACGCCGAAGCTTACCGCGGTGCCTTTCGCTGAAGCCGGCGTGGTGATTGGCACCGTCGCCTTGCGGCCGCCGACATGGCTGACGACAGTCGAATTGCCGGTTGTTTCGATCGTCGCCGGCAAGATGTTCATGGCCGGCGAGCCGATGAACTGGGCAACGAACAGATTGCCCGGTTTCTTGTAGAGGTCCATTGGCGTGCCGACCTGCTCGATATGACCTTCCTTGAGCACCACGATGCGGTCGGCCAGCGTCATCGCCTCGACCTGGTCGTGGGTGACGTAGATCATCGTCGTGTTGGGCATCGATTCCTTGAGCTTGGCGATCTCGATGCGGGTGGCGACGCGCAGTGCCGCATCAAGGTTGGACAGCGGCTCGTCGAACAGGAACACTTTTGGATTGCGCACGATGGCGCGGCCGATGGCGACGCGCTGGCGCTGGCCGCCCGACATCGCCTTGGGCAAGCGGTCGAGATATTTGGTCAGCTGCAGGATTTCCGCCGCCTGGCGCACGCGCCGGTCGATCTCGGCCTTGTTCTCTTTGCCGATCTTCATCGAGAACGCCATGTTGTCGTAGACGGTCATATGCGGGTAGAGCGCGTAGGACTGGAACACCATGGCGATGCCCCGCTTCGACGGCGGCACGTCGTTGACCACCTCGCCGGCGATCTTGAGCTCGCCGGAGGTGATCTCCTCCAATCCGGCGATGGACCGCAGCAAGGTCGACTTGCCGCAACCCGAAGGGCCGACGAAGACGATGAACTCGCCCGACTTTATGTCGAGATCGATGCCGTGCAGAATGTGCAGATTGCCATATGATTTTTTCACTTGTCTTAGCGTGACATCGGCCATGATTTCCTCCCAGTGAATTCTTCTAGCAAATTCAGTCGATACGCCCGAACCAGGCGCCGTAGCCGCCAAGACGGATAGAGCCGGCGCCAGTCTGTCCTGAAAACCCGTGCCCCGGTAATGGCTGCAGCGCGCGGCCGCCGAGATCGATGTTGGCCAGCCCGGCGCCGAGATTGAAGACGCAGACGATCTGCTCGTTGCCTTCGCGCCGCGTGAAGGCAACCGTGTCGCCCTCGCTTTCGATGAACTCGATATCGCCCTTGGCCAGCGCCGGATGCAGACGGCGGAAGGCCAGAAAGCGCCGGTAGTGCTCGAGAAGCGAGCTGTCGTCGCCCTGCTGCACGTTGACCGCTTGCGAAAGGTGTTTTCCCGGCACCGGCAACCAGGGCTTTGCCGAGGAGAAGCCGGCATTCTTGGCCGTGGCATCCCACACCATCGGTGTGCGGCAGCCATCGCGGCCCTTGAACTCCGGCCAGAAGCGGATGCCGTAAGGGTCCTGCAGATCCTCGAATTGCAGCTCGGCTTCGCCGAGCCCGAGCTCTTCGCCCTGATAGAGGCAGACCGAGCCGCGCAGCGACATCAGCAGCGCCGAGATGACCTTGAGATAGGCGGTCTCGTCGGCCTCGCCGGCGGCCCAGCGCGACGCCGGGCGCATCACGTCATGATTGGAGAAAGCCCAGCACGACCAGCCATCACTGGCGACCTTGCCGAAGGATTCCAGCACCGAGCGCACCTTAGCCGCGCTGATCTTTTCGGGCGCCAGGAAATCGAACGAATAGCACATGTGCACGCGCTTCCCGCCCGCGGTGTAGGCCGCCACAACTTCCAGGCCGCGCTGCGAATCGCCGACCTCGCCGACCGCGGCGGTTGCCGGATATTCGTCGAGAAGCGCGCGGAAGCGTTCGAGGAACGCGAGATTTTCCGGCCGGCTCTTGTCGTAGAGATGGTCCTGGTAGTTGTAGGGGTTGACCGCAGGAGCGGTCTGGTCGTTGCGCTCTTCCGGCGGCAGCGGCGGATTGTTTTCCAGCCCCTGGCTGTGGAAGTAGAAGTTGATGGTGTCGAGGCGGAAGCCGTCGACGCCGCGCTCCAGCCAGAAGCGGGTGACCTCGAGCAGCGCGTCCTGGACGGCACGGCTGTGGAAGTTGAGATCGGGCTGCTCAGCCAGGAAATTGTGCAGATAATATTGCTGGCGGCTGGTGTCCCACTGCCAGGCCGAGCCGCCGAAGATCGACAGCCAGTTGTTGGGCGGTGTGCCGTCGGGCCTGGCGTCGGCCCAGACATACCAGTCGGCCTTCGCATTGGTCCGGCTTGAGCGGCTTTCCTTGAACCACGGATGATTGTCGGCGGTATGCGACAGCACCTCGTCGATCATCACCTTGAGGCCGAGCCTGTGCGCCTCGGCGGTCAGGGCATCGAAGTCGGCCAGCGTGCCGAACATCGGATCGACGTCGCAATAGTCTGACACGTCGTAGCCGAAATCCTTCATCGGCGACTTGAAGAAGGGCGAGATCCAGATGGCATCGACGCCCAGCGAGGCAATGTAGGGCAGCCTGCCTATAATGCCCTTGAGGTCGCCGATGCCGTCGCCGTTCGAGTCCTGATAGCTGCGCGGATAGATCTGGTAGATCACCGCGCCACGCCACCAGTCGCGATCGACGGCGAGATCGGGCTTCGAGGTCGCCTTCAAAGCGGATTGCATGGTCTCAGCCTCCTTTCACCGAGCCTGCAAGCAGACCGCGGACGAAATAGCGCTGCAGCGAGAAGAACACGATCAGCGGCACGATGATGGTCACGAAAGCCGATGTCGTCAGGATTTCCCAATCACCACCGCGTGAGCCGAGCAACGCATTGAGCTTGGCGGTCAGCACGATCTGGTCCGCCTCGGTACCCAGGAAAACCATCGCGACCAACAGATCGTTCCATACCCAGAGGAACTGGAAGATGGCGAAGGAGGCCAGCACCGGGAACGACAGCGGCAAGACGATCTTGACGAAGATCTCGAAATCGCTGGCGCCGTCGATGCGCGCCGATTCCATGATTTCGCGCGGCAGGCCGGCAATGTAGCTTCTGAGCAGGTAGATGGCGAAGGGTAGGCCGAAGCCAGTGTGCGCCAGCCAGATGCCTAGATAGGTCTTTGACGGCATGCCGAAGAAAGAGCCGACGCCGTTGTAGAGCTTCAACAGCGGGATCAGCGACATCTGCAGCGGCACGACCAGCAGGCCGATGATCACCGCAATCAGCAGGGCCCGGCCGGGAAAGCGCATCCAGGCCAGCGCATAGGCAGCGAATGCCGCAATCAGGATCGGGATGACGGTGGCCGGAATGGTCACCGTCAGCGAGTTCATGAACGAGCGGCCGATGCCTTCCGAAAACAGCACGGTCTTGTAGTTGTCGGTGGTGAATTTTGGCGGCGCCGACGAGGCGTAATAGACGCGCTGGCCGCGGTCGCCCTCAAAAGCTTTCGGCGAGGACATAACGAAAGTGCCGTCGGCGTTGAGCAGCAAGGTCACGCCGTCGCCGAGATCGGCTGTCGTGCCGGCCGGATATTGCGTCGGTGCGGCCGACTTGACGCCGAAGGCGCTGATGTTGCGGGCGGCACCTTCGCCGAAGATATTGCCCTGGAGGACGAACTTGCCGTCCTTCTCGACCTGCGTCGAGGCGGCTGGCAGCCGGCCGGCTTCCGTCTGGGAGGAACTGGAGAACGAATTCCACCAGCCCGAGGCGATGATCTGGTCCTTGTCGCGCAGCGAGGAGACCAGGATGCCGAGCGTCGGCACGGTCCAGATCGCGACGAAGATCAGAACCGCGATGTGGACGCCGAAGCGGCTGGCAAAGGATTTTCCGGTTGCGACGGCCATTTCAATGCCCTCCCGTCTCTTTGTTCGCCTGGCGGATGTTCCAGACCATGATCGGGATGACCGCGATCATGATGATGATGGCGATGGTGGCGCCGCGGCCGAAATCGCCGCCGCCGCGGAACATCCAGTCGAACATCAGATTGGCCAGAACCTGGCTGTTCCATTGACCGTTGGTCATGGTCAGCACGATGTCGAAGACCTTCAGCACCAGGATGGTGATGGTGGTCCAGACCACGGCGATGGTGCCCCAGATCTGCGGCACCATGATCTTCCAGAAGATCTGGAACGGGTTGGCGCCATCGATGACCGCAGCCTCCAGCGTCTCTTCCGGGATGCCGCGCAAGGCCGACGACAGGATGACCATGGCAAAGCCGGTCTGGATCCAGATCAGGATGATCATCAGGAAGAAATTGTTCCAGAAGGGCAGCGATATCCACACCTGCGGCTGGCCGCCGAAATACTGGATGATGGCGTTGAGCAGGCCGATCTGTGTCTGGCCGTCGCCGCGATATTCGTAGATGAATTTCCAGATGACGCTGGCGCCGACGAAGGAGATGGCCAGCGGCAGGAAGATCAGGCTCTTGGCGATCGTGCCCCACCAGATCTTGTCGGTGAGCACGGCGATGATCAGCCCGAGGAAGGTGCAGGCGGCGGGCACGACCGCCAGCCAGATGATGTTGTTGAGGATCGAGTTGCGGAACTCGCGGTCGCCGAACGCCCATTGATAATTGGCCAGGCCGACGAAATGAATGCCGCCGCGATCGAGGAACGACAATCGCAGCGTCTCGACCACCGGGTAGATCAGATAGATGGTCAGGATGATCATGGCTGGGCCGACAAACAGCCATGGCCGGACCAGTCCTTGCCGGCGCAGATTGTCGATGGCCGCCGCACCGGCAACGCCGCGTGACGGGAATATGATGTCCACCAGCTTGTTGGCGCCCCAGAAATAGGCGACGCAGCCGCCGACGCCGACGATGATGACGAATATGGCCGAGAAAATCTGAGCCGCCATGGGTTCCTCCCCTGCGCAGCATCGGCCAAAGTCGAACGACCCAAGCGATGAGATGCGCCGATTCAGTTGTTCAGAGCGCAATCGGCAGGCAGAGCGGGTCCCCCCTTTGCCGATCGCGCTTCATGCCGGAAAATCTATGTGCTCATGACAATCGCCGCGGCACGGGCCGCCGGTCGGATCCGGGCCTCGATGGCCCGGATCGGGTAGTCGAAACGAATGTCCAGCCGGATAGTCGGCTGCTTACTTGATCGCGTCCCAGCTCTTCTGGATGTCCGTGGCGACATCCTGGGCGGACTTGCCACCGACCAGGTCGATCATGCCGGTCCAGAACGCGCCGGCACCGATCTTGCCCGGCATCAGGTCCGAGCCGTCGAAGCGGAAGGTCGAGGCATTGGCGAGGATTTCGCCCTGCTTCCTCAGCGCGTCGCTGGCATAGGCATCCTTGTTGACCGACTTGAACGGCGTCACGAAACCGCCCTGGGCCATCCAGATCTCATGGGCGAGCGGCATCTTCAGGAATTCGATGAACGCGCGGGCACTCTTGCTATCTTTCGTGATCATGGCCAGCGTCCCGGCGCCAAGCACAGGCGTGCCGAGGTCAGGCTTGGAGGCGTAGGGCGGGAAGTAGAAGAAGTCCGCGTCCTGACCAACTTTCGTGCCTTCCGGGAAGAAGGTCGGGATGAACGACGCCTGGTGATGCAGGTAGCATTTCGGCGGCACCGAGAAGAGACCCTTCGGGCTGTCGCGGAAATCGGTCGCGGCAACCGCCTTGGCGCCACCATCGACCATCTTGTCGTCGGTGGCGATCTTGCCGAAAATGTCGATGGCGTTGACCACGGCCGGATCGTTGAACGGAATTTCGTTCTTCACCCACTTGTCATAGACGTCGGGTGTCTGCGTGCGCAGCATGATGTCTTCGACCCAGTCGGTCGCCGGCCAGCCGGTAGCGCCGCCCGAACCGAGCCCTATGCACCATGGCGTGCCGCCGTCGGCGATGATCTTCTTTTCAAGATCGGCGAGTTCTTCCTGCGTCTTCGGAACCTTGTAGCCGGCTTCCTCAAAATTGTCCGGCGAGTACCAGACCAGCGATTTCACGTCGGCCTTGTAGGGAAAGGCAAAGAAACCGGGCTTGCCGTCCTTGTCCTTGAAAGTGCCGAGGTCGACCCACGATTGGCCGGCGCCGTAATTGTCCTTGACCCATTTGGCGGTGTCGTCGCCGAGCGGCGTCAACAGGCCCTTCGATGCCAGATCCTGGATCAGGCCCGGCTGCGGCAGCACGGCGATGTTGGGCGGGCTCCCGGCCTGCGTGTCGATGACGATCTGCTGTTCGTAGTTCTCCGACGAGGAGTACTTGATCTCGGCGCCGGTGGCTTCCGAGAAATAGTCGAGAACGGTGCGGATGAGGCCCTCGTCCTCGCCGCGCCACGGTCCGAAGATCGTCAGCGTCTCGCCCTTGAGGTCGACTTTCTTGAGCTCTTCGAAATTCGCCCAGTTGAAGCGGGGGTCCTCACCCGGCTTGAACTTCAGTTCGGCTTGCGCCGGTGCGCTCAGGGCGAGCGTAGCAAACGCGGCGCCCAGCAGAAGCATTTTCTTCATTGGTATTCCTCCCAGTGGTCACAAACACCCGGACGGAACCTCCATTCCGTCCGCCGACGCTGCAGGACTGTGACTCAGTCGGAAAGGAACCGCAACCTTCCGCAGAGTCTTCCAAAGCGCTTTGGCTTTTTTGATCACGCCATTGAATCGGTCGGAAGTCAAGAGGGCGAAAAGCTAATCGATTTAATTTCTGCAGTGAAAGCCAGTGAAAGTGCAGCGCAGCATGCTTTTATGGCAGTGCAACAGCAAATTTTACTTCAAACCGGTACGAAACGGTGCTTATGGTCGGCGCGCTTGGTTGCGCTGTCCATGGCGCCTAGATCGATTCAATTTAAAAGCGCTTTGAGGCTTGGAGGCCTCCGGTGAACCTCAAACAGCTCGCCCATATGCTGGCGCTATCGCAGACCACGGTAAGCCGCGCGCTGAACGGCTACCCTGAGGTCAACGAGGAAACGCGCCGGCGGGTGATGGATGCCGCCAAGCGCCATGGCTACCGTCCGAACCCGAGCGCGCGCCGGCTGGCGACCGGCAAGACCGGCATGATCGGCTATGTCTTGCCCACCGGCACGGCCGTCGATATCGATCCACATTTCGTCGAATTCCTGTCCGGCCTCGGCGATTACGCCCGTTCGCACGAGCTGGACCTGGTGCTGTCACCCGCCGACGCCGACGACCAGGAGACCACCTATCGGCGTATCGTCGCCAACCGGCAGGTCGACGCCGTCTACATCTCCTCGCCGCGGCCGGCCGACCGGCGGGTGGCGCTGGTCAACACGCTTGGCATTCCTTTCATCGTCCATGGCCGCAGCGACGGCTTTGATTTCGACTATCCCTTCACCGATATCGACAATGAGGGCGCCTTCCACGAGGCGGCACGGCTTCTTATTCAGCTCGGGCATCGGCGACTGGCGCTGATCAACGGCGACGACCGCGAGACCTTCGCCATCCATCGCGAGCGCGGCGTGCGCCGGGCGCTGGCGGCAAACGGCCTGGCGCTCGGCGAGCGCCATGTCTGTTCGCTCGCCATGACCGAGGAGAATGGCTATCGCGCCGCCAGGCGGCTGCTCGAACAGGGCGACGCGCCGACGGCAATCGCCTGCTCCAGCCTGATCATGGCGCTTGGCGTCGTGCGCGCGGTGCGCGATCTCGGCCTGACCATTCCCGGCGATCTGTCGCTGATCGCCCATGACGACGTCTTCCCATGGCTGAAGCCGGAAAACTTTTCCGTGCCGCTGTCGACGACGCGCTCGTCGATCCGGCTCGCCGGCGCGCGCGTCGCCGAGCGGCTGGCGGCGCGCATCTCCGGCCTGGAAGAAGGGGCTCGTGGCGAGGTCTGGCCGGTCGACCTCGTGGTCAGGGGGTCGGTCGCCGGCGCGCCGGTCTAGGGCCTGCCTATACCCGCCCTTGATTTGGCTTTTGGAGGGTGGCAACCAGTAAGCCAGAGCCATCAACCGGTCCTCCAGGATACACCATTTGCCCACATTCCCGTTCTCCGAAACGGATCCAATCCGACATCCTGGCCCACCACCGAAGAGTTCGAAGGTGGTCATTGTTGGTGGCGGTATTATCGGCGTAACGACCGCTCTTTTCCTTGCGCAGCAAAGCATTCCGGTGACGCTGCTGGAGAAAGGGCGTGTTGCCGCCGAACAGTCGTCCCGAAATTGGGGCTGGATTCGAAAGCAGGGACGAGACGCGGATGAACTGCCTGTCGTCATCGAGGCGTGTCGCCTATGGCAGCAGCTGGCTGAGGAATGCGGCGAAGACATCGGGCTGAACCAGACAGGTGTGACCTACCTGGCGAACTCCGACAAGGACATGGCCGGCTTCGAACAGTTCATGAAGATCGCCGCGATCCATGAACTCGACACTCGCCTCCTGGACACAGACGAAACCGCGAAACTCATCAAGGGCATGTCGCGCAAGTTCAAGGGCGCGATGACGACACCCTCCGATATGCGTGCGGAGCCCTGGTTGGCAGTGCCTGCGCTTGCTCGGCTTGCCGTCCGAAAAGGCGTCAAAATCGTCGAGAATTGCGCGGCACGAACCCTCGAAATCTCAGGCGGCAGGATCAAGGGGGTGTGGACCGAGGCGGGATACATCGAGACCTCCAGCATACTGGTCGCAGGCGGCGCCTGGTCGTCCCTCTTCCTTCGAAGACACGGTGTGTCCATCCCCCAGCTCAGCGTCAGGGTAACCGTCGCCGCAACGGAGCCCATGCCTGAAGTCTATCCGGGTGCGGCAGCTGACGACCACATCGCTTTCAGGCGCAGACAGGATGGCGGATACACGCTCGCGGCGGGAGGCAGCAATTTGCTTTACCTGGGGCCTGATGCATTCCGGCATGCCG
Organism: Mesorhizobium sp. P2_H9; assembly: GCF_056403215.1. Classification (NCBI taxonomy): domain Bacteria; kingdom Pseudomonadati; phylum Pseudomonadota; class Alphaproteobacteria; order Hyphomicrobiales; family Phyllobacteriaceae; genus Mesorhizobium; species Mesorhizobium sp. P2_H9. The sequence continues at coordinate 400,537 of NZ_JBFUFX010000004.1, read as the reverse complement.
CCAAATATCTTCCCGCCCTCAAGGTCAATCCATTCGGGACACGCTATTTCCCGTTCGCTCCGTCGGATTATCCTGACAGCTGGTCGACGCCGCGCGATTGGGCGCCGGATTCACAGAGTCCTTTTGAGAGAATGCGGGTGCTCAACCCGGCCCCTGAACCCGCAGGTCTGCGTTCGGTAGAACGCAATTTCGGACGCCTTTTTCCACAGTTCGAAACAGTTCGCCTAAAGGCAGGTTGGGGCGGCATGATTGACGCGATGCCTGACGTCGTCCCCGTCGTGGATCGCGTGCCGGCAGTGAGCGGCCTTTTCGTCGCGACGGGAATGAGTGGTCATGGCTTCGGTATCGGGCCTGGAATCGGTCGCGTCGTTGCCGACATGATTCAGGGAAACGAGACCGGGCACGATCTCAGCCGCTTTCGACTGTCACGCTTCTATGATGGAAGCCCTGTTCGGTTAGGTCCGAGCCTCTGAACTGGTCGCGCGAAGTCGACCGAATTTCCGGGGCTCACTCCTTCGCCGCCTCCGCCGCCTTGGTGTCCAGCAACCCATAGCCGAAATCATTGTCCCGCCCCTTGGGGCCGAGATCCCTGGCGGTTTCGGCCAGCGCCTTCTCGATCTCGTCGGCCGAGCGGTCGGGCGCGGCATGGATCAGATTGGCGACGGCCCCGCTGACGATGGCGGCGGCAAACGAGGTGCCGGTGACCACATCCGAGCCAGCGCCGCTCGGCGCCACCATCTCGACGCCGGGCGCCGAGATGAAGACATAGGCGCCGCGATTGGCCTGCGGCATCAGCCCGTCCTTGGCATCGGTGGCGGTCACCGCGATGACGCCGTCGAAGGCGGCCGGATAGCCGTAAGGCGCCTTCGGCCCATTGTTGCCGGCGGCGGCGACCAGCACGATGCCAAGCGCCCTGGCATTGCGGCAAGCGGTGCCGAGCAGATCGTTCTTCGGGCCGACGAAGCTCATATTGATGATGCGGACATCCTGATCCGCCGCCCAGTCGAGCGCCGAAAGGATCACATCCATGGTCGACCTGCCGCCTTCGAAGGCGCGGGCGTGGTAGATCTTGGCCCCCGGCGCCATGCCTTTGAGCGCACCGACGCCGGCGATCAGCCCGTCGATCGAGGTGCCGTGATCGCGCTTCTCGACCGGCACGTCGGGCATGGCGTCGAACTGTTCGGCAATGACGCCGGACAGCGCCGGATTGGTGTCGTCGATGCCGGTGTCGATGACGGCGATGCGCACATTCTCGCCGCTCGCCTGCTTCTCGTCGAGCGCGATGTGATCGAAGGCATAGTTGACGATGCTGGCCGCCTGCTGCAGCGAATAGACATGGTTGGGCTCGCGCCGCTGGGTGCGGCCATCGGCGGCAAGCTGCGCCAGCACGACGCCCACCGGGCGGCCATCGGGAATGCCAAAGCGCACCAGCGTGGTGCCGAGCAGCCGCGACTGGCGCTGCGAGCGCACCTGGAGGCCGAAGGCGGTGGCGATCTGCTGGACGGCGCCGGCATCGCCATCGACCGTCACCAGCACCTCGTCGGGCACGAAGTCACCAATGACGGCCCGCGGCGGCTCGGTCGCCACCAGATCGGTCGGTGCAACGATCGGACCGCCTGGCACGGCGGCCGGGACCGCCGGTGCATCGGCCGGTGGGGCTGGCGGTGGTGCGGGAGCCTTAGCCGGATTGGGGAACAGGTCGACGATCAGCTCTGGCAGAAAGACGGCCCCGGCCTGTGTTGCACCGCCGGGCGTTCCGCCATTCTTGGCGCAATCGGCGCCGGCTGCATTTTTGCCGTTGAGGCAGTCGATCTCGGTCTGACTCAGGTTCGGATCATTGGTCTGCGCAAAGGCAGGCGCGGCGACGATTGTCATCGCCGCCGCAAGAAGTGCCGCACATCGAATGACCGCCTTAGCCGCCATCAACCGGTTTCCTTCCCTCGATCACAGTTTCCGCGAAAGGCTGGGCGGCAATAAGGCCGAGCAGCTTTTCATAATCGGCGGCGGTCTTGGCCGGGATGCCGAGGCGGAAGACGCCGTCGGCGGTTGGCCCGCCGACAATCTTCAGCCCATTTTGGCCAAGAAAGGCCGCGATGTCGGACATCTTCGCATCCGGCTTGAACTTGGCCAGCGCGAACGGCATTTTCGCCAGATCGTCTTCCTGGCCGGCAATCTCGAAATCGCCACCCTTGCCGCCGGGCTGCACGAAAGACTGCACCATGATCAGGGCAAGCAGCACCGCGGCTGCGGCCCAGGCGACGCCGACCGGCACCGCCATGAAGCGACCCCAGACCTGCGCCAGCCAGGACGAAGCTTGTGCCGCACGCGCCGGACCGGCCTCGGCCTCGAGCGCCCTGGCAAAGCGGCTGAGCGCATCTGCCGGCGGGCGAATCATCTCGTTGGCCGCCGTGGTGCCGGAGAACTCGGCTTCGGCCTCGCCCAATGCGGCAAGCGCCGCCGGGTCGTTCGCCAGCCATTCCTCGATGGCCTCGAGTTCCGAACCTTCCAGCGATCCGTTCAGATAGAACGGCAGCAGCGTTTCCATTTCGTCGCGACGTGACATCTTTTCAGCGGCGCTCATGGCCACCCCCTGTCGTAACCGGCGGCCTTGAGGGCTTCGCCGAGTTTCTTGCGGGCGTAGAACATCCTGGTCTTGACCGTGGCCACCGGAATGCTGAGCACCTCGCCGATCTCGGTCACCGACTGCCCGTGGTAATAGGCAAGGTCGATGACCACGCGATGTTCTTCCGGCAAGGCATCGACAAAGCGCCGTAGGGCGGCGCCCTTGTCTTCCTTCATGGTGGCGACTTCCGGCGTGTCGGCGCTGTCGGGAACCTGCGCCGCGTCATCGTCGTCGATCCAGTCTTCCTTTTTCTTGCGCAGCAAGGACAGCGCCTTGAAGCGGGCGATGCCGAGCAGCCAGGTCGAGACTTCCGAGCGTCCCTCGAAGCCAGGGGCCTGGCGCCAGAGCTCGAGAAAAACCTCGTTAGCGATATCGTCAGCCATCAATTCCGATCCCGTCTGGCGCGCCACGAAGCGGTAGACCCGCGCGTGGTGGCGCATGAACAGGAGCCGAACGGCGGCACGGTCGCCCTTCGCGACCCGGTCGACAAGCGCGCGATCGGTCTCCGTCGCTGCCGTCATGGCCGGTCGAGCCGCCTGGCTCCTGTCTGCTCTGTCGCCGATCGATCCAAAAAGGTTCATCCTTCCGCCAAGGAATTTTCGGGAGGCTAACCGAAGAGCGGGGAGGTTGCCAGAGCCCCTCTTTCCTTCTCCGCTTGTGGGAGAAGGTGGATCGGCGCGCAGCGCCGAGACGGATGAGGGGTGCTGGACGGATCGCTACGCCGAAGAATTAAGCGCTTAAAATCCCTCAATATTTTCGCGCCGAGTTTCTTCCAGCACCCCTCATCCGTGTTGTCGTTTCGCGACAATCCACCTTCTGCCACAAGGGGAGAAGGGAAGAGCCGCTCAGCTCAAGAAAGGCTTTGCCTTCATCGTCGCCGGCACCGGCACACCAAGCCGCTTCAGCACCGTCGGCGCCAGCTGCAGCTGGTCGATCATAGTGTCGGCCTCCGGTCCCTTGCCGGGTCCGAAATAATACAGCGCGAAATCCTGCATCTCGTCGTCGTGGCCGCCATGATGACCGCGGTCGGTCTGGCCGTGATCGGCGGTGACAATCACTTCGTAGCCGGCTTCCCGCCAGCGCGGCAGGAAGGCGGCCAGCATGCCGTCCATGGCATAGACGGCATGGTCCATCTCATGGCAGTCGTGGCCAAAGCGGTGGCCCATCGAGTCGAGCGTACAGCTGTGCAGGATGCCGTAGTCGATGCCGTGGCGTTTGGTCAGCATGGTCAGCGTCGCGAACAGGTCGACGTCGCTCGGCGTCATCTGGTTCCTGAGATTGTAGCCAGTCATGGTGTGGAAGCGGCCATGTGCGATCGGCCCGCCGGGTTCGTCGAACTCCATGTCGTCGACCGGGTCGAACGGATAGGCACGGAAGAATTCGGACCAGTAGGAATGGGTGACGGCGCCTGTCTTGCCGCCAGCCCTGCTGACCTCGGAGAAGATGTCCGGCTGGGTAACGCGAAAACGGTTCTCGTTGGACAGGATGCCGTGCACTTGCGGCGACACCCCGGTGTGGATCGAGGCGTAGCAGCAGGCAGAAGTCGACGGCAGCACCGAGCGCATCTTCCAGACCTGCGCTTCGCCCGAGAGCACCCAGCCCTCGAGATTGCCCATCAGCCGGCGCCAATTGCGGTAGGGCACGCCGTCGAGGATGATCAGCAACAGTTTTGTCTCGAGCGCCAAGGGCTGCTCCGGAAGGCTTTGTCGTTGAAGGCAAGTCTTCGCGGCTGGTGCCGCGAAACCGCTAGTTTCCCGCGCTGGCCATGCGCCGTCCCTTGATCGCCTTTTCCAGCCAGCCGATTTCCATTTCGGGAACGGAGGAGAGCAGGAGATCGGTGTAGGCGTCGAAGGGTGGCGACAGCACCTTGCTCTTCGGCCCGTAGCGCACCACCTCGCCGCGATACATCACCGCGATCGAATCGGCGATCGATTTCACGGTCGCCAGGTCATGGGTGATGAACAGATAGGCGACGTTTTCTTCCTTCTGCAGTTCCAGCAGCAGCTTGAGGATGCCGTTGGCCACCAGCGGGTCGAGTGCCGAGGTCACCTCGTCACAGATGATCAGTTTCGGCTTGGCGGCGAGCGAGCGGGCGATGCAGACGCGCTGCTTCTGGCCGCCGGAAAGCTCGGCCGGGTAGCGGTCGGAAAAGCCCTTGCCCATCTCGATCTTGTCGAGCAGTTCGGCGACGCGTTTGTCGCGCTCGCGCCCGCGTATGCCGAAATAGAATTCGAGCGGCCGGCCGATGATGGTGCCGACCGTCTGGCGCGGGTTCATCGCCACGTCGGCCATCTGGTAGATCATCTGCAACTGCTGCAGATCCTCCTTCGGCCGGTCGGCAAGCCGGTTGGCCAGCGGCCGCCCGTCGAAGGTGACGGTTCCCTCTTCGGGTGGCAAAAGCCCGGTGATGGCGCGCGCCAGAGTCGACTTGCCGGAGCCGGACTCGCCGACCACGGCCAGCGTCTGGCCCGGATAGATGTCAACGGAGACGTTCTTCAGCACTTTGATGTGGCTGCGGCCATAGGCAGCGGTAACGTTCTTGACCGACAGGAACGGCGTCGTGCCGGGCTTCTGCTCGTGGTGCTCGATCTCGTGCACCGAGACCAGCGCGTTGGTGTATTCCTGGCGCGGCTCCTTGATGATCTGGCGAGTGCCGCCCCATTCGACCAGCCGGCCATGGCGCAGCACCATGATCTCGTCCGAGACCTGGGCAACGACGGCAAGGTCGTGGGTGATGTAGAGCGCCGCGACATGGGTATCGCGGATGGCGTCCTTGATTGCCGCCAGCACGTCGATCTGCGTCGTCACGTCGAGCGCCGTGGTCGGCTCGTCGAAGACGATCAGGTCGGGTTCCGAGCACAGCGCCATCGCCGTCATCACGCGCTGCAGCTGGCCGCCGGAGACCTGGTGCGGGAAGCGTTCGCCGATGGTTTCGGGGTTTGGCAGGCTGAGCTTCTTAAACAGCGCGACGGCGCGTTTTTCGGCCTCGGCCCGTGTCGCCGTGCCGTGCAGCAGCGTGGCTTCCACCACCTGGTCCATCAGCTTGTGCGCCGGGTTGAAGGCGGCCGCCGCCGATTGCGCGACATAGCAGACCTCGCGGCCGCGCAGCTTGCGAAAACCCTCCTTGCCGCCCTTGAGGATGTCTCGGCCGTTGAGGATGACCTCGCCGCCAGTGATGCGCACGCCGCCGCGGCCATAGCCCATCGACGACAGGCCGATGGTCGACTTGCCGGCGCCGGACTCGCCGATCAGGCCAAGCACCTTGCCCTTTTCGAGCGTCAGCGACACGTCATGGACGAGCACGATGTTCTTCGGCGGCTCGCCGGGCGGGAACACCGTCGCCTCGATGCGAAGGTTGCGGATGTCGAGCAGCACGGATTTCTTCTGCTGGTCAGCCATCACCCGCGTCCTCCCTTCAGGCTTGTCGTGCGGTTGAGCACCCAGTCGGCGACCAGATTGACGGAAATCGCCAGCATCGCGATCGCCGCTGCCGGAATGAGGGCAGCGCCAATGCCGAAGACAATACCGTCCTTGTTTTCCTTGACCATGCCGCCCCAGTCGGCGTCCGGCGGCTGTACGCCAAGGCCGAGGAAGGACAGCGTCGACAGGAACAGCACGGCATAGATGAAGCGCAGGCCGAGTTCCGAAACCAGCGGCGACAGCGCATTGGGCAGTATCTCGCGGAAGATGATCCAGCCGCTGCCTTCGCCGCGCAATTTGGCGGCTTCGACATAGTCCATGACGTTGATGTCGACGGCGACCGCGCGCGACAGGCGATAGACGCGGGTCGAGTCGAGAATGCCCATCACCAGGATCAGCGTCACCAGGTTGGTCGGCAACACCGAAAGCACGACGAGGCCCATGATCAGCGTCGGGATCGACATCAGCAGATCGACAAGCCGCGACAGCAGCGTGTCGTACCAGCCGCCGAACACCGCCGCCGAGAAGCCGAGAATGGCGCCGAGCGAGAACGATAGCGCGGTGGCCAGCACGGCGATGAACAGCGTGATGCGGGCGCCGTAGATCATGCGCGACAGCAGGTCACGGCCGAGATTGTCGGTGCCCAGCCAATGTGCTGATGACATCGGTTCCCAGACGTCGCCGATGATCTCGCCATTGCCGTGTGGCGCGATGAAGGGCGCGAAGATCGCCGCCAGAACGAACAGTGTCGTCAGCACGATGCCGATCAGCGCGGGGATCGGGATGCGTTTGATATCGAGCATGCCCGCCCCCTATTTCGGATGTCTGAGACGCGGATTGGCGACGATTGCCGCTATGTCCGCAATGATGTTCAGGCTGATGTAGACGGCGGCGAAGATCAGGCCGACCGCCTGCACGACAGGCACGTCGCGCTTGGTGACGTGGTCGACCAGATACTGCCCCATGCCCGGATAGACGAAGATCACTTCGACCACGACGACGCCGACGATCAGGTAGGCGAGGTTGAGCATGACGACGTTGATGATCGGCGCGATGGCGTTGGGAAAGGCATGCTTGCGAATGACATTGAACGCCGACAGGCCTTTCAGCTCCGCCGTCTCGACATAGGCCGACTGCATGACATTGAGGATCGCCGCGCGCGTCATGCGCATCATGTGGGCGAGCACCACCAGCGTCAGCGCCGTTGCCGGCAGCGCGATCGCCTGCATGCGCTCGCCGAAGGGCATGTCGTCATAGACGGTCGAAATGCCAGGAAAAATCTGCCATTTCACGGCGAAGAAATAGACGAGCACATAGCCGATGAAGAATTCGGGAAACGATGTCGAGGCGAGCGCCAGTCCGGAGATCAGCTTGTCGACCCAGCCATTGCGGTAGCGCACCGCAATCAGGCCGAGAATGATCGCCAGCGGCACCGCCACGACCGCCGCCCAGAAGGCGAGGAACAGCGTGTTCCACAACCGTCCCTTGATCGACGTTGCAATATCCTGGCCGCTCGACATGGCGGTGCCGAGATCGCCCGTCACGACGCCGCCGAGCCAGCGGAAATACCTGATATAGGCCGGGTCGTTGAGCCCGAGCTGCTCGCGCAGATTGGCGAGCGACTCCGGCGTCGCCGATTGTCCGAGAATGGCTTGCGCGACGTCGCCGGGCAGAATCTGGGTGCCGGCGAAGATCAGGACCGAAACGGCCAACAGGAGAACGATGCCCAGCGCAATGCGCTGGGCAATTAGTTTCAGGATGGGTGAAGACATATCCGCAAGGCCAGGCTCAGGCTTCGAGCCAGCACTTCGCCAGTGCGTAGCCGTTCATCAGCTCCTGATGTGGATCGTCAACCCAGCCGCCAACCTTGGCGCCCGTCGCGTCGATGAACTGGTTGAACATCGGCAGGATCAGGCCGCCTTCGTCGCGGACAATGACAGCCATGTCGTGGTACATCGCCTTACGCTTGGCCTCGTCGAGCTCGGCGCGGGCCGCCAGCACCATCTTGTCGAAATCCGGACGGATGAAACGCGTGTCGTTCCAGTCGGCCGTCGACAGATAGGCGGTGGAGTACATCTGGTCCTGTGTCGAGCGTCCGCCCCAGTAGGAAGCGCAGAAGGGCTGCTTGTTCCAGACTTCCGACCAGTAGCCGTCGCCGGGCTCGCGCTTGATCTCGAGCGTGATGCCGGCCTTGGCCGCGCTCTGCTGGTAGAGTTGTGCGGCGTCGACGGCGCCCGGGAAGGCGACATCCGATGTGCGTAGCAGCACGGCGCCGTCATGGCCCGACTTTTTGAAGTGGAACTTGGCCTTGTCGGGATCGTATTTGCGCTGTTCGATCTCGGTGAACAGCGGGTAGGAAGCGTTGATCGGGAAGTCGTTGCCGAGCGAGCCGTAGCCGCGCAGGATCTTGTCCAGCATCTCTTCGCGGTCGATCGCCAGCTTCAACGCCATGCGCAGATCGGCGTTGTCGAAGGGCGCCGTGTCGCAGTGCATGATGAAAACGTAGTGGCCGGGGCCGGCGTGGTTGCGGATGGTGACGCCTGGCAGGCGCTTGATCAGGTCGACGATCTTCGGCTCGACGCGGTTGATCATGTTGACCTGGCCGCCCTGCAGGGCTGCCGTGCGCGCCGTGGCGTCGTTGATGACGATGATCTCGATCTGGTCGGCATGGCCCATCTTGTCGCCCTGCCAGTAGTTAGCGAAACGCTCGCCGCCATGGCGCACGCCGGGCTCGTTGGTCTTGACCTTGTAGGGGCCGGCCGAGATGCCGGCGTCGGCTCCGTCCTTGCCACCATTCGGCTGGACGATCAGATGGTAGTCGCTGAGCAGATAGGGCAGGTCGGCATTTGGCTCCTTCAGCGTCAGCACGACTTCCTTGCCGCTGGCCTTGATGGTCGCGATGCCCTTCATGTAGCCGAGCGCGCCGGATTTCGACTTCTCGTCGGAATGGCGCTCGAGCGTGGCGGCCACGTCCTCGGCGGTCACCGTCTTGCCATTGTGGAATTCGACGCCGTCACGGATCTTCAGCGTCCAGGTCTTGGCGTCGTCCGACGCGCCGATCTCCTCGGCGATACGGTTCTCAAGCTTGCCTTCCGGCGAAAGCTCGACGATCATCTCGCCCCACATCTTGCCGAAGGCGAACGGCACCTGGGTCATCATCAGCGCCGGGTCGAGGCTGTTGGTGGACTCGCCGCCGACCAGACCGGCCTTCAGCGTGCCGCCCTTGACCGGACCTGCCGCGCGCGCCGCGCTCGAAAGCAGCGAGTTGGCGAAGGGCGCGGTGACGCCGAGTGCTGCGGCCCGGCCGAGAAAATCGCGACGGCTCAGTTTGCCGGAAGCGACGCGCCGGCTAAGGAATTCCAGTTCGTTTGACATATTGAGTTCCTCACTCTGTTGGTTCGACCTTGTGGTCGTTTTTTGTTGATTATTATCGGGGGATAATGACCGTAAGGGAAAGCCGTAAGCAAGACCGAATGCGACATGCCGTGGCGTAAATCGCACGTCGCGATTGGACCAACCTCGAACCACCGCATGGGCGCTCAGAGCAGGGCGCGCGGGATCGTCTCTTCGAAATCGCGTTCGAAAACCAGGATTTCACCCTCGTAGGCTTCGATTCTGGCGCTAACCGTGAAGCTTTGTGCGTCGGAGCGCATTTCGGTAAAGGCTTCGGTGCGTACCGACCATCCATTTCGCGACAATGTCTGCGTCCACCAGGTTTTGCCCGAGGCTGCCAGCGGATTGTCAGGATGGATCGTCCAGGTCTCCCGGGCGATGCTGCCATTTACCAAGTCATGCTCAAGATCGCGCACTGCGCCAAAATCGTCGACGATGGAAAGCGAGACCACCCCGGTCTTCTCGTTGCGGTCGACGTGACGCTCGGAATTGGCGGCACGCACCAGCTTCGTTGCCCAGGGCGAGGCGGCCTCTGGCGAAGGGAAGGTTACTTCGTCGCCTTTCGCCAGCAGGCGCAGCGGCAGCATGAGCGTCGCGGCCGACAGGTCCAGCCGGACGGGCTCCGGCGATGGCCAGATCATCGGCCAGTAGGCGTTCGAAACGGCAATGCGCAGGCGATGGCCGGCCGGCACGCGGTAGGCGCACTGGTCGAGTATGACCCGCGCCAACACCGTTTCGCCTGGAATCAGTACCTCGGGGAATTCATGCGAGTTGCGGTGCGTCAGGTTGAGCACGCCGTAGGAGATCAGTTCYGAGGCCCCGTCCGGGTGCACGTCGCACAGCCGGACCGCGATGTTCGCCTGGCGCCGGTCCGAAGAGAGCCCGACCAGGACTTCCGGGGCGCCGACGATGTCGATCGCCTCGGTCAGCGCCGGCCGGTCGAAACACACCGACAGCGCATCGTCGGGGCGCTGGTCGCCGGGCAGTTCCGGGCCGAAGGTGAAGGGAAAATACTCGCCGCCGGCGAGGCCGCAGCTCTGCGGCGAAGCGACGATGACCGGCTTGCTGCCCTCGGGGATCAACTCGATCGTTTGCGTCTTGATGTTTGGCGACGGCCATTCCTGTTCGGCGACCCAGCGGCCCGGCCGTTCCGGATGCCAGCGCGCGGGGCGGACGCTGTCCATCACATAGGCGCGGTAGGCCGGGTCGGCCTCGACGCCGGTATCGACGCCCTTCAGCCAGCGGTCCCACCAGCGCAAGGCCTCCTGCAGGAAGCCTATGGCGGGCTTGGGTGCTGCGTAGTGCGGGTATTTGTGGATCCACGGGCCGACAATGCCCTTGACCGGCGCTTCGATGTTGGCGGCGAGATGCGAGATCGTGTTGCGATAGCCGTCATGCCAGCCGCCGATCGACAGCACCGCCGCCTTGACTGCCGAAAAATCCTCGCAGATCGAACCGCGCTTCCAATAGGAATCGCGGTGCTGATGGCTGAGCCATAGCGGCAGCAGGAACTGTTGATTTTCCAGCCGTGTCATCCACAAATCGCGCCACCTGTTGTCGCCCGCGATCAGCGGATCCGGCGGCCGCGACGAATAGGACAGCATGGTCGAGGCCCAGCCGAAATTCTCGGTTAGCAGGCAGCCGCCCTTGTAGTGGATGTCGTCGGCATAGCGGTCGACCGTCGAACAGATGCTGATCACCGCCTTCAGCGCCGGCGGCTGCATCGCGGCCACCTGCAGGCAGTTGAAGCCGCCCCAGGAAATGCCCATCATGCCGACGCTGCCATTGCACCATGGTTGCGCCGCCGCCCAGGCGATGACGTCGCAGGCATCCTGCAATTCCTGCTCGGAATATTCGTCGTCCATCAGCCCTTCGGAATCGCCATTGCCGCGCATGTCGACGCGGATCGAGGCATAGCCGTGGCCGGCAAAATAGGGATGCGTCAGCTGATCGCGAAAGATGGTGCCGTCGCGCTTGCGGTAAGGCAAATGTTCGAGGATCGCCGGCACCGGATCGCCATCGGCATCTTCCGGCATCCACACCCGCGCCGACAGCCGGCAGCCGTCGGGCATGACGATCCCCATATCCGGGAACTCGACGACCTTGCGCGGAAATTCGGTGATGGTTTTCATGCGGACGCACTCCAAGGTCGCCACATGATGGAGGCCACCGGATCGCGTCATGGGCCAGCCAACGAATTCGGCTGGTCAATCCGCGTCAGTTCAGTGGAATGTCGTTCTCTGCCTTGCTCTCCTGATAAACGCCGGAGAGCTCGTCGTAGCGGGCGGAGATTGCGCCGATCCGGGCTTCCAGCCGCCGGCGTTCCGCCTCGGGCAGCGTTCGCACCAGCCTGCGAATCGAAAAGCTCTTCCAGTAGGCGTTCTCGGCATTGTAGCCGCCGGGGTCGAGCGTGAAGACCTCTTTCAGGATCTTCAGATCGTGCGGAATGGCGAAAGAGTCGCGCGAATCCTCGTGACTGAACAGATAGTAGAAATTGTCGAAACCGGTCCAGGTGATCGCCGACAGGCAAAGCGAACAAGGTTCGTGCGTGGCAATGAAGATGGCGTCTTTCGTATCCACGCGGTCGGCCCTGGGCATTTCATAGAAGCGCTTCAGGCAATGCACCTCGCCGTGCCAGAGCGGGTTTTCCATCTCGTTGTTGGTTTCGGCCAGCACCAGCGAACGGTCGTCCTTGCGCAGGATCGCGGCGCCGAACAGCTTATTGCCATGGGCGACGCCTTGCGCGGTCTTCGGCACGATGTCGTGCTCGATCACGTCGAGCAGCCGGTCGATCAGCGAAATGTCGGTCATTGTTACTTTCCGTCGGGGAGATGGATCTCGTAGGCGTGCGAGAAATGGCACTCTTCGAGGTTTGAGCCGTCGCCGCCGCGGTCGACGATCAGGAAGTCCTGCGCCACGCCGATCGGCGTCAGCACGCCGTGCCACAGATTGCGTGGGTAGTTGATGCCTTGGCCTGGCGCGGTGATGAAGGCATGAGGCTCGCCGGGACCTTCGGCACCGTCATGGCAGACCACGACCAGGAACGGGCGCGGCGACAGCGGGATGAAGGCCTGGCTGCCGAAAGGGTGGCGCTCGACCATGGCGAGCTTCAGCGGCATTTCGTAGGGCGTGCCGCGCACCATCGAAATCAGCACGCGTGCATTTGGCCCGGCGGCTTCGGCGGTAGCGAGTTCGTGGTAGCGCTCGGCCCGGCCGCCATTGATCGGGTAGTGATTGTCGCCGCCCATGTCGATCACGTCACCGAACTCGGCAAAGCTCTCGCGGGTCAGCGGCCGCGCAACGATCCGGGTCACGGCGCCCGCCTGGCGACGCCGGCGCCGCCAAGCTTGGCGTGGCGGTTGACGTCCTTGTAGAGCAGATAGCGGAATTTGGCCGGTCCGCCGGCATAGCAGGCCTGCGGGCAGAAGGCGCGCAGCCACATATAGTCGCCGGCCTCGACCTCGACCCAGTCCTGGTTGAGCCGGTAGACGCCCTTGCCTTCGAGCACATAGAGGCCGTGCTCCATGACATGCGTCTCGGCGAAGGGGATGACCGCGCCCGGCTCCAGCGTCACCACGGTGATGTGCATGTCGTGGCGCATGTCGGCCGGATCGACGAAGCGCGTCGTTGCCCACCGGCCTTCGGTGCCAGCCATTGGCGTCGGCGCGATCTCCTGTTCGTTGGCGAAGAAGGCTGGCGGCACATCGATACCCTCGACGGCCTCGTAAGCCTTGCGGATCCAGTGGAAGCGGACAGCAGCCTTGCTTTGGTTGCGGACCGTCCATCCGCTGGCCGGCGGCAGGAAGGCAAAGCCGCCGGGCCGCATCACATGCGTCTTGCCGCCGACGAACACGCTCAGCTCGCCTTCGACCACGAACAGGCCGCCCTCGGCACCTTCATCGGGTTCAGGCCGGTCGCTGCCACCACCGGGCGCGATCTCGACGATGTATTGCGAAAAGGTCTCGGCAAAACCCGACAGCGGGCGCGACAATATCCAGACGCGGGTCTTGTCCCAGAACGGCAAGGCGCTGGTGACGATGTCCTGCATCACCCCCCTGGGGATGATGGCATAGGCCTCGGTGAAAACGGCGCGGCCGGTCAGCAACTCGCTCTGGCCGGGGTGGCCGCCCTGCGGCGCATAATAGGTTCGGTCAGCCATCTTGATCGTATCCGCCATCTTGATCGTGTCCATTGAGTTCAAACCTATTGCGGAAGCATGTCCTTGAGCCGAAGCAGTGCGATGCGCTCGACCTGTTTGCAGGCGGTTTCCAATTCGGTGGCGCGGTTGTTGCCGATACGCGCCTCGAATTCCGCCAGGATCTCCTCCTTGGCTTTCCCCTTCACCGCGATGATGAACGGGAAGCCGAAGGTGGTGACATAAGCGGCGTTGAGCTTGGAGAAAAGCTCGCGCTCCTTGTCGGTCAGCGCATCGAGCCCGGCGGATGCCTGTTCTTTCGTCGACTCCGCCGTCAGCCGCCTGGCCTTTGCCAGCTTGCCGGCAAGATCGGGATGGGCGTTGAGCACGGCGAGCCGCTCGGCCTCGCTGGCGGCGCGAAAGATGCGGCAGAGCGCATTGTGGAGGCCGCCAGCACTGTCATGTGCCGGGCCGAGTTCCAGTTCGTAGGCGCGCTCGGCGATCCATGGCGAATGCTCGAAGACGCCGCCGAAGGCGTGGACGAAGGCCTCGAACTCCATCTTCGACGGGCGCAGGGCCGGCAGCCGGAACGGATGCGTCGCTTGCCAGTGTTTTGCGATGTCGACGCGCCGCGCCAGCCAGACCTTGTCGTGCGATTTGACGTAATCGACGAAGCGCTTCAGCGCCGCCACCCGGCCCGGCCGGCCGACAAGGCGGCAGTGCAGGCCGATGTTCATCATGCGCGGCCGCCCTGCCTTCCCCTCGGCATAGAGCGTGTCGAAACTATCCTTCAGATAGGCAAAGAACTGGTCGCCCGAATTGAAGCCTTGCGGCGTGGCAAAACGCATGTCGTTGGCGTCGAGCGTATAGGGGATGATCAGCTGCGGCTTCTGCTTGCCATCCGGTCCGTCATGTTCGAGCCAGTAGGGCAGTTCGTCGTCATAGGTGTCCGACACATAGTCGAAGCCGCCTTCTTCCGCCGCCAGCCGCACGGTGTTGATCGATGTGCGGCCGGTGTACCAGCCGGTCGGCCGTGCGCCTGTCACTTCGTAGTGCAGCTTGATCGCCTCTTCCATGTCGCGGCGCTCGTCTTCCACCGCATGATCGCGGTAGTCGATCCATTTCAGCCCGTGCGAGGCGATTTCCCAGCCGGCCTCCTGCATCGCCGCGACCTGGTCGGGCGAACGGGCAAGGGCTGAGGCGACGCCGTAGCAGGTGATCGGCACCTGCGCCTCGGTGAACAGGCGCAGCAACCGCCAGAAACCGGCGCGGGCGCCGTATTCGTAGATCGATTCCATGTTCCAGTGACGCTGGCCGAGCCAGGGGGCGGCGCCGACAATCTCGGACAGGAAGGCTTCAGAAGCCTTGTCGCCATGCAGGACGCAGTTCTCGCCTCCTTCCTCGTAGTTGACGACGAACTGCACCGCGACATGCGCCCCGCCGGGCCATTTCGGATCCGGCGGATTGGCGCCGTAGCCGCGCATGTCTCTGATGTAACGCATCGTCACTCCTGCCGGATGTTGTCGTGAGGATAGTCGAAAGGGTTGCCTGCGCATTCCCCCGAAAATTTTTGAAAGTGTTTTTGTCCTGCTCCGCTCGACCGGGACTTATGCATCGCCTTTAATTGGCGCACAATTCAACAGCAACCGGGAATGGGAGGCGGCCAGTGGCAGAAACGTCGAAAGCCGATGGCGGGCGTCTGACGACCCACGTCCTCGACACCGCGACCGGCAGGCCGGCGGCGGGCCTGTCGATTGCGCTTTTTCACCTCGATGGCCAGGCGCGGACGCATCTGAAGACGGTCGTGACCAACGCCGACGGCCGCTGCGATGCGCCGCTGCTGGCCGGCGCGGAATTCCGCACCGGCGAATATGAACTGGTCTTTGCCGCCGGCGACTATCTGCGGCAGCAAGGAACCAAACTGCCGGAACCGGCCTTCCTCGACAATGTGCCGATCCGCTTCGGCATGGCCGAGCCGGTGCACTATCACGTGCCGCTGCTCGTCTCGCCCTACGGCTATTCGACCTATAGGGGGAGCTGACGCATGGCTAAGGTCAAGACCCGCAACGAGATCCGCTTCATCCTCAATGGCGAGAACATCGCGCTGACCACGGTCGCGCCCGATGAAATCTTGCTCGACTGGCTGCGGCTGAACCGTTCGCTGCGCGGCACCAAGGAAGGCTGTGCCGAAGGCGATTGCGGCGCCTGCACCGTGCTGGTCGGCAGGCTCTCCGCCGGCAGACTGGTCTATGAAAGCGTCAACGCCTGCATCCGCTTCCTCGGCTCGCTCGACGGCACCCATGTCGTGACGGTCGAGCATCTGCGTGGTGAAGCAGGCCAGTTGCATCCGGTGCAGCAGGCGATGGTCGATTTCCACGGCTCGCAATGCGGCTTCTGCACGCCGGGCTTCGTCATGTCGCTCTATGGCCTGTGGATGCGGTCGCCGGAGCCATCGGATGCGGCAATCGAAAAAGCGCTGCAAGGCAATCTCTGCCGCTGCACCGGCTATGAGGCGATCATGCGCGCCGCGCGCGCGGTTTCCAGCTACGGCAAGGCGGCAAAGGACCCGCTGGCGGCGGAGCGCAAGGCGATCACCGCAAAACTTGCGGCGATGAAAGACGGGTCGCGCGTCGAGATCGGCACCGGCAAGGCGCGATTGGTCGTGCCGGCCGATGCCGATGATTTCGCTGCCGTGCTCGACAAGCAGCCGGGTGCCACCATCGTTGCCGGTTCGACCGATGTCGGCCTATGGGTGACCAAGCATATGCGCGACATCTCGCCGGTGGTGTTCATCGGCAATCTTGACGGTCTCTGTACTATTTCCGAGGACAAGGGCGTGATCTCGATCGGCGCCGGCGTCACCTACAGCGATGCGTTTGCGACGCTGTCGAAACGCATCCCGGCGCTCGGGCCGCTGTTCGACCGCATCGGCGGCGAGCAGGTGCGCAACATGGGCACGATCGGCGGCAACATCGCCAACGGCTCGCCGATCGGCGACACGCCGCCGCCGCTGATCGCACTCGGCGCGCAACTGACGCTGCGCCGCGGCAAGAAACGGCGCACGATCGCGCTGGAGGACTTCTTCATCGCCTATGGCAAGCAGGACCGGCATGCCGGCGAATTCGTCGAGGCCGTGCATGTCCCTGTGCCGGCCAAGCGGACAAAGTTTGCCGTCTACAAGATCACCAAGCGCCGCGACGAGGACATCACCGCAGCCCTCGGCGCCTTTTTCCTGGATCTGGCAAAAGACGGTACGGTGGCTGACATTTGCATCGCTTATGGCGGCATGGCGGCGACGCCGAAACGGGCCCTCGGTGTCGAGAAGGCTCTGCTCGGTAAGCCCTGGACGGAGGCCACGGTCGAGGCGGCCATGGCCGAATACGCCAATGATTTCACGCCGTTGACCGACATGCGGGCGAGCGCCGAATATCGGGCGCTCGCGGCAAAGAACCTTTTGCTGCGCTTCTTTGCCGAGACCAGCGGTACCAAGGCGCCATTCCAGGTTTCACGGCACGAGGCGGCCTGATGAACAAGCACGCCACCCCCAATTTGAAGGCGCAAAAGATCGCCGGCGGTGTCGCCACCGACCAGCGCCATGATTCCGCGCACAAGCATGTCAGCGGCACCGCGATCTATATCGACGACATGCCGGAGCCGGCCGGCACGCTGCATGGCTGCCTCGGCCTTTGCACGGCCACCCATGCCACCATCACGAAAATGGACCTGTCGGCGGTACGCTCAGCACCCGGCGTCGTCGATGTGTTGACGGCCAAGGATATACCTGGCGAGAACGACATTTCGCCGACCGGCCGTCACGACGAGCCGGTGCTCGCCGACGGCAAGGTGCAATTCCATGGCCAGCCGATCTTCTGCGTCATTGCCGAGACCCGCGAGCAGGCGCGCCGCGCCACGCGGCTGGCCAAGGTCGAATACAAGGAATTGCCGTTCGTCACCGACATCGGTGCGCTCAACCCGAAAAAGGACAAGCTCGTCACCCCGCCGCTGACGCTGCAGCGCGGCGATGCCGCGGCCGCGATCAAATCAGCACCCCGCCGGCTGAAGGGAAAAATGCGCATCGGCGGCCAGGAGCATTTCTACCTCGAAGGCCATATCGCCATGGCCGTTCCCGGCGAGGACCACGACGTCACCATCTATTCCTCGACCCAGCATCCGAGCGAAGTGCAGCACATGGTCAGCCATGCACTGGGTGTGCCGAGCAACGCCATCACGGTCGAAATCCGCCGCATGGGCGGCGGCTTTGGCGGCAAGGAAACGCAAGGCAACCAGTTTGCCGCTTTGGCCGCCATCGCCGCGAAAAAACACCATCGCGCGGTAAAGATCAGGCCCGACCGCGACGACGACATGATCGCCACCGGCAAGCGCCATGACTTCCTGGTCAACTACGAAGTCGGCTTCGATGATGATGGCAATATTCTCGGCGTCGACTTCATGTTCGCGGCGCGTTGCGGCTTCTCGTCGGACTTGTCCGGCCCGGTCACCGACCGCGCGCTGTTCCATTGCGACAACACCTATTTCTGGCCGGCTGTGCATGCGCAGTCGGCGCCGCTCTACACCAACACCGTGTCGAACACCGCCTTCCGCGGCTTCGGCGGCCCGCAAGGCATGGTCGGCGCAGAACGCGTCATCGACGAGGTCGCCTTTGCCGTCGGCAAGGATCCGCTCGAAATCCGCAAAAAGAACTTTTACGGCACCAGCGATCGCAACATCACGCCCTACCACCAGACGGTCGAGGACAACATCATCCAGCGCATCGTCGCCGAGCTGGAGGCGAGCGCGGATTATGCAAGGCGCCGCCGGGTCATCCAGGCGTTCAACGCCAACAGCCGCTTCATTAAGCGTGGACTGGCGCTGACGCCGGTAAAGTTCGGTATCTCGTTCACCGCCACCCACTACAACCAGGCCGGCGCGCTGGTGCATGTCTACACCGAYGGTTCGGTGCATCTGAACCATGGCGGCACCGAGATGGGGCAAGGCCTCTACGTCAAGGTGGCGCAAGTGGTGGCCGAAGAGTTCCAGATCGACCTCGACCAGGTGAAGATCACCGCGACGACCACCGGCAAGGTGCCGAACACTTCAGCCACGGCAGCGTCGTCCGGCACCGACCTCAACGGCATGGCGGCGCAGAACGGCGCGCGGCAGATCAAGGACCGGTTGACCAATTTCGCCGCCGAAAAGTACCAGGTGCCGCGCGACCAGGTGCTGTTCCTGCCCAATCGGGTGCGCATCGGCAACCAGGAGATCCCTTTTGCCGATTTGGTCAAGCAGGCCTATATGGCCCGCATCCAGCTGTCGGCGGCAGGTTTCTACAAGACGCCGAAAATCCACTGGAACCGCGACAAGGGCGAGGGCCGTCCGTTCTACTACTTCGCCTATGGCGCTTCGTGTTCGGAGGTTTCGGTCGACACGCTGACCGGCGAATACATGGTCGAGCGCACCGACATCCTGCACGAGACCGGCCGTTCGCTGAACCGCGCCATCGATCTTGGCCAGGTCGAGGGCGGCTTCATCCAGGGCATGGGCTGGCTGACGACTGAGGAACTTTGGTGGGATGCCAAGGGCCGGCTGCGCACCCATGCGCCGTCGACCTACAAGATCCCGCTCGCCTCCGACCGGCCAAAGATATTCAATGTGACGCTGGCCGACTGGCCGGAAGCCGGCGAGCCGACGATCCACCGCTCCAAGGCGGTCGGCGAGCCGCCGTTCCCGCTCGGCATGTCGGTGCTGCATGCGCTATCGGATGCGGTGGCAAGCGTCGCCGACCACAAGATCTGTCCGCGCCTCGACGCCCCGGCAACGCCGGAACGCGTGCTGATGGCGATCGAGCGGCTGAAGGCCAAGGCCTGAGTCCGGCCCAGGGTTGGCAACGGGTGCAAATCCGGCCGAAAAAGCCTATGTTTCCCGCACGGGAATGCGAAACATGAACTCGAAAGTGCAAAGCCTGAAAGACTTCCTTGCCGGTCAAGGCCGCGTTGCTTTGGTCGAAGTGGCCGGCACAAAAGGTTCGACGCCGCGCGAGAAGGGCGCCTTCATGCTCGTCTCGGGCGCGGCGATATCAGGCACGATCGGCGGCGGCCAACTCGAATATATGGCGATCGACAAGGCCCGGCAGATGGTGGGTAAAGAAGCCCGCATCGAGGTTGACGAAGTCTGCGCCACGCTCGACGTGCCGCTCGGGCCGGAAATCGGCCAGTGCTGCGGCGGCAGGGTCGAGGTGCTGATCCGATTGGTCGATGCGACGCTGGCGCAAGAGTTGGTCGCGGGGGCGGAAGCCGAAGAGGAGCATCTGCCGCATGTCTACATCTTCGGCGGCGGCCATGTCGGCCAGGCGTTGGCCGCGGCGGTGGCCTTGCTGCCGGTGCATGTCGTGGTTATCGAGACACGGGCCGAGGCGCTGGAAGGCATGCCGGAAGCCGTCGAAACCAGCCTGACGCCGATGCCCGAAGCGATGGTGCGCAAAGCCCCTGCCGGAACCGCCTTCGCCATCCTCACCCACGACCACGCGCTGGATTTCCTGATTGTCGCCGAAGCACTGAAACGCGACGATGCTGCCTATGTCGGCATGATCGGCTCGAAGACCAAGAAGGCGACATTCAGGAACTGGTTCCTGAAGTCGGCCGACGGCAGCGAGGCCGAGTTTGCCCGGCTCGTCTCGCCGATCGGCGGCGATACGGTCAAGGACAAGCGGCCGCAGGTGATTGCTGCGCTTGCCGCCGCCGAGATCATGACGGCCCTGGTCGCCCACACGGCTGCATCAGTCGCTCCGTACCCGGCGTCTCGCGACAAGGCGATGGCCAGCTGAGGCGGTTTGCGGGCTGTGAGCAAAAGTCACAGCTGCTCCTCGCTATCCCAGGTTCTCAAATGAGCTGAGAAGGTGTTTCCTGCCTCCTTTGCAGCATGAGGCAGAGACAAATGGACGTATTGAGGATCGCGGCCTTTTCCGATGGCGATACCGGCGGCAATCCTGCCGGGGTGTTGATTGCCGATGTCTTGCCCGATGCTGCCAAAATGCAGAGCGTCGCGGCTGAAGTCGGATTCTCCGAAACCGCCTTTGCCGCACCCGACGGCGACAACTGGCGGGTCCGCTATTTCTCGCCGGAATCCGAAGTTCCGTTTTGCGGCCATGCGACGATCGCCTTGGGTGCAGCGCTGGTTCGGCAGTTTGGTGATGGCGTCTTCGCGCTGATCCTCAACCAGGCCTCGATCACCGTCGAGGGTTTTCGCGATGGTGCGAATATCGCCGCTGCGTTGCAGTCGCCGCCGACGCGCAGCAAGCCTGCTCCGCAGAAGCCGGTCGCGGAGGCGCTGGCGCTTTTCGGCTATTCCTCCAGCGATCTCGATCCGGCCATTCCACCGGCGCTGATCCATGGCGGTGCCGACCATCTTGTACTGGCGTTGAAGTCGCGCCAGGCGCTTGCCGCCATGGCCTATGAATTGAAAGCCGGACAGACCCTGATGCGGCGCGAAGGACTGGTCACCATTCTGCTCGCCTACGCCGAAACGCCGCGCCTGTTCCACACGCGAAATCCGTTCGCCTCAGGCGGCGTCTACGAGGATCCGGCGACAGGGGCATCGACGGCCGCATTCGCCGGCTATCTGCGCGACCTCGGTTGGCCGCATAGCGGTGCGATCGATATCGTCCAGGGCGAGGACATGGGCATGCGTTCGCGCCTGCATGCCGATATTCCGTCCACGCCGGGCAGTTCGATCAGGGTCTCGGGAACCGCCCGGATGATGCACAAAACGTAGGTGGCCTCTCAACGCAATCTCACGCCGGCCGTTTCAAGCCGAGATGGTCGCGCAGCGTGTGGCCTTCATACTCCTTGCGGAACAGGCCGCGCCGCTGCAGCTCTGGCACGACGAGCATGGCAAAGGCATCGAGCTCGCCGGGAAAATAAGATGGCATGACGTTGAAGCCGTCGGCCGCACCACCCTCGAACCGCGCCTGCAGCTCGTCGGCGACCCGCGCCGCTGTACCGACGATGCGCCAATGACCGCGCGCGCCGGCGAAATGACGGGCAAGCTGGCGGATGGAAAGGCCGTCGCGGCGCGATTGTTCGATGACCAGCGCTTGCCGGCTTTTCATCCCCTCGCTCTCCGGCAATTCCGGCAGCGGCCCGTCGATCGGATAGCGCCAGAGATCGGAGATGCTGAGATAACTGGACAGCAGCGCTACGCCGACGTCGTCGGGGATCAGCTCCTGCAACTCCTCGTATTTCTCGCGGGCTTCGGCTTCCGTTTCCGCCACGACGGGCGCCACGCCCGGCATGATCTTGATGTCGTCAGGCTCGCGCCCATAGGCCGCCATGCGCCCCTTCAGATCGTCGTAAAAGGCCTTGGCTTCCTCGAAAGTCTGCGCCGCCGTGAACACGACATCGGCGCTGCGGGCGGCAAGGTCGCGGCCGACGTCCGATGCGCCGGCCTGAACCATCACCGGCGCGCCTTGCGGCGAGCGCGGCAGGTCGAGCGGATCGCGCACCGAAAAGCTCTGGCCGTCGTGACCGCCGTCGAGCTTGCCGTGCCAAAGGCCGGTGACGACTTCGGCGAATTCACGCGCGCGCTCGTAGCGGTCGGCATGCGGCCTGAGACCCGTGGAGCCGAAATTGGCAGCTTCGATGGGACTGGCTGACGTCACCAGGTTCCAGCCGGCGCGACCTCCGCTCAGATGATCGAGCGACAGGAAGGTCCGTGCCAGCCCGTAAGGTTCGTTGTAGCTCGTCGACGCCGTGGAGACGAGGCCGATGCGGCTGGTCTGGATCGCCAGCGCCGAAAGCAGGCTGATCGGCTCAAAGCCGATCGAGCGCGAGGTCTGGCTGGCGATGCCGACATTGGCCTCGCGCAGGCCAGCAGCGTCCTCGCAAAAGATCATGTCGAACTTCGCCGCCTCCGCCGTTCGCGCCAGCTGGATGTAGTGATCGATGTCGATACCCGCCGTGACATGCGCCTTGGGGTGGCGCCAGGCGGCAATATGGTGGCCTGTCGCCCACAGAAAGGCGCCGAGTTTCATCTGGCGGGTCATTGGTCGCCTCCGGCAAGTCCGAAATGCCCGCGCAATGTCGTCCCGCGGTAATCCTGGCGAACGAGGCCACGACGACGCAATTCCGCCAGCACCGGCTCGACGAAACCGTCCAGCGCCGAGGGCGGCATCGCGACGTTGAACCCGTCGCAGCTTTTCGCGCGGAACAGCTCTTCCAACTTATCGGGACTGATATCCGGTCCATTGGCGCTGACGTTCACAAGCGTCCTCAAGGCATCAGGATCGCGCCCGCATGCGGCGACGCGGCGCTTGAGGTCGTCGTAGCGTGCCTTGCCGTCCTGAGCCTCATCCAGCAGGACCAAATCGGCAGTGCGGGCGGCAAGATCGAAGTCGTGCCCCGACAGGCCGGACAGGACCAGTACTGGCATATCCTGCGGCGAGCGCGCGACGTTCAGCGGTCCGCGCACGGAAAAGAACTCGCCCTTGTGGTCGAGCAGATGCATCTTTTCCGGGTCGTGAAAGCGGCCGCTGCTTTTGTCGAACAGCAGCGCATCCGCATCCCAGCCCTGCCACAAGCCTTGAACGATGCCGACGTACTCTTCGGCACGGCGACGAAAATCGTCGTCGGAAAACCCTTCCGGCCGGCTGAAATTGGCCGCCTCGCGTGCCGCCTGCGCCATGGTTGCGTGCCAGCCGGCGCGGCCATGGCTGATGATGTCGAGGGAAGCGAAACGGCGCGCCAGATTGTAGGGCTGGTGGGTGACGGTGGAAGCCTCGGCAACAAGGCCGATCCGGCTCGTCACCGTCGCCAGCGCAGCGAGCAAGGTGGTCGCTTCGAACGGCATCTGCCGGTTGGGCGTATCCGCGTCGGCGGCCGGTGCTGAGTCGGCGAGCAGCACCATGTCCAGCCCGGCGGCTTCGGCCTTCTGCGCGAAGCTGGCAAGGCTGCGGAAATCCGGTACGCTTTGCAGCGAAGCGTCAAGCATCGGCGAAACGGCAAGATGCATCATGGTGCCGTCGGTCATGAATGGTTCCTGCGGTAAGGCAAGCGGGAACTATGTTCGCCACATGCCTCGATGGCAACCGCCGGCGCTGGGCCAACTGTCGCTCACTTGCCGGCCAGCAAATCCTTGATCAGCCGCTGGCAGCGCTCGGCCATGAAGTCGAGCAGCAGCCGCACTTTCGGGTCCTGCAGCTTCTTGTGCGGGTAGACGGCGGCGAACTGCACCGGTGTCGGCGGCGTGTTGGCGAGGATCACCTTCAGCCGCTGGTCGCGGATGAACGGCTCGACCTCGAAGCGCGGCTTGTTGATGATGCCGCGGCCCGAGAGCGCCCAGCCGGTCAGCACGTCGCCATCGTCGGTATCGTAGGGCCCATGCACTTCGAATTTCTGCGGGCCGCTCGGCGTCTGTAGCGTCCACACATATTCGCGCGCGCCGGAATAGCGCAGCATCAGGCAGTCATGCTTCTTGCCGATCAGTTCCTGAGGCTCGGTGGGCTCGCCGCGTGCCTCAAGATATTTCGGTGCCGCCACCAGCACCCGCTCACATTCCATGATGCCGCGCATCCTGAGGCTGGAATCCTCGATGATGCCGAGCCGGAAGGCAACGTCGATGCCTTCCTTCATGATATCGACATTGTGGTCCGAGAGCCGCAGCCGCACCTCGATGTCGGGGTATTTGTCGTGGAAATCGGGAATGCCCGATGCCACCAGCCGGCGGCCGAGCCCAAGCGGCGCCGTCACCTTGATCGTGCCGCGCGGCTGGCCGGAAAGCGCTGAGACCGCGGCTTCCGCCTCGGTGATCGCTTCCAGCACCTGCTTGGCGCCGGAATAAAACACCGTGCCGTGCTCGGTCGGCATCAATTGCCGCGTCGTGCGGTTGAACAGCCTGACACCCAGGTGTTTTTCCAGTTCCTTGATGCGGTTGGAGGCAACAGCCGGCGAAATGCGCATGTCGCGGCCCGCCGCCGACAGATTTCCGAGTTCGACGACGCGGACGAAGACGGCGATGTTGTCGAGATAGGCCATGCGGAGCACCTTCGCCGGTTTGCAGCGATCAACCTAGTATTTTCCATTTTTTTTTGAAAGTCATCGTGCACCTCGCCCCTTTCCGTTTGCGCTCCAGTCCGTAAAGTCACCCGATCGGCAGGGACGACTTCAATGATGGATTTCGCGATTTTCTGGGAATGGCTGAGTTTCGCCGTGCGCTGGCTGCATGTCGTCACCGGCATCGCCTGGATCGGTTCCTCCTTCTATTTCGTCGCGCTCGATCTCGGGCTCCGCCAGCGTCCGGGCATGCCGGTCGGAGCTTTCGGCGAGGAATGGCAGGTGCATGGCGGCGGCTTCTACCACATCCAGAAATATCTGGTGGCGCCGGCCGAAATGCCCGAGCACCTGACCTGGTTCAAATGGGAATCCTACGCCACCTGGCTGTCGGGTTTCGCCATGCTGTGCGTGGTCTATTATGCCGGCGCCGACCTGTTCCTGATCGATCCCAATGTGCTTCAGATGTCGGTGCCGACAGGCATTCTGTTGTCGATGGCCACGATCGGCGTCGGCTGGGTGGTCTACGATCTGCTGTGCCGTTCGCCGCTGGGCAAAAGCGACACCGGCCTGATGCTGGTGCTTTACGGCGTGCTGGTGTTCATCGCCTGGGGGCTGACGCATCTGTTCACCGGTCGCGCCGCCTTCCTGCATCTTGGCGCCATCACCGCCACGATCATGTCGGCCAACGTCTTCATGGTCATCATCCCCAACCAGAAGATCGTCGTCGCCGACCTGATCGCCGGGCGCAAGCCCGACCCGAAATACGGCAAGATCGCCAAGCAGCGCTCGCTGCACAACAACTACCTGACGCTGCCCGTTCTGTTCCTGATGCTGTCGAACCACTATCCGCTGGCGTTTGCGACCGAGTTCAACTGGGTCATCGCCTCGCTGGTGTTCATCATCGGCGTGCTGATCCGGCATTATTTCAACACAGTGCATAAGCGTGCCGGCAACCCGCACTGGACCTGGATGGCGGCCGCCGTGCTGTTCGTGATCATCATCTGGCTGTCCACGGCGCCGAAAATACTAACCGGCGAACCCAAAGCGTCCACCGCGGCCGAGGTCTACATCGCCTCGGCGCATTTCCCAGCCGTGCGCGACACCGTGCTCGGCCGCTGCTCCATGTGCCATGCGCAGGAGCCGGGCTATGAGGGCATCTACCACGCACCCAAGGGCGTGATGCTGGATAGCGACGCGGCCATCGCCGAGCACGCTCGCGAGATCTATTTGCAGGCCGGCCGCAGCCACGCCATGCCGCCCGCCAATGTCAGCCAGATTACCGACAAGGAGCGGGCATTGCTGGTGGCATGGTTCGAAGAGGCCGGGAAATAAGCATGACATCAACACTTCTGCGCGGCCGCACGCTGTCCTTCCTGCGCTGGCCCGAAAGCATCGACGACCATGCCGCCTGGCGCTACGAGGAGGATGGCGGCCTGCTGATCAGCGACGGCAGGATCGTTGCCGCCGGGGCCTACGCACAAGTCGAGAAACAGGCCGGCGAGAGCGCCAAACGGATCGACCATCGGCCACATCTGCTGCTGCCCGGCTTCATCGACGCCCATGTGCATTTCCCTCAGATGCAAGTCATTGCGTCCTACGGCGCCGAACTGCTCGATTGGCTGAACACCTACACTTTTCCGGAAGAGACGAAGTTCGCCAACGCCCAGCATGGCCGCCGCATTGCCAGGCTGTTCCTCGACGAGATGGTGCGGCATGGCACCACGACGGTCGCCGCCTATTGCTCGGTGCACAAGGCGTCCGCCGAAGCGTTCTTTGCCGAGTCGCATGACCGCGGCATGCTCAACATCGCCGGCAAGGTGATGATGGACCGCAATGCGCCCGACGGCGTGCTCGACACGCCGCAGTCGGGCTATGACGACTCGAAGGCGCTGATCGCGCAATGGCACGGCAAGGGGCGGCAGCACTACGCCATCACGCCGCGCTTCGCCATCACCTCATCGCCGGAGCAGCTGGACATGGCCGGCACGCTCTGCCGCGAACACCCCGACCTGCACATGCAGACGCATCTGTCGGAAAACCACGCCGAGATCGCTTTCACCCAAAGCCTCTATCCGTGGTCGCGCGACTACACCGATGTCTACGAACACTATGGGCTGTTGGGCAAAAAGAGCCTGTTCGGCCATTGCATCCATCTGTCGGAGCGCGAGGCGGATGCTCTCTCGGATACGGGTTCGGTGGCGGTGTTCTGCCCGACCTCGAACCTGTTCCTCGGCTCAGGTCTGTTCGATTATCAGCGCTACCGCAGGCGTGACAAAGCTCTCCGGATCGCGGCCGCCACTGATGTCGGCGGTGGCACCAACTATTCGATGCTGCGAACCATGGACGAAGGCTACAAGGTCATCGCGCTGAACGGCGAGAAGTTGAATCCCTTCCAGTCCTTCTGGCAGCTCACCCGCGGCAATGCCGAGGCGCTGTCGGTGGCGGAAAAGGTCGGCACGCTGGACCCGGGCACCGATGCCGACATCGTCGTGCTCGACGCCCGCGCCACGCCGGCCATGCGGCTCAGGATGGAGACGGTGGAGACGCTGGCGCAGGAGCTGTTCCTGCTGCAGACGCTGGGCGACGACCGCGCCGTGCGCGAGGTCTATGTCGCCGGACGGGCTGCCAAGGGCGACATGATTGCGGGGTAAGACCCGCCGCCCAGGGGAGAGGACCGCAACTCGATGGAGTGGGGTCGACCCTGGCGGGGCAAGATGGCCGCCGCGACGGGAGCTTGACCGGGCGGAGCTTGTCGTACAAACGACGTGTGACGATTTTCGGAGAAAGAAAATGGCCGCTGCGGACGACATCGCTCTGATCCAGAAACAGGAAGAGACACTCGTCTTCCCCGCCTTTAACGAGGCTGTCGCCTTCGAGATCGGCTCGGCCATCCGCGACCGCGCGCTGACTGAGAACTTCCCCATCATCGTCGATATCAGGACCTTCGACCGGCCGCTGTTCTATGCGGCGATGCCGGGATCGAACGCCTCCAATCCCGACTGGGCGCGACGCAAGATCAACGTGGTGAAGCGGTTTCTCAAAAGCACCTATCGCATGGTGCTGGAGCAGCAACGCTCGGACCGCACCTTCAAGGTCGGCGAGGGACTGGATATATCAGACTATGTGCTGGCCGGTGGCGGTTTTCCCATAAATGTCAAGGGCGCCGGCGTCATCGGCGCGATCACGGTCTCCGGCCTGCCGGAGCGTGACGACCATGGTGTCGTCGTCGATGCGATTTGCAACTACCTGCGCCTTGACTCTGCCGAACTGGCACTGCCGCCGGAAGCCAAATGACCGAGCCCAAGCCCTTCCTCATTTCGATTTTCAATGCCGCCGTCGCCGCCGCCGATCCCGAGCGGACGATCCGGGATCATTTGCCGGCAAAGCCCAGGGGTCGCACCATCGTCATCGGTGCCGGCAAGGGCTCGGCGCAGATGGCGGCGGCATTCGAGAAGGTGTGGGACGGGCCGATCGAAGGGCTGGTCGTCACCCGCTACGGCTATGGCGCGAAATGCGAGCGTATTGAGATCATCGAGGCAGCACACCCCGTGCCGGATGCCGCCGGTCTCGAAGCGTCGCGGCGGCTGCTCGCCAAGGTGCAAGGGCTGACTGCGGACGACCTGGTCGTGGCGCTGATTTCCGGCGGCGGCTCGGCGCTGCTGCCGTCGCCTGCCGGCGGCCTGACGCTGGCCGACGAGATTGCCGTCAACGAGGCGCTGCTCGCCTCCGGCGCGCCGATCGCGGCGATGAACACTATCCGCAAGCATCTCTCGACCATCAAGGGCGGGAGGCTAGCTGCGGCTGCGTATCCGGCCAGGGTGGTCTCGCTGGTCGTCTCCGATATTCCCGGCGACAATCCGGCGCTGGTTGCTTCCGGCCCGACCGTTCCCGACACTGGTAGCCGCGAGGTCGCGCTGGCCTCGATCGCTGCCTATGGCATGAAATTGCCGGACGCCGTCATGGCGCATATCAACTCGCCGGCCGCCGATGCGCCAAGCCCGAACGATCCAGTCTTCGGCCGCAACGAAGTGCATCTGATCGCTTCGGCCGGCGTTTCGTTGGAAGCGGCAGCGGCGGAAGCCAGGCGCCAGGGCGTTGAAGCGGTCATCCTCTCCGATTCCATCGAGGGCGAAGCGCGCGAGGTTGGCGGCGTCCATGCAGCCATCGCGCGCGAAGTGGCGACGCGCAACCGGCCATTTCAAAAGCCGGTGCTGATCTTGTCGGGCGGCGAGACCACGGTGACGCTTCGCGCCAAGGGCAAGGGCGGCCGCAACTCGGAATTCCTGCTTGCCTTCGCTATAGGCATCAATGGCGTTGAAGGCATCCACGCCTTGGCCGCCGACACTGACGGCGTCGATGGTTCGGAAGACAATGCCGGCGCCTTCGCCGATGGCTCGACCGTATCGCGGATGCGCGCTGCGGATGTGGACGCCAAGGCCATGCTCGCCGGCAACAATGCCTGGACGGCGTTCAATGCCGTCGGCGATCTTTTCGTGCCCGGCCCTACGGGCACGAATGTGAACGATCTCCGGGCGATCCTGATCCGCTGAAGTCGCGCAGCTCTCACACCTCGTGCAGATAGAGGTGGTAGTCCAGCTCGCTGACGGTGCGCGCGACGCGCAGATATTCGGATTGCTTGATCGCCACGAACGTCCGGTGCAGGTCTTCGCCGAGCGCGCCTTTGAGGAAGGTCGACGCCCTTGCCGCCTCGATCGCGGCACGCCAGTCCACCGGCATCGTCGTGCGCGTGATTGCCGATTCGTAGCCATTGCCGGTGGTTTCCGGCCCGGGGTCGAGCCCCTCATCGAGACCTTTGACGATGGCGGCCAGCACCGTCGCCGCGATCAGATAGGGGTTGGCGTCGACGCCCGACGGCCGGTGCTCGATGCGCCGGTTCTTGGCGTCGCCCGCGGGCACGCGCAGCGCCACCGAACGGTTGTTGACGCCCCAGGTCGGCGCCACCGGCGCGTAGGACTGCGAAACGAAGCGCCGCCACGAATTGGCATGCGGCGCAAACACCAGCATGGATTCGGCCATGGTCTGGATCAGGCCGCCAAGTCCCTGCAGCAGCGGCAAAGACCAGCTTTCGCCGCCGGCTTCGGCAAAAACGTTCCTGCCGGCCTTGTCCTGCAGCGAAACATGGAAATGCATGCCTGATCCCGCATACTTCTCGATCGGCTTGGCCATGAAGCAAGCGGTGACGCCATGGCGGCGCGCTTGCGCCCGCACCAGCCGCTTCAGCATGACAAGGTCGTCGGCCGCCCGCATCACGTCCTTGCGGTAGTTCAGCGTCAGCTCGTACTGGCCGGGCGCATATTCGGAAATGACGGTTTCCGCCGGAATGCCTTGCGCCTTGGCGGCGGCATAGATGTCGGAAAACAGCGGTTCCATGCCGTGCAGATGGTCGACGGAATAGACTTCGGTCTTGCCCGAGATGCGGCCGTCGAGCACGGCGTCCGCCGGCTTCACCTTGCCATCGGCATCACGTTCGTTGGCAAGGAGAAAGAATTCGAGCTCGAAAGCGCCGGCGGGATAGAGGCCCTTGGCCGCCAATATGTCCACCTGGCGGGCCAGCGCCAGCCGCGGGTCGGAAGACATCGGCCGGCCGTCGAGCATGTACATCGCCATCAGCAGCTGGCCGCGCGGCGGCTGCGTACCAAACAGCGGCACCAGCGTGCCGGGGATCGGCCATGCCCTGAGATCACCGTCGCCGGTGGTCCAGATCAAGCCGGTCTCGTGCACATCCTCGCCGGTGATGTCGAGGCCGAGGATCGAGATCGGCATATGGCGGCCGCCCTCGAAAATGCTCATCAATTCGTGCCGGCGCACTATCTTGCCGCGGCCGACGCCATTGGCGTCGGTCAGCACGATGTCGAAAGCCTCGATTTCGGGATGCGCGGCGAGGAAAGCTTTGGCTTCACCGGGCGTCGAGCCCGAAGGCGAGGTCGCTGTGGCTGTTGGGGTTGGCATGCGCGCTTGTCTCATGCCGCAAGCCTTGCCGCAACCGCTGCGAAAGCGGTGATCAACCGGTTGACCTGGGCGCCGGTGGTTGCCGGCGAGATCAGCATCATGTTGTGGAAGGGCGCGATCAACACGCCCTGATTGACCAGCGCGACATGGATCGCGGCTTCGAGTTCGGGCGCGTGCGCGGCTTCCGCCTCGCCGCCATTCCTGAGCGGGCCTGGGGCGCAGATGAACTCGACGCGGGCGCCGACGCGGGAAACATGCCAGGGCAAGCGGTAGCGGTCGATGACACCGGTCAGCCCGGCGTCGAGCCGCCGCGCCAGATGGTCCATCCGGTCATAATTCTCTTGCGTCATCACCTCCTCGAGCGTGGCGCGCATCGCCGCGAATTGCAGCGGGTTGGCCGACAGCGTCGTACCCATGCCGGAATAGCCCGGCTGCTTGGTCCTGTTGTAGGCGGCATAGCGTGTTGCGATGTCGTCGCTCATGCCCCACACGCTGGCCGGGACACCGCCGGCGATCGGCTTGCCCAGCACGAAAATGTCCGGTTCCAGTCCGTATGTTCTGGTGTAGCCGCCGGGGCCGGTCGAGATCGTATGCGTCTCGTCGATCAAAAGAAGTGTGCCGGCCGCGCGCGTCAGTCTGCGCAGCGCATCGTGAAAACCGGGATCGGGCAGCACCATGCAGGAATTGGTCAGCACCGGCTCGGTGATGACGCAGGCCACGTCCTTCTCCCTCAGTGCGGCCTCCAGCGCCGAGACATCGTTGAACTCGATCACCTTGGTTGCCCGCGTCAGGTCGCGAAACTCGCCAGCCAGTCCCGGCCGGTTGACAGCTTTACCGTCGACCAGCCGCACCATCGTCTCATCGACCGAGCCGTGATAGCAGCCATTGAACACCAGGATTTTCTCCCTGGAGGTGACGGCGCGGGCGACCCGCAGCGCGAAACGGTTGGCGTCGGTCGCCGTCGTCGCGATCTGCCAGAAGGGCAGGCCGAAACGCTGCCGCAACAACGGGCCGATGGCCAGCGCATCTTCGGAAGGCAGCATATAGGTCAGGCCGCGCCCGGCCTGGCGGCGGATGGCCCGCGCCACCGGCGGCGGCGAATGGCCGAACATCGAGCCGGTGTCGCCAAGGCAGAAATCGTCGAGCCTTATACCGTCGATGTCGGTGATGGTGGCGCCCCTGGCGCTGTCGACCAGGATCGGAAACGGCGTCGGCCAGTCGTTCATCCAGTGCATCGGCACGCCGCCGAAGAAGCCGGGCAGACCGTTGCCGGCCTTGGCTTGCGATTTCGGCCGTGCCTTGCGGAAGATGGCGGCTTCCGCCTCGCGCAATGCGGCGATGCGGGCGGGCCCGATGCCGCCAATGGAGGCCGTTGAATGGTCGAATAAATGCATGAAGGACCCTCTCGCCCGGCACTGTAGACGTCAGCGGTCCGCAACCGCAATTGGCCGACTGGCTGCTCTGCATTGGTTCAGCGGCCGCGGTAGACGCTGGTGGCGCTTGACCTCGAGGCTCGGACTGGCATCAATGTGGCCGAGCTTGGGGGCTTTGGGGGGAGAAGAATGCGGACGATCATCTGCGTAGCGACGTTGTTTCTGTCGGCTGGCACGGCTTTCGCGTCCGGCGGCATCTGGTGTTCCGTCGAGGATGCAGCGGCGATATTCACGGTCGAGGCCGGCGTCACCAGGGGCATGGGCGGGCCGACCTTCAACTTTCGCGGCGATCTCGAAATTCTGGGCAGGCCGGTCGGCGACGATCTGCGCAAGACCGTGTTCGAGGATTCCAACCTGACCCAGTACTGGCTCGACGACAAGGAATTGCGGCTGAACATCTACCACGAGCACGAGGTCGCGCAACGCATCAACTCAGTCGAACTGACGATCCTGACCAAGACCAGTGACGAAGGCGTCTATGACGGGCAGTATACGCTCGCCATCTACGACGCCGCGGCGGATACGGACCAGGACGGCAAGCCGGTTGAAGTCACCGGCAAAGTATCCTGCGGGGCCGAATAAGTTACGCTTATGCCGAAATATCGACGACGCCGCAGTCGCCGGCAGCGCTGCCGAAGGCGACGCGGCGCTCTTCCTTGTCCCACATCATCGAGGTGATGGCGCCCTTGCCCGGCCGGCGCAAAAGCACCTCCTTGGCGTCGGCAAAACGCACCGCCATCACCATGCCGTCGTCATAGCCGACGGCGACGACATCCTGGCTCGGATGGCAGGCGACAGCGGTCACCATGGCGTTGCCGCGCGTGCCGAGTTCCAGCGGCGCCTTGCCCATCGGCCCGTCCTTGCCCGAAAACGGCCAGACGATCGCCGCCGGCGCGCCGGAACTCGCCAGCCATTTGCCCTTGGCGCTCCACGACAGGCTTTTCACCTTGCCGGGATAGCCGGTCATGCGCATGTGCTTGCCGTCGGCGAGTTTCCAGCCATGCAGTGCATTTTCCTGCATGGTGGTGACGACGAATGCCCCATCCGGTGAAAAGCTGATGCCGGTATGGGCGCCGGCCCATTCGAGCTCGATCGGCTTGCCCTCGGCAGCCGGGAAATGCAGCGTCGCGCCATTGTATCGGGCGACGCCAAAACGCATGCCCTTCGGCGAAAATGCCAACCCCTCGACCGAGCGCGGATGCAAGAACTCCCTGGTCTTGCCGTCGGCAAAGCGCACGAAAGCCGTCTTGCCCGAGGAATAGGCGATGGCGCCCTGCGGCCCGGCGGCGACGCTGGTGATCCACTTTTTGCCTGCAGTCGCCAGTTCGACAGCGCTGCCGCCGGTGGTGACTGAAAAGATCTTGCCATCCTCGCCGCCGGTTATCAGCCGGTCGTTGGCCGCGTCATGGAAAGCGGCGAGCAGCCCGTCATTGGCTTGTACCGTCTTGTGGCCATGGTCGAGCCTATGCACGGCGCCGTCAGCCAGCGCAAAATGCGGCACGTCGCCGAGGAAGACGGCGGCGATACAGTGTCCTTCGAGATCAAGCGGGGCGACGGTCGGCATGGTCGATTTCAACAGTCATTCGTTCATTCCAGCGCAGGATGACGGTTCCCTCTATTGGAACCGGGCCGCCTTGATAGGTGAAGACGAACCATTTGTCCCAGTTTTCGATGAGCCAGTCTTTTGAAAGTCCGGGTTTTTTCTCGAACCGGCTTTCCTCGGGTAGCACCGCAAAGACCAGACCCGCCTTGTAGCCGGATGTCACTATGAGACCGAGCCCGGCCTCGTCTTCACGGGGATCGAAGATCAGCAGATCGACTGGGCCGGAGCCTGGTCCGAGATCATAATTGTCGGAGAGCCGGATGACGTCGCCGATGATCAGAAAATCCTCGGCGAGGTCGAGCAGGCGCGGCATCGATTGCGGTCAAGCCGTCTGGCAGGCGTCAAAGCTCTTCTTCAGTCGCTCGCCATCGAGCTCGCGGCCTATGAACACCAGCCGGCTCTCGTGCTTCTCGCCGTCTTTCCAGGCGCGCTGATGGTCGCCCTCGATGATCATATGGACGCCCTGGATGACGTAGCGCTCATCGTCGCCCTTGAGCGCGATGATACCCTTCAGCCGCAGGATGTTGGGGCCTTCCATCTGGGTGATCTTCTCGATCCAGGGGAAGAACTTCTTCGGGTCCATCTCGCCGCCGCGCAGCGACACCGACTGCACCGTCACGTCATGAATGTCGGAAGGATGGGCATGATCGTGATGATGATGGTCGTGTCCGTCATGATCATGGTGGTGATGATCGTGGTCATGGTCATGATCATGGTGGTCGTGATCGTGCTCGTCATGCCCTTCGAGGAAATGCGGATCGTTCTCCAGCGCCCTGGAAAGGTCGAAGGCGCCGCGGTCAAGCACTTCGGACAATGCAACGCCGGCGCGGGTGGTGCGATGGATCCTCGCCGCCGGGTTGATGGCGCGGATCGTCGCCTCGACCTTGGTGAGCTCTTCCGGTGTCACCAGATCGGTCTTGTTGAGCACGATGACGTCGGCAAAGGCGATCTGGTCTTCGGCTTCGCGCGAATCCTTCAAACGCAGCGGCAGGTGCTTGGCGTCGACCAATGCCACCACCGCGTCGAGCCTGGTCTTGGATCGCACGTCGTCGTCCATGAAGAAGGTCTGCGCCACCGGCACCGGATCGGCGAGCCCGGTGGTCTCGACGAGGATGGCGTCGAAGCGGCCGGGACGGCGCATCAGGCCTTCGACCACACGGATCAGGTCGCCGCGCACCGTGCAACAGACGCAGCCATTGTTCATCTCGTAGATTTCCTCGTCGGATTCCACGATCAGCTCGTTATCGATGCCGATCTCGCCGAATTCATTGACGATGACGGCGTAGCGCTTGCCGTGGTTTTCCGACAGGATGCGATTGAGCAGCGTCGTCTTGCCAGCGCCGAGATAGCCGGTGAGAACGGTTACGGGAATCTGCGTCTGTGCATCGCTCATGTCATGCCTCGAAGTGACTGGGCCGCGACAAATCCGGGCCGAAAAGGATTGTTGGCTCCATATAGGATGCTCCTGCCGGTTTTGCACGTGGCAAACCAATGGGCCAATGAGCCTGCCGACATTGCCGAATTTCCATTGGCACCGTCTGGCCATGCCGCTTAGATACGGGTGCGGGAGGCTGCTCGAACTGAGTTGAAGAGGTGCCCAATGACCGCCAGGCCATCCTCCTTCCCGCTAAGCCGGCGCCGGGCGCTCGGCCTCATCGCCGTCACTGCCGGTGGCGGGGTCTTTCTGCCGGCTGCGGCCAGGGTGGCGCAGGCTTCGCCCTATGCCGGGCTCGCTCTGTTCGACGGCGGTGCCGGGGTCTGCGCGATCACGCCCGAGGTGACCGAGGGGCCGTTCTACTTCGACCCGAAGCTAGAACGCACCGATGTTACCGAAGGCAAGAAGGGTGTCAGCCTCAATGTCCGGCTGCAAATCGTCGACGCCAGCTGTCGGCCGCTTGCCGGCGCGCGTGTCGACATCTGGCATTGTGATGCGCAAGGCGCCTATTCCGGCTATCCCGGGCAAGGTGATGGCCAGGATGTCGACACCTCCGGCCAGAGCTTTCTGCGCGGCTGGCAGAAGACGGATGACAGCGGCATCGTTTCCTTCGCCACCATTTATCCCGGCTGGTATCACGGCCGCACCACCCACATTCATTTCAAGGTCTTCCCAAACGACAATTCGGTGATGACCGGCCAGCTGTTCTTTCCTGACAGTCTCAGCGAGCAGATCTTCACCACGGTCGCCCCCTACAATGACCGTCCCGGCAAGCGCGACACGTCTAACGCAGGCGACGGCATTGCGCGGCAGGCCGGGCCGCTGTCGCAGGCTGCATTGCGCGAAGTGGCGGACGCCTATCAGGCGCTTTTGGTCATCGCGGTGAAGGCCGGTTGAGCGCCTCGTTCCGTGCATTTGGCACTCCGTTGAAAGAGTCCTCGCGCCGAAAAGTCGTTTGTCATCTAACTGAAATAAACATCTGGCATTGACCACGGCGGACACCGCAATGCTTGCCGGCAAAGCTGTTTTGCAAAGCCGGAATCTTTTTGATCGTCGATTGCCAACCCGGCGGCTGGGTCTATGCTGCCCGCACCGGTTCGGCCGAAGAGGGATGACCATGGCCAAGGCGGACAAGACTGCGACAATGAGCCGGCTGCATTCGGCGGCGCGGCTGGCGCGTACGGCGCTCGCCGCACGGCTGCTGGCGCACGGTTTCTATGCCGGGCAGGACCAGATCATGCTGGCGCTCGACCGCGAGGACGGCCAGACGCCCGGCAATCTCGCCGGCCGCCTCGGCGTGCGCCCGCCGACCATCACCAAGACCATCAACCGGCTGCAGGCGCAGGGTTTTCTGGAAAAGCGTGCCTCCTCGGCCGATGCCCGACAGGCCCATATCTTCCTCACCGAGACCGGCCGCGACATCATCCATGCCATCGAGAAATCGGTGAAGAAGACCGAAAAGCAGGCGCTGAAAGGCCTCGACAAGAAGGACCAGAAGGCGCTGTTCAAGCTGCTGGCCCGCATCGAGGCGAACCTTTCCAACGAGGAAATGGTGCTCATCGACGAGGACGCCGACATCGACGACTGATCTCGGTTGATTATCAGGCGGCCGCGTTCGCCGGCCCGTGGATCAGTGCCGACCAACGTCCCGGCGTAACGCCGAACGCCTTCTTGAAATGCCTGTTGAAATGGCTCTGGTCGCTGAAGCCGGCCGCAATGGCGATCTGCGCCAGTGGCTCGTTGGCCTCGATCATCCGGCGCGCCCGTTGCAGCCGGCGCATCAGCAGAAAGCGGTGCGGGCTGGTCGAGAAGGCGGCGCGGAAATGCCGCGACAGCGCGTAGCGGTCGAGCCCGGTGATTGATTCCAGCTCTTCCGAGCGCACGCTTCGCTCCGCATTTTCCTCGAGATAGTCGCGCGCCAGGTTGGCGGCACGCCATGCCGTTCTCAAGATCGGCTTTGCCGGCTGGCCGGCATGCCGTGCCAGGCTTTGCGTCAACTGCGCGATGAAATCGGTGACGAACAGCTCGTCCAGTTCCTGGTCCAGCGGCCCCAGCGCCGAAAGCAACGTCGCGCAGAAATCGCGGTCGCTCACCACGGCATCCCTCACGAACGGCAGCGAAGCGCCGCCGAGGCAGTCCAGAATGAGCGACGGCTCCAGATAGAGTATCCGGTAGCGCAGGCCGTCTTCGGTGCCGGCGCCGCCATCGTGCAGTTCGTCGGGATGCAGCACGATGATCTGGCCAGGCAGGCTGTGATGGGTCGTGCCGCGATAGCGAAAACTCTGCACGCCATGCAGTGTCACGCCGATCGCATAGGTGTCGTGGCGATGGAGATCGAAGGCGTTGCCGTGGAACCGCGCCTCGATACGTTCCATGCCGGCATGACCAGGGGCCGCGACGATGCAGCTTTCGCGCGCACCCACGCACAAACGTCCAAGACCTTGCAGGGCCTGCCTGTCTAGATCGTGCGGCATCGCCTCATTTCACAACTCGAATGGGTCAAGTCTCTCATGTTCGATACGAAGTTCGCAATCGTGCTGCACGACGATCTGCCGGTCTGGCAGAAGCTCAACGTCACTGCCTTCCTGACCAGCGGCATCGTCGCGCAGTGTCCCGATATCATCGGCGAGCCCTACCGCGACCGCGCCGGCAACATCTACAACCCGCTGTCGATCCAACCGATCATCGTCCTTTCAGCCGATCGCCCGACACTAAGCGCGATCCATCGGCGGGCTCTGGAGCGCGGTGTAACAACCTCGCTCTACGTCGACGAAATGTTTTCGACGGGCCACGACGTCGCCAACCGCGCCGTCTTTGCGCAATTCACGCCCGAAGACGCCAAGGTGGTCGGAATCGCGCTGCGTGCCGACAAGAAACTTGTCGACAAGATCACCAAAGGCGCCCGCATGCATGCCTGATCCCTCTCGGGCCTGTCGGCGCGTCTTGTTGGACCAGCCGCTTTTGACTTGCCGGCTGGCGGCAATTGCCGCAAAGGTGGGTTTCCGCCTTACCTTCCATTCGGCCCGATTTTGAGTGCTCCCCAAAAACAAGACGAAAGCGCGACGCCCCTGGCGGCGATCGTCTGCATGCTTTCGGTCTATGTGTGTTTCACCTTTCTCGACACCAGCAGCAAATATCTTGTGCTCGCCGGCGTCTCGGCGCTGATCGTCGCTTGGGCGCGCTTCACTGTGCATGTGCTGATCGTCGGGGTCTTTCTGCGCGGCTGGCGCGATCCGTCGCGCTTTCGCGCCAACAATCTGCCGGCGCATATACTGCGCGGCCTGTTCCTGTTCGGCTCCACCATATTCAACGTGCTGGCGCTGCGGACACTGCAGCTGGCCGAAACCACCTCGATCTTCTTCTTCGCGCCGATGGTGATCACCGCCCTTGCCGGTCCGCTTCTGGGCGAATGGGCTGGCTGGCGGCGCTGGCTGGCCATCCTGACCGGCTTTGTCGGGGTCCTCATCATCACCCGGCCCGGCGTCGGCGTTTTCGGCATCGGCCACCTCTTCGCGCTCTGTTCGATGCTGTCGAACTGCTTTTACGTCATCATGACGCGCCGCATGTCGGCGAGCGAAACCTCCGAGAGCCTCATCCTGTTTTCGGCGCTGGCGCCCGCCGTGTTGCTGTTGCCGCTGCTGCCGTTTTCGCTGTCGCTGCCGCAGGACGGCTGGCACTGGGTCGTCCTTTTGATGCTTGGCGTGTTTGGCGCCATCGGCCATTGGCTGCTGGTGCAGGCCTATCGCATCGCCACCACCACCGCGCTCGCGCCTTATCCCTATTCGCAAATGGTGTGGATGATCGTTTCCGGCTGGTTCTTCTTCAACCAGTTCCCCGACCGCTGGACGCTTCTGGGCGCTGCAATCATCGTCGCCAGCGGTCTTTACATCGTCCATCGCGAGCATCGGCTGCGCGTGCGCAATCGCGCCGCGCTCGACGTCGAGATGGAAGCGCTGGCAAAAAAACTTTGATTTGCCCCCGATCGATGGCATAACGCCGCCTTTAAACAGTTTAGGTCTGAAATTCAGGTCGTTCGGGGAGCGCAAGGCGCTGGCACAAAAAATCAAGCTTTCGACGATCGCGGACGCGCTTGGCGTGTCCACGGCCACCGTCTCGCTAGCGCTGCGCGACAGCCCGCTGGTCGCCGGCACCACGCGCGATCGCATCAAGGAGCATGCGCGGGCCATCGGCTATATCTACAACCGCCGTGCCGCCAGCCTGCGCACCTCGCGCTCGGGCATCGTTG
Source organism: Mesorhizobium sp. P2_H9 (assembly GCF_056403215.1). NCBI lineage: Bacteria > Pseudomonadati > Pseudomonadota > Alphaproteobacteria > Hyphomicrobiales > Phyllobacteriaceae > Mesorhizobium > Mesorhizobium sp. P2_H9. The sequence continues at coordinate 361,237 of NZ_JBFUFX010000004.1, read as the reverse complement.
GCGTCGTCGTCCACGACATCATGAACCCGTTCTTTGCCGAGATCCTGCGTTCGATCGAAAGCGAGCTCGACCGCAGCCGGCAGACCTTCATCCTGTCCAACCACTACGACCAGCTCGAAAAGCAGCGCACCTTCATCGACACGCTTCTGCAGCTCGGCGCCGACGGCGTCATCATGTCGCCGGCCATCGGCACGCCGGCTTCCGACATCGTCATGGCCGAGGAAAACGGCTTGCCGGCGGTGTTGATCGCGCGCACGGTCGAAGGCGCGGACGTGCCGGTGTTTCGCGGCGACGATTCCTATGGCACCGGGCTTGCCACCAATCACCTGATCTCGCTCGGCCACAAGCGCATCGCCATGATCGGCGGCACCGATCAGACCTCGACCGGCCGCGACCGCTACCAGGGCTATGTCAACGCCATGGAGGCGGCAGGGCTCGAAGTCAGGCCGTCCTGGCGCATTGCCGGCCCGCGCACCAAGCAGGCCGGTTTCGAGGCGGCTGGACAGTTTTTGGCGCTGAAAGACAAACCGACCGCGGCCTGCTGCTGGAATGATCTCGTCGCCATCGGCCTGATGAATGGCATCGCCCGCGCTGGCCTGGTGCCGGGTGTCGATATCTCCGTCACCGGCTATGACGATCTCGAGGAGGCTGCGATCGCAACGCCCGCACTGACCACGGTCTGGAACGGCCAGCGTGAGGTCGGCCGTCGCGCCGCCAGTGCGCTGCTCGACAAGCTCAACGGGCAGACGGTGCGGCCGTCGCAGGAACTCATCAAGCCGGAACTGCATGTGCGTCAGTCAACCGGCAAGCCGGTGGAGCGTGCATGACAAAGGCCGACCAATTGCAGACCGTCGCCATCCTGGTGCCGGGGCATTTCAACGACCATGCCGTTGAGCGCATAGACCGCACCTTCAATCGGATCAGGATCGAGCGCGCCGATCCGGCGCTGGTCACCGACGAGATGCGCAGCAAGGTGCGCGGCATCGCCTCCTTCGCTGGCATCGATGCCGCGATGATGGATGCATTGCCCAATCTCGAACTCATCGCCTCGTTCGGTGTCGGCTATGATTCGGTCGATGTCGGTCATGCGGCCGCGAAAAACATCATGGTCACCAACACGCCCGATGTGCTGACCGAGGAGGTTGCCGACACCGCGATCGGACTGCTGATCAACACCATTCGCGACCTGCCGCGCGCCGAAACCTGGCTGCGCGATGGCAGCTGGGTGCGCAACGGCAACTATCCGCTGAGCCGGTTGACCTTGCGTGGTCGCAAGGTCGGCATCTTCGGCATGGGCCGCATCGGGCAAGCCATTGCCCGGCGGCTGGAAGCCTTTGGCTTACCGGTCGCCTATCACAACCGGCGCCAGGTCGAAGGCTTGGCCTACGCCTACCACCCGACGTTGAAGGGCCTCGCCGAAGCGGTCGACACGCTGATTTCCGTGGCGCCCGGCGGCGCTTCGACGGAAAAGGCGGTCAATGCCGAAATCCTGTCGGCGCTCGGCGCCGACGGCGTCTTCGTCAACATCGGCCGTGGCAGCACCGTGGACGAGGCAGCCCTTGCCGTCGCCCTTGCCAACGGCACCATTGCCGCCGCCGGGCTCGATGTCTTTGCCGACGAACCGAACGTGCCCAAGGCGTTGCTCGAAGCGCCCAACACCTCGCTGCTGCCGCATGTCGGTTCGGCCTCGCACCACACGCGCCGCGCCATGGCCGATCTGTGCGTCGACAATCTGGTGTCCTGGTTCAGCGAGCGCCGGCCGGTGACGCCGGTGCCGGAGACGGCTCAGGTCAAGGCACGAGGCTGAGCGGCGGTCTGCCACATTTATTAACGTCGGCTTAACGCTTTGAAATCATTCTGTATCCTGCGCCGGGGGGCGTGGAGTGAAAGATGAGGATTCCGGCATTGATTGCGGCCGCGGCCTTGTTCGCCGGCGTTCAGCTGTTTCATGGCGGCAGCAGTGAAAGTGCCGCCAATGAAGCAAGGCCGACCAGCAACTACAGGCTGGTCGCCAATGGCGACGAAGCGGCTTGCGCCATCTCGCGTGGCGCCGAAGTTTCGGGCGGCTTGTCCTTGTTGACGGTCGCCTCGAATTGCCGCCGTCTGCTGCCGGGCATCGAGCATGCGAAATTCTGGCGCGAACAGAATGACGGCACGGTTGCCTTCAGCGTCAATGGCGTCGATCCGATCGTCACCTTCGGCGTCGCCGACGCCGATGGCTATGAATCCTACGCGCCGGCTTTGCCGCTGCTGTCGCTGGCTGCCACGGACAATTGATTTCGGAAGGCCGACCTATTCGGCGGCTGCGCGCGCGCCGGATTTCGCCGCCGCGTGCAAGCGGACCGCGTCGCCGAAGGCACGGAATATCTTTGTCGAGACGCTGTCCGACTTGACCCAGTATTCGGGGTGCCACTGGACGCCGACGGCGAAGGCGCGGGCGTCCCTCACAGAGACCGCTTCGATCGTGCCGTCCGTCGCCACCGCCTCGACCTGCAGCTTCGGGCCGAGCCGGTCGATCGCCTGGCGGTGCAACGAATTGACCTTGATGTCAGTGGCGCCGAAGACGCCGGCGAGGCAGCTCCCGGGCTTGATCGAAATGGTCTGGTGGATGGCGAAGCGTTCGTCCTGATTGTCGCTCACCGGCGCGCGATGGTCGTGCGAGCCCTCGCGCTCCTGGATCTCGGTGCCCAGCGTGCCGCCCAGCGCCACGTTCAGTTCCTGGATGCCACGGCAGATGGCGAGCAGCGGTACACCGCGCTCGATCGCCCTGCGAATCAGCGGCAGCGTCGTGGCATCGCGGGCGGGATCGTAGGGGCCGTTGGCATCGCTGGCATCACCGCCATAGAGCGATGGATGCACATTGGATTTCGAACCGGTGACCATGACGCCGTCGACCGACGACAGCAGTTCATCGAAATCGAGCCGGTCGCCGAAGGATGGCACCAAGAGCGGGAACACGCCGGCGCCTGACAGCGCTGCCTCGAGATATTGCTGCGGCGCGGCATGCCATGTGTAATTGTCGAACTGGCGGACGTCGGTCGATATGGCGACGAGCGGCTGATGCATTTTAGATCCGGGTTCCATTTGGTGCGAACAACACTTCTGCCTGCAAAATAGGCGATCTGAAGGCGCTTTTCCATGACAAGTTTCGCGCTGTCGCATGGGCCACGAAATCGTGCATTAGACTATAGTTGCAGGCTCTGCGTGTGCGCTGCGATTATTCCCGAAACGTTGCCGTCAAATCCGGACGCCGTGCTGGACTCGACCTCTTGCCCGTGTATTGTTTCGCCCCAGGCCGAGCTGGGCTATCGAGGATTTGCCCGAATGCCGGTCTGTTTGATCCAAACGGGAGGAACTTCATGGATCGTCGTTCATTCATCCGCAAGGCCGGCACAACCGGCGTGGGGGCAGCGGCGGCGGCCGCGACGCTCGCCGCGCCAGCCATCGCTCAATCCAATCCCAAAGTGACGTGGCGCCTTGCGTCGTCGTTCCCGAAATCGCTCGACACAATCTATGGCGGCGCCGAGGTCTTCTCCAAGATGCTGTCGGATGCGACCGACGGCAACTTCCAGGTCCAGGTCTTTGCCGCGGGCGAGCTCGTGCCCGGCCTGCAGGCCGCGGACGCGACCACGGCCGGCACCGTCGAGGCCTGCCACACGGTGGCATATTATTACTGGGGCAAGGACCCGACATGGGCGCTGGGCGCGGCGGTGCCGTTCTCGCTCAACGCGCGCGGCATGAATGCCTGGCACTATCACGGCGGTGGCATCGACCTGTTCAACGAGTTTCTCGCCACGCAGGGGCTCTTCGGCCTGCCCGGTGGCAACACCGGCGTGCAGATGGGCGGCTGGTTCCGCAAGGAGATCAACACGGTCGCCGACCTCTCCGGTCTCAAGATGCGCATCGGCGGCTTTGCCGGCAAAGTTGTCTCGAAGCTCGGCGTCGTGCCGCAGCAGATCGCCGGTGGCGACATCTATCCGGCGCTGGAAAAAGGCACCATCGATGCCGCCGAATGGGTTGGCCCCTATGACGACGAGAAGCTCGGCTTCTACAAGGTCGCGCCCTATTACTACTATCCCGGCTGGTGGGAAGGTGGCCCGACCGTGCATCTGATGTTCAACAAGGCGAAATACGAAGAGCTCTCGCCGGCCTACAAGTCCTTGGTGCGCACCGCCGCCCAGGCGACCGACGCCAACATGCTGCAGAAATACGACTTCCTCAATCCGGCGGCGGTGAAGCGGCTGGTGGCCGGCGGCGCGAAATTGCGCCCGTTCACCCAGGAGATCATGGCTGCCTGCTTCGAAAAGGCCAACGAGGTCTATGCCGAAATGGAAGCCACGAATGCACCCTTCAAGAAGATCTGGGACTCGATCAAGGGCTTCCGCAAGGAGCACTATCTGTGGGCGCAGGTGGCCGAATACAATTACGACACCTTCATGATGGTCCAGCAGCGCAACGGCAAGCTGTAGGTTTTGGGCTTTGCTGAAAACGACCCCGGGCTTGTCGGCCCGGGGTCTTTTTTTGTCAGGCTTAATGCATGTCGCCCAAAAGTGCGCAGCGGTTTTGGGACAACGACATGCATCAAAACAAAGATTTAAAGCGCGTTGCCTGTATCCGCTTCAAGGCGACGCGCTTTAGGAAGCGCTGACCTCAATGAGGAGGCCGCCCGGCGCATGACAATAAAAGGTCGTCGACTTGATGCCGCCGCGCGTCAGCTCCTGGACCTCGCCAGGCTGCAGGCCGGCATCGGCAAGTTCGGCATGCTTGGTGTGCACGCCATCTGCTTTGCCGACGAAGAAGCCGACATGAAACCCGTCGGGATAGGATGCTGCCTCTCCCTTGCCGGGTTTCATCAGGTTGAGGGCAAAGCCGTCGGTCCCCTGTAGAACCGCGAAGGCATCCTTGCCGCGCATGGCGACAAGTTCGAAGCCGAAATGGCTGGTGAAGAAGCCGGCAAGGGCGGCAACTTCTGATGTAACGAGATTTGCGTGGTTCAGTCTCATGGTCGTTCCTGTTCCGGTTTGAGATGCGGACAGGCGTGGCTGCAGACCGTGAAACCGGCGGGGCTGTGACATCAGGAAATCCAGACATGACCCAACCGGCTCGCGGGCTTCGCCTCGCTTGCCGGCCGCGGGTTCTCCCGCAAATCAAGCGGCGAACAGGCCTCCGTTCAAAAACGGAAGAAACCGGACTACCGAACCGGTCATGTCTTTTTCGGCGCCGGTTGAATAGCCGATCAGCGAACCGCCGGCAAGCGTCAGCTCAGGCTCGGCACCACCAGCACCTTGACTTCGCCGGGCGCAGCCGGATTGGCGATCACCGCTACCGCCTCTTCCAGCGTCACCTGCCTGGAGATCAACCTGTCGATCTCGATCGCGCCCGAGGCGATGAGATCGGCCGCCCGGCGATGGGTGAACGGGTTTACGAAAGAGCCCTGAACCTTCAATTCCCGAAACAACAGATCGAAAGGCTCGAACTCCGCCTTCATGCCTTGTGGCATTACCCCGACGATGACGATTGTGCCGCCGGCCCTGGCCAGCCGCAGCGACTGCTCGACGGTCTCCCTGACGCCGGCGCATTCGAACACCACATCGACACCGCCCGGCACCAGTCCGGATGGTCCGGCGATCGCGTTGATCACATCGGAAACGTTGGGGTCCACCGTCGCCGTCGCGCCCAATTCCTCGGCAAGGGCGCGCCGCGAGGCCTGGCGCGTCGACAGAATGATGGTCGTCGCCCCTGCCAGCCTGGCCAGTTGCACGGTTAGCAGGCCGATCACGCCGCCGCCAAGCACGACAACCGAGGCGCCGGGCCTGATCTCAGCCAGGTCGACGCCATGCAGGCAGCACCCAAGCGGCTCGCAGAACGCGCCATGCGTCGGCTTGAGATCGCTCGGCAGAATGAAGGCCTGCGTCTGCGGCATGACGACATACTCGGCAAAGCCGCCATCGCGATGGATGCCGATGGCGCGCAGATTCTTGCACAGATTGACCCGCCCGGCATGACAATGCGTGCATCGCCCGCAGGCGATGTTGGGATTGCCGGTGACCCGGTCGCCAAGGGCAAAGCCGGATACCGAACTTCCGACCGTCTCGACGATGCCGGAGAATTCATGTCCCAGCGTGACCGGTGGCGTGCAGGGGAATTCGCCATGGAGAAGATGCCGGTCGGTGCCGCAGACACCGCAGGCCTCGATCCGCACCAGAAGATCGCCAGGGCCGGCAGACGGTTTGTCGACCTCGCGCAGCGCGATGCTGCCAATCGCCTCCAGACGCACCGCTTTCATGACTGCTCACCCATCCGCATCAGTTGAAGTTCGGCGGCTGGGAGAGGTCGGTTGCCGGCGCCGCCGGCTTGGCGGGCGGCGCATCGCCGAAGTTCGGTGGCTGCGACAGGTCGTTGGTCGGAGCTGCCGGTGCAGCGCCGCCATTGGCCGGGGCGCCGCCATCCGCCGGCGCCGTGCCGAGCGGCGACAGACCTGGCATGTCCGGCAGCTGAATTTCGATCGTGCCGGGATCGACCGCCGCGCCCTTGTAGCGCATCACCATCTGCGGGAAGGCGATGGTCAGTCCGATCATGATGACCTGGATGCAGACGAAGGGCACCGCCCCCCAATAGATCTGACCGGTGGTGACCGGTGCGATCTGCTTGCCGGTGAGGCGATCGAGATAGGGCACGCGGGCAGCGACCGAGCGCAGGTAGAACAGCGCGAAGCCGAAGGGCGGGTGCATGAAAGAGGTCTGCATGTTGACGCCCAGCAGCACGCCGAACCAGATCAGGTCGATGCCGAGCTTGTCGGCGGCCGGCGCCAAGAGCGGCACGATGATGAAGGCAAGCTCGAAGAAGTCGAGGAAGAAGGCGAGGAAGAAGACCAGGATGTTGACCCCGATCAGGAAGCCGACTTCACCGCCCGGCAGCGAGATCAACAGATGCTCGACCCAGATGTGGCCGTTGACGCCGTAGAAGGTGAGCGAAAACACCCGCGCGCCGATCAGGATGAACAGCACGAAGGACGACAGCCGCGTCGTCGAGGTCAGTGCCTGTTTGATCACATCCAGCGACAGCCGCCCCTTTACCGCGGCCATGATCAGCGCGCCGACGGAGCCCATGGCGCCGCCTTCGGTCGGCGTGGCGATGCCGAGGAAGATGGTGCCAAGCACCAGGAAGATCAGCGCCAGCGGCGGGATCAGCACGATGATCACCTGCTGCGCCAGCCTGGACATCATGTTGATGTTCAGGCGCTTGTCGGCGATGGCCACGATGTAGATGAAGATCACGCCGACGCTGGCGCCGAGGATGTCGGCATTGTCGCCATGCGCCGGCACCAGATAGCGATACGCCGCATAAGAAATCACCACCGCCGCCAGCAGCGCCGCCAGCAGCGAAAGCACACCGTGACCCAGCGTGCGGGCTTCCAGCGGCAAGGCCGGCATCGACTTTGGCCGGACGATCGACATGATCAGGATGTACAGCGCATAGAGGCCGGTCAGCACCAGGCCGGGGATCAACGCGCCCGCATACATGTCGCCGACCGAGCGGCCGAGCTGGTCGGCAAGCACGATCAGCACCAGCGATGGCGGGATGATCTGGGCGAGCGTGCCCGACGCCGCGATGACACCGGCAGCGACACTGCGGTCATAACCGTAGCGCAGCATGATCGGCAATGAGATCAGTCCCATGGCGATGACGGAAGCCGCCACGACGCCGGTGGTCGCGGCCAGCAGCGCGCCGACGAAGATCACGGCATAGGCGAGGCCGCCGCGGATCGGTCCGAACAGCTGGCCGATCGTGTCGAGCAGGTCCTCGGCCATGCCGGAGCGTTCGAGCACGATGCCCATGAAGGTGAAGAACGGAATGGCCAGCAGCGTGTCGTTCGACATCACCCGGCTGCCGTAGAAATTATCCGGCAGCGCATGCAGCAGCGGCCAGGCGAGGTTGATCGATCCGCCCGAGTAGGGCGACAGGAGTACGCCGATGAAGAAGAACATCAGGCCGTTGGCGGCCAGCGAAAAGGCGACGGGGTAGCCGATCAGCAGGAAGATGATCAGCGAGGCGAACATGATCGGCGCCATGTTCTGGGCGATGAACTCCATCATGAGCGCACCTGCCCGGCGAGTGCCTTGGCTTCTTCGGCGAGCGCCTTGGCCTCAAGTTCGGCCTGCTCATGCGCGGATATGAACGGGTTTGGATCGTCCATGTCGCCACGCATGATGGCGATCTTCTTGATGATCTCGGAAATGCCCTGCAGCGCCAGCAGGAAGAAGCCGACCAAAAGGATGGCCTTGGCCGGCCAGATGATCAGCCCGCCGGAATTGTTCGACATCTCGCCGCTACGGAACGACAGCGACACATAGGGAACGAAATAGATCACCATCAGCGTCACGAACGGCATCAGGAAGAAGAGGTGGCCGAGAAGGTCGATCCAGTGCTGCACCCGACGCGAGAACATGCCGTAGACGATGTCGATGCGGATATGGTCGTTCTGCTTCAGCGTGTAGGCGGCGGCCAGCATGAAGGCGGCGCCGAACAGATACCACTGCAGCTCCAGCCAGGCGTTCGACGAGATGTCAAAAACTTTGCGGATGATTGCGTTGGCGGCGCTGACCAGAATTGCCAGCAGGATCAGCCACGACACCCATTTGCCGATGAACTCGTTCATACGGTCGATCGTTCTGGATAGAGCGAGAAGCCCTGCCATGCATTCCTCCCTTATGTCAGAGGCGTGCCGATCCCCCCGCTTTTCCGCCACGCTGCTGTGGCCCAACGGTATGCCGTGCGTGGTTCGGCGGGTCAACATGGAGAGAGCGGGTAAACGCTGTTGTCAGGCCAAACCTGCTGCCTGGCCGCGCGGCATGCAACCAAAGTCTGATACGGTTCAGACGATCTTCTGCTGGTCGCGGCCGGCGCCGATCAGCAACAGCATGGCGACGAGGAACAGATACATCCAGGCATCGCGCCATTCGAGCGGGAAATAGCCGGCCCACAGCGATTCGCCCATGCCGAAGCAAGCGGCGCCAAGGGCGGCCCGCGGCGGCGAGAGGTAGCCGCCGACCGCGGTCACGAACAGAATCTTCAGCCCGTACACCAGACCGGTGCCGAAGCTGATATTGCCGTAATAGAGACCGGCCAGCATGCCGGCCAGTGCCGCGCAGAAACTGCCCGCGAGCACCGCGCCGCGGAACACCGCGCGCACGTCGACCCCGCACATGGCGGCTGCTTTGGGATCGTCGGATACGGCGCGCCAGCGCCGGCCGAAGCTCGACCGGGCGAATGCCCAGGCGGCGAACGCAATGATTGCCAGCACGAATGCGCAGTCGAGCACCTGGATGAGCGTCAGTGTCGCCGTGAATGTGGGACTTTGCGCGAAAATGATGGGTTGGGCCAGCATTGGCGGCAGCCACAGATCATGCGTGTCGGCGGCGATGCGGCTTGCTTCCGACAGCACCAGCAAGATGCCGAGCGTCGTCACCACGATGGCGTTGGGCGTACGGTCGGCCAGCGGTTCGAAGACGCTGCGCGACAGGACATGGCTGATCAGCGCCGCATACAGCAACGCCGAGACGACGCCGAGCGCGACCGATGCGAACAGCGTCAGCCACAGGGTCTGGTAGCCAAAAGCCGCGGTCAGGATCATCGTCTGCCCGCAAAAGGCGAACACCGCGCCATAGGCGAGGTTGGTGCGGTGCAGGATGCCGTTGGTCAGCACATAGCCGAAGGCGAGCAGCGCATAGAGCGCGCCCGAATGCAGCCCGTTCAGAACCTGCTGGAAGAAATAGAGCATGCACAGTCCTCAGAGCATGTCGCCCAAAAGTGCGAGGCGGTTTTGGGACGACGACATGCTCGACAAAAGGTCGCCACAAAGGCACCCAGCCAAGGTTTGCATTGTAGAATCTAACTTGTCAAACGCGATTTATCGGTTAGATTTGTGCCATGACGGTATCCTGGACCCCGCACCGCTTCACCGGCGGCATTCTTGCGCTCGACACGGCGAACACCGTCGTGCTGCGTGACGACCCCCAGAAAACCTTCGACCGTTTCGACAACCCGGCGGAAATCGCTCGTTTTGCCGATGCCGCAAGCGGCTTTCGTGCCGCCGAGCTTGGCGGCAGGCGGCTGGAAGCGCCGTTGCCGGACAAGATCGCACCGGTCGTGCTGTCGATTCGCGAGACGACCGACCGGCTGTTTCGCGGCGCGGTGGCCAAAGGCGTTGTTGCCACCGGCGATCTGCCCGGCTTCCTGGAGGCCTGCGCCGACGGTCTTGCGCGCAGCCGCACCGAAATCGGCGCGCCTGGGCGGCCGTTCGGCGATCCGGCGACGCCGATCGCCTTCGAGGCGGCACTTGCCGTCTCGGCGTTGTCGCTGCTGCGCGACGACACCGTGGCAAGGCTCAGGATCTGTCCCAACTGCAGCTGGCTGTTCGTCGACCGAAGCCGCAATTCCAGCCGGCTTTGGTGCGACATGGCGGTGTGCGGCAACCGTCAGAAGGCAAGTCGACATTATCGCCGCCGGACGGCGGCCAGGGAGGTCTCCGATGCCTAGAAAATATTCGCGTTCGATGGTTCTGGCTGCCGCCTTGTTTGCGGCCGCCGCCCTTGGCGCCTGCCGCGACTCCGGCGAGGATCAGTTGTTTGCCATCTCCGGCAAGCTGTTCGAATTCAACTACCGCCTGGGCATCGCCACCTATGTCATCACCCTCAATCCGCTGCGGCCGATGGGCGAGGGGCAGGTCGCGGTGGTCAGCTTCCAGAACCCGGCCGGTGGCGATCCGATTATCGTCAACCAGAAGATATGGCCGAAACTCGCGCACATAACGCTCACCAGCCCGCCGCTCACCTGCGTGGTCAAGGACAAGCCCTATGCGGTGTCGATCCGCATCGAGGATGCCAGCGGCACCTTGCTGCAGAGCTTCGAGACGACGCTGACATCCTCGCTCGATCAGTCGATCCTGCCCGATCGGCCGCTTGTAGTGGGGCCGGTCTACGAACTCAACAAGGACATGGTCGGCCACGCCGACGGCAAGCTGCCGGGCGAGCCCAAGCCGGATTGTTCGAAGGCCGCCTGACGCGGCCTCTATCTCTTTGTTTTTGCGCAATTCCCTGGGGAAAGCGCTCCGCGCTTTCCCCAGGAAAACCGTTCACACTTTTCCTGGAATTGCTCTGGCCTGCCGCGGCCGGAACTTCCTGCACCGCGAAGCCTGTTGTCGCGTAATTTTCATACGCCGGCCGATGCGCACCGGATCGTTCGTTGCGCATTGCCTGGTATCTTCGATTTTATTTGACCTCCCCGGCAAGGGGAGAAACACTGTGGCGTCCGACTCCGACGTTGGTTGCACGCCTTGGCGTGGCCTCCGCAGAGGAAATGCCTGATGACGCTGCATGATGTCGCGCTCGACGACAAGTTCGATCTTGGCAAGGAGCGCATCTTCCTGTCCGGCGCGCAGGCGGTCATCCGCATGCTTTTGATGCAGCGCGAGCGCGATCGCCGCGCTGGCCTGAACACCGCCGGCTTCGTCTCCGGCTATCGCGGCTCGCCGCTTGGCGGCCTCGACATGCAGCTGTGGAAGGCCAAGAAGCAGCTGGCCCAGTCGGAGATCGTCTTTCAGCCCGGCCTCAACGAAGAGCTCGCCGCGACGGCGTGCTGGGGTTCGCAGCAGACCGAATTGCTGGGCGAAGGCACCCATGACGGCGTGTTTTCCGTCTGGTACGGCAAGGGCCCGGGCGTCGACCGCTCCGGCGACGTGTTCCGCCATGCCAACCTTGCCGGCTCGTCAAAACATGGCGGCGTCCTTGCCCTGATGGGCGACGACCACATGGCTGAATCCTCGACCAATGCGCATGCCACCGAATTCCTGTTCGTCGACACCATGGTGCCGATCCTCAACCCGGCCGGGGTCCAAGAGATCATCGACTACGGGCTCTACGGCTTTGCCATGTCGCGCTTTGCCGGCACCTGGGCGGCGATCAAATGCGTCAAGGACAATGTCGAATCGACGGCTTCCGTCGATGCCTCGCTCGAACGGCTGAACATTGTCGTGCCCGACTTCGACATGCCGCCCGGCGGCCTCAACATCCGCCATGAGATCGACATGCTCGGCCAGGAGGAGCGGCTGCATGAGTACAAGCGCGCCGCGGCTTCCGCCTTTATCCACGCCAATGGCCTGAACCGGATCGTCTATTCGGGCGGCCGCAGCCCCAAGCTCGGCATCATCACGCTGGGCAAGAGCTATCTCGATGTTCGCCAGGCGCTGGAAGACATCGGCGTCGACGAAGCGGCGGCCAACCGCATCGGCATCCGGCTGTTCAAGGTAGGCTGTCCGTGGCCGCTCGACCTGCAGCATATCACTGACTTTGCCCGCGGCCTCGACACCATCGTCGTCGTCGAGGAAAAGCGCTCGCTGATCGAAGTGCAGTTGCGCGAAAGCCTTTATGGCACCGCCACCCAGCCGGCCATCGTCGGCAAGAAGGACGAGCGCGGCGACTGGCTGTTCCCGGCCAAGGGCGCGCTCGACCCCAACGACATCGCCATCGCGCTCGGCGAACGGATCCTGAGGACGATTGGCCCGTCGGAAGAGATCGCCGCGCGGGTGGCAAAACTGCGCCAGTTCCAGGCAATGCTTGCCGACACAGCCGACATCGCCACGCGCACGCCCTTCTTCTGCTCCGGCTGCCCGCACAATTCGTCGACCAAGGTGCCGGACGGCTCGCTTGCCGCCGCCGGCATTGGCTGCCACTTCATGGCGCTGTGGATGGACCGCAACACTGTCGGCTTCACCGCCATGGGCGGCGAGGGCGCACAATGGGTCGGCCAGGCGCCGTTCTCCAAGCGAGAGCACATCTTCCAGAATCTCGGTGACGGCACCTACAATCACTCCGGCGCGCTGGCGATCCGCTTCGCGCTTTCGACCGATGCCAACATCACCTACAAGATCCTCTACAACGACGCCGTCGCCATGACCGGCGGCCAGCCGCATGATGGTGGCCTGACCGTCGACATGATCGCCAGACAGGTGCGCGCCGAAGGTGTCGAGCGCATCGCCATCGTCACCGACGAGCCGGATAAATATGCCGGGAAGGCCGAATTCCCCACCGGCGCCAGCATCCATCACCGCGACGACCTCGACCTCGTCCAGCGCCAGTTGCGTGACGTCAAAGGCATATCGGTGCTGCTCTACGACCAGACTTGCGCTGCCGAAAAGCGCCGCCGCCGCAAGCGCGGCACCTTCCCCGATCCCGACAAGCGCGTCTTCATCAACGAACTCGTCTGCGAAGGCTGCGGCGATTGCGGCGTGCAGTCCAACTGCGTCTCAATCCAGCCGGTCGAGACCGAATTCGGCCGCAAGCGCAAGATCGATCAGTCGAGCTGCAACAAGGATTTTTCCTGCGTCAACGGCTTCTGCCCGTCCTTCGTCACTGTCCATGGCGCCAAGATCAGGAAGGCCGAGGGCATCGCCGGCAGCACCGATCCGCTCGACGGCGTACCGGTTCCCGCCGAATTCCCGCTCGGCGAGCAAGGCTGGGCGGCGATCATCGACGGCGTCGGCGGCACCGGCGTCGTCACCATAGGTGCTGTGCTCGGCATGGCGGCCCATCTCGAAGACAAGGGCTGCGGCATGATCGACATGGCCGGCCTCGCCCAGAAGGGCGGTTCGGTGTTCACCCATGTCCGCATCGCCCGCACGCCCGACGATATCCACGCCATCCGCGTATCGGCGGGCAAGGCCGATCTGGTGCTGGGCTGCGACCTCGTCGTGTCGGGCGCCAAGAAGGTGCTGGCCGCGGTGCGCGAAGGCCACACCATCTTTCTCGCCAACACCGCCGAGATCATGCCCGGCGATTTCACCCGTTCAGCCGATTTCTCGCTGCCGGTCGAGCGGCTGAAAAAAGCGATCCGCACTGCCGCCGGCGACGACAAGGCGCATTTCTTCGACGCCACCCGCACCGCCACCGCGCTGTTCGGCAATTCGCTCGGCGCCAACATGTTCATGCTCGGCTTCGCCTTCCAGCATGGCGGGCTGCCGCTGTCGGCAGAGGCGGTCGAAAAGGCGATCGAGCTCAACGGCGAAGCGGTGGCGATGAATGTCGCTGCGTTCCGCTGGGGCCGCCGCGCTGCCCACCAGCCGGATTTCGTGCGCGGCCTCATCGCCCAGCCGGGCCAGACCCCGCAGACTGCCGCCCTTGCCGAGACTCTGGACGACATCATTGCCCGCCGCGTCGCCTTCCTGACCGCCTATCAGAACGCCGCCTATGGCAAGCGCTATGCCGACAGATTGGCCGCGCTGCGCCAGGCCGAAGCCAGGGCCGTGCCTGGCTCGTCCGCGGTCACCGAGGCGGCGGCAAGAAACCTGTTCAAGCTGATGGCGATCAAGGACGAATACGAGGTGGCGCGGCTTTACACGGATGGCTCCTTCGCCGCTGAGCTTGGAAAACAGTTCCAGAGCTACGAAAAACTCGAATTCCATCTCGCGCCGCCGATCATGGGCAGGCGCGGCAATGACGGCAAACCGCGGAAATCGAGCGTTGGCCCGTGGATGATGCAGGGATTTCGCCTGCTGGCCGCGATCAAGGGCCTGCGCGGCACCGCTTTCGACCTGTTCGGCTACAGCGCCGAGCGGCGCATGGAGCGGCAGCTTCTGGCCCAGTATGAGGCCGATCTGGAGCTTGTTGGCGCGGCACTGGCGCCGGGCAAGATTGAGGCCGCGGTCGCGCTCGCCTCGGTGCCGGCGCTCATTCGCGGCTATGGCCATGTCAGGCAAGCCAGTGCCGAAAAGGCGGCGGGCGAGCGCGCCAGGCTTCTCAACCGGCTGAGCCAGGCCTTGCCGGAGCCGGCACTTCACGCAGCGGAGTGACCGCGCCAACGCACCAACGGATTGCCGGAAGCCTGATTTTCCGGTCTGTCTTGCCTTTCGCGCCCTGGTCAACCGAGCCCAAGCCGCTGTTCTAAGCCTTTCTTAAGGCGAGTGTGGCATGACAAGGCGCAGCTTTGGGCCGACGGTATGGGCAAAACAAAGACCGAAAACATCCCAGCGGATGTTTATATCCAGTTTGTGCGGTCGTTGTTCGACAACGCGCACATGCTGGTGATTGGCGGCGCGTGCTATTGGATCCTCGGATTCATGATCTACCTGCGCACGCACAATCCACTGTTTATTGGCTTTTCTTTCGTTCTGCTGTCCGTCAGCCTTTTCCGTTACTTCGGCATTCGCAGCTTCCGCAAGGCGGGCGGCACCATAGCCACGGTCGAAGAGGCACAGCAGTGGGAGCGCAACTATATCCTCAAGGGCTCCTTGCAGGGCCTAGGGTTGGGCTCACTGTGCTTCATATCGATCTATGTCTATCCCGATCCGTTTGCCGAACTGGCCGCGATGTCGCTGACTTTGGCGACCCTGGTTACGGTTGTCGGCCGAAACTACGGATCGCCGCGCATGGTGCGGATTTTCTCCGTGACCTTCATTGGTCCGGCAGCACTTGCACTCTTGCTGCGCATGGATGCTCCCTCGGTCGTCCTCGGCTTGATGATCATCCCGATGACGTTCATCACCATCAACAGCGCTGACCACGTCCGCAACGTGCTTTTCTCTGCGGTCATCGGCCACCAGCAGGCCAGGAAGCTCGCGCACCGGTTCGATCGCGCGCTCAACACCATGTCGCATGGCCTGGTCATGCTTGGCCCCGACGGCAAGGTCATTGTCGCCAACGCCGAAGCCGCGCATCTGATGGCGCTCAAATCGCCCGACGCGCTGCTTGGGCGGTCGATTCACAGCCTGCTGATGCGCGGTGTTGCCGGCGGCATGCTGGCGCCGAAGGATTGCCGTTACGTCGAGGCGCAGCTGACGCGCGCGCTGCGCGAGGGCCGCGACCGCAAGGTTCTGGTCTCCTTTTCCACGGGCCAGCATTACGAGTTTTCGGCCCGCGAAGGCAGCCAGGATCTGGGCGTTATCACGTTTGAGGATGTCACCGCTCGCGTCGAGTCTGAAGAGAAAATCCGCTTCATGGCGCGCTACGACAACCTCACCGGCCTGCCCAACCGCGCCTATTTCCACGAACTGGTCGGCGAGGCGATGGCGTCCGGCGGCCGCGATCGTCTGTGTGGGCTCGCCGTGCTCGATCTTGACGATTTCAAGAGCGTCAACGACACGCTTGGCCATCCTGTCGGCGACGGGCTGATCTACGCCGTCGCCGAGCGGCTGGCCGCCATCGCCGGGCCGAGCATCACCGTCAGCCGTTTCGGCGGCGATGAATTCATGATCTTCTTCGATAGCGTCGAGGACGAAAGCCATCTGACCGGCCTGCTCGACCAGATTTTCGGCGAATTGCAGGGCGAAGTCGATGTCGCCGGCCATGGGCTGCGCATCCAGGCCAGCGCCGGCACGGTGCTGTCCAAGGTCGAGGACACCGATGTCGACGCGATGATCGTCAAGGCCGACCTGGCGCTCTACAAGGCCAAGGAACTCGGCAAGAACAACTGGCGGCTGTTCGAGGCGTCGATGGATGCGGCTTTCCGCAGCCGTCAGCTGATGAAGGCCGACCTGCGCAACGCCGTCGAAGCCAAGGCGCTGCGTGTCGTCTATCAGCCGATCGTGGCAATGAACACGATGCGCATCGCCAGTTGCGAGGCGCTGTGCCGTTGGGACCATCCCGATCTTGGGCCGATCTCGCCCAGCATCTTCATTCCGCTGGCCGAGGAAATGGGCATCATTTCCGAGATCAGCACCTTCGTCCTGCAGGCCGCATGCACCGAATGCGCGAAATGGCCCGACCAGACCAGCGTCTCGGTCAACCTCTCCGCCAGGGATTTCCGCAGTCGCGACGTCATCCAGAAGGTCCGTGATGCGCTGGTCAGCTCCGGGCTCGCTGCCGGCCGCCTGGAGATCGAAGTCACCGAGACCGCGCTGCTCGACGACAAGTCACTGACGCGCCAATACATCGAGGAATTGAAACAGCTTGGCGTGCGCATTGCGCTCGACGATTTCGGCACCGGATATTCGAGCCTGAGCTATCTCCACAAGCTGCCGCTCGACAAGATCAAGATCGACCGCTCGTTCCTGATGGACGTAACCCAGAACCAGCGCTCGCTGGACCTGTTGAAGGGCATCGTCGATCTCACCCGGGTGCTGGGCCTGACTGTCACCGTCGAAGGGGTCGAGACCTTCGAGCAGCTCAAGGTCCTGGTGCATTCGGTGAAGCCGGACCTTGTCCAGGGCTTCCTCTTCGGTGCCGCGCTCAGTGCGTCGGGCATCGAGACGATGTCGACCGTCACCTGGCCATTCGCCGCGGACCTGCGTCTCCCCGCCAAACGGGGCAGCCAGCTGGTGTCGTGATCTCGAAGTTCACCTGAAACAGATTTCCAGTATCTTTCGAGATTTAAATTCGCTCCGACCTTGATATCGAACTCATGCGAATTTCAGAATCGGGATGTTGCCCCACCTGATTTTGCCTTTGCACGCTGAAAGGACCTTCCGTGGCTGTTAAGGTTAACGAAAGGTAAATCAACAGTATCTAACTTTCAGCTTGTGTCCCATTTCAACTCGAATAGCCTATCAGCAGGCGGAATTTCGAGGACAGATAATGGATATTGCAACGCAGGATGCTTCTGCTGGGATTCGCACGAGCGGCGGATCGGTGCTGAATCGCTCGATGATGCAACTGCTGGAGCATGTCGAGTACCGTCTCATTACGGGGGGCGAGGATCTGGAGGCAATCTATCGTCTTCGCTATCAATCCTACTTTCGCTCGGGCATGTCCGGCCCGATCGCCAGCGGGATGTTCGAGGACCGCTGGGACAATCTGCCCAATTCCTACCGGTTCGGCGTCTATTTCGATGGCCATTTGGTCAGCACGCTGCGCATCCACTACATCTCTCGCGAGCACCCGTATTCGCCCTCCGTCGATGCCTATCCGGAAATATTGGCCGAGCGGCTTGCCAGCGGCGAGACCTTCATCGATGGAACCCGGTTCGCAACCGACCCCGACAGCGCACCGGCACCCGGCGTGCTGCCGTTCCTGACACTCAGGCTTGGCATGGTCGCATCCAGCTACTTTGGCCAGACCGCGGTGCTTACGCCGGTCAAGATCGAGCATTCCGCTTTTTATGCCCGCATCTTCAATGCCAAGCAGAGGACCGAGGCAAAGGTATTCCCGGGCGTTCTTGCCCCGATCGCCTTGTTCGAAATCCCCTGCGGCGAAAACCTGCGCCTGACACTCGAACGCTTCCCGTTTTTCAGGTCGACGCCGTTGGAGCAGAGGATGATGTTTGCCAATCCGGCCATCAACCGTCTGCAGCCCCTGTCCATCCTGCCAACAGCGAAATATTACCGCGACGCCGCCTGAGGCGCCGATTTCTGCGAAATGCCTGGAGCTTTCGGGCCGGATCCGCGTTCTGATGGCGGCGGCGCGTTGACGCTCCGCGTCTTCGACGGATTTGTCAAAAGGAACCTGACATGCACATTTCCCAGCTCGCGCTCACCCCGCTGATTTCGCTCATCGCCGGCGTGCTCATCCTGGTGATGCCGCGGCTGCTCAACTACATCGTCGCGCTTTACCTCATCGTCGTCGGCTTGCTCGGGTTGTTCCCGCACCTCGCCGGCTGAGGCGCCGCGGGCCAGGTCCGTCTCCCCACGGCTCGCGGCGCGCCTGCCTCATTGGCGGCTTTCAACTTTCATTTGAGGCTGTTGTCTCCGGCGATGCGGCAATAGCGCCATTGCCCTCGGCGCGGCTTTTCGCTATGTGCCTCAAAGATGTCTTCGAAGGGGAATTCCTATGGCTGATCACACGCCGACCGGTCCTGTCGAACTGGGCGCGAAGATGGACTATGCCGAGCACGACCGCACCTATGCGGGCTTCATCGCGCTCGCCAAATACGGCTCGTTGTTTTGCGGCGCCCTGCTCCTGGCGATGGCTTTCGGCTTCTTTGCGGGCGGCTTCTTCTCGGCGACCATCCTGTTCGCCGTGATCCTGGCCGTCGGCGGCTTTATTCTCCGATAGACTTTTCAGACCCTTTGCCGGGGAGGTCGCCGGACATCCGGACGAAATCTTGCGCAAACAGGTTCCAGCCGAAAGGATCATGCGGTGGGACAGACGGTTTTCATCCCTCGTGAGCTCGACGCCAACGAGCCGCGTGTTGCGGCATCGCCCGATACGGTGAAGCGGCTGGCGGCTCTGGGTCTCGACGTGGTTGTCGAAACCGGAGCCGGCACCAGGTCACGCATTCCCGACGAGGAGTTCGCCAAGGCGGGCGCTTCGATCGGCAAGGCCGGCGATGCCGCCAGGGCCGATGTGGTGCTGAAAGTGCGCCGGCCAGGCGAAGCGGAACTCAAGGCCTACAAACCGGGCACCACGGTCATCGCCATCATGGATCCCTACGGCAATGATGCGGCTGTGGCAGCACTTGCCAAGGCCGGCGTCACCGCCTTCTCGATGGAATTCATGCCGCGCATCACCCGCGCCCAGTCGATGGACGTCTTGTCGTCGCAGGCCAATCTCGCCGGCTACCAGGCGGTGATCGACGGCGCTTCCGAATATGACCGGGCACTGCCGATGATGATGACCGCAGCCGGCACGGTGCCGGCAGCAAAGGTCTTCATCATGGGTGTCGGTGTCGCCGGCCTGCAGGCCATCGCCACGGCAAGGCGGCTAGGTGCTGTCGTCACTGCCACCGATGTGCGCCCCGCCGCCAAGGAACAGGTCGCCTCGCTCGGCGCAAAGTTCCTCGCCGTCGAGGACGAGGAGTTCAAGGCGGCCGAGACGGCGGGTGGCTATGCCAAGGAGATGTCGAAAGAATATCAGGCCAAGCAGGCTGCGCTGACCGCCGAGCACATCGCCAAGCAGGACATCGTCATCACCACGGCGCTGATCCCCGGCCGGCCGGCGCCAAAACTGGTTTCGTCGGCCATGGTCGCCTCGATGAAGCCGGGTTCGGTGCTGGTCGACCTTGCGGTCGAGCGCGGCGGCAATGTTGAGGGCGCCGTGCCGGGTCAGGTTGTCACCACCGCCAATAACGTCAAGATCGTTGGCCATCTCAACGTACCCGGCCGCGTCGCCGCTTCCGCCTCGCTGCTTTATGCCCGCAACCTTTTCGCCTTCGTCGAAACGCTGGTCGACAAGACCACCAAGACGCTCGCCATCAACCGCGACGACGATCTGGTCAAGGCGACCATGCTGACCGACGGCGGCAAGGTCGTGCATCCGGCTTTTGCCAAAGCGGCGGAACAGCCCCATGTCGAGCCGGCCGCAATCCCGGCCAAGACGATGGTTGCCGACGCAGCCGCGCCGAAGAAAGCCGCTTCAAAGAAAGCTGCAGCACCCAAGTCGCCTTCGTCCAAGTCCAAGGGGATTGCGTGATGGACCAGACCTTGCAGAAAGCCCTCGACCAGCTCGATCAGGCCTCCGCCGCCGTCCGGCTTGCGGTGCAGAACCTGGCCACCGCCCCAGGTGGCGCTGATGCCGCGGGCGATGCCGCGCACGCTTTGTCCGGCGGCGCCATCGATCCTTTTGTCTTCCGCTTCGCCATCTTCATCCTGGCGATCTTCGTCGGCTACTATGTCGTCTGGTCAGTGACCCCGGCGCTGCACACGCCGCTGATGGCCGTCACCAACGCCATTTCCTCGGTCATCGTCGTCGGCGCGCTGCTTGCGGTCGGCATCGCCGCCTCCGGTATTGCCGCCGGTTTCGGCTTCGTCGCGCTGATGCTGGTCTCGGTCAACATCTTCGGCGGCTTCCTCGTTACCCAGCGCATGCTGGCCATGTACAAGAAGAAGGACAAGTAGAGCGCCATGAACGCCAACTTCGCGTCCTTCCTCTATCTAGTGTCCGGCGTCCTGTTCATCATGGCGCTGCGCGGCCTGTCGCATCCGACCACCAGCCGCCAGGGCAATCTCTACGGCATGATCGGCATGGGCATTGCCATCGCCACCACGCTGGCACTGGCGGCCCCGTCTGTCCCGTCGGCCGGCCGCTACTGGCTGATCGTCCTCGGCCTCGCCATCGGCGGCTCCATCGGCGCGGTCACCGCGCGGCGCATCGCCATGACCTCGATGCCGCAGCTGGTCGCCGCCTTTCACAGCCTCGTCGGCCTTGCCGCGGTCATGGTGGCGGCCGCCGCGATCTATGCCCCTGAAAGTTTCGGCATCGGCACCGTTGCCGATATCCACGCCCAGGCGCTGATCGAGATGAGCCTTGGCGTCGCCATCGGCGCCATCACCTTCACCGGCTCGGTCATCGCTTTCCTAAAGCTCGACGGCCGCATGTCGGGCAAGCCGATCATGATCGGCGGTCGCCACTTCATCAACGCCGCCCTTGGCATCGCGTTGGTCGTGCTGATCATCCTGCTGGTTACCACCGAGTCCAAGCTGGTGTTCTGGCTGATCGTCGCGGCCTCGCTTCTCCTCGGCGTCCTCTTGATCATCCCGATCGGCGGCGCCGATATGCCGGTGGTCGTGTCGATGCTCAACTCCTACTCGGGCTGGGCCGCGGCGGCGCTGGGCTTCACGCTCGGCAATCTGGCGCTGATCATTACCGGTGCGCTGGTCGGCTCGTCCGGTGCGATCCTGTCCTACATCATGTGCAAGGGCATGAACCGAAGCTTCATCTCCGTCATTCTCGGCGGCTTCGGCGGCGAGACGGCGGCAGCTGCCGATGACGGCATCGAGCGCACGGTCAAGCAGGGCTCGGCCGACGATGCCGCCTACCTGATGATGAACGCGCAGAAGGTCATCATCGTGCCCGGCTACGGCATGGCGGTCGCCCAGGCCCAGCACGCGCTGCGCGAAATGGCCGACAAGCTCAAGGCCAACGGCGTCGACGTCAAATACGCCATCCATCCGGTCGCGGGCCGCATGCCCGGCCACATGAACGTGCTGCTGGCCGAAGCCAACGTGCCCTATGACGAAGTGTTCGAGCTCGAGGACATCAACTCCGAATTTGCGCAGGCCGACGTGGCCTATGTCATCGGCGCCAACGACGTCACCAACCCTTCGGCCCGCGACGACAAGTCGTCGCCGATCTACGGCATGCCTATCCTCGATGTCGACAAGGCGCGCACCTGCCTGTTCGTCAAGCGCTCGCTCGGCTCCGGCTATGCCGGCATCGACAACACGCTGTTCTACAAGGACGGCACCATGATGCTGCTCGGCGACGCCAAGAAGATGACCGAAGAAATCGTCAAGGCGATGGATCACTGAGCCGTTTTCCCGCCCAGCCAACCCTTCGAAACAGAAAAGCCCGGCTGAAGCCGGGCTTTTCTGTTTCGGGATGAGAGCCCGCTCAGCGACTGGTCAGCAGGATTGCTTCCTCGTCGTCGCGCTGCCTGCCGCCAAGGGCGGCCGCGGCACTGGCGATGAAAGCGCCGATGACCAGCGACAGTGCGCCAAGCAGCGCAAACGTCGCGCTGCCTTTCCTGGCGGTGTCGGCAACCTGTTTTGCTTTGACCTTGGCGTCCTCAACCTTGGCAACCAGCGCATCGACCCGTGCCTTGGCATCGGCTTCTGACAGACCGGTGCGGGCAGCCACCAGCTGCGACAGATAGGTCTTGTCGTCGGCCGAAATCTCGTCCGCCGCAGCGCTGGCGATCAGGATGCGCGAGGCCTGGGCCGCGGCATCGCCGTCCGGATTGGCGGTTGCTAGCTTGGTTGCATCGGCCGGACGGAACAGCGAATCCACGAGATAGGATGTCGCATTGTCGGTTCCGCCAGCATTCGCTGAGGCACCTGCTGAAGCACCGAGTGCGGCACCCGAGGCCCCCGTGGACACGGCTTGCACGCCGGTTCCGACCGCCGCCGACAGCGCCGAGCCAAGCACGCCGACGACGAGCAGTGTCGCCAGTGCCCAGGCCAGGAAGCCATGCGCGGTGTCACGGAAATAGACCTCATCCGTGTGGATGCCGACCCATTTGGTGCGCAGCCGGCCGGCGAGATACCCGCCGACTCCTGAGGAAAGCCACTGCACGATGACCAGCCAGATCGCGGTGGAAACCGCGAAGGTGGTGATCGAAGCGCCGGAGCCGGACCATGGCGAAACCATGCTCAGTCCGAGCCCCGAGCCGAGCAGCATCAGGATGAAGGTCAGCGTCGAAGCCGCAAAGGCGCCGGCGATGATCGGCCCCCAGCTGACGGCGGTGGAAGAGGATTCGGTGGACGCGGAAACGTCGACAGCCGATAGGGTGGACTGCATTTAAGGCCCCCTATCGCACGAAAAGCATGATGAGAATGATGATTGGAATCGGAATCCCGAGCAACCAGAGCAAGATACCACGTCCCATGAAGACCTCCTTTGAGAAATTGTGATCGATGTTGTCACAATGTCTTGGAAGGGCTTCTGTTCCCGCCGGCGCTCAATGATTTTGTTGCGTTGGATCAGGCGATGGCGCGGTGAGCCGCGCCAATGCTTCGATATCAGATATCCAGATTGGCGACCGACAGCGCGTTTTCCTGGATGAACTCGCGCCGCGGTTCGACCTCGTCGCCCATCAGCCGCGAGAACAGGCTGTCGGCGTCGGTCGCGTCATTGACCTTGACCTGCAGCAGCGAGCGCACATTCGGGTCGAGCGTGGTTTCCCACAGCTGCTCGGCGTTCATTTCGCCGAGGCCCTTGTAGCGCTGCATGGTCAGGCCTTTGCGGCCGGTGGCAAACACGGCGTTGAGCAGCGCCAGCGGTCCCGAGATGGTTTCCGAGACGTCCTTGCGGCGCAGCACCGGCGGCTCGCCATAGACCTCGGTGAGGCGCGGCGCATAGCGGTCGAGCTGGCGCGCATCCGCCGAATTGATCAGCCCGAGATCGAGATGCGCGAATTCCTTGACGCTGCGCACCGTGCGTTCGAACACATAGCCGCCGGTTCCCTCATTCGAGGTCGACATGCGGCCGGTCCAGCCGCGCTCGGTGTCCTCGGCGATGATGTCGAGACGCTTGGCGACACGCTCGGCCATGGCGTTGGCGCGTGCGAGATCGGTAAACACATCCGGGTTGAGGCCGCCGGCGATCGCCGCCTGCTCGACCACGCCCCTGTTGTAGCGCGTGTGCAGGCCGTTGATCAGCTGGCGCACCGCCAGCGCGTCATCGATGGCGCTGCGCAGATCCTGTCCGGTGCGCACCTCGCCCGAACCGAGCGAAAGCGACGCCTCCTCCAGCCCCGAGCCGATCAGGAACTCCTCGAAGGCGCTCTCGTCCTTGATGTATTGCGAGCTCTTGCCGCGCGTCACTTTATAGAGCGGCGGCTGGGCGATGTAGAGATGGCCGCGCTCGATCAGTTCCGGCATCTGCCGGAAGAAGAAGGTGAGCAGCAAGGTACGGATGTGGGCGCCGTCGACGTCGGCGTCGGTCATCAGGATGATCTTGTGATAGCGCAATTTGTCGGCGTTGAACTCATCCTTGCCGATCGAGGTGCCGAGCGCTGTGATCAGCGTGCCGATCATCTCGGAGCCGAGCATGCGGTCGAAACGGGCGCGCTCGACATTGAGGATCTTGCCGCGCAGCGGCAGAATGGCCTGGTTCTGGCGCGAACGGCCACCCTTGGCCGAGCCGCCGGCCGAGTCACCCTCGACGATGAAGATTTCGGATTTCGCCGGGTCGCGTTCCTGGCAGTCGGCCAGCTTGCCGGGCAGCGAGGTGACGCCGAGCGAGCTCTTGCGGGTGATGTCGCGCGCCTTGCGCGCGGCTTCGCGCGCTGCTGCTGCCTGGATGACCTTGTCGATGACCACCTTGCCTTCGCTGGGGTGCTCCTCGAGCCAGGTGCCGAGCGCCTCGTTGACGAGACCCTCCACCACCGGACGGACTTCTGACGAGACCAGYTTGTCCTTGGTCTGCGAGGAGAATTTCGGATCGGGMACCTTSACCGACAGCACAGCCGTCAGGCCCTCGCGGCAATCGTCGCCGATCAGCGCCACCTTTTCCTTCTTGGTCAGGCCCGAGGATTCGCCGTAGCCGGTGATCTGACGCGTCAGCGCGCCACGGAAACCAGCCAGATGGGTGCCGCCGTCGCGCTGCGGGATGTTGTTGGTGAAGGCCAAAACATTCTCGTGGTAGCTGTCGTTCCACCACATGGCGACTTCGACGGTGATGCCGTCGCGCTCGGCCTTGATGGCGATCGGCTTGTCGATCAGCGGCTTCTTGACCCGGTCGAGATATTTGACGAACTCTTCCAGACCGCCATCATAGTGCAATTCATGGCGCACGATGTCGGCATGGCGGGCATCGGTCAGAATGATGCGCACGCCGGAATTGAGGAAGGCGAGCTCGCGCAGCCGGTGTTCCAGCGTGCCGAAGTCGAACTCGACCATGGTGAAGGTTTCGGACGACGGGAAGAACGTGATCGCGCTCCCGCTGCGGCCCTCATAAGTCCCTGGCTGCTTGTCCTGCTCGTAGCTGCCTGTCGCCTTCAGCGGCGCATCGGCATTGCCGTGGGTGAAGCTCATCTCGAAGATCTGGCCGTTGCGGCGGATCTTCAGCTTCAGCCAGGCCGACAGCGCGTTGACCACCGACACGCCGACGCCGTGCAGGCCGCCCGACACCTTGTAGGAGTTCTGGTCGAATTTGCCGCCGGCATGCAGCTGCGTCATGATCACTTCGGCCGCCGAAATGCCTTCGCCGGTGTGGATATCCGTCGGAATCCCGCGGCCATTGTCGATAACCGTCACCGAACCATCGGGATTGAGCGTCACGGTGACCAGGTCGGCATGGCCTGCCAGCGCCTCGTCGATGGCGTTGTCGACCACCTCATAGACCATATGATGCAGGCCGGAGCCGTCGTCGGTGTCGCCGATATACATGCCCGGCCGCTTGCGGACGGCATCCAACCCCTTCAAAACCTTGATGGAATCGGCGCCGTATTCGGCTTCGGCGCCGTTGGTGTTCTCGGTCTGGTCGCTCATGAAAACCTGTTGTCTAGATGCCGCTTGTACAGCGCGAAAAATCGGCCCCGAATCGCGCCCCTGATATTGTCTAGATATAGGCGCGAAAGGCGGTTTTTCCAAGGTTTGCGGGCATTTCCGGGCCGAATCCCGGGCTGGCAGCCGGCTATTTTTTTCGGGCCCCGGATTTGGCGAGAAGGTTGCGCAAATATTTGATCATGAATTGGTCTCCGGGCGCCAGCCGCCCGGTCCGGTCAAGCTCCAGCGTCAGGTTGAGCGCCTTGGTCAGCGCCGCCTTCGGATCTTTCGCCACATAAGCATAGGCGATGTAGGCGCGTGCCAGATCAGCCTGCCAGATCGCATTGTTCGGATCGGACTGGGCCAATTTCTTGGCGATAGCCAGGCTGGCTTCGAAGGCCGTTTTGGAACCCTCAAAGTGACGCCGGTCGGTCTCCAGATAACCGATCTTCTGCAGGGTGATCGCCAGGTCGCGTTGCCAGTCGGAATTGGCTGGGTCCAGCTTGGCCAGCCGCTCGGCTATGGCAAGACTGTCCTGATAGTTTTGCAATGCGCCGCTGACGTCGCCCTGGGCATCCAGCACGCTCGCAACCTTGTCGAGAGAGACAGACAGGCCGCGCTGCCAGTCGGTGTTGCCGGGATCGGTGGCGGCAAGATCACGCGCTATGTCCAGCGCCTGCTGGTAGGACTCCAGTGCGGGCGGCCAATCCTTCTGATCGCTGTACGCATTGCCGATCTTGGCGTAACTGACCGACAGGTCGCGCTTCAAATCGGTATCGTTGGGGTCGCGGCGCACCAGCTCTTCGGCGATCGCCCGGCTCTTGTTGAAGGCCGTCAGCGCGCCGGCGGGGTCGCCGCGCTCGCGCAGCACATCCCCGATCCTGTCGTGGCTGACGGAGACGGCGCGCTGGCGCTCAGCGTCATCGGGTTTGTTCTCGGCCAGCGCCAGCCGAATTCTCAGACTCTCTTCAAAGGCGGTCTGGGCGCCATCCAGTTGGCCGGCGGTGCGGGCAAGATCGCCGATTTCGTCATAGGTAATGGTCAGGTCGCGCAGCCGATAGGCGCTGTCCGGCTCCGCATCGGCCAGCTGCTGCTTGATTGCCAGGCTTTGTTGGTAGGCCTGGGCGGCGGCGCCCACATCGCCTTGCGTCGCCAGCACGTTGCCGATCTTGTCGTTGGCCATGGCAAGATCGCCGAGCCAGTCTTTCTTGTCCGGCGCGCCTGTGGTCAGGTCCTGCAGCATGTCCCTGGCCGCCTCATAGTTTTCCAGGGAGATCGGCAGGTCGCCTTGCGCCATCTTTATGTTGGCGAGCTTGATATGGCTGATGGCGAGATCGCGCTTGACGCTGGGATCGGTTTCCTGACGCGACCGCTGCTCGAGATTGGCCAACAATGCGGCAAAGGCACGGCCGGCGGCGTCGGTATTGCCAACGGTTGTGTAGAGAATACCGAGTTCCTCCAGCGTGCGGCTCTGGCGGTCGGCCTGTTCCAGGCTGAGCGAGGTCTGCCCGGCCTCGCCATAGAGTGCCAGCACGGACTCGTAGTCGCTGATGGCGGTAGCGTAGTCGAGATTGGCGCGTGCTGCGCCACCGGAAAGAAACCGCGTGGCCGCCTCGGAAAGGGTGCGGCTGACGAATTTGGCCTTCAAACTGTTGCGCGAGACATTGTCGATGTCGGCGGCCTTGGCAAGGATCACGCGTGCGCCATCGAAGGCGCCGAGCGACAACTGCTCTTCGGCCTGCCGGCGCAGTTCGCTCACCTTCGGGTCGTCGGCAGCCAGCGTCTTCATGTCGTCGCGCACCTTGACGAAGGCATCAGCCGCCTCGCGCAGTTTGGCGTCCAGGCTCTCGCCGGAGAGGTGGCTGGTATCGGTGCTGATCAGCGCGCCATAGAGCGGCGCCAGCGGCATGTCGGCATCGCTGGCAATCTGCTCGACCTGGCCGCGCATCTCCGGCGTCACATCGGCCATAGCGAGCAGCAGCCGTTCACGTTCGGGCAATTGCTCCTTGGCCGCTGAGGCAAAGAACAGCTGCGGCAGGCCGCTCTCGACATAGGGCAGCTGCTTGCCGCGGCTGAGATCATAGACCTCCTGCTGCACCAGGGTCAGCACCGAGCGGATTTCGAGTCCGTCGGTGCCGAGATATTTGGTCAGCGCCGCCGTGAACGGCGAATTCGCACCGCTGCCGTCGGCAGCCGTCTCGCCGGGCGACGCCGAAAAGGCGAACAGGATGTTCTCCGCCTTCCCGATGCGGCCGAGCCCTGGCTTGACCTTCTCAGTGACATCTTTGGCCAGCGATGTCGCACCGCGCCCTTCGCCACTGGCGTCTGCGAACGGATCGCTGCGGCAGGCGTCGAGCACGATCAGCCCGACCTTTGCCGAGGCGGCGACCGCATCGCGCACCTCTTCCAGCGGCAGGCTGGTCTTCTCCAACGCGTCGAGCGAGGAAGCGTCTGCGTCGACCGGCAGCAGCCGGTTGTCGCCGGAGATCTCGACGCCGTGGCCGGAAAAATACACCAGCGCCACGTCGGCGCCCTTGGCGTCCTCGCGAAAATCGTCAAGCGCACGGCGCATGCGTCTCAGATCGCGGTTGGTTTCGAGAATGACTTCGAAGCCGAGCTTCTTCAAAGCGGTTTCCATCGCCTCGCCGTCATGGACCGGATTGGCGAGCGGCCGGATCAGCCGGTAGTCGTCATCGGCGATGACCAGAGCAACGCGCCGCTCCGCCACGGCCGTGGCAGTCGCCGACAAGATCAGCAGCAAGGCAAACAGCAAGCGCAAGTCGAACCGCCCCCGGCTCGTTCATTTGCGCGAACATTCCACCTCTTTATGGCATGAGCAAGCCTAGCTTTTGGCCGAAAACCGGCTCTTTCAGGCAGCCCGCATCGGCTTCAGCGCGTCGGTCCAGCGCAACAGCTCGTCCAGCATCGCTTTGGCTCCGCCAACCACCTGTTCGCTGGCGTTGAAAGCCCCGTTCTCGTCGAGCAGTTTTTGGTACATCGGCAGCGCGACTCCTTCGGGGATCGGCATCACCCCGACCGCGGTCAGCAGTGGCTTGAGCGCCTGCGCCGCGCGCAGGCCGCCGGAGACGCCGCCATAGCTGAAAATGGCGGCGGGTTTGTACTTCCACTCGCGCAAGAGATAATCGATCGCGTTGACGATCGCCGGAGCGACGAAATAATTATACTCCGGCGCCACGAAGACAAAGGCGTCGGCGGCGTCGATCGCCTTCGACCAGGCCTTCGTGTGGTCCTTCTCGTATTTGCCGAGTTTTGGATGATGCGGCTCGTCCAGCACCGGCAGGTGGAACGCGGCGATGTCGGTCAGCATCGGCTCGAATTTTCCGTGTTCGCGCGCGAAACCCTCCAGCCACTCTGCAAAAACTGGCCCGGCGCGGCCCGGCCGCGTGCTGCCGATGATGATGTTCAACTGGTGCTTCAAGGTGGGCTCCTGACGGTATCTGTTGGTGACCGCCACCTAAGCCATGCCGCTCGCAGCGACAAGAAGGCACCTCGCGGTAACCGGTCACATCTAGGAGAGCAGGGGCCTTGCTGTTCGGTCACATGGACGCCTGCTTTGCGGCTCACTACATTGGGTCCGGAGTACCTCATGGACACGCAACCCGCCCCCTTCGTGCCGCCGGCGCCCAAGCCGCGCACGACGCCGCCTTCGACGCTGGAGATGATGCGGATCGTCTACCGCAATCCGCTCGAATTGTGGGGCGAGCACACCTACAACGAACCCTGGATCTCGGCGAATGGCGTCGGCGGCCATCTGATCGTCGCCAACGATCCCGGCCTCATCCGCCATGTGCTGATCGACAACGCCAAGAACTACAAGATGGCGACGGTGCGCCAGATGATCCTGCGGCCGATCCTGCGCGACGGCCTGCTGACCGCGGAAGGCGAGGTGTGGAAGCGCTCGCGCAAGGCTATGGCGCCGGTGTTCACGCCGCGCCATATCTTTGGCTTCGCCGCGCCGATGCTGAAACGCACGCAGGAGTTCGTCACCCGCTACGAGGGCGGCGCCACCTCGGACATCGCCCATGACATGACGCTGCTCACCTACGACATCCTGGCCGAGACGCTGTTTTCCGGCGAGATCGCAGGCGAGCCGGGCAGTTTCGCCAACGAGATCGACCGCCTGTTCGAGACCATGGGCCGCGTCGATCCGCTCGACCTGTTGCGGGCGCCCGACTGGCTGCCGCGACTGACCCGCATCCGTGGCCGCAAGACCATGGCCTATTTCCGCAAGATCGTCACCGACACCGTCAAGCTGCGCGAGGAGAGGATCAAGCGCGACCCTGATACCGTGCCGCAGGACTTTCTCACGCTTCTGCTCAAGGCCGAAGGGCCGGACGGGCTGACGCGGGCCGAGGTCGAGGACAACATTATCACCTTCATCGGCGCCGGCCACGAAACCACCGCGCGGGCGCTGGGCTGGACGCTCTATTGCCTCGCCGAATCACCGTGGGAGCGCGACAGGGTTGAGCGCGAGATCGATCAGGTGCTGGCGCGCGAGCCCGACCCGACGAAATGGCTCGACGCCATGCCATTCACCCGCGCCGCCTTCGACGAGGCGCTCAGGCTCTATCCGCCTGCGCCGTCGATCAACCGCGAGCCGATCGAACCGGAGACCTGGAACGACCTTTACATACCTAAGCATGCCGCGGTGCTGGTGATGCCGTGGGTCGTCCATCGCCACAGGAAGCTGTGGGACCGGCCTGACGCCTTCATGCCGGAGCGGTTCCATCCGGGAAACCGCGAAAAGATCGACCGCTTCCAGTATCTGCCGTTCGGCGCCGGCCCACGCGTCTGCATCGGCGCCAGCTTTGCCATGCAGGAGGCGATCATCGCGCTGGCCGTCATGCTGTCGCGCTTCCGCTTCGACAGCACAGCCGACACCAAGCCGTGGCCGGTGCAGAAACTGACGACGCAGCCGCAGGGCGGCTTGCCGATGCAGGTCACGCCGCGCAAGGCGCGCTGAATTTCAGGTGATGCCGGCCTGACCCCAATCTCAAAACGCCTTTGGGCAGGTACGCTGAACTAAGCGGCGGGCCGGCGCTGGAACTGGCCGGCGGCGCGAAAACGCCAGAGATAGCTCGGCAGGATCGTTCCGATCGACTGCGGCTGGATGCCGAGGCCGGTCAGCGTCCTGTTGTCCTTGGTGGCCGTATCCGAAACGATGTTGTGTTCGCGCAGCTGCATCACCTGGTCCTTGGTCAGCAGCGGATTGGGCAACAGGCCGAGGATCGACGCCTGCAGGTTCGCCACCCACCACGGCACCGGCACCAGCAGCCGCTTGCGCTCGATCACGGCAAGCAGCTCTTGCATGCACTCCTTGAAAGTCAGCACCTGCGGTCCGCCGAGTTCGTAGATCTGGCCGCCCTTGACCTTGCCTTCGACCGAGCGCGCCACCACTTCGGCGACATCGCCGACATAGACCGGCTGGAACTTGGTCCCGCCGCCGCCGATCAGCGGCAGCACCGGCGAATAGCGCGCCATGTTGGCGAAGCGGTTGAAGAAGCCATCCTCCGGCCCGAAATTGATCGACGGCCGCAAGATGACGGCATCCGCGACCGTCTCCAGAACCGCCTTTTCGCCGAGCGCCTTGGTGCGTGCGTAGTCAGACTGCGATTTTGCGTCCGCACCCAGCGCCGAGATGTGGGTGAGCCCGGCGCCGACCGAGCGCGCGGCTTCGGCGATGGCGCGGGCGCCGAACTCATGCACGGCGCCGAATTTCTGCCGGCCGCCCTCATGCAGGATGGCGACCAGGTTGACGACATGGTCGGCGCCTTGCACGGCGCGGTCGACCGACCAGCGCATGCGCACATTGGCCTGCACCGGCTGGATCTGGCCGACATTGCCGAGCGGCTGCAGATGTCCGGCGAGATCGGGCCGGCGGCAGGCGACCCGGATGCGGTAGCCGCGCTTGGCCAGCGCCCGCACGACGTGGCGGCCGACAAAGCCTGACCCACCGAAGACGACGACGAGCTTGGGGGTCTGCAGGATTTCGGTCATGGCTGGCTCCGGCGCTCGAAAGCTTGGCTGAAGCCGTTTCTTAATCCGTTTCGCGCCAAAGGCAAAGAGCGACCAGAGGTCGCCGGCAGCCTGGCTTGGAACATGCCCTTCCGCGGGTCGGCAAAATGCAGAAAACCCCGCCGAAGCGGGGTTTTCCGGGTGACTCCATGCGGTGTCAGGGGCCGACGGACCTGACCTGAGACGGTATCAGGAGGGCGTGAAGCAAGTACGCCCACCCCAACCCTGAACATCCGACATGGTGCCGCCTACCTGCTTGCAGGCCGCGATGAAGTCGGCGCTGCAATTGGCGAATTTGGCGTGGCCGTTCTTGCAATAGTGATCCTCGGTGGCGCCGCCGCTTGGCGCGGCAATGACGCCTGGCGCGGACGGCTTGACTGGTGCGCTCTTCAGCGTTGCGGCCTGGGTGGCGCCCATGAAGGAGCCGAGCAGAAGGACAGCGGTCAGGAAGGTGGTCTTGGTGTTGGTCATGATGATTTCCTTTGATTGGGTGGGTTTCCGAGGCGCGAAGGGACGCACCCTTCACGTGAAGTAGGATCTCGATACGAGTTTGTTGTTCCCCTCGGTGATCGGGCGAGCTCACCTCGCCCTGGACAAGGATGGGTCGCCGTGACCCGCAGAAAGGTTCAAGCGCGTTCGCAAAAAATGCACGCCGCCTCGCCGCAAGGCCCGGCTGGTCCCGCCGATCAAGATCAATCAACCGTGGAGGCGACCGGGTTCAGTGCCCTCGGAACTTTTGTCCGGCTGGCGATTTTATGCTGTGATTCCGAATGGAGGATATTGCCGATGACGACAAAACGCGTTGCGACCGTCGCTCTCGCTTTCGCAATAGGCAGCAGCGTCTGCGCCGCGGCGTTCGCGGGCGAACGGCATCACCGACAGAAACCTCAACCCGAGCGCTACGTTCCCGCCGATGGCAACATCATCGACATCCTGTTCGGCGGCCCGCGCTACTATGATCAGATGCTGCTCACGACGTCGGCTGGAGCGTGCTCCTACGACAAGGTAGGACCGGATGCGAATGCGTTGAACAAGATCAACGATCACCACTGCGGCAAGTAGGGTCGCGCTGCCGGATCGGCAGGCGCCAGCCAATTATTGGACGAAGAAATTATTCAGGCGGAATAGCGCTCGGCGAATTCGGAAATGCGCTGGATCACCGCCTTGGGCGCTGTGATGCCTCGCGCTTGTGCCTTCTCCGCCGCTTCGGCCCGCGCGCGACCGGGCACGTGCACGCCATAGCGCCGGCGCAGCCGGTCGAGCTGATCCTTCATACGCTGCTCGAAGTCCGGGTCGAGCAGCTTGGGCTCGACGGCAAGCACGAACAGGCCGGTTCCGGGGCTGTCCGGTCCGCCGCTGAACCATGGCGCATCGAGCGACCAGTTGGCGCCCGACAGGCCGGCTGCCAGCACCTCGACCATCAGTGCGATGTTGGCGCCGCGCTGGCCGCCAAAGGCAAGCATGGCGCCTTTCATGGCGGCGGCGGGATCGGTGGTTGGATTGCCGCTGACGTCCAGCGCCCAGCCTTCGGGAATTTTCTTGCCGTCCTCGGCCGCCTTGCGGATGTTGACGAAGGCGGTGGCGCTCGACGACTGGTCTATGACCAGCGGCGCGCCGTCGGCGGCGGGAGCGGCAAAGGACATCGGATTGGTGCAGTAGACCGGCTTGATCGAACCCGAGCCGGCGAGCACGGCCGGCCCGTTGGTCGCGGCGAAGGACACCATTCCCAATGCCGCCAGCCTTCCGGTGAAATAGCCGAGCGCGCCGCAAGTATAGGCGTTCTTCTGCGAAAAGATGGCGACGCCGAACAGTTTTGCCGCCTTGGCGAGGTCCTCGATGGTGCGATCGAAGCCAGTATGCGCCAGGCCGCCGCGCGCATCGGAGAGATAGACCGCCAGCGCCGGCCGGGTGATCACCGGGTCGGCATTGCCGTCGATGCGGCCGGCTTCCAGCGCCTCGAGATAGTCGATGAAATGCGACAGCCCGACCGTCGACAGCCCTTCCGCCTCGGCTGATATGATCGAGGCGGTCAGCGATTGCGCCGCTTCCTCATTGGCGCCGGCGCCGAGCGCCGCCATCCGGCACAGTCCTTTTGCCTGGTCGAGACTGAGTTGCATCATGGCCGTCCTGCTATTGCGATAACTGGTTGGGTGGGTCTAACAGCACATGAGGTGGTGTTTGTGTTGAAAATCGTCCGCAACTGCAAGAAAAACGGCGGACAAGTCCGCCGTTGCAAACTCGGGTTACGAACCCGTCCGACTCTAGCCGATCTTGTTCGGGATCCGCGCCTCGATCCTGCTGAAGGCGAAGACCAGAATGCCCGTGATCGTCATGTAGATCAGCGCCAGCAGCAGCAAGGGTTCATAGGTCAGGTAGGTATCCTGCCGCACCTTGGACGAGACGGCGAAGATGTCGATGACGCTGATCGTCGCCACCAGCGGCGTCGACTTCAGTTGCAGCACGGTTTCGCCGGTCAGCGTCGGCAGCGCCCGGTAGACGGCCTGCGGCAGCCAGATGCGCCGAAAAGTCTTCCAGCGGCTCATGCCGAAGGCACGGGCCGCTTCCAGCTGGCCCTTCGGCACGCCGGCAAAGGCGCCGCGCATCACTTCGCCTTCATAGCCAGCGAACGACAAGGTCAGCGCCAGCACGCCATAGGGCCATGCTTGCCTGAGATACGGCCACATCCACGACTCGCGTATCCAGGGATATTGCGGAAACAGCGAGCCCAGCCCGTAGTAGAGCAGCCAGAGCTGTATCAGCAGCGGCGTGCCTCTGATGACGGTGCAGAAGGCCTTGGCCGGTGCAGCGAACCAGAAGGAGCCGGCAGCCTGCGCCAGCCCGAGCGGCACGGCCAGCAGGAAGCCCAGAAAGCAGGTGACAGCCAGGATCCACAGCGCGCGCCAGATGCCGAGCAAGCCCATTTCGTAATATTGCGGTAGCCAGTCCCAGCGCATGAAGAAGGCGGCCGCCAGAACCAGTCCAAGCGCGATGAGGATCAGCACGATACGGTGCGGTTGCAGCCACAGCGAAGTCCGCGCGGCGACATTGATGATGGCAGCTTCGCCGGCCATCAGCGCGCTTCCTTGAGCGAAGGCATGCCGCGCTTGGATCGGGCCTCGACGCGACCGATGAGGAAGTTCGAGATTAAAGACACCACAAGATAGAGGAGGGCTGCAGCAAAAAAGAAGGTAAAATAGGCCTTGGTCACGCCCGCCGCCTGCCGCGTCGCCAGCGCCAGTTCTTCGAAGCCGACGACGGCCAGAAGAGCGGTGTCCTTGGTGGCGATCAGCCACAGATTGGCGAGCCCCGGTATGGCGAAGGGCAGCATCGCCGGCAGCGTAATGCGCCTCAGCATCAGGCCGGGCGACATGCCGTAGGCACGCGCCGCTTCGATTTGCCCCTGCGGAATGGCAAGGATCGCGCCGCGTATGACCTCGGTCGAATAGGCGCCCTGCACGAAGCCGAGCACGAAGATGCCGGCCGCCAGTCCGCTAATGTCGATGCGCTGGTAGCCCATAGCCGCCAGCATCTGATTGATCAAATCGGTGCCGGCGTAGTAGAGTAGCAGGATCAGCACCAGTTCCGGCACGGCGCGCACGACAGTGGTGTAGACCGCGAGCAGGTCGCGCACCACGGGGCCGCCATAGAGTTTGCCGAAGGCGCCGGCAGTGCCGATCATAAGACCGAGGCAGGTGGCGCCGAGCGCGATCTCGAGCGAATGCAGAAGGCCGAGCAGGAGCTTACCACCCCAGCCGGGTGGCGTGGGGGAGAGAAGCTCGATGATGCCGGCCGCCGAGGCCGAAAGAAATGCGTCGATCAGCGTCGCCCCCGAATGGCTGGCTCAACCGCTGGCGACATCCGCCAGCGGAAAGCTTTCATGGATGACCATACGGCGGGCCGTATGGTCATTCGCTCAAGCGCGGTCAGTTCGACTGCGCGTCGCTGCCATAGATGTCGAAATCGAAATATTTCTTCGAGATCTCTTCATATTTGCCGTTGGCGCGGATGGCCTTGATGCCGGCGTTGATCTTGTCCTTCAGCTCGGTGTCTTCCTTGCGGATGCCGGCGCCGACGCCTGGCCCAAGAACCTCGAGATCCTGCTCGACCATGCCTTTCAGGTCGCAGCACGCCTTGCCCTGGTCGGATTTCAAGAACTCGCCAAGCGCGATCGAGTCGGCCTGCACCGCGTCGAGACGACCAGCGGCGAGATCCTGGTTGGCCTCGTCCTGCGTCTGATACTCCTTGATTTCGGCGGCGCCGGTGAAGTGCTTCTTGGCATAGACTGCATGCACCGTCGACACCTGCACGCCGATGACCTTGCCCTTGAGGTCGTCAGGCGTGGCACCGAACTTCTGGTCCTTCGGGCCGATGATGGCGGTCGGCGTGTTGTAGTATTTGTCGGAGAAGCTGATCGTCTTTTCGCGTTCGGCGGTGATCGACATCGAGGCGGCGATGACGTCGATCTTCTTGGTCGTCAGCGCCGGAATGATGCCGTCCCAGCCGACCGGGGTGATGACGCAGTCGAGCTTCTCTTCGGCGCAGACGGCATCGATGAACTCGATTTCCCAGCCGACCCACTTGCCGGAGGCGTCCGGTGAGGCGAAGGGCGGATAGGGTTCAGCGGCGACGCCGATCTTGACCGGATCGGCCTTGGCCACGCCCATTGCGGCGACGCCGAGCAGCAGCGCTGCGGCAAATGTCTTCAAAACGGTCTTCATTTCGTAAACTCCCAGTTTGTTGTTGGTTCCCCGGTCTTTTCGTCCGCCTCGGCTTAGCCGATGTTGCGGATGAATTGCTTGAGCCTTTCGGATCTGGGGGCGCCGAAGATCTGCTCCGGCGGCCCTTCTTCCTCGACCAGCCCGTTGTAGAGATAGACGACATGCGTCGCGACCTCGCGGGCAAACTTCATTTCGTGCGTGACCAGCACCATGGTGCGGCCTTCGCGCGCCAGGTCGCCGATCACCCTCAGCACCTCGCCGACCAGTTCCGGGTCGAGTGCCGAGGTCGGCTCGTCGAACAGCATGACGCGCGGATTGATGGCGAGCGCCCGGGCGATCGCCGCGCGCTGCTGCTGGCCACCCGAGAGATAGGCCGGATAGACGTCGCGCTTTTCGGCCAGGCCGACGCGCGCAAGCAGTTTTTCGGCCTCCGCGATGGCGATATCGCGCTTGACCCCCAGAACATGCACCGGAACCTCGATGACGTTCTCGATCAGCGTCATATGGCTCCACAGGTTGAAGTTCTGGAACACCATGCCGAGCTTGGAGCGGATGCGTTCGATCTGCCTGCGGTCGGCCGGAATGGTGTGGCCGTGGCTGTCTGCCTTCAGCCGGATTTCCTCGCCATTGACGCGGATGATGCCACTGGTCGGGTTTTCCAGGCAGTTGATGCAGCGCAAGAGCGTCGACTTGCCGGAGCCGCTGCCGCCGATGATGGCGATCACCTCACCGTCGCGCGCCGACAGCGAAACGCCCTTCAGCACATGCAGTTGGCCGAATTTCTTGTGCAGGTTCTCGACATGGATGGCTTCGGCGGCGCCGTCCTGCGCGGTGTGTTTCAGTGCGGATGAAGTACCCTGCGCCATCATCTTGCCGGCGCTCCGCGGAGTGGCCGGACTCGTCGCTGCTCGATTTTTTTTACCCATCACCCGTCACTGGACAGAGTTCCCATGCTCAAGATGGACCGTTCCGCTTGCCTCCGTCAACCATGGTTTTTGGACCATTGATCACGGCTTGCTGAGTGGCTATTGGCAGGAAGGGGATTTTCAGGAGAGTTTAGTGGGCAAAACTTACGGGTCACAGTCCATGGCCGGGACGCTGCAGCGTGTGCTGATGCGTTCCGCCGCCAGCGCCATGCGTCACGCCAAGGCGCCGGAGTGGCACTATGGCCCGGGCTTTGACCCACACAAGGCAGCCGCCCAGCATGAGGTGTTGGCGAGGCTGGTCGCCTCATCCGGCGCCGAGATCGAATGGCTGACCGACGCCGATGACGGTCTTGCCGATTCCGTCTTCACCCACGATCCGTCCTTGATGACCGATCACGGCGCCATCATTCTGGCCATGGGCAAGGCCTTGCGCCGGCCCGAACCCGGCTTGCACGAGGCGGCCTACATCAGCATGGGCGTACCCATCCTCGGCCGCATCGATCCTCCCGGCCAGGTCGAGGGTGGCGATTGCGTCTGGGTGGATGCCAACACGCTGGCGGTCGGCCGCGGTGTGCGCACCAACCAGGACGGCATCCGGCAGCTCTCGGATCTGCTCTCGCCCAAAGGCATCGAGGTTTTCGGCTTCGACCTGCCGCTGTGGCACGGCGAGGAAGCCTGCCTGCATCTGATGTCGGTGATCAGCCCGCTCTCCGACGATCTGGCGCTGGTCTACGCGCCGCTTCTGCCGGCCGCCTTCTACCAGATGCTGAACGCGCGCGGCATTCGCCTGATCCAAGGCGACGCCGGCGAGTTCCATGCCTCCAACGGGCTCAGCCTCAATGTGCTGCCGACCGCGCCGCGCCAGGTGATCGCCGTTGCCGGTTTTCCCAAGACCGCTGCAGCCATGCAGGCCGCCGGCTGCACGGTCACGACTTTCGAGGCGGATGCGCTGTGCATCGCCTGCGAGGGCGGTCCAACCTGCCTCACGCGCCCGGTGCTCAGACAATGACGACCCTTGGGACGACCGTCGGCGAAGCGCTCATTTCCCTGCTCGAAGCCCATGGCGTCGATACCGTCTTCGGCATTCCCGGCGTGCACACGGTCGAGCTCTATCGCGGACTGGCGCGGTCGAACATCCGCCACGTCACGCCGCGCCACGAGCAGGGCGCCGGCTTCATGGCCGACGGCTATGCGCGGGCCAGCGGCAGGCCGGGCGTCGCCTTCGTCATCACCGGACCGGGGCTGACCAACACCATCACCGCCATGGGCCAGGCGCGCGCCGATTCGGTGCCGATGCTGGTGATCTCAGGCGTCAATGCGACGCCGACGCTGGGCAAGGGGCTCGGCCATCTGCACGAACTGCCCGACCAGCGCGGCATGATGGAGAAGGTGGCGCTGTTTTCGCAGCGGGTCACCGACGCCGGCGAACTGCCCGGCGCGCTGGCCCGCGCCTTCGCGCTGTTTTCGTCCGCGCGCCCCGGCCCGGTGCATATCGAGATCCCGACGGATGTCATGGTCAAGCCGGCCGACGGCCTCGTCGCGTTGCTGAGCAACGCAGCACCACCCACGCCGGATACAGCTGCCATCGCCGAGGCGGCAAAGCTTGTCGCGGCCGCGCGCCGCCCGCTGATCCTGGCTGGCGGTGGCGCCAGCCGGGCCGAAGCGCCGCTGCAACGCCTGGCCGAATTGCTCGGCGCGCCAGTCGTCCAGACGGCCAATGCCCGCGGTCTGTTGCATCGCCATCCATTGTGCGTGCCGGCCAGCCCCAGCCTGAAGGCGGTGCGGGCGCTGATGGCAGACGCCGATCTGGTGATCGCCGCCGGCACGGAGTTCGGTCCGACCGACTATGATGGCTACAGCGATGGCGGCTTTGTGCTGCCGGCCAATTTGATCCGCATCGACATCGGCGCCGACCAGCTTGCCCGCCGGCCGGCGACGGTTTCGATCCAGGCCGATTGCAGCGCTGCTCTCGAAGCGCTGCTTGCCGAAGTCGGCACGGCCCCGGCAGTGTCCGGCGACGGCGCGGCCCGCGCCGCGGCAACGCGGCAAGCGGCGTTTGCCGAGCTCAGCTCGACGCTGCAGGCGCAGACGTACGCCGTCGAGGCGATCCGCGATGCGTTGCCCGGCTCGATGATCGTCGGCGATTCGACCCAACCGGTCTACGCCGCCAATCTCTACTACGACCACGATCGCCCGGGCGGCTGGTTCAACGCCGCCACTGGTTTTGGCGCGCTCGGCTATGGCCCGCCGGCGGCGATCGGAGCCGCCCTTGCCATGCCGGGTGTGCCGGTCGTCTGTCTTACCGGCGACGGTGGTTTTCAGTTCACCTTGCCGGAACTCGGCGCGGCACTGGATGCGGCGGCACCGGTGATCTTTGTCGTCTGGAACAATCGCGGCTACCGCGAGATCGAAACCTCGATGCTCGATGTCGGCGTCGAGCCGGTTGGCGTATCGCCGGCTCCGCCGGATTTCTGCAAGCTGGCCGAAGCCTATGGCATCGCCGCCGAGCGGCTTGCCGACATCGATGGACTGGCGGTCGCCCTCAAGCGCGCGCGGGCAACCGGAAAACCGCACGTCATCGAAATTACCGTGGATTGAGCCCTGTGACAGGGGATAGCGATGACCGGCCGGCGCGTTCGTTTTTCAGCGAGCCGACGCCGATCCGCGATCCGCTGACAATTCCGTATCTGGCCGCGCCGCGCTGGGTGGCGTCCTCACGCGCCTTGCCCTGGCCGTTGCGAAGGCGTGCCGCGAAGTTTTGCATGACCTACGCGCGAAAGCGCGACTGGCGTTCCCGTCATATCGCCGTCGACCATTCGCAATGGTGCTCCACCAGCAAGCCGACCGGCGGCCTCGGCCCGATATGGCAATATTGGGCGCAAGGCGTCGACGAGGCGCCACCGGTGATCAAGGCATGCCTGCGATCCGTGGAGCGTCACAAGGGCGACCGCGAACTCGTCGTGCTCGACGACAAGACTATTGAAAACCATGTCGACCTGCCAGGCCACATCTGGGACAAGCGCCGGCGCCAGTTGATGGGCAGTCAGCACTTTTCCAACTTCGTTCGCCTCAGCCTGCTTCACCGTCATGGCGGGACGTGGCTCGACGCGACGATCCTGTTGCGGCAGCCCGTTCCCGCCGAAATCGAGCGCGAGGATTTCTACATCCTGCGCGAAACCAATCGCCACGCCCGGCTTGTGGAAACCTGCTTCATTCACGCCCGCAAGGGACATCCGCTGGTCGAGACCGTGCTGCACGGCTTGGCGGATTACTGGAAGACGTACGACACGCTTCACCAATATTTCATGTTCCCGCACCACTTAGAGGCTTCGCTTCTCCTGCACCGTCAGCTTCGGCATGATTTCCTGCGCATGCCCCAGGTCAGCGCGGATCGACCACATGAGCTGCAATGGCTGCTCTTCGAGCCTTTCGATGAAGTCGCCCATCGCGCCGTCTTCGATCGTTTCTGGCTGCACAAGCTCACCCACTGGGCCGAGCGCCCGGAGACCAGCAAGCATCTGCTCTGGGACGCGATCGTCGCTGGTTGGCCGACGACTTGAAGCGATGCAAAGAAGCGACCCTGCCATGTCGATATTTCAGTTGAGCAATCATGCGAAAGGCGCGACCTTTGCCACCGGCGCGGCATAAGCATAAAAAAATAACAGGAGCGGTCGAAGATGACGCAAACACTTGATGGCAAGCATATTGTGGTGACCGGCGGCACCGGGGCTCTCGGCGGCGCGGTTGTCGGCAAGCTGCTGGGTGAGGGCGCCATCTGCCATGTCCCCAATGCCCATGCCGCGGCGCCTTCGCACTTCCCCTTCGCGGCCGACGATCGCGTCCGGCTGGTGCACAATGTCGATCTCTCCGACCCCGCCAAGGTCGAGGCGTTTTACAGCCAGGTTCCAGGTCTGTGGGGATCCATCCATCTGGCCGGCGGCTTTGCCTCGGCACCTGTGGAAAAGATCGAGTCCGCTTCCTTTGCCGAGATGATGGATACCAATGCCCGCACCGCCTTCCTGTGCTGTCGCGCCGCGGTGCGCTCGATGCTGGCATCCGCCACGGCGGGCCGCATCGTCAACATCGCCGCGCGGGCTGCATTGGAGCCGCGCAAGGGCGCCGGCAGCGTCGCCTACGCAGCCAGCAAGGCGGCGGTCGCCGCGATGACGGTGGCGATGGCCGAGGAGCTGAAGCACAAGGGCATCCTGGTCAACGCTGTCGCGCCATCGACGCTCGACACGCCGGCCAACCGCGCCGACATGCCGGATGCCGATTTCACCAAATGGGTCAGCCTGGAAGCGGCCGCCGAGGCGATCGCCTATCTCGCCTCGCCGGCCAATCTGGCGATGAGCGGCACGCTGGTGCCGCTTTACGGCAGGGCTTGAACTCAAAAAAACAGTTCAAAGAAAAACCCCGCCGGATCGCTCCGGCGGGGTTTTTCATTTCGAATGACGACCGCGCGACGAGCGCGGCGTCGTTGTCTTTTAGCTGCCCTGCTTCTTCAGCGCGGCGCCCAGGATGTCGCCCAGCGAAGCGCCGGAGTCGGTCGAGCCGTACTGTGCGACTGCTTCCTTCTCTTCGGCGATTTCCAGCGCCTTGATCGAGACCTGCAGCTTGCGGGTCTTCTTGTCGAAGGCGATGACGCGAGCGTCCAGCTTCTGGCCGACCGAGAAGCGCTCGGGGCGCTGCTCGTCACGGTCACGGCTGAGGTCGTTGCGCTTGATGAAGGTCTCGATGCCGCTGTCGACCAGCCGCACTTCCAGACCGCCATCCTTGATGCCGGTGACTTCACAGGTGACGACCGCGTTCTTGCGCAGTTCGCCGGAAGTCGCCGCTTCGCCGACCGTATCCTTGGCCAGTTGCTTGATGCCGAGCGAGATGCGCTCCTTGTCGATGTCGACGTCGAGCACCTGCGCCTTGACCATGTCGCCGCGATTGTACTCTTCGATCACCTGCTCGCCCGGACGGGTCCAGTCGAGGTCGGAGAGATGGACCATGCCGTCCACGTCGCCTTCGAGGCCGATGAACAGGCCGAACTCGGTCTTGTTCTTGACCTCGCCCTCGACCTGGCTGCCGACCGGATGGCTCGAGGCGAAAGCCTGCCACGGATTCTCGAGCGTCTGCTTGAGGCCGAGCGAGATGCGGCGCTTGGCCGGATCGACCTCGAGCACCACCACGTCGACTTCCTGCGTCGTCGACAGGATCTTGCCGGGATGCACGTTCTTCTTGGTCCACGACATTTCCGAAACGTGGATGAGGCCTTCGATGCCTGGCTCCAGCTCGACGAACGCGCCGTAGTCGGTGATGTTGGTGACGGTACCCTTGATCTTCTTGCCGATCGGGAACTTGGTACCGATCTCGGACCACGGATCGCTCTCGAGCTGCTTCATGCCGAGCGAGATGCGGTGGGTTTCCTGGTTGATGCGGATGATCTGCACCTTGACCGTCTGACCGATGTTGAGGATCTCGGTCGGATGGTTGACGCGGCGCCATGCCATGTCGGTGACATGCAGCAGGCCGTCGATGCCGCCGAGGTCGACGAACGCACCGTAATCGGTGATGTTCTTGACGACGCCTTCGACAACCTGGCCTTCTTCGAGGTTCTGCACGATTTCCGAACGCTGTTCGGCACGGCTTTCCTCGAGCACGGTGCGGCGCGACACCACGATGTTGCCGCGGCGGCGATCCATCTTGAGGATCTCGAAGGGCTGCGGGTTGTGCATGAGCGGCGAGACGTCGCGGATCGGGCGGATATCGACCTGGCTGCGCGGCAGGAAGGCCACGGCGCCGTCGAGGTCGACAGTGAAGCCGCCCTTGACCTGGTTGAAGATGACGCCTTCGACGCGCTCACCCTTGGTGAACTTCTCTTCGAGACGGACCCAGCTCTCTTCCCGGCGGGCCTTTTCACGGGAAAGCATCGCTTCGCCAAGCGCGTTTTCGATGCGCTCGACATAGACTTCGACCGTGTCGCCGACCTTGAGGGTGGTGTCCTTGCCCTTGACGCCGAATTCCTTCAGCGGCACGCGGCCTTCGACCTTGAGGCCGACATCGATGATCGCCATGTCTTTTTCAATGGCGGTGATGATGCCCTTGACGACTTGGCCTTCGCCGGAATGGCCGGCGGTAAATGATTCTTCGAGCAGGCTCGCGAAATCATCGCGAGTGGGATTTGCAGCTGACATAGTTTCTCCTGGAGTGCCCCGCATCTGTCGCGGGACGGGCGCCGTGGGTTAGCGTTGCGTTAGCCTGCCGGCGTTCCGGGCAAAAAGCCCTTGGCCGCTTTCTAAGCGGCAATTCCGGCGCATGAAGAATGCTGGCAGGCTGGTTCGTGCCCGATATGGGTATCTTTGTCGCCACCGGCAATCGGCAGCGCGTGGAAAACCCGGCTCAGGCCTTGTCTCTCTTGGCGAGGGCGTCGTCGATGATCGCTCTCGCCGCCAGAAACGCGGCTTCTATAGCCATTTCACTGGTATCAAGCAAGTGCGCGTCGGCGGCGGGCTTCAAAGGCGAGTCGGCGCGGCCCATGTCGCGCTCGTCGCGCCGCACGATATCGGCTAGGATTTCGGTGAAATTGGCGGTGCCGCCGATGCTTTCGATCTCGGCCAGCCGCCGCTGTGCCCGCACCTCGGCACTCGCCGTCACATAGAGCTTGATGTCGGCGTCGGGGCAAACGACGGTGCCGATGTCACGGCCGTCGAGCACCGCGCCCGGCGGCGTTTTGGCAAAGTCGCGCTGCTTTTCGACCAGGATGCGCCGTACAGTCGGGAACACGGCGACCTTCGAGGCGGCCTCGCCGACCGCATGCGCCGACAGCACCGCCCGGTCGAGCTTTGCCAGATCGACCTGCCGCGCAGCGGTTTCGGCCGCGGAGACATTGTCGAGCGGCAGCGCGTGCTGAAGCAGCGCGTAGGCAACGGCGCGATAGGTGAGGCCGGTGTCGAGCAGGTTCAGCCGATAGTGGTCGGCCAGCCGGCGGGCCAGCGTGCCTTTGCCTGCGCCGGCCGGACCGTCGATGGCGATGGTGAAGGTCATTGGCGGACCAACACTTCGCAAGGCTTGGCATTCAGCCCTCGCGACTTCGTCATCCTAGGGCGAAGCAGGAGCGTAGCTCCGTCGCGAAGACCCTGGGATCCATGCCGTGACATTTGCCGAAGAGTGCTACGGACCAGAATTCTGCACCGTCGCGACGCTCTGGCGTCACGGCATGGATCCTGGGGTCTGCGCCGCGTCGCTTCGCTCCTTGCTTCGCCCCAGGATGACGAAGG
The DNA here is from genome assembly GCF_056403215.1 of Mesorhizobium sp. P2_H9. NCBI lineage: Bacteria > Pseudomonadati > Pseudomonadota > Alphaproteobacteria > Hyphomicrobiales > Phyllobacteriaceae > Mesorhizobium > Mesorhizobium sp. P2_H9. The sequence goes on along the minus strand of NZ_JBFUFX010000004.1, from coordinate 316,440 downwards.
GAGCGATGTCGGACGCCAATCTCCAAGGTATGCGATTGCCATCAACTGTCACTCGATCTCCGCGCCCAGTCCCTTCATCAGCCCCATGAATTCCGGAAAGCTGGTCGCGATCATCGCGGCGTCATCGATGGTAACAGGCTTCTCCGTCGCCAGCCCCATCACCAAAAAGCTCATGGCGATGCGATGGTCGAGATGGGTCTGGACGGTCGTGTCCGGACCATTGGGGTGTCTCCCGAGGCCCTTGCCACCCGGTCTGCCGCGCACTGCCAACGAGGCTTCGCCTTCGGTGCAGTCGACGCCGTTGAGCTTCAATCCGTTGGCGACAGCTGACAGCCGGTCGGATTCCTTGACCCGCAATTCTTCCAGCCCCTGCATCAGCGTCTTGCCCTCGGCGAAGCTGGCGGCCACCGCCAGCACCGGGTACTCGTCGATCATCGACGGTGCCCGCTCGGGCGGCACGGTGACGCCCTTCAGCTCGGAGTAACGCACGCGCAGGTCGGCGACATCCTCGCCGCCTTCATTGCGTGGGTTGAGGATGTCGATCCTGCCGCCCATTTCCTGCAGCGTCAGCAAAAGTCCGGTGCGGGTCGGGTTCATCAGCACGTTTTCGATGGTGATGTCCGAACCCGGTACGATCAGTGCCGCCACCAGCGGGAAGCCGGCCGAGGAGGGATCGCCCGGCACCGCAATGGTCTGTCCCGTGAGCTTGCCCTGGCCTTCGATGAAGATATGGCGGACGCCGCGCTCGTCGGTCTCGACCGACAGATTGGCGCCAAAGCCCTTCAGCATTTTTTCGGTATGGTCGCGCGTCATCACCGGTTCGATCACGGTGGTGATGCCCGGCGTGTTCAGGCCGGCGAGCAGCACGGCGGACTTCACCTGCGCCGAGGCCATCGGCACGCGGTAGGTGATGGGTGCGGCGTGTTTGGGGCCGCGCAGCGTGATCGGCATGCGGTCGCCGGGGGTGGCTTTAAGCACCTGCACACCCATCTGCCGCAGCGGCTCGAGCACCCGGCCCATCGGCCGGCCGGACAAGGAGGCGTCGCCAATGAAGGTGGTTTCCATGTCGTAGGTGCCGACCAGGCCCATGGTGAGGCGCGAGCCGGTGCCGGCATTGCCAAAATCGAGCGGGCCTTCCGGCTGCAACAGCGCGCCATTGCCGGTACCGCGGATTACCCACTCAGTGCCATGCTTCTCGATATGGGCGCCCATCGCCTTCATGGCGGCACCCGTGCGCATCACATCCTCGCCCTCCAGCAGCCCGGTGATACGGGTTTCGCCGGAAGCGAGACCCCCGAACATGAAGGAGCGGTGCGAGATCGACTTGTCGCCGGGTACGCGAGCGGCACCCGAAAGGGCTGATGATTTGCGGGCGGTGGCCGGCTTTGGGGCGGCAGTGTGCGACATGGTCTTTCCCTGGATGAAAATGCCGGCAGCCGGCCGTTTTCTTTTGGTTTGCGCGGTCTCGTATCACGGCGGACCGAAATGGTCATCCCCTTGCGCGAGGTCCAGCAAAGCCGGGATTTATGACGCTGGCTTTAGTCTTTGACAGCGCTGCAAACTGTGGTTATGGGGACCAAACTTTTATCGACGAGGCTTGCCGTGGCAAAAACCGAACTTGGCACCAAACGCATCGACCCCGAGACGGGTCGAAAATTCTATGACCTGAACAAGGACCCGATCGTCTCGCCCTATACCGGCAAGAGCTATCCGCGCTCCTATTTCGAGGAAGGCAAGATCGCCGCCATCGAAGAGGAAGAGGAAGTTGCCGAGAAGGAAGTCGACGCCGAGGAGGAAGAGGGCGTCGAGATCGTTCCGCTCGAAGAGGCGGACGATGACGTCAAGGCCGACGATCTTCCCGATCTTGGCGACGACGAGGACGAGGTCGACCTCGGCGACGACGAGGATGACACTTTCCTCGCCGACGAAGAGGAAGAAGACGACGATGTCGCCGACATGATCGGCGTTGGCGACGACGACGACGAAGTCTGATCCGCCGCAAGCACTTGCCTGCTTTCTTGGGCCGTGACGAAAAAGCGGTTCTTGCAGGCTTGATATTCAGGGAAGGCGGGGTTAGAAGCCGCCTGCACTAACGGCGCGGTCTCAACCCGCGCCGGATCTCTTCGCCGGAAACGGCGCCGGCGAACTGCCGGAAGTGGGGCCATAGCTCAGTTGGGAGAGCGCTTGAATGGCATTCAAGAGGTCGTCGGTTCGATTCCGATTGGCTCCACCAAACAAATTCAATCACTTAAGTGATATGGCCGGTTCCCAAAGGACCGGCCTTTTTGTTACCAGGGTAACGTTAGGGGTAACAGGTGACCCCTGCCGATATATCGGCAAGGTCACCAGTCGATGCCGACAGAGCGGAGGGTGACGAACCGCTCCGCCGCCTGCCCAACAGTAGGGCTCCCAGATAGAGCAAGGGCGGAGGGAAGCGCACACCCTCGCTGTCCGGTTCGACGGCCATGCTCATCCTCCAATCTGTGCTCTCAAGCCAGCATCGACTGCTGGGCGAAGATGCCCGCCATCGCGCCTTGCCATGATGCCGTGGTGACCGAGGGCAAGAGGGGGTTGGTGAGGTCGCCGGCGGCGTAGATGCCGGGCATGCTGGTTTCGCGGCGCTCGTCGACCTTGAGCACGACGCCGAGGGGTGTATCGACCGTGGCGAGGCCCAGTGATTCATGCAGGCTTGCGGACGGTTTGTTGCGCGGATGGGCGAAGAGGATGTCGACCGCGGCATTGGGGCCGCTATCGAGCTTGACGGTTGCGCTATGGCGCCCGTTATGGGCGATCCCGGTGATCCTGCCCTCGACGACAGGTACGTTGCGACGCGCCAGATCGGCCCGGATATCGGGCGGAATGTCGTGACCATCGGCGAAGACCGTCAACCTGTCGGTCCAATCGTGGAACAGCCTGACCTGATTATGCGACTGCCGGCCTGACCAGACGAGGCCCCAATGCTGGCCGGCGACTTCAAAGCCGTCACAATAGGGGCAGGGCACGATGGCCGAGCCCCAGCCTTCGGCAAAGCCCGGAATATCAGGCATCTGGTCGACGATGCCATAGCTCAGGATCAGGCGGCGTGCGCCGAGGTTTTCGCCATCGCCAGTGCGGACGGAGAAATTGTCGATGGCGCCGGAGACGCTGTCGGCCCGGGCACTGACGAGCCTGATCGTGGGATAGCGCGCCAGCTGCCGCCGCGCCTCGGCTAGAATGTCCAGCGGTGGTTTGTGATCGTGGCCAAGCAGACCATGCGAGTGGCCGGCGAAGCGATTGCGCGGCAGGCCGGTATCGAGAACGGTGACCTTGCGGCGGGCGCGGCCGAGCTGCAGGGCGGCGGCGAGGCCGGCAAAGCTGCCGCCGATGATGATGACGTCATCCATTGTGATGGGCTCCGTGTTGTGGATGGAGGGGGTTGGGCTGGGCCTGGCACGAAATAGCGTCCAACGATACGCGCTCGAGACGGGCAGCGAGCAGAGCTTCGGCATCGACGAGAAAGTCGCCCATCACTGTGCTGACCGGCCGGACGATGCCGCATTCGATATCGCCGGGCGGCCCGGAGAAACTTGATTTGGAGGACACCTACGCATTGGCTTGCACCTTTTAGATACTATATGGTATCGTAATTCAAGAATTAGGATACTGTCAAGGACTGGAATTGTCGTGACCGAAAACAGCCAGGGCCGGCGCGGCCGGCCCGCCAACGAGGCGCTTGGCCAAACGATAGTCGACGCCGCGTACGAACTCTTTGTGGAATTGGGTTTTCAAGCGACGACATTGGACAAGGTCGCCCAGCGAGCGAGGATATCCAAGCTCAGCATCTATCGTCACTTCGAGAACAAGGAGGCGCTGTTCGGCGCGGCCATCGCGGCCCACTGCCATCAGTTTGTACCACAGGCGCTTTCTGAAGGCGTCGACGGTTCGGCCGAAGATCAGCTCATGGCGGCGGGATCAACCCTGCTTCGCACGCTGTTGAGCCCGGACGTCCGCAGTGTCGAAGCCATGATCATGGCCGACAAGACGAATCAAAAGTCGTTAAGCAAGCTCCAATACGAAGCCGGCCCCGCCTATGTCATCGCCCAAATCGAGGCCCTGTTGCGTCAGTTGCACGCTAAGGCGGTTCTGAACGTGCCCGATCCTCTCCGGTCCGCCCGCTTGTTTGCCGCGCTTATCAAAGGATCCGATCTCCTGATTATCGCACGTTTCGATGAGGCGAGAGCAGAGGACGACAACGAAATCGAATCCTATTGCCGGTCCGCCGTCGCCTTGTTCGTCGCCGCACACGGTGGGAACCACCACGCGGGCGGATAGCCTGGGTAAGACGGATCTGAACGAAGGATTTGGCATGACAGAGAACAATGTTTATCAGGTAGCCGACTGGAAAGGCCAAAGCGGGGAGCGCTGGGTCACTTACCAGGCTCGGCTCGATGCCATGATGGCGGTGTTCGGCCAGGCCGCGATCGAAGTCGCCGCGCCCGCCATGGGCGAACGCGTGCTGGACGTCGGCTGCGGCGCGGGAGCGACTAGTCTGGATCTGGCCGCCCGCGTCGGCGCGGGGGGCCATGTGCTGGGCGTGGACATATCGGAACCGCTGATCGGCAGAGCGCGCGTGCTGGCGCCACACGATACGCCGGCCGTGTTCCAGGTGGCCGACGCCAGCAGCGCCGAATTGCCCCAGGGCGCGTTCGACATTCTGTTCTCGCGCTTCGGAGTGATGTTCTTCGACGATCCTGCGGCGGCCTTCACACATATGCGCCGTGCGCTCAAGCCGGGCGCGCGGGTCGCTTTCGTCTGCTGGCGCGGCATGGCCGAGAACGATTGGGTGCGCTTGCCGATGGGCGCGATGAAGGGCATCCTCCCGCCGATGACGCCGCCCGGCCGCGAAGCGCCCGGCCCGTTCTCGTTTGGCGACGAGGGCCGGGTGGCGCGTATTCTAACGGTGGCTGGCTTCACCGATGTCGCTATCGCGCCCTTCGATGCCTCCATCCCGTTCGGCAAGGGGGAGACGCGGGACGCGGCGCTCGACGACGCGGTGAAGATGACACTCGAGGTCGGCCCGCTGGCGCGCTCTCTCGCTGATCAGCCCGACGATATCCGCGCCCGCGCCTCGGCCGCGGTTCGTGCCGTCTTCGCGGACTGCCCCGGCGACCGGTCGGTGATGATCAACGGCGCGGCGTGGATCGTCACGGCGCGCAAACCGGCAAGTTGACAGGGATTAACAGACGCCCCGTCTCGATGGCTCGGCGTCGGCCGTGACGCGATCGACCACGCGCCGCTGCGGCCGGAACGCAGAGGAGGTAGGGCAGCGGGTCCCAGGTCGCACCGGAGGCGGGCTGGCGGTTGCCGACGGCTGCGCATTCCTGACCTGCGGCAAATGATGGGTCGTGGCCTAAGGGAAATCGTCCTAAGCCTCACACTTTGCGAGGCTTTGGAGTGGCTCCGGCCCTAGTGGCTTCGCCACCCGTTTCCCTGCCAACGCTGCGCACCAGTGCGCTCGACCAGGGTCCCGTTTCCCCGGATGAACGGCGGTTGCCAATAGCCCTACAAGGGTGCTCGGCCATTAGCAGGGGAAAACGTCCAAACAGGGTTCTTCCGCATAGTTGCTAATATTAGGGTCAGCTTTAGCTGGCTCGCCCGCCTGAGCCAGTCAGGCCCGGCGGTCAGTCGAATGCCACCCCAACGGACTGCCGGGCCGCTGAGCAGTAGGCCTCGGTAGAACTCGCCGGGCGAAGACCCCAACCGCCTCAAGCCCGACGAGCCTACAACCTGATCAGATTACGCGACCAGGACCGGGATTAACCGGCAAAGCCTGCGGTGCAAGATTGATGCCTGCAATTCACTCTCGAAATGGGACACGCCCTGCTTAGGGGCACGGCCGGTGCGGTAGATGCTCGGGTGAACGCGCCGCACCGGCCATTGCGGGGCTTTGGGTCGTTTGGGGTCGTCCCGCGCCAAGCAATCTATGGGCATATTAGCAATCGCTCAATTCAGACCGAGGTCCCTGGTCTCTCTGGCACTAAAGGCCAACGGGCGCTGCCGTCCTTTGCCTGCCGTGCGTGCCGAAAGCCCGCGCCCTCTGGCGGAGTAGGCGCGGGCCGATCGGGTGTACGAGACCCGATCTTCGGCAGGCGATGTAAGTCACCTGCCGCGCCCCTCAACATTTAGCGACAGCTAACGTTCCGAACTGGGGCACTTCAAATCCTATTGAACCCGCTACAGCACGGATTTATTATTTCGAGGTCACCATTTTTGCGACCCTTGGGCGGGAGTTGCACCATGGGAAGAGAGGGTGTTTCGATATCTGCTTTCGACTGCGCGGTGCTGCGCAGCGCCTTCAGGAAATCCGTCACCGAAGAGAGCATTCCCGAAGATCGATGGCGTCAACACGCCCTGCTTTTGATCCGCGAATATACCGGCCGCTCGACGGTCGACGCCGGCTTGCCGGAATGGATTATGCGGAAGTAGGCGCATCTTTGCCGCCTAACCGCCCGTTGCCTTGCGGTAGGCGTTCGGCCGCGCGTCGGGCGTACAGATCAGGCCGACTTTCTTGCTGCCGCACTTGACGCATTTCAGTTTGAGGTCATCGGCCATCGCTGGTGCATCCGGCCCGAACCGGCGGCGGGTGGCTGACGCGGTCTCAGCCCCCCAGTATCTCGCCGATCCTGATACCGCCCAAGCCTCAGATCGCGCGGCCTGAACATCACCCGGTGCTATCAGGCGGGCAGGCCTACCCATGCCTATTTGGGGTTCGATCGCCGAAAGCCTGATTGGCCGCCAGCGATCGAACGCCCGACTCCGCCTCTATGCCATTGCCAATTCGGGATAGGCATTTGTCCCACCACCGCCCTTCTTCGGAGGAATGACGGCTAATGCTGGGCACGGTGGAGGATCATTGTCGTCATCCGTCCGGCGCTGAGGTATCCACGACGTCCACTTCTTGCGGGGCCGCCGACCGAAGGGCGGGCGCCACGACTTGCCAGTCCGATCTTGGCATGGTTCGAGTTGCTGCTGACCGTCGAGAGCCTTCAGAGCGCGAAGGATTTCGTCGACTTTTACGATCGACCCGTCATCCAATTGGCGCAGTATCGGCAAACCTGGGACGGCACGTGCGTCTGATGCCCAGGACGCCAACAACGCACGTTTTTCGGTGACGCTCATAGCGGGGTGGTCGAGGACATCCTCGGGGTGGGCAAGGCTTTGCGCCATGATGTCTTCAGCCGCCCTGCTTGCTTTGGTTTGCAAAAAGAATTCAGATCCGGTTGTCATCTCCATTCTCCGCAATCTGTGCCCCCCGGCTAGGCCGGGAGGCGGGACCGCAGACTGATTGCTGATAGTTCAGGCTACCTTACGCTGGTGTTCGGTATCCTGGCTAATCTGCTTTTTCTGAACAGGTTCTTTGTCGGCCGAGGTGCCGATACCGATGCGGCGAGGCTTCAGTTCCTCGGGAATTTCGCGCACCAGGTCCACTGACAGCAGGCCGTTCTCCAACGTCGCGTTCGCGACCTTCACATAGTCGGCCAGCCTGAAGACCTGCTTGAAGTTGCGCATCGCCATCCCTCGGTGGAGTATCTGCCGATCGCTCCCTTCGGGCTGTTTCTGACCGATTACGATCAGCTCAGCGCCATGCTGTGTGAGCTCGACCTCCTCGGGACTGAAGCCGGCGATTGCCATGGTGATGCGATAGTCGTTGTCGCCGGTCCTCTCGATGTTATAGGGCGGCCAGTCCGACCGCACGCTGTTATCGAGCATATCGAAGAGACGATCGAAGCCGACCGTCGTGCGGTAAAGGGGGGCATAATCAAAGCTTCTCATAGCCATATCCTCCGTAAAGCAACATGGGTTACAAGCAGCGCCGCAGGGTCAATGCGACGCCTGTTTCGCCGAGCCTCAGGCCTCGACGGCAAACGATCTGGGAATGGCCGAAAGACCCTTCAAGAGGCCACGCCAAAAATTTTTGCACGGCGCGATTTTAACGGTCGTCCGCATTGGTGAGACACTGCGGCCGCCACACAATGTGGCCATGAAAAGCACTCAGCGGATATACATCGTCTACAGTCCTCCGATGCGCGGGTTCCCTTTTTTGCGGTCCTCCTGGCGCCTGACGAGAGGCAGCCAAAAAAGGGCGATTGAAAACCCTCAGTGGCCTTTGCCGCGCTCACACTGGGAGCTCGGCAACGGGGGGACTAGTGCAAACGGTACGGCCCGGCGAAGCGCTCGGCATGCTCGACAAGGTGGCGTTGTCCATCAGGCCTGGGCCGGAAGCGTCTGCAATGCGCTACGCTCGTCGGCGCCCGCGCCTGGGACTTCCTTGGGCCGTATCTAGCCCGCGCTTAACAAGTACATCAAAAGGCTCAAAACGGCAGCGAGTGAGGCGCCACCTAAGAGTATTGACCGGCGCCGCAGTCTAACGCGGGGGATTGGCGCCTTCCCCTTGGCAGCCTCGACGAAGGCAAACTTCGCGGCCTCGGCAGCTGCGGTGACCTTGGCAGCATCCTTGGCGGGATAGATGCGCCGGCCGCCTTCTCCTTCTGCATGGTCACGTGTCATTCATATCAGTCCAAGGAGGCTTGCGATCAACACCGTGAGCGGCACCGCCAGGACCAGCCCAGTTTCCCAAAATCGGGTTTCCTTGTCCTTGAACATTAGGTCCTTCTCTTCCTCTCCGAAGTGAGGGTTCGCTCGCCATCCCGCCATAGCGGGCGAACCCCTATCAGCGCAGGAACGGGACACAGTTGCGCCAATGTGCAAACTGTCAGCCAAGGGCCAATCCAATCGCCATAACGGTGATGGCCACAGCAAAGATTGGCGCAAGCAACCAGCGCGCCTGCCCAACACTCCTATCCATCAATTCCTCCCATTAAACTTGAGGTGAACAACGGCTGCAGACGGGCCTCGTTCCGACCGGCGCGCTAGGTGAGACCTTTGCTCGTCATCGTCAGACTTAGGCCCGGCTTTGCATCCGACCGAAGTCCAATTTGGGGAACATTTTTTCGCAGGTCAGGTTGGTTGAACGCGGAGCCGATATCGCTCTGCCAGAGTCCAGAAAAGGAGCAGAATATGAGAATCCATCTTGCCAGCACCGCTGCAGCGGTCTTGTTGCTTGTTGGTCTCGGCGCAGCCGCGGCCGAAGACATCATCATTCAGCCGGAACAGGAAACGGTCATTCGGGAGTATGTGAAGAAGCAGCCTCTGGCTTCGTTGAAGCTCCCGGGCGTGGAACTGAATGTCGGCACCGCTCTCCCCGATACGGTGGAGCTTCATGAAGTTCCCAATGTGAAGTACCGCTACACCGTGATCGACAATCGGACGGTGGTCGTTGATCCGAGCACGCACACGATCATAAAAGTCTACGACTGAGCCCAGCAAAACGGCTGCAGCCCGTCGCCCGAAATGGCGACGGGCGCGCGCGTTTGACGGTCTCGACTTCTCAAAACCCTCTGACGATACACGCCCTGACCGGAGGCGGGCTGGCGGTTGCCGGCGGCTGCGCATTCCTGACTTGCGGCAAATGATGGGTCGTGGCCTTCAACGCCACGGCGAAAATGTCGAGAGGTAAATAGGGGTCGCTCTTTTCCAGAGCGGGCGACGCTGTCGTGGGCTAAAAACGTCCTTGTTTGATTCGTCTCTTCAGGGAACGGCATGAGCAAGGCCCTCACTTCATTCGCATTGGTTGCCGTGCTGGCGGCTTTGCTCATGGCGCTCAGCCTGGCTGTTGCCAGGCATGGCTACCCATACGGCGTGACCGGCGTGAAACGCCTGGACGGCATTGCCGATGCCGGGTCGTTTATCCCGCTCGCCGCCGTCTACTTTTTCAGCGCCATGCTGATGATGATCCTGCCCATTCGAGCCGCCGGTGTCGTCCTGACCAATGCCGCGGACGTGATCTTCTGGGCGACGATCGCCCTGTTCGCCACCATTGTCGGCTGCCTTGTCACCAGATGGGCGTTCGGTCAGAGCGGCGCCCTGTGGGCACTGCTGAACTGGCGGTTCCTGTTCGTCGCCGCCATCGTCGGGTGCCATTTCATCATGAATGAGCTGCGGCGCAATATCCTGCTCAGAAGCCTGTTCCTTGTTGTCTTTGCCGTCGCGACGCTGGCCTGCCTGTTCTGGTCCTTTGCGGGCTGACGGGAACCGATCTCGTTCCGGCCATCTTGCCAGGGTGACACGCAGGCTTTCGCTGGCGCGCGGCATCGGCTATTCGATTTGAAACGTCATCACTCTATCGCTATTTGTCTGATAAATGGCTTGGGCGACAGATGACTGGGTGATAGATGACCCCGGCAGACGGCGCCACCAGCGAACCTACAAGGAAAGACGATGACCCTGTTTCGTAAAAATCTGATCGACGGCGAGTGGGTGGGCGAGGCCGGCTCCCGCAACATCAACCCTTCGAACACAGGCGACGTGGTTGGCGAATATGCCTCGGCCGGTGCGGAGCAGGCCCTGCAAGCCATTGCCGCGGCGAAAGCCGCCTTTCCCGCCTGGTCGCGCTCGGCGCCCCTGGTGCGCCATGCGGTGCTGAAGAAGGCGTCGGACGAGATCATGGCGCGCAAGGATGAAATCGGCCGGTCATTGGCGCGCGAGGAAGGCAAGACGCTGGTCGAGGGCATCGGCGAGACCATTCGCGCCGCCCAGCTCTTCGATTTCTTTGCCGGCGAGACGTTGCGCCTGGCCGGAGAACTGGTCCCCAGCGTGCGGCCGGGCGTCGGGGTCGAGATCACCCGCGAAGCCGTCGGCGTGGTCGGCATCATCACGCCGTGGAATTTCCCGATCGCCATTCCGGCGTGGAAGATTGCGCCGGCGCTCGCCTACGGCAACACCATCGTCTTCAAGCCGGCGGAACTGGTCCCGGAGAGCGCCTGGACCATCGTCGACATCCTGCACCGCGCCGGCCTGCCCAAGGGCGTTCTCAACCTTGTCATGGGCAAGGGCTCGGTGGTCGGCCAGGCCATGCTCGACAGCCCGGACCTCAACGCCATCACCTTCACCGGCTCGGTCGGCACCGGAAAACGCGTCGCCGCGGCAAGCGTCGAGCACATGCGCAAGTTCCAGCTCGAAATGGGCGGCAAGAACCCGCTCGTCGTGCTCGACGACGCAGACCTTGCTGTGGCTGTCGATTGCGCCGTCAACGGCGCCTATTTCTCGACCGGCCAGCGTTGCACCGCGTCGTCCCGCCTGGTCGTAACGGACGGAATCCACGACCGCTTCGTCGAGGCTCTGAAGGATCGCATGAGCAAGCTGGTCGTCGGCGATGCGCTCGATGCGAAAACCCATATCGGCCCGGTCGTCGACGGCAGCCAGCTGAAGCAGGACGAGGATTACATCGCCATCGGCAGCAAGGAGGGCGGCAACCTCGCCTTCGGCGGCGAGCGGCTCGACCGCGAAACGCCCGGTTTCTATCTCCAGCCGACGCTCTTCACCGAAACCACCAACGCCATGCGCATTTCGCGCGAAGAGATTTTCGGGCCGGTCGCCAACGTCATCCGCGTCAAGGACTATGACGAAGCGCTGGCGGTGGCCAACGACACGCCGTTCGGCCTGACGTCCGGAATCTGCACCTCGAGCCTCAAGCACGCCACGCATTTCAAGCGGAATTCGGAAGCCGGCATGGTGATGGTCAATCTGCCGACGGCAGGCGTCGATTTCCATGTTCCCTTCGGCGGCCGCAAGGGGTCGAGCTACGGTCCGCGCGAACAGGGTCGCTACGCGGTGGAATTCTACACCACGGTGAAGACCGCTTACACATTTGCCGGCTGATCAATCCGGCGGCAGGACGGACCAGGCAGGCAAGCAACGGATGACATCATCTCACCATGCGAACCTGACCTGGCTCAACCCGCCGCCGCATCACGCTTTCGGCGACAACGCGGTCCATGTGCGCACCGGCAAGGAAACCGACTTCTGGCGCGAAACCTTCTACGGCTTCTGGCGCGACAATGGCCACTTCCTCTATCAGTCGGTCGAGGGCGATTTCAGCGCCGAAGTCACGGTCAAGGGGCGCTATGAGGTGCTCTACGACCAGGCCGGGCTGATGGTCCGGCTGAGCGAAACGCACTGGATCAAGGCCGGCATCGAATACACCGACGGGCAGGCGTATTTCTCTGTCGTCGTCACCAACGATACCTCCGACTGGTCGCTGGTCAGCATTGCGGCCGATCCGAACGGCGTCAGGATCCGTCTGACCCGCCATGCCGAAACCATCCGTGTCCAGTATCTGGATGCGGCCGACGGCCATTGGAAGCCGGTGCGGCTTGCCTATTTCCCGCCCTCGAAGTCGGCCGATGTCGGCATGATGTGCTGTTCGCCGCAACGCGAGGGCTTCGAGGTCACTTTCACGGATTTTTCGGTCGGCCCGGCAATCCCCAGGGATCTTCATGACTGAGGAGCGCGCGCCGGCTGCGACAGCCAGCCGCCTGTGAAGCCCGCCCTGCTGAGGCCAAGACGAATGGGCGGACTTGACCGCATCAGCTCCCAGATCAGGCGCGAGCGGTGGTTTTCGATCATCAGCACGACGATGCCCTGGTCCAGGCCGTAGTGCCCTTCCGATATCCAGCCGCTCGGCCCAAAATTTCGCCGGTTCGCCAGCGTCGGGTTGAAGCCGCTCGGCATCCTGAAATTGTCGATCAATTGGGGGTAGCGCTCTTGCAGCTGCCGCAATGCCGGCAGGCAGATTTCAGGGGCGAAGGGCAGCGATGCCAGACAAGACCATGGCGCAATCGTCCCATCGTCGGGGCCGAAGGGCGCGCCACGCGCCGCATAGCTGAAAAACTTGCGCGGCCGCCGTGCGATCCCGGCGCGAAAATTGCCGGGTCCGTCACCCGCCGAAAGGCCCCACAGCTCCTCGCTGTAGTCGTCATAGCCAAGCGGGTTCTGCCGCGCATAGTCGCGGTGGATATAGGTCGCGCGCCGGCTGTTTTCGAAATAGTCGGAGTTCTTGTCGCGCATAAATCCATCCCGGATGCCGGCGAAGTCGATCCAGGCATGCGAGAACTGGTGCATGAACAGCGGCCCGCCATAAAGCACGTCGCGGCCGTAGATCGTCTCCCACTGATAGGTCGACGTCCACGCTTCATAGCTGTCGTCCGAGGCCGGTTTGTCGGGCGAGGCCATCGCCAGCACATAGAGGATCGTCGCTTCGTTGTAGCCTTCCCAGTCGGAATACAGAAAGCCGCTCTTTGGTTTCCAGCCTTGCCGCAAGGTTGGGCGTCGGCCTTGCGCCCAGCGCCAGTCGACGCGCCGGTAGAGCACGTCCGCCAAGTCGCGGATCTCGACCTCGTCTTCGCTGTCGCCTCGGAAATAGGCGTCGGCCACCAGCACGCCGGCCATCAGCAGCGCCGTGTCGACCATCGACAATTCGCAGCGCCAGGTGCGCAGGCCGGTCTGCATGTCGAGGAAATGGTAGTAGAAACCCTTGTGGCCGGTGACGTCATCGCCATTGCCTTGCCGGCTGTTGTGGAAGAAACGCAGTGTGGCAAGCGTCAGCTTGATCGCAGCTTCGCGCGTCATCCAACCGCGCTCGACCCCGACCGGATAGCAGGACAGCGCAAAGCCGACGACCGCGATGCTTGCCGGCCAATTCGGCCGCGAGGTGTCGGCGACCAACCCGTTCTCCGGGTTCACGGTTTCCAGGAAATAGCCGAAGGCCGCGTGCTGGAAGCGGTCGAGCAGTTCTTCGTCGGACAAAGGAGGGTCAACGCCAGGCAAGCAAAGCAAACTCCGGGCGGACGGCCACAGCTCTCGGTGGCAAATCGCGCCTCACTTGCTTCAATAGGTAGCCCGGCCGCCGGAAACGTCAAACACCGCTGCGGTGGTGAAGGAACATTCCTCGGAAGCGATCCATGCGATCAGTGCTGCCACCTCCTCGACCTCGCCAAACCGCGCCATCGGTATTTTCGACAGCATGAAATCGATGTGCTGCTGGCTCATCTGGTTGAAGATCGCCGTGCGCACCGCCGCCGGCGTGACGCAGTTCACCGTCACCTTGGTCCTGGCCAGCTCCTTGCCCAGCGACTTGGTCATGCCGATCACCGCCGCCTTCGACGTGCTGTAGGCCGAGGCGTTGGGGTTGCCCTCCTTGCCGGCAATCGACGCGATGTTGACGATCCGGCCGTAATTGCGTTCGAGCATATGCGGCACCAGTGCCTTGTTGCAAAAGAAGACGCCATTGATGTTGATGTCGATGACCCGGCGCCAGTCGTCGATGGAATACTCCCAGGTGGTCATGTTCGGTCCGGTGATGGCGGCACTGGTGACGAGGATATCGACCGCGCCAAGCCCCTGGATCGCGCGTTTCGCGGCGTCTTCAACCGCGACTGGATCGGAAACGTCGATGGTCACGCCCTGCAAATCCGCGACAACAGCCTTGGCATGTTCGATCTGGGCGGGGTCGCGATCCCAGACACAAACACGTCCGCCCTCTTCGACAAGTCTCTGAGCCACGGCCAGGCCGATTCCGGAGGCGCCGCCAGTGATCACGGCCGAGCGTCCGGCAAACCGTCCTGCAAAACGCATGCTATCATCCTCCCGATCGGCGGCGACTGTGAAGTCACGTGCGGACAAGTTCAAGGCGGGATTGGAGCCGCCAAACGGGATACTGGTGGGCCAGCGATCGAGAGGCGCTCTTGGCGACATCTCTCCATACGGCGCTGGGTCTATGGCTCAGGCGAAGCGCCAGGGTCCCCAAACGCACGGAATTCTCAGGCGATCGATTTCCAATCGCTCAGCCGCTCGGCGATCAGCTCCACTCGCCGCTGATTGTCGCGCCCGTCCAGAATAGCCAGGTCTTCGGGATCGGCGCGCAGATAGACACCGGAGGTGCGCGCATTCAGCTCCGGGTTTGTTTCGGCTCGCGTCGTGAAGTAGCCTGATGCGCGCTCGGCGGACTCAAGCAGGATCTCCCCGGTTCCGTGCAGCTGCGGCGCATTCGCGTCCATCGGCCGCTCTCCGTTCCAGTAGTAGAAGATGCCGGGAGTCTGCTTTCTCTCCTTCGTCGCTTCGCTCCAGTATCTGGCTGATAGACTGCCGCTCTCCTGCCATGAGCGACCGGTGAGCTCCAGCGCACCGTCACGGTCTCGCGAGATCCGCAAAAGGCTCACGGCGGATGGCTCCTTGGCCGTGCGCTCCGACAGGGAAAACTGCCACCAAAGGCCCTCGATACGAGCGACGCGGCTCTCGTTCTCGATTGCCTTGCGCAGCTTCTGGTTGACCACCCTCATCTCCGCGGCAGTCGTCGCGTCGCCATACCGGACCGAGGTCAGGCCGAGGAGATCGCTTGGCAGCTTGGAGCCGTTCGCATGCAGGATAAACGTTCGGCGCATTCCGAGGACTCCGCCGAAAAGACCGGCTTCGAAGACCACATTGTCGCGTGGAGACGCTTGAGCGGAGACCGGCGCCGCCGATGCCGGCACGCTCGCGCTCGTCCAGTCGTCCTGGGCAAACAGGAAAGCGGCAAAGTCGACCTCACGCGTGAGCTCGAGGAGGCGCTCCAGGGTGGAGGTCCCGGGATTGAAGGATGTCGTCCAGGGTTCCACATGCGCAACGTCGTCGAGCCCGCGTGTCAGCGCCTGAAGCAGCTTCTGCTGCTTTCCCGACGAACCCAGGAAGATTCGAGGTTTATCCATCCGTTCCCTCCAGCCAGCATATGCGGATCACTTTTCGCATATTGTATTCATCTCATTGATGACAGCAAACGCCATGATGGCGGACAGGTCGATTCGGCATCCGTCGGTGACGCGGCAGCGAACTGACCTTTTTGTGCCAGGCGAGCCGCATTCGCGCCATTCCTGTGGTGCATGGTCCCGGCTACTGACACATTTGCCCGTGACACTTTTGTCGTTGAGCGGCAGGCAATAGGACGATAAGTCATATTGCACTGCACAATAGATGCCCGCCGTGCCGGCATCTCGCGGATAAATCGCCGATCGGCGCTTGCGCCCGATTGAAAGGCTGCGTGGATGAGAAATCCGATACAGATATGAAGATTCCAAAATCCTTGCTGGTGGAACCGGAAAAGAACGCCGTCTATGGCAGCTTCGCTGTTGCTGTTTCGGTTTTTGCCTTCGCCTATTCCACCAATTTCGGCCCGATCCTGATCCTGGCCTATTATGCGGTCTGGCTGCCGCTCATCCTTGTGGATTACCGGCGGTTTCTGCGCCATCTCTCCGACGCTTGGCTGCCGCTGACATTCGCGGCCTATATCTGCTTGTCGGTCTTCTGGTCGCATGCGCCAGGCATCACCGCGCGAGCGGGACTTCAGTACTTCTCGCATATCTTGTGTGCCTACATCGCCGCGCGCACGGTCAGCGTCCGAACATTGGTGGTGGGCTCGCTAATCGGGATTTTTGTCGTCCTGCTCTATTCGCTCAAAGTCGGCAACTACGCCGAGGACGTTCTCGACGGAACCTTCAATTTCGTCGGTGCTTTCGGCTCCAAGAACCAGGTCGGCTTCTTCTCGTCGCTCGGCATCTATCTCTGTTTCGTTTTCGTCGTCTTTTACCGGCGTGGCTGGCCAAGTCTGGTCTGGACGGCGCCGATAGGCCTGCTTTCGGTCTATATGCTGGCCATTGCGCATTCCGCCACCTCGGTGGCGTCGCTGCCGGCGGCGCTGGCGGTCGTCATCCTGCTCTCGATGAGCAAGGTGCTGTCGCGCCGCTACCGACGGGTGCTGTTCGCGGTCGGTACCTGCACGCTGGTCGGGGCAGTCTTTGCCGCCCTGAACCTTGGTCTGCTGGATTTCGTGCTCGGCATCTTCGGCAAGGATTCGACGCTCACCGGGCGAACCTATCTCTGGGAGCAGGGCTGGCAAGCCGCCCAGCAATTCCCCATCCTCGGCTATGGCTATGCCGCCTATTGGGTGCAGGGCTTCGCCGAGGCTGAACGGCTGTGGGCCGAGTTCTACATCTCGACCCGCACCGGCTTCCACTTCCACAACACCTATATCGAGACGTTGGTCGAACTCGGTTTTGTCGGCGTGACGCTGATCGCTTTGGTCATCCTGCGGTCCTTCTATGGACACGTGTCGTCCGTAATCTTTCGCGACTGGCGGGCTGATTCGGTGGTCCTTGCCGGGGCGGCGGGCTTGATGCTGCTCCGCTCCTTCTTCGAGGTCGAAATCCTCGGCCCCTATTTCACCGCGTCATTCGTCGTCTACTACAGCCTGTTCAAGTTGCGCGAAGTGCCGGCGGTGCTGCCGCAACGGTCCTGGATTGCCATCCAGGAACCGAAACCGAAAATGGCTGAACGCACGCAATGAGATAGGGACGGGGCAGCGCTCAGGCGATGGCGCGCGAGCGCAGCATCTGCCGCTGCAGGAACCGCCGCACCGGTTCGTCATAGAGGCGCGTAGCGATGTCGCCGATGGCGATCACGGCCAGGGCCATGACGATGCCGAACCACGGGTGGTTCGCGAACGGATCGATGGACACGGCCTTGCCGGCGCCCGCGATGATCATCAGCAGCGGCGTGTGAATGATATAGATCGGATAGGAGATCCGCCCGAGCCAGCTGTAGAGCTTTGCGGCGCGCGCATGGGTTGGCGCCAGCGCTCCAACCACGACCATGATCGGAAACAAGATCACCACGCAGGCCAGGTCATAGACCGGGCGCAAGGCGCCATGCGGCGCGATGGCAAAGATCACCAGCGTCAGCACAAGCGCGATCTCGGCGAAGTAGCCGGTTTGCAGGAAGCCCAGCCTGCCCTGATAGCGTCCGATCGATCGGCACAAAAGCACGCCGAGAAAGAACGAGAAGCACACGCGCGGCAAGCCACTGATGATGGTTTGTCCGGTCATGCCGAAGTCGAGCGTGCCGGCCACGGCCGCCGCCACGACCAGCAGCGCGAGGCTGCCGGCGATGAGCGCTGTCAGCAGCCTTTTCGGCAGCGCGAAGAACAGCAGGAAATAGGCGATGTTGACGATGAACTCGAAGAACAGCGACCAGGAGGCGGGGTTGAGCGGGAAGATCGTGTGATAGGCGCTGCCGACAAGCGGAATGAAAAACATGCCCGTCGTCAGCATGACGGCGATGTCCGAAAGCGGCAGGTACTCCGCAGGGATCAGCCGGTTCTTGATCAGCAGATAGAAAAAGCCCAGCAGCGTACCGGCAAGGTAAAGCGGATAGAGACGGATCAGCCGGATCAGCAGGAAAGTGCCGAACCCCATCCCGGTTTCGATCTTCCGGTCATAGGCGTGAGCGATGACAAACCCGCTCAGCAGAAAGAACAGATCGACCGCGAGATAGCTCGAGGGCAGCACCTTGCCGTCGGTGATGAACGGCGAGAAATGATAGAGCATCACACTGATCGCCGCCACGCCACGCAGCGCGTCGAGATTGAGGTACACGTGGCGGGGTGCCGGCTGCATTCTATGCCTTCATCAGCGGATCGCTGCGCGAGGTCTACAGCTGGTCTCCTGCGCCCGGCTGGGCGGCACTCGATGCTGCCTTCTCAGTTCCTGCCGGCCGGCGTCGATGACGCCGGGCGTTGCCTACTGGCCGACAATCGTCATGCCTGCTGGCTGATCATTGTCATGCCTACTGGCTGGCTGTCGGCGCCAGCTTGACCTTGATCACGTCGCCCGGCAGCACTGGAGTGTCCTCCTTGGCGGCGATCTCGCTCGTCTTGCCGTCGACAATGCGTATCAGCGAATAGAGGAAGGTCGGTTCTGCGCCGCTCGTGATGGCAGCCGTCGTTGCGGGATCCGATGCCGCGGCCATCAGGCCTTTTTGCATGCCCACCCTCAACGTGGCTTCGTTCAGATCCGTCTCGGTCTGCTGGCGGTCGGCGGCAAGGCTCGAACTCTGGGTGTTCTGGGCATCGATGGCGTCCTGCGTCGCCTTGCTGATCGACTGCTTGGCGGTAAGGATGGCCGTTTCATAGTCCAGGACCTGGCCCTGAAGATTGGCGATCGATTGCTCCGAAGTCAGCACGCGCGTGTTGACGATCAAGCCCTTCTGCGCCAGCGGGCCAATGCTGTCGAGTTGCTGCTTGGCCAGGTCGACCTGTCGCTGCTGATTGACGATCTTCTTTTGCAGCGATTCGATTTCGGCCTGCAAAACGCCCTTCAGCTCATCGAGCGCCTGCAACTTCAGCTTCAGCTTGTTCTGGTCAGACGTCAGAATCGCCATTTCATCGGCGACGATAGCCGGCAGCCGCGGATCGTCTGCGATCTCCTTCGGCACATCGAAGCTCAATTTGCCGGCGATGTCGGCATCGATGCGGGCTCGCCTGACAAGCAGGCGAACCTGCTGGTCCTCGTAAATGTCGTAATTGCCCTTGGCGGTGACCAGGTCTTTGCCGATCTGGGGGCCGTAATCGGCATTGCGCCTTATGCCACCGGCAACGCTGATCGCCTTGAGCACTGTCAGCTCGGGCACGTAAGGAAACTGGCCGGGTGACTGCACCTCGCCTGAAATGTAGAACGGCCGGAACTGCACCATTTCGACCGACGCTTCCGGCTTGTCCGCAAGCGCCAGCTTACGCTGCAATGCCTGGCCGATCGCGGCCGCGATCTCCGAAGTGGTCTTGCCGGCTGCCGGCAGTTCGCCCACGAACGGGACCGACAAGGTTCCAGCGGGGCCGACCGAGTATTCTCCGTTTACAGCCGTCCAGTCGCGGAACGTGCCCTCGACCGTCTGCCATTCGGCGACACGGATATTGAGCTTGTCCTGCGAGCCGAGACGATATTCGTCTGCTGCGGCCATCTGCGGGAAAGCGAGGGACAAAGCGAGGCAGGCGGCCGTGAGGCGGGCCGGCACCAAACGACCGGCAGGATTGCCGGTACGCAAGAGGTCGAGAATATCTGTTTTCAACTGAACGTTTCCGATCCGCTTTGGCCCCATCGCCCGATGAGCTTGCTGTCGGCATCGCCGCACCGGAATGGGCGGCTCAGGGCGGCTGCCGCCCGGTCAGTAGGATCCGCGCGACATCCACACGGCAGGCACGGTCTTGATGATGATGCGAACATCCTCGAACAACGACCAGTTCTCGACATAGTGGCGGTCGAACGCGACGCGACTGTCATAGGAAACGTCGTTGCGTCCGCTGACCTGCCAAAGCCCGGTCAGGCCGGGGCGCGACTTCAAATAGTAGACCGCGGCACTGCCATAGATCTCAAGCTCGTCGCGCACCACGGGACGAGGTCCGACAAGGCTCATATCGCCCTGCAGGATGTTGATGATCTGCGGCAATTCATCGAGGCTGAGCTTGCGCAGAACGGCTCCGACACGGGTGACCCGCGGGTCGTTCTTCAGCTTGCGAGTCGCCATCCATTCCGCATTGGCGTCGGGATTGGCCGCAAGATAGGCGGCCAGCACCCTTTCGCCGTCCGGAACCATGGTGCGGAACTTGAGGCACGGGAAGATACGTCCTCCCCTGCCGATCCGCTTATGACCGTAGAAAATCGAGCCGCCGTCGGACAGCTTGACCAAAAGCGCAACCATCACAAACAGCGGGCTGAGCGCTACCAAGCCGACCAGTGAACCAACAATATCAAAACTGCGCTTGAGCAGACCGCCGATTGGTGGCGGAAAATCAATGCCGACCTGCGAAAAGCCCGCATTGGCCGACTTAGCGATATCCCTCATGCCGTAAACTCCATACGTTCAACGAATGGTTTACGGCAAGATATCAAAAAAATGCTGCAGCGCAACACACAATTTCCCATGCCGCTGAAATAGTCGCGTCATGAATTGACTAAATAATAAACGCGCCGTGCACAAAATTTCGCCTTTGCGGCACGTTTGTGACAATATATGAGCAAAACCAGGAAATCTAGTGTCTTTTCAAGGCCATTTTTGGGCGAATCGTTCTTCGACGCTGGCCGAGAAACATAACGGGGCTCTAATGTGGTGCAAAGTGTAAGGCAATTCGCATAAAATACTAGTAAATATTGGGGCTTTTACTAGTGAAGGATCGATATCTCGAGGTTGGCCATGATGCCTGTGTGTGCATCGCAGCATGGCAGAGTCCAACCCGGAAGCCGATTCAAAATTAATTGCGTCTGGCCTTGCCGTCAGTTTCCCGCCTTAATAGAGTCGCAAATTATTTCTGTTAGAGTCTCGATAGGTTGGGAAGGCCGGAAGCAACCGGCCGACAGCGGGCAAACTGATAAGCCCGCATGGCGAATGGGGAGATACTCGGGTGGGTAAGTCGTCGTTTTTGCATGCTCGGGCTGGTTGACGGGCCGCCGGTCATGTCACTGCCAAAATTCATCGTCGGAATGCTTTTCGCCCTCGCGATCGTGGTGGCATGGTCCTATGCCGACGGCGCGTCGCTTGCCACAACATTGATTCGCGTTGTCATCTGCGCGGTCATCATTCAGGTCGGCTACTTCCTGATGGTCTACGTCATGGTTGCCAGGAGCGCGCCGACGTCGGCCGACAAGGCCCGTGAAGCCGAAAGAAACCTGAGCGCGGACAAAGCCACCGAAGGCGAGAAATTCACCGCAAGGCGAAGCCTTCACTGATATTGCTCGAAGCCTGCGCAGCAACCTCAGGTCGCGTCGGCCGGCTCCCGCTCGGATTGCTCGCCTGAAAGCATCTGGGACAATCGGCTTCCGGCTTTTTCCTTCAGCCGCTGATACTGCCCGACCTCGACGATCCGGCCGTTTTCCA
The DNA here is from genome assembly GCF_056403215.1 of Mesorhizobium sp. P2_H9. Taxonomy (NCBI): domain Bacteria; kingdom Pseudomonadati; phylum Pseudomonadota; class Alphaproteobacteria; order Hyphomicrobiales; family Phyllobacteriaceae; genus Mesorhizobium; species Mesorhizobium sp. P2_H9. Next base: position 294,831 of record NZ_JBFUFX010000004.1, on the reverse strand, counting down.
TGGCCACGACCCAGTCGGCGAAGGCGATCATCGATGGCCGGTGCGCAATGGTCAGGATCGTCATCGAACCGCGCAGCCCATCGATCGACTTGGCGATCAACGACTGGTTCTGCCAGTCGAGTGCGCTGGTCGCTTCATCCAGGATGAGCAGAGACGGCTTGCGAAGCAGCGCCCGCGCCAGCGCTATACGCTGGCGTTCACCGCCCGAGAGCCGGACGCCACGGTCGCCGACCACCGTGTCCAGTTGGTGTTCGAGCCGTTCGATAAACTCCGCGGCATGCGCCGATCGAAGTGCTTTCCAAAGATCGTCATTGCTGGCCTGTGGCGCGGCAAGGCGCAGATTGGCGGCGATCGTTTCGTGCAGCAGGAACACATCCTGCGGCACATACGCCACCTGATCGCGCCAGCGCCGGCGATTGGCGGCACTGATCTCGATGCCGTCGGCAAGAATTCTGCCTTGCGTCGGCTCGAGCAGGCCAAGCAGCATGTCGGCGATCGTACTCTTGCCCGATCCCGAAGGGCCGATAAGCGCCGTCACCTTGCCGGCGGGAAGACCGAAGGTGATGTCGCTCACCACCGGCTTGCCGGTGCCGTCGCCATAGGCGAAGGAGACGTTGCGTATGTTCAAACCCTTGTCGAGCGACAGCTTTCCATTCGCCTGCGGCTCGGCATTCGCCGGCTCGCGCTCGGCGTCGAAACGCGTCTGCAAGTCGCGCATCGAGGTGTAGGCCGGCAAATTGATCAAAACTTGCTGGGCCTGCGTCTGCATGTCCATGAAACGCGGCGCAATGCGCATGAAAACCAGTAGCAGGACGACGATCTCGGCAAGCGAAAGGTGGAAGCGAACCAGCGCGATGTAGACGAACAGGCTCAGGCCCACGACGCTGGCCACCTGGAACAGGGCGGTGCCGATCGAGCTGTTGCGCACATAGTTGATATTGTCGGTCTTCATCCGTTCCAGCGTCGACTGGAGCTGCGCGAAATAGCTCGCCTCGACGTTCAGGCTCTTGGCCACCTTGATGCCGCCGATAAACTCCGAGACCGTGCGGTATTGCTCCTGGCGATTGGTCGTCAGGACCCGGCCGAATGCCGTGGCCCGGGCTCGAAACGGCCGTAGCGCAACAAACGTCAGCACGCCGATCACGATGGCGACCGATGTCATTATCGGCGAAATGAACAGCGAGACCACGAGGTAGCCGGCCAGAAGCACGGCGATCTGCACCAGCATCATCAGCGAGAAGGCCGCCGCCTGCACGCGGTCGATGTCGCCGGTCAGCGCATGGTCGAGGTCGGAACTTCGCATGCGCGCGAATATCCCCCAGCGCGCCTTGCCGATGCTCTCGAACAGGTTCATGCGCAGGCGGTTGATGAAATCGAGCAGAAGGCCGGCCATGTAAACGGATCTGAAGCGGTTGAAAGCCGCTTGCAGCGTGACCAGCCCGACGAGCATGCAAAGCACCGTCGTCAATTGCAGCGTCCCATCCGGCACCAGCCAGCGCACCATGTCGTTGTCAGGCAGCTTGATCGCGAAATTCTGATCGGGCCGCCCCACCAGATGCAGCAGAGGAACAAGAAGCAGGATCGAGATGCCTTCGGTCAGGCTTCCCAGGATCAGGAAGATCAATGCCGTCCAGGCCCTCCGCCCGCCGATCCGAGCGACTACGGAGCCGAACCCGGCGACTTCCCGCAACAGCGACAGGCGAAAGGGTGAGGATCCAGCCATGCTTTGCTCACCGCCGCCGATTGTCGGCCGCCAGATCCTTCTCGATCAGATCGACGGCTTCGCCGATGCGATCGAGGCCGGTCGGCACTTCAAGGCGACACACGCCGACATGGTCGGCCAGCCGGGCGCATTGACGAAGATGCGTTGCGGCGAAGTCGCCGACCAGGGCCGGGCGGCCGAAGCGTGTCACGTAGGAAAACTTGATGATTGCCGGCAAGGCACCAAGGCCCGGCAGTGGCGATATCGCTGCCTTCTCGCCGCGCTCGAGGATGTAGATCCTCGTCACCGGTATCGTGTCGCTCGAAAATCCGCCATGCAGCCGATGCTGGGTCTTGTCGATCGCGGGATGCACTTGCGGGCGCACTTCCGCCTGCCGGATCGGGATGGCGGCGGCGGCATCGGCGGCCAGCTTGAGCTGCGGAAAGCCCGGAACGATCATCGGCTCGGCGGCCAGATCGAGCGCCACGACATCGTCGGTGAGCAATCCATGCCCGGCACGGATCATCGCGCTCGCCGTGGTTGATTTGCCGGCGCCCTTGTCGCCCATGAAGATCGCGCTTTTGCCGCCGACGGCAATGGCGCTGGCGTGAAGGACGAGCAGGCCCCGCTGATGCAGCAGCAGCGCCAGCACCGGTCCTAGCAGCGGAAACGCGATCAATTGGTCGTCGATCCCCGGCGCCGGATCCACGTCGATCCGGCAGGCATCGCTGATCAGAAATGCGCCGACCGCCGGCCATGCCAGATATTGCCAGTCTGGCTCGAACCGAAAAGCGGTCCCGGCCTCGAGCGAAGGCGCTGGCAAGTTGATCGGACCCACCGCGATCATGATGTCGGCCTCAGCCGGCTCGGCCGGCTCCAGCTCGGGCAACGCCACGTCCGAACTGATCGTCAGGCCGTAGGCCTTGTAGAAGCGACGTTGTCTCACTGCTTGGCCTTGCGGATGGACCTGGTCATGTAGGTCAGCGGCGAGCAGTGTGTTGCGAGGCATCATGCGGGACTCCCACCGTGCTGGAGTTGACGCAGCCAGAGCGACAGCGACGCCGAGCGCCAGACATATTGGACATCCAGCGGCGCTGCCTGGTCCGGCTGGCGCAGCAGCCGCGCATAGGCGGCGGTCACCACTGGCAGGTTGACATAGGGCGCGATGCGCCTGGCATCGGAGACGAGCACCTGCTCCAGGAGATCGCGGTGGTTGCCGAGCATGCCGTTGACGAGATTGGCGGTGAAATCGATCTTGTCGCGCCGCCACTGAACCGCAGCCGGCAACACGCCCTCCATGGCGCGGCGCAGCACATAGCGGCCAAAGCCGCGATTCAGCTTTTCCTCACCCGGCAATGCCAGGCAGAACTCGACCAGCGGCTTGTCCCAGAACGGATAGCGTGGCTCGACGCCGAAATTGGCTCCGGCCTTGTCGAGAACCTCGAACGCATGCGGCACATAGCCGTTTGAAAGGATCCAGCGATGCGTCAAGGACTCGCTGGCACTGACGCTTGGCGGCATATAGCCCGCCCTGTGAAATCTTTCGACAAGGTCGGTTCGCCTGGCCAGGTCCGGATTGATCAGATCGCGCCAGCTTCCACCGCGTGGCGTCGGCGCGCGCATCCTGTTGAGGATGCGGTTTGCCGCATGTCTGAGCTTGGCGATGCGCCATGCCGGCCCGTAAATGGTCAGGAACTGGAAATACAGGCCGAGCATGCCGTCGCCATAGGTGTCGGCGGCGCCGCGCATCTCGCGCCACAGCTCCATCCATTTGCCGGCATTGGCAAGTTCGTGCAGATGGCCATGGCCTTGCGAAACGACCTCGTCGCCGCCATGGCCGTCCAGCAGCACCTTGATGCCCTTCGCCCCGGCAGTCCTGTAAATGCTGCGGGTCAGCGACAGGCCCGGCGCCAGGAAGGTTCCTTCCTGCTCTTCCAGGATGCGGTCGAACTCCGCGAACGGCGCGTAGTTGCCGACGGCGATCAGCGTCCCGTCGACCTTTTTCTGCTCCAGCACGGCATCGATGAAGGGACGTTCATCCATCGAGGAGCCCTTCTCGAAGATCAACGAGAAGGTGGGCAGTCGCGGCCTTCGCTCAGCGGCATTCTGCAGGCCGGCGACGCAGGCGATCGAGGAAGAATCGAGGCCGCCGCTCAGCATCGCGCCGACCGCCGAGGTTCCCCGCATCCGGTTGCGGACCGACTGTGAAAACAGATGGCGAAATTCCTCGGCGGCATCCGATCGCATCGGCCTTTGCGACGGCTCGATCTGCCAGTACCGGCGCAGCACCACCTGGCTGCCCGTGACCGTCAGACTGTGGCGGGCCGGCAAGCGGAAGATTTCGCTGTAGTGGGTGGACTGCGGATCGTCCGGAAGTCCGGCCAGAAACCCTGATATCTGATGGTCGCTGACGCGCGCACTGACCCCGTCGACGCCGAGGATCGGCCCGATCTCCGAGGCAAAGACGAAACGCCGGTCACTCGAATGGTAGTAGAAGGGTTTGACCCCGAAATGATCGCGAGCGCAAAACAGCGTCTGGCGTTCGCTGTCCCAGATGGCGAAGGCGAAGTCGCCTTGCAGATGCACGGGACAGGCCTCGCCCCAGCGCAGATAGGCACGCATCAGCAATGTGGCATCGGCAACCGAGTTGTCCCTGATGCCCAGTCTCGCCAGCAATTCGTCGCGATTGTCCAGCCGGCAGTCGGCGGTGATCGCCAGTTTGCCGCCGCCCATGGTCAGCGGGCCGGGGCCGGCTTCGTCCGTCGTGTTGAGCCAAGCGTGGCCAAGAGCGACGCTTGGGTCGGTCCACCACGAACTGCCGTCACGAGCCCGGTGATGCATGCGCGCAAGCATCTGCTGGATGTCGGCCGCGGCTGCCGCCGGCGCGAGCCCCTGCCTGAGCAGAATTCCAGCGACGCCGCTCATCGGCTACTGACCGTGGTCGACGAGATGGGCGAACCTGTCGATCGAGCCGCCGAGCACGATCTGGTCGCCGCTCATCAGCCAGGCATGCGCTTTCAGTTGCGTGCCGGTGTCACGTTCGATGCCGATGCGTATTTTGGAAGCGTTGCCCTGGCGGGCAAGAAGATATTGCCCGGAAAGCGCCTGGGTGAGGCAGCTGGCATAGGGGACAAGTCGAGCCGCTGCGGCCACGCCCCAGGCGACGCGCCGCAGATCGCCGATGCCGGCCGGCTGCTGCGCATCCAGCCGCGTCACCATGCGGCGAATGTGATTGTAGGAGAGCAGTGTCAGCCCCAGCCGTACTGCCGCGACCACCAGAAGGCAGCGGGCGAGAAACAGCATTTCCGAACCACTGAGGGAGAGAACCCTAGGCAAGTTCCTCATGGTGGAGCCTCGCAAGTCCTGAATCGGCCAGGCCCTTCAGCAATCCGTCGACATCGGCCTTGCAGCGCGCGGGGTCGACATTGTAGCGCGCGAGCACGGCGCTACGGATTTCAGAGATTGGCCTTGGCTCCTGGATCAGCTCCCAGATATAGGCTCCGACGCTGTTCAGGCTGTAATAGATGTTGGACTTCAGGTCGAGGATCGCCAGCCCGGTGCCGAATTCGCAGGCTACGGCATCCTCGGTCGCGCTGACGCGATCGTCGTCTGATGGATTCCAGCTCATCCTAAAACCTCGGTTACAATACGCTTCGGGAGTTCCAGGGGAGGGAGAGGGCCGGGTGATCTTGTCCCCCGGCCCTCCATTATCACTCGCGTCCAGAGCCCCAACGTCGTCACTCTGAGACGAAAGTAAGTTCAAGAGAACGTGAGTTGGCTGATCGGCGTGTGCGCGGGGAACGCCGCGTCAATGGCCGTATTGCCGCCGCCGCCCTGGGTGATGGTTTCAATAGAACCATGAACCGTCAGGCTTGGCGTTTCGTACTCTTGCTTTTCAACATTCTGTTCCATGTTACTCTCCAATAAGGACTGGAAACGGCCTGTCGAGTGCCGGCAGCGCGTTCTATGCTGCATTGCAATAGCTGCATGTGCGTTGTGTATGAGTCAAGCCTGATTTACCAACGGTTAATCAATTGTTGGTTGCGCTTGCCTCCCACAGTGATCAAACCGTTGGCAGTCACATCCTAGCCACGCCTCACAAACGAATTCAACGGCGCATCTGTGCCGTCTAAATAAGCACCTGATTTAATTACGATAAATGTTTCTCTAAAAGTGATTACTTTTTAAGCAACTCGAAATATGCTCCAAAATAGTGCAAATCCCGACCGATTTGCGGTTGCATCTCCCAACAGCGGTCGGGATTTTGGCCGCGCTTTCCGCCCGCCTACGGGATTGTGCCTGTAAACGCTCTGGTTGCAAGGAAATGTGCGCTGAAGGAAAAACTGGACGCCGGGAACGATTTTGGCGATGCTTTCCTTCGCAGTTGCAATATAACACCGCGTGCTAACATTTTTCCGGAGACTTTGCGCAACATGGCCTTGCAGGAAGGTTCCTACGAAAGACTGCGTGCCGCCGACTGCGCCGATGAATTCGCCTATGTGCAAGCGTGCCTGAGGCTTTATTTCGCTTCGGGGTCGAGCGCCGGCACAACGTCTGTGCCGGCCATCTCCGCTGCCAGCGTCGCCGACATCGCCAGGCTCAACAAGGTTGCAACCTTCGTTCTGAAGGCATTGTCGCGCACGCCGGCAGCCCAAGCGCCGCCCGGGTTGTTTGAATGGCTCGACACCTATCGCAGGCGCACGGTTTCGATGAACTCGTCCTGCATCATGGACTCGATGGCGATCGACAAGGTGCTGCGCGACAAGCATATCGATTTCGTCTTCCTGAAGGGTCCGTTTCAGCAGCATTTGCTCTATGGCGACCATTTCATGAAGCCTTCCGGGGATGTCGACATCCTGGTGTCGCCGACCGGTTTTTTCAAAGCCCGTGAAGCGCTCCGCTCGATTGGCTACGAGGTCGCCGGCAAGTCCCGTTCCGTCTGGTGGGTTCGCTTTCTGGGCGAGCAGCATATGGTGCGCGAGAGCGGGCCAAAGCCCTCCACCGTCGATCTCCACTACCGGCTCCAGCAGCCCGGTTCGCCGAGTCCGCGCGATACCGATGGCTTTCTGCGGCGCAAGCGCTCTGTCGCCATCGCCGGCGCCAGCATGCCTTTCATCTCGGCTTCCGACACCTTGCTGCTTTCCTGCATCAGCGTCGCCAAGGCGCTTTTCAATCGCGAACCCTGTGCAGGCTATGTCTGCGATATCAGGGCCAGCGCCAGCCGCCTGAGCGAAGCCGAGCAGCAAAATGTGCTCGACTACGCCGCGGAGCAGGGGCTGGCCGACACGCTGCTGCTCGGCCTGCGCGCCGCCGACGTACTGCTTGGCGGCACCGGCACGCTTCTGTCGGAGCGGGCCACCCGCATTCTGTCGCGCATTGGCAATGAAGATCTGTTCCACATGGTCATTGCGCCCTGGCTGTCGTCCTTGCGATGGCCCCAGCGGCGCACGGTGCTGTGGGAACTGTGCGGTCGCGAACCCGTTCGCTATCTGACCGAGGCCGGCTGGGCCGCGTCCGCCGATCTCAGCCGGCGTCTTTTCGAGCGGCCGCAACGTCAATGAGCATGGGGGTACGGAACGACTTGCAATCGAAAGGTGAATCTATGTCCCCGACAGAACCCCAGGTCTGCGTGATCATCGCCGCCCGCAATGCCGCCCGGACAATTCCGGCCGCCATCGCCTCGGCGCTGCGCGAGCCGGAGGTGGCGGAAGTCGTCGTCGTCGACGACGCCTCCACCGATGACACCGCCAAAGTGGCCCGCGCCGCCGACGATGGCAGCGGCAGGCTTTCGGTCATGCGTCTCGACATCAATCGAGGCCCCTCCTTTGCCCGCAACGCCGCGATCGCCGGGTCGAAGTCGCCGTTCATCAGCATTCTGGACGCCGATGATTTCTTCCTCGAGGGCAGGTTTCACAACCTGTTTGCCAGCGCCGACTGGGATTTCGCCGCCGACAACATCATGTTGATCAGGGACGATGCGGCCACCGATGTCTCGAAGATCGTCGCCCCGTCTTTTTCGGCCGATCCGGAGTTCCTCGACTTCGAACAGTTTATCGAAGGCAACATCTCCAGCCGGCGTGTGCAGCGCGGCGAACTGGGTTTCCTCAAGCCGGTCATCTCCAGGGCCTTCCTGGACCGGCATGGGCTGCGCTACGACGAAAACCTGCGCCTGGGCGAAGACTACGAGCTCTATGCGCGGGCGGTCGCCCGCGGCGCGCGTTTCAAGGTCATCCGCTCCTGCGGTTATGGCGCCATCGTGCGCGCTGATTCGCTGAGTGGCCGGCACAAGACGCAGGATTTGAAGCGTCTGGCCGATGCGGACTTGGCGCTGCTTGAGATCGGCAGTTTGCCGGAAGGCTCGAAGGCTGTGCTGAGACGCCACGAGCGGCATGTGCGCGACAAATACCGGCTGCGCAACTTCCTCGACGTCAAGGCCGAGCGCGGTCTGGCGTCGGCCGCGGCCTATGCCTTCGCCAGTCAATCAAACCTCATTCCCATCGTTCGCGGCGTGGCCTCCGACAAGTTGGACGCGCTGTTTCGTCGCGCCGGTTTTGCCACGACGCAGAAACAGGTGCAGCCCATGCGCTTCCTCATGGCCGGGACCAGCGCGCCTGCGGAAAAGTAGCCTCACTGTTGCCAGCGACAGTGGCCGCAACGTCGAAAAAATTGCCTTTCCGAAACTGGGAGGTTGCCTACTTGTCCTGGGGATGGCACTGTATGTTGCGGTGCAGCAATTTTGAAAGGCCAACCGGATGGCTTCGATATTTGGCTTCAGGTCAAGAGACCCGGCCCGGGACCGGCAGACCGATCTCTCGCGCTTCGATCGCCTGGCAAGGCTGTTCGATCAGATTGCCGCCGAGATCGCTGCGGAGAAGACCGGGCTTGAGAATCGCTATCGCTCAAAGGCCACCAACGCGGCCTTTCTGGTCGAGGCGATGGAGAATGGCTCGGCGTCCTCCTCAAGGGCGTCCGAGGTCAGCGAACTGACGAACTCGATCCTGAATTGCGAACGGCGCATCGCCGCACTGGCGCATCAGAACAGCTTGATGAGGGAGCTGCGCCATTCGCTGGATGCGATGGTCGTCGAGAACGGACCGCAAGGTTCAACGGCGGAAGCCGAATTCGGCAAGCGTACCGGTGCCGGCGCGGCTTGACGGTGTAGGTCCTGTGTCGGCGTCCGCTCCGGACGCCAAAATCTGGCACGGAAACACAAGGAGTTTGGGGCACGGAGGATCAAGGGAGGCCCGCTTTGCAGGCGGGTCAACTGGAGACTTTGGGTTGGGGGCACACAACGCAAAGGTGAGTTTGGTATGAACGCAGATCCGAAGAAGACCTCGATCACCATGGCCGATGGTATGCCGGCCTGGCGGCAGATCCAGCAGGGCCCCCTGCGGCGACTGTGCTCGGGTGCAGCGTTTCTGCTGGTCGCTCTCGCAAGCCTGGTTGCAGGCCCCATCCCGTCTCGCGCTCAGGATATGCCGAGCTCGCCATCATTCGTCGATGATTTCACCAGTTTCGATCGCGAGCGGTGGTACGTTTCCGACGGCTGGACGAACGGCGCTCATCAGAACTGCACCTGGTCGAAAAGCCTGGTCAGCCTATCCGACGGCATGGTGGTGCTTGGTTTCGAGAAGCGGAAGCTGAAGGATCGCGAGTTTGCCTGCGGCGAGATCCAGACCAAGAAGCGCTACGGCTACGGGGTCTATGAGGCGCGCTTGAAGACTGACACCGGCTCCGGCCTCAACGCCGCCTTCTTTTCCTACATCGGCCCCGCCGACAAGCAGCCCTGGGATGAAATCGACTTCGAGGTGCTGACCAAGGACACATCAAAGGTTCAAGTGAACAGCTACATTCTGGGCAAGCCGAAAAACGAGAAGCTTGCCGAGGTCGAGGGCGGCACCGACAAGGCCTTCAACGACTATGGCTTCGTCTGGGAAAAGGACCGGCTGCGCTGGTACGTCAATGGCAAGCTTGTCCAGGAAGTGACGAACCCCGCGGAACTGCCGACCCATCCGCAAAAGATTTTCTTCAGTCTCTGGGGCAGTGATACGCTAACCAGTTGGATGGGTCCTTTTTCGGATCCGGGCCGCAAGGTTACGATGCAAGTCGATCGCGTCGCGTTCACGGCGTTGGGTGAGCCCTGTCAGTTCCCGGAATCGCTGGCATGCAGCATAAAATGAAAGAGCATCTGAACCGGTCGACCAGACACGGTTCAAGGTTATGAACAGGAACCAAACCGAATGAATTTGACCGTCTTTGGAATAGGCTATGTCGGCCTCGTGCAGGCCGCGGTGCTGGCGGAAGTCGGACACCAGGTGGTGTGTGTCGATATCGATGCGGGCAAGGTCGAGCGGCTCAACCAGGGCCTCGTGCCGATTTTCGAACCCGGGCTCGAAAACCTGGTGAGGGAGAACCACGCCGCCGGCCGCATCAAGTTCACCACCGATGCCGCGGCTGCGGTCAAGCATGGCGAGATCCAGATGATCGCGGTCGGCACTCCACCCGGCGAGGATGGCTCGGCCGATCTCAAATATGTGCTGGCGGTCGCCGAGACCATCGGCCGGGAAATGGACAAGCCCAAGATCGTCGTCGGCAAGTCGACCGTGCCGGTCGGCACCTGCGAAAAAGTAAAGGCCAAGATCGCCGAGACGCTGAAGGCGCGCGGGCGCGAGGATCTGGCGTTCGACGTGGCTTCCAATCCGGAGTTCCTCAAGGAAGGTTCCGCGGTGGCCGATTGCATGAAGCCCGACCGCATCATCGTCGGTACCGAGAGCGAAGACACCGAGGCGGTGATGCGCGAGCTCTACGCGCCGTTCAACCGCAACCACGAAAAGATGATCGTGATGGATGTGCGCAGCGCCGAGTTCACCAAATACGCGGCCAATTGCATGCTGGCGACCAAGATCAGTTTCATGAACGAGATGGCCAATCTGGCCGAGCAACTGGGCGCCGACATCGAGGAGGTGCGCAAGGGCATCGGCAGCGATCCGCGCATCGGCTACCACTTCATCTACCCCGGTCTTGGCTATGGCGGCTCGTGCTTTCCCAAGGACGTGCGCGCCCTGATCAAGACCGCCGAAGGCGTCAAGTTCGACGCCAAGCTGCTGCGCGCCGTCGAGGAGCGCAACAACGAGCAGAAGTCGGTGCTGTTCGACAAGGTGAACCGCTATTTCAAAGGCAATCTCAAAGGCAAGACCTTCGCCTTGTGGGGCCTGGCCTTCAAGCCCAACACCGACGACATGCGCGAGGCGCCGGCGCGCGTCCTGATGGAAGCGCTGTGGAAGGCCGGCGCCCATGTGCAGGCCTTCGACCCCGAGGCGATGCAGGAATGCCAGGCCATCTATGGGCTGCGCGACGACCTGCTTTTGTGCGGGACCAAGGAGGCGGCACTGCGCGGCGCCGATGCGCTGCTGATCGCCACCGAATGGAAGAGCTTCCGCGCGCCGTCCTTCGACGCGCTGAAGGATGCGCTGACCACGCCGATCATCTTCGACGGTCGCAATTTGTACGACCCCAAGGTCATCGCCCGCCACGGCATAGAGTACCACTCGATCGGCAGGGTTGCGGCCTGACGGCAGGGGGCACAACGAGGAGCCAGGTTCATGAAAGTTCTGTTTGCAGGCGGCGCCGGCTACACGCCGCAATTCAGCGGTGGCGTTCAGTCGAGCACCCACCATCTGGTCGAACAATTGCGCGAGAATGGTCACGAGGCTTCCGTTCTGGCAGCTTTGTTCGGCGAAGGCATGTTCGGCTTCAGGGCGCGCGCCAAGATGAAGCTGCTGCGTCAGCGCGCGGTCATCGACAATTTTCCGGGCTATCCGGTGGTGCGGGCTTGGTTTCCCTGGGAAGCCGCCGGCTTCGCGGTTGAAAAGCTGAGGCCGGATGTCGCCGTGGTGCAATGCCACAACTCGGTTCCGATCGGCAAAGCGCTGCAGGCCGAAGGCGTGCCTGTCGTCGTCTATCTGAGGAATGTCGAATTCCACGAACTGGCCGGTGACCTGCGCGAACTGCAATCGGCGCTCTATATCGCCAATTCCGAGTTCACCGCGCGCACCTACAAGGCAAGGTTCGACATCGATTCGACGGTCATTCCGCCGACCATCAATCCCGCGTTCTACAGCACACCGACGACCGGTGAGTTTGTCACGCTCATCAACCCCTATGAGGAAAAAGGCTTCGACCTTGCAGTGCGCATTGCCGCCGCCTGTCCCGAGATCCCATTCCTGTTCGTCGAAAGCTGGAAGCTCGACGACGATCATCGGGCCCGGATCGAAGCAACAATCTCTCCCCTACAAAACGTCAAGCTGGAAGGCCGCACCAGCGACATGAAGACGGTCTACGGCCGCACCAAGATCCTGCTGGCGCCCAGCAAATGGGAAGAGGCCTGGGGCAGGGTGGCCTCGGAAGCGCATTGCAGCGGCATTCCCGTGGTCGGCTCGCGGCGCGGCGGTCTGCCGGAAGCGATCGGCTCTGGCGGCGTGATCCTGGACTACGACGCCCCGCTCGCCGACTGGGTCGCAGCGGTCAGGCGGTTGTGGAGCGACGAGGCCGAGTACAAGCGGCTGTCGGTGGCGGCGCTTGAGTTTTCGGAGCGGTCGCAAATGAACCCAGGCCGTCAGTTTGCTACGTTCATGGACGTTCTCGACAGCGCCAGGCGTGTCGGCCTGGAGCGCGCCGCCTAAACGTGTCGCGTTGAAATTCAGCTGACGCCGCCGGGCGACAGCAAGTCTCGCCAAGCCCCTGAGCCGGTTGCAGGTGTTGCCGGGTCCGGATCACTTTTGATTGCTGCGGTGCAACATTTTTGTGGCAACGCAGCAATCAACGTGTATTCTGCCCGTCTACATTAGGGCTTGTGCGATGTGGACCGCTTGGGGGTCCAGCCAAGCCCCAACCTTTTGGGCGGGTCATGCGCGTTGGCTTTGTCGTGGGCGAATTTCCTCTCCTTTCGGAAACCTTTGTCGTGGACCAGATGGCTGGGCTGCTGGCGCGGGGCTTCGAGGTGGAGGTCGTGTGCGACAGGACGAAAGGTGACGACCGGATCGACCGGCAAAGCGAGCCGATGGCGACGCTGGTCGCCAGAACCCAGCATTGGTGGCGATGGGCCGGTGGACTGAGCGCCTTTGTACGCCGGTTGCCGCCGCGCCTGCGATACAAGGCTTCGACCGTTCTCGACATCGTCTTTGCACGCCGCCTGAACCGCTGTGACGTGATTGTCGCCCACTTCGGACAGAACGGCGAAAGAGCAGCCGCACTGAAGAAATGGAAGTCCCTCAAGCCGCCGATCATTACCATCTTTCACGGCGCAGACGTCGCGATCCCGTCGCGACAGGCAGTGCTGGCAACGCAATATGCCGGGCTCATCAAGCACGGCAGCTTGAACCTGCCGGTCAATGATTTCTTCCGCAGGATGTTGCTCGAAGCCGGTGCGTCCCAGGCCAACACCACGGTCCACCACATGGGAATTGATTCGCGCGAAGTCAGCTATCGCTGGGAATCGTGGGAAGGCAGCCAGCTGATCGTGACGACGGTTTGCCGCCTGGTGGAGAAGAAAGGCGTCGAGTTCGCCTTGCGCGCCTTGGCCTCCCTGACGGCGTCCCATCCACAGCTGGACTGGCGCTACGACATTGTCGGCGACGGTCCGTTGCGGACGGATCTGGAGACGCTGGCCGCAGAGCTGGGCTTGACCGCTCGCGTAACATTCCTTGGCAGCCTCCCCCACATGGAGGTGAAAAGACGGCTTCGCATGGCGCATCTCTTTTTGCTGCCAAGCGTCACTGCCAGCGACGGCGACATGGAAGGCATTCCGGTTGCGCTCATGGAGGCCATGGCCGCCGGGTTGATTGCGGTCAGCACGCATCACTCGGGAATCCCTGAGCTCATCGAGGATGGGGAGACAGGGTTGCTTGCGCCCGAGCGAGACGTTTCAGTGCTTGCCGGCAAGCTTGCCTGGGCAGCCGAACATCCGCAGGAATGCGAACGCATCGCGCTTGCCGCACGCCGCAAGGTCGAGGACGACTTCAACGCAGATGTTCTGAATGAACGTTTTGCGCAGATCGTTACCCAACTGGCCGCGCCAAGCCTTGCACCTCAGCCTGCAAGGCCTCTAGGCGTTGCCGAGGGCCTGGTGGATCCTTCATCTGCCGGCTGACACTGCGCCTCGGGACTGATCGGCATCCTCGCTGCGTCGAGGGAAATCTCGCCACGCTGCAGCAAAAATGTTGCAGTGCAGCAAGGCCTGTACTAATGTCCCTGCGGGTGGGCCAACAGCGGTAGAGTTTCATGCTGCATGTCTTGTGCCTCGGGCACGATGTTTCCCGCCCGGCTTTTGTCAGGGGCACGCCGGATCGCCGCACGAGCGCATCTTGCCGATGAAGATCTGCTTCGTAGTCGACAAGTTTCCCTCACTGTCCGAGACTTTCGTCCTTGACCAGATAGCCGGCTGCCTTGAGCGCGGCATGGAGGTCGGCGTTGTCTGCAACGAGACGTCCTTTGGCAAGGACAGCAATATCGACGATGCGCGCTGGCAGGCGCTGCCTGGAAAGGTCGTGTGCTGGTGGGGTGGCCTCGGTCGCTACCGCCCGCTGCTCAGGAGGTGGTCCGGCAGGTTCTGGGATAAACTCTCGACCGCGATCGACATCGCTTATGCGCGAAAATTGCAGAACGCCGACGTGATCGTTGCCCATTTTGGCAATAACGGCATGCGCGTCGCCCGCGCCATCAAGCGCGGCAGGATTTCCGCCCCTCTGCTGACGATATTTCACGGCCGCGATGTCGGCGAGCCGCTGCATGACAACACGCTCGCACGCTACAGGATTGTGTTCGAAAAGGGCGCTCTTCAGCTGCCGGTGAACGCATTTTTCCGGGATGCCTTGATCGAGGTGGGGGCACTGCCGGCGCAAATTGTGGTTCACCATATGGGGGTGCGTCCAAGTGAGATCGACTATCGGTGGCGGTCATGGGAGCAGGCCACGCTGTCTTTCATCTCGGTCTGCCGCCTGACCGAAAAGAAGGGCATCGAATATGCGCTTCGCGCGCTCGCCAGCCTGCCGCGGCGCGACTGGGTCTATTCGGTGATCGGCGGCGGAGAATTGCTGGGGGAGCTGCAGGGGATCGCCGCAAATCTCGGCATCGCCGACAGAGTGACTTTTCTCGGGGCCCGGCCGCACAGCGAAGTCAAGCAGCGCCTGCGCGATGCCCATGTGTTCCTGCTGCCCAGCGTCGCCGCACGCGATGGCGATCTGGAGGGCATTCCGGTTTCGCTGATGGAGGCGATGGCCACCGGCCTGACAGTGGTCAGCACCTATCACTCGGGGATTCCCGAACTGATCGAGGATCACAAGACAGGCTTTCTCGCGCCCGAGCGGGATAGTGCAGCGCTGGCCGGCAAACTTTCCTGGATCGCCGAGAATCCTGAGGCCTGCGAGCAGATCGCCGTTGCCGCGCGCAAGAAGATCGAGGCGGATTTCAACGCAGATGTGCTGAACGAACGTTTCGCACAGATCGCCAGCCAACTTGGCGAAACGAGGTTCAGTTCATGAATGCCAACCCGCCCCCCCAGTTCGGTCGTGTCGCCCTGCGTGGCGGGCTGGTAACCATCGGCGCGCAAGGCTTCAAGATGGTGATCCAGTTCCTCTCCGTCATCTTGCTCGCCCGTCTGCTCGTTCCCGAGGATTTCGGCCTGGTGGCTTCCGTCGGGCCGATCGTGGCCTTTGTCGGACTGCTTCAGAACCTTGGCCTCCAGCAGGCAGTGGTTCAGCGCAAGGACATCAGCGACCAGCAGCTCAACCAGGTGTTCTGGATCAGTGCGCTGGTCGGGCTGGGCAGTGCCGTGGTGGTGGCCGGCCTGGCGCCCGCCATCGCCGCATTCTACGGCGATCACCGCATGTCCGGCATTACCCTTGGCTCCGCTCTGCCGCTGCTCTTCGGCAGTCTTGCCGCGGTGCCGCTGGCGTTGATGAATCGCCACCTGCAATTCGGCCAGCTCGCAATGAACGATGTGATAAGTGCCGCCGCCGGACTTCTGGCGGCCACGGTCGCGGCCTATGCCGGGCTTGGCTACTGGTCGCTGGTCATCGGCCCGGCTGTTTCGGCGATTGTCGCGCTTGCCGCCGCCTGGCAGGTGGCGCGGTGGACGCCGCAACGACCCGATCTGAAAGTCGATGCCGACATATTGTCGTTCGGTGCCAATCTGACCGGCTTCAATCTCGCCAATTTCTTCTCGCGCAATCTCGACAACATTCTCATCGGAAAATATTCCGGCGCCATCGAACTCGGCTATTACGACCGTGCCTACAAGCTGCTGCTGTTCCCGTTGCAGAACATCAACCAGCCGCTGACACGCGTGATGGTGCCGCTACTCAGCCGCATCCATGAGGACAAGGCTCGATTTCGCGACATCTATGTGCGGACCAACTGGATGCTGGCGGCCGTTACCATGCCCGGCATCGCGGCGCTGACGCTGACCTCCGACCAGGTGGTGGGGCTTCTCTTCGGCCCGGGTTGGGCGCCGGTGGCGCCGATTTTCGCCTGGCTGGGCATCGCCAGCCTGATCCAGTCCGTCTCAAGCACCACAGGCTGGATATTCATCTGTCAGGGCAAGACGAAGACCATGTTCCATTGGGGCATTTATTCGTCACTGACGACCGTCGCCGCCTTCATCGTCGGCTTGCACTGGGGCGCCGTCGGCGTTGCCGCGGCCTATGCCATCAGCGGCTACGTGCTGCGCGTTCCGGTGCTTGCCGTGCTGGTCCATCGCGTCGGCCCGGTGACGGCCGCCGACTTCCTGGTCATGCAGGGGCTTTTCATTGCCTCATCCCTGCTCGCCTGGCTCACCTACCACTGGCTGCCGGCGTCGCTGACCGGCCAGTCAGACCTGCTCGCGGTCTTTCTGGCGGTTGGCCTCAATTACGGGATCGGTCTCATTCTCATGCTTGCCCTTCCCCAGTCGCGCCGCGCGTTGTTCACCACCCTGTCCAACGCCGCGCGCAACATCCGCTGAGCGGCCGTCGATCAGCGGCGCCAGCAGATTTGTGGCTGACATTGCCGAGGCATGTTCTTCGAGCACGGCCTGCAGGCTGGCCCGGCGATAGCGGTCGAGGTTTCCCGCAAATCTGCCGAGCTTCTCGCTTGCTTCCGCAACCGTCACCGTGTCGATGTCGAGCAGCACGTCGGCGACGCCGATCCGCTTGGCCACTTCCTTTGTCTTGAACTCATAGGCGATCGGCAGCACCGGCGTGCCGACGCAAAGCGACATGATCATCATGTGCATGCGCGTGGCGACCACGAAGTCGAAGCCTTTGACCAGCGCCATCAACTGGTCAGGCGTGTGAAACGCAGCGTCCACGGTCACATGGCTGGCGATCTCCGGAGCGAGCTCGGCGACGATCGCGCGTGCGGTCTTGGAATCGTCGTGGGCGTATTCCGGCACGCCCTGGCAGGTGGAGACGAAGGTCACCTCTTTGCCATGGTCCCTGACCAGAATAGTCGCAATCTCGCGGATCGAATCGAGATAGCGGCGCATGCCGCCTTCACCGTCGCTGACATAGTTCCAGTGGCGGACGGAAATGGCGACGCGGCCTGTCGGCGCCGGCGGCTGGCTGGCGGCCAGAATTTTTCCGATCCTGTCGGTCTCGGCCAGGGCAAAGACGGCATCGGCCACCACGTGGCACTTGCCGAGGTCCTTCACCAGATCCTGGATATGGTTTTTGGATCGTTCGTCACGCAGCAGGATGAGCGGGCTGCGGTCAAAGATCGGGCTCAATTCCTGGCGGTTGTAACTTTTGTTGAACGGGCCGAGGGATTGCGTGAAGAAGACCGGATCCTTGCCGAGCACGGCATCAAGCCGGAACTGGTTGAGGCGTCTTTCGAGGTTGTAGTTCTCAACGAGATAGGTCCCGCCTGTCGTGACCACGAGATCGGCGCCGGTGTAGATATCGAGGCTGCGACGGTCGCTCGCGTTGAAAAATGTGCCAAGTGCGCTGCTGCCAAACCAACGCAGGGCCCGAAGAACAATCTTGTTGTAGATCGGCTTGATCCGGTTCTTCAGCCCATCGCCATTCTTGTACCTGAAAAGCGACTCCGACAGCAGCTTGTGAAATTCGAGGTCCGGGTATGACTTCTTCGGGTAGAGCCTCGCCGCGACCTCAGGCTGGCTGTCGAAGATGGAGAATTGCAGGTCGCTGCCGGCGACAGTCTTGAGGATGTGTCGGATCGCCAGGAGAATCGCCGCATCCCCGGTGTTCAGGCAGACTGTGTTTTCGACGACGATCTTCATGGAATTACCTCATTTCGTCAGCAGATTCCGCGGCCAGGCCGGCGGTGCTCAAGACGGGAATAGTGACCGAAAATGCTACACGCCAGGACGATCCCGATGCGGTCCGCGTCACGATTTAGGGCGTTGCACCGGGCTGGTGGCCAACGCTCGGCCCGAGCGGTACTCAAGCAAGGCCGAGATTAACGCATCAATTTTGCAGCGCAACAAAAAACGTGGATTTTTGCTACGCTGCACCAAAAATGTTGCGATGCAGCAAGACCTGTACTACCATTCCTCTGGGTGGGCCAACAGCGAACGAGTTTTAATGCTGCATGTCTTGTACCTTGTGCACGATGTCTCCGACCCGGCGGTACGCCGACGTATCATAATGCTCAGGGCAGGTGGCGCCCGGGTCACACTGGTCGGCTTCCGTCGAACCGCAAACCCGATTGTCGACGTCGAGGGCTTGCAGCCGATCGATCTTGGTGCGACGCGCGACGGCCGATTCGCCCAGCGTCTGGCGGCGGTCGCCAAGGCGGCGGTCTCGATCGGCGCGAAACTCGCAACAATGCAAAGGCCGGACCTGATCATCGCGCGCAATCTCGAAATGCTGGCGCTTGCCCGGCGCGCCAAGGCGGCGTTCCAGGCAAGCGTGCCGATCGTCTATGAATGTCTCGATATTCATCGCCTGGTGCTGCGCAACGACATCTTGGGCAAGGCGATGCGCGGCGCCGAGCGCTATCTGGCCCGGGATGTGAAGCTTCTCGTCACCAGTTCGCCGGCCTTCATCGCCAACTATTTCAAGCCTTTTGGCCAGGTCGCGGCACCTGTGGAGCTGATCGAAAACAAATATTTCGAAAGCGCACCGGCCTTGGTGGATGATCGGTTCAAGGTGGAAAATCCTGTCGCGCCGCCCTGGCGGATCGGCTGGTTCGGCGCGTTGCGCTGCCGCCGCTCGCTGGCGCTGCTGGCCGAATTCACCCGCCGGCTCAACGGACGTTTCGAGATCGTCCTTAGGGGGCGCCCGGCACTGTCCGAATTTCCGGATTTCCACGCTTTCGTCGAATCCGAACCCTGGCTCTCGTTTCGCGGCCCCTACCGCAACCCAGAGGATATGGCGGCGATCTACAACGAGGTGCATTTTTCCTGGGCGATCGACTTCTTCGAGGAAGGCCAGAACTCCGAATGGCTGCTTCCCAACCGCCTTTATGAGGGCTGCCGCTTCGGCGCCGTGCCGATCTCGATGGGCAACACCGAGACCGGGCGGTTCCTCAACCAGCAGGACATCGGCATCCTTCTCCCGCAGGCAACGCCCGAAGCGCTCGTGGCAGTGCTTGGCAAAATGGAAGAGGAACGTTTCGGCAAATTGAAGGCGCGCGTTCTTGCCCGCAACCCCAGGACATGGAGCTACGATCGCAGCGATTGCCGGGCCTTCGTCGACAAGCTGCGCGGACTGGCCGCCGTGCCGAACTCATTTGCTGCCGAGGCGTTGGCATAGGATGGCGAAGGATATGCTCCCCTCAAACCTGATCGTCATACCGTGCCTGAACGAGGCTGCGCATATCGGTGCGCTGCTCGATCAACTCCGGCCTGCGGCCGGAAGGCTCGGCGCCCACATCGTCGTCGCCGATGGTGGCAGCACCGACGGCACCTTGGCCATCGTCGAGGCGGTTGCCGCGAAAGATCCGCAGGTCGCGCTTCTCCACAACCCCAGGCGCATCCAGAGCGCGGCGATCAATCTCGCCGTCGCCACTTTCGGCAACGGTGCCGACTACCTCATCCGCATCGATGCGCATGGCGGCTATCCCGAGGATTTCTGCGACCGCCTGGTCGAGGAGGCGCTGGCCACCGGTGCCGATTCGGTCGTCGTCTCGATGCGGACCAGCGGCAGTGGCGCGGTGCAGAAAGCGGTTGCGGCGGCGCAGAACTCCAAGCTCGGCACCGGCGGCTCCAAGCACCGCCATTTGTCTGCGGGAGAATGGGTCGACCACGGCCACCACGCGCTGATCCGGATATCGGCCTTCACCGCGGTGGGCGGCTATGACGAGACGTTCAGCCACAATGAGGATGCCGAGTTCGACTATCGACTGCGTCAGGCCGGCCACCGGATCTGGATGAGCGGCAAGACGCAGATGATCTACTATCCGCGCTCGTCGCTGAAGGGCCTCTATTTCCAGTATCTCGGCTATGGCCGCGGCCGCGCCAAGAACGTGCTCAAGCACCGCATGGTGCCGAAGGTGCGGCAGATGATTCCGCTGCTGGTGTTTCCGGTGGTCCTGCTCGCGGCCTTGTCCTTCATCCACTGGCTGGCGGCGGTGCCGTTTCTGCTTTGGGCGGCGGTTTGCCTTGGCTATGGCGCTGTTACGGCCATCCGCCAGCGCAATCCTGGCTTCGCTTTGGTCGGCGTCTCGGCGATGGTCATGCATTTCGGCTGGTCCGTAGGCTTCTGGCTGCAGCTTCTCCGCGCCAGATTGCAACGCGGGGTGGCATGATGGCCGCGAAGAACCGCTCGATCGATATCTGCATCTGCACGTTCCGGCGGCCGGAGCTTGCCGACACGCTTTGTTCGATCGCTGCCATGGACATGCCTTCGGGGTTCGATGTCGGCGTCATTGTCGCCGACAATGACGATACGCCGACGGCGCAGGCGCTGGTGACGACGCTGGCTGCGGAATTGAAGCTGCCGATCCGTTATCGGCACGCCCCGGCGCGCAACATCTCGATCGCACGCAACGCCTGCCTTGACGCCAGCGCATCGGATTTTGTCGCCTTCATCGACGACGACGAAACCGCATCGTCGCGATGGCTGGCCGAACTGGTCGCGACGGCCGAAGTGGACGACGCTACCGCCGTGCTCGGCCCGGTGCGGGCACTTTATGGACCCGATGCGCCGGACTGGATGCGCAACGGTGATTTCCATTCGACGCTGCCGGTCTGGGTGCAGGGCGAGATCCGCACCGGCTACACCTGCAACGTCCTGCTCAGGATGGGCGACGACAGCCTTGCCGGCCGACGCTTCAGCCTGGCGCGTGGCCAGACAGGCGGCGAGGACACCGAGTTTTTCGATCGCATGGTCAAGGCCGGCGGCACGATCGCGTTTGCCCCGGAGGCCTGGGTCGAGGAGGTGGTGCCGCGCGCCAGGGCCGCCTTCGACTGGCTCAGCCGCCGCCGCTTCCGCTTCGGGCAGACGCATGGCCATTTGTTGGGAAGCAATGCGCACGGCATCCGGCGGGTTGGGCAAGTCGGACTTGCATCGGCCAAGGCGGCTTTCTGCTTCGCAGCGGCAATCGTGACCGCCGTCAGTCCGGTGCGCCGGAACCGCAGCGTGCTGCGCGGCATCATGCATGTCGGCGTCGTCAGCGGCCTCGTCGGCGTCCGCGAAATTCGCCAGTACGGCCTGTCCTCGCCACAGCAAGGGGGCAAGCGTGCAGCCTGACGTCAGCTTTGTCATCGCCGCCTACAACGCCGAGGCAACACTCGGCCGGGCAATCGACAGCGCCATCGCACAGAAGGATGTCTCTGTCGAAATCATCGTCGTCGACGACCAGTCGCGCGACAGAACGCTCGATGTGGCTCGGTCCTATCCGCAAGATGTCGTGCGGGTCGTGGCGCTTCGCGCAAATCGTGGTCCCGGCGGCGCCAGGAATGCCGGCCTCGAGCTTGCCAGCGGCAGGTGGGTCGCGGTTCTCGATTCCGACGATGCCGTCTATCCCGGGCGGATTTCCGCCATGATCGCGCGTGCGGAGAAGGCGGGCGCCGAGATCGCCGTCGACAACCTTCAGGTCGTGCGCGAGGAGGACGGTGTCGCCGAAGACACCATGTTTCCGGCCGACTATCTCAGAGGCTTGCGCGAAATCTCGCTCGCCGACTTCATCGGCTGCAATGTGGTTTTCGAATCGAAATTCAATTTCGGCTATCTCAAGCCGATCTTCCAGCGCCGGTTTCTGAACGAAAACGGGCTTCGCTATGATGAAAATTTGATCATCGGCGAAGATTACATCCTGCTTGCCAACGCTCTGGCCAAGGGCGGCACATGCGTGGTCGAGCCGACGACCGGCTATGTCTACCATATCCGCACCGGCTCCATTTCCCGCGTGCTTGAGCTTCACCACGTCGAGGCGATGCGCAAGGCCGATGCCGTCTTCGCCCAGACCCACTCCATGGATCCGGAGGCGCAAGCCGCCTTCGCCAGGCGCAGCCGCAGTCTGCGCAAGGCGGCATCGTTTCTGTCGCTGGTCCAGCACATCAAGGCGCGGTCACCGCTCAAGGCGATMCGGACCGCGCTCAGTGATCCGGCGGCGGTCAGGCATATGAGCATGCCGATCGCCGTCCGGCTGAAAAGGGTAGCGGCACAGTTCGCCGTGGGCATGGGGAGGTGAAGAGTGCGGGCAGGTGAAGAAATGGTTTTTCATAGCCAGCGATAGTTGAAGTCGATCCTCTCAAAAGGAATATGCGATGCAGAAAGTCAGGAAGGCAGTCATACCGGTGGCGGGGCTTGGAACACGGTTCCTGCCGGCGACCAAATCGATGCCGAAGGAGATGCTGCCGGTCGTCGACAGGCCTGTGGTCCAGTATGCGGTGGACGAAGCGTTCGAAGCCGGCATCGAGCACATCGTGTTCGTCACCGGCCGCAACAAGGCTGTCATCGAAGACTATTTCGACCTGCACCCTGAACTGATCGGAACGCTGGAACAGACCGGCAAGAAAGCGCAGCTGCAGTCGCTTGAAAGCCTGCTTCCCGTGGCCGGCGCCACCAGCTTCATCCGGCAGCAGTCGCCGCAAGGTCTCGGCCATGCGGTGTGGTGCGCGCGCGAGGTCATCGGCAACGAGCCCTTCGCCTTGCTGCTCCCGGACATGGTGTCCTTTGGCGGTCGCGGTTGCCTCGCCGAAACTGTCGATCTCTACCAGCAGACCGGCGGCAACGTCATAGCCGTCGAGCGTTGCGAGCCGAGCGAGACCAGCAAATACGGCATCGTCGGCCGTGGCGCCGAGGTCGGCACGGGCTTCGAGGTGACGGCCATGGTCGAAAAGCCGGCGCCCGCCAACGCACCGTCGAACTATTACATCAATGGCCGCTACATCCTGCAGCCCGAGATTTTCTCGCTGCTGAGCAACCAGCAGCGCGGCGCCGGCAATGAAATCCAGCTCACCGACGCCATGGTTCGCCTGGCGCAGAGCCAGTCCTTCTTCGCCCAGCCTTTCCTAGGCCGCATGTTCGATTGCGGTTCGAAGGAAGGCTTCATCGAGGCCAATATCGCCTTCGCGCTGGCGCGCAACGACATGAAGGGTCCGATCTTCGAAATGCTGCAGCAGTTCGTGCGGTCGCATGAGCGCCAGGAAGAAGCCGCATAATGCCCATCTTTTGGGAGCATAGCGTGTCGACGCTACACATGCTGCCGCGCTTGGCCGGCACTCTATCTGGCATGAAGTTTGCGTCGCATGCTTTGCCCCCGATCTTCGAGGCCTCGGAGCCGATGGGGCGCGACCCCATCTTGCTCTAGCGCCTGCAACCTAGAATTGGACCGAAGATGAACTATGCCAACTTTCCTCTCGACAAGAGGATGCCATTGCCGAACTCAGATACGGGAAACGGCGAGGACTTCATCGACATCGAGCGCCTGCTTGGCATGGCTATGCGGCAGGCCAAGGTGGTGGCGGTGTGTGCGGTCATCGGTCTTTGTCTAGGCGTGCTCTATCTGCAGACCACCCCCAAAACCTACGTGTCGGTTGCCAGCGTTCTGATCGACGAGGGACTGAACAAGGTCGTTGATGAAGTCTCTGCCGCGTCTGTCAGCATGCAGACCGACGCCGCCCTGCTCAGCCAGATCGAGATCATCAACTCGGCAAGGCTGGCGGCGGTGGTCGTCGACAAGCTGAAGCTTGACCAGAACGACGCGTTCATGAACCCGCCAGTGTCGGCGCTGGCGAAGGGCATCGGCTTTGCGCGCGGGTTGGTTGGCTATTTCCGAAGCAGTTCTGGCCCGGATATCCCCGGTCTCGAAAATGTCGACGCTGCGACGCGTGAGGCCATGATGGTCACGGCACGCCGCGACTACGCAATCCTCAAGCTGCAGAGCGAAATACTGGCGCAGCGCAACGGCCGCAGCTACGTGATTGACCTTGGCTATCAGTCGACGGACCCTGCGCTCGCGACCGCAATCACCAAGGCCTATTCCGAGGCTTATCTCGCCGACCAGCTCAATGCGAGCTTTGACGCCACCGAACGGGCGGCGGTCTGGCTGCAGGGCCGGCTCACCGAGCTCCGCGAAAGCTCGCAGGCAGCATCACTGGCGGTCGAGAAATTCAAGGCCGAGCATGGATTGTCTGCCGGCAGCGATGGCCAGTTGATCAGCGACAAGCAATTGTCTGACCTGAACGCCCAGCTCATCGTTGCGCAGGCCGATACCGCTCGTGCCGGCGCCCGTTACCAGCAGTACAAGACGATCGTGGAAAGCGGCTCCGAAAACGCCTTCAACGACTCCGCAATATCGAGCGACCAGCCGGCCAGTTCGGTGATTGCAACGCTCAAGACCCGCTATCTCACCGTCGCCAAGCGACTTCAGGATGTCACGGCCAATTTTGGTGCCGAACATCCCCAGGCCGTTGCGCTGGCCAAGGAGAAGGCCGACCTGTCGACGCAGATCTTCGGCGAACTGCGGCAGCTGACCGAAAGTTACCGCAACGAATATGAGGTTGCTCTCTCGCGCGAGACGGCGCTCCGGCAAAAGATCGCCGATGCGGCCGGCAAGAGTTCCATCGATAACCAGTCGCAGGTCAAATTGCGCGATCTGGATCAGCAGGCGACGGCGCTCACCACGCTCTACCAGACGTTCCTCAGCCGCTATGAGGAAGCCTCGCAGCAGCAGTCTTTCCCGGTCGGCAAGGTCCGCATCATCTCCGATGCGACAACGCCGATGTCGGCGGCGGGCCCGCGCACATCCAAGGTGCTGGCGCTTACGCTCGTGCTCGGCCTCCTGCTCGGCGCCGGCTTCGGCGGCCTGAACGAATTCAACGAACGGTTCTTCAGAACCGGCGAGGATGTTCGCGATCGCGTCGGCCTCAAATTCCTCGGCTACCTGCCAACGATCGGCGGCAAGGTCGGAAAGGAAACCGACGACGCTCAGGCGGATGTCAAAGGCACCAACGCGCTGTCAGCCGCCGAAAGGCGGGCACGCATGCGGGTGAGCGTCGACGCGCCGGCATCGATGTTCTCCGAAACGCTCCGCAACGCCAAGATCGCCTTCGATGTGGTGATGGAAGGGCAAGGCAGCCGGGTGATCGGCGTGATCTCACTGCTGCCTGGCGAAGGCAAGTCGACGATCGCCGCAAATCTGGCGGGATTGCTTGCCGCCAATGGCGCGAAAACCTTGCTGATCGACGGCGATTTGCGCAATCCCGGCCTCAGCCGCAACCTTGGCATGGAAACAGAGCAAGGGCTGATGGAAGCGGTGGTCAACGGCCAGACCTGGCAATCGGTCGGCAAGATCGACCGGCAGACAAAACTGGCGATCATCCCGGCCGTGCTGCGTGGCCAATTCTCGCATACGAGCGAACTTCTCTCTTCGGCTGGAATGCGGCGTTTCATCGAGAACGCCAAGGAGACGTTCGAATATATCGTCGTCGATCTGCCGCCCCTGGGTCCCGTGGTCGATGCCAAGGCCTTCGCGCCGCTGGCCGATGGTTTCGTGCTGGTGACCGAGTGGGGGCGCACGCCGCGCGCCATGGTGCGGTCGATGCTGGAACAGGAACCCTATGTTGCCAACAAGATCGTCGGCGTCGTCCTCAACAAGGTCGATCTGAAGAAGCTGGCAAAATACGGATCGCTCGGCGGCTCTGAAAAATTCTTCGACAAATATTCGAGCTATTATCTGGAGAAATCGGAAGTGCGGACGAGGGCTGCGGCCTAGCCCTGCGCGAGCTCAAAATGGCTTGCAGCGCCGCGGCGCTGTAAGCCAGAGACCTAAGAAAATATCAGCTTGCCATGCTTGCCGGCGATCCTGACGGCCGTCAGCCTTCCACTTTGGAAGGCGCCGGTGTCGATGTCGAGCCGGCGCCCTTCGAGCCTTGGAGTGTCTACCACTGTGTGCCCATGCACCACCCAGCGGTCGAGAAGATGCGCGGCCTCAAAGAACTCCGAGCGGATGGTGAGCAGGTCGTCCTCGTCCTGCTCGGCGAGATCGATGCCCGGCCTGATTCCGGCGTGAACGAAGACGAATTTCCTTGAGCAGATCAGGACCGGCAGCGTGCGCATGAAATTGACATGGCCGGCGGGAATAGCCTCCCTTATGCGCTGGTCGACCTCTTCGCTCGAACCATAGAGATCGACCAGTCGCGCCGGGTCGAGACCGTAGGAGAACAGGGTTTCGAGGCCGCCAGCCGCCAGCCACAGTTCCCTTGAAAGATGGCCGTCGAGGTAGTTCAGCATCGCAACTTCATGGTTTCCTGCAAGGCAGGCGCGCAGGAACCCCCTCGGCGGCGGCGCGATCAGATGATCGAGCACGCGCGCCGACTGAATGCCGCGATCGATATAATCGCCAAGCATGATGATGATCTTGCGCCCGCGGAAGGGCAGCGCATCGAGCAGGATCTTCTGTTCCAGCGCCAGGAGTTCCTTGTAGCAGCCATGCACGTCGCCGATCGCGTAGACGACCGTATCCTGCATATCCATTTCCAGGCGCTCGCGCGCCGCGGTTCTGGGTTTTCTCGATCGCTGAAACAAGGCCACGGATTGGGGCTCGATACCTGCTGAAATGGATCTCGGTGTTGAAGCGCGCTGCCACCCCACGCTTGCGAAACGTCGATACCATGCCTGGCGTTGGAAATTCCATAACAGCGACAGGCCGCCATCGAAAGCCGGCGTGTCATGGCATGGCGGCCGGGCGGTTTCCTACAGCCCTATGCCACGTCCCTTCAGCGCCGCGCCGATCTCGTCGAGGATGGCGGGGTCGTCGATGGTCGCCGGCATGGTCCATGCTTCCTTGTCGGCGATCTTCTGCATGGTGCCACGCAGTATCTTGCCGGAGCGCGTCTTGGGCAGGCGCTTGATCGTCACCACCGTCTTGAACGCGGCGACCGGACCGATCCGTTCGCGCACCAGGGCGACCACCTCGCTCTCGATGGCGCCGGCATCGCGGTCGACGCCGGCATTGAGCACGACGAAGCCGAGCGGGATCTGGCCCTTCATCGCATCGGCGATGCCGATGACGGCGCATTCGGCAACATCGGGATGCGCCGAGAGCACCTCTTCCATGGCCCCGGTCGACAACCGGTGGCCGGCGACATTGATGATGTCGTCGGTGCGCGCCATGACATAGAGATAGCCGTCAGCATCAACCATGCCGGCATCGGCCGTCTTGTAGAAGCCGGGGAATTCGTCGAGATAGGCTTGGCGAAACCGGTCATCGGCGTTCCACAGCGTCGGCAGGCAGCCTGCCGGCAGCGGCAGCTTCACCACCACATTGCCGAGCGTGCCGCGCGGCACCTCATGGCCGGCATCGTCGAGTACGCGAATGTCGTAGCCGGGCATCGGCACGCCGGGCGAGCCGTATTTCACCGGCAAAAGGCCGAGGCCGGCAGGGTTGATGGTCATCGGCGAACCGGTCTCGGTCTGCCACCAATGGTCGATCACCGGCACGTTCAGTTTCTGCTCCGCCCATTTGATGGTTTCCGGGTCGGCACGCTCACCGGCCAGGAACAGGGTGCGGAATTTCGACAGGTCGTATTTCGGCACGAATTCGCCCTTGGGGTCCTGACCCTTGATGGCGCGAAAGGCGGTCGGCGCGGTGAACAGCGCCACCACGCCGTGCTCTGATATCACCCGCCAATAGGTGCCGGCATCGGGTGTGCCGACCGGCTTGCCCTCGAACAGGATGCTTGTCGCGCCATGCAGCAGCGGCCCGTAGACGATGTAGGAGTGACCGACCACCCAGCCGACGTCGGACGCCGCCCAGAACACCTCGCCCGGCTTGACGCCGAACTCGTTTTCCATCGTCCATTTCAGCGCGACCATGTGGCCGCCATTGTCGCGCACGATTCCCTTTGGCTGACCGGTCGTGCCGGATGTGTAGATGATGTAGAGCGGATCGGTGGCCAGCACCGGAACGCAATCGACATTGGCGCCGGCCGCCCGCTCGCGGGCAACGGCGTCGGCAAAGTCGATGTCGTAGTGCTCCTTCAGTTCGCAGCGCAGCTGGTCGCGCTGCAGGATCAGGCAGCCATCGGGCTTGTGCCGCGCCAGCTCGATGGCCGTGTCGAGCAGCGGCTTGTAGGCAACGACGCGTCCCGGCTCCAGGCCGCAGGAGGCTGAGATGATCAGCTTCGGCTTGGCGTCGTCGATGCGGGTGGCAAGCTCGTGCGAGGCAAAGCCTCCGAAGACCACCGAATGCACGGCGCCGATGCGGGCGCAGGCCAGCATGGCGAAGGCCGCTTCCGCCACCATCGGCATGTAGATGATGACGCGGTCGCCTTTGCGAATGCCGCGGTTCTTCAGCACCGAGGTCAGCGCCACCACCTCGCGTTTCAGCTCGGCATAAGTGAATTTCTTGACCGTTCCGGTGATGGCGCTGTCATGGATCAGCGCGACCTGGTCGGCACGGCCGCCGGCCACATGACGGTCGATGGCGTTGTAGCAGGTGTTGCAG
This sequence comes from Mesorhizobium sp. P2_H9, assembly GCF_056403215.1. Lineage (NCBI taxonomy): Bacteria > Pseudomonadati > Pseudomonadota > Alphaproteobacteria > Hyphomicrobiales > Phyllobacteriaceae > Mesorhizobium > Mesorhizobium sp. P2_H9. The sequence goes on along the minus strand of NZ_JBFUFX010000004.1, from coordinate 266,237 downwards.
GTGGCGCCATTGAACCAGCGGCCATAGACGCCAGCGCTGGCATCGAACACGCTGTCGGGGGGCGAATACCAGTCGATGGCTTTGGCCGCGTCAGCCCAGAACTTTTCCGGGTCGCGTTGCCAGCCGTCATAGACCTCGTGATAGCGTGACGCCATCCAACTTCCTTCCGCGAACGATTTGCCGTCTTTGGAAAGAGCCTAGCTGTTTTTCCCCGCCATGTGCAATTTCGTCTTTCGCCGACCTCGCCTTGGCCGCAAATGCAAGGCAGCATGGTCCGGGGTTGGAATGGGGGTGGAACCCAATGATTTTGCGATGCGGGATCGGGCGGGCTGCGTTCGCGGCGCTGTTTTCGGTGATGGCGTCCTCCGCCCAAGCGGGCGATGGCGCCGCCGTCGATCCGCTCGGCTTTTCCAGTGACGGCCGCTACTTCGCCTTCGAGCAATACGGCACGGAAAGCGTCGCCGGCATGGATTACTCGGAAACCTACGTGATTGACTTTGCCACGAGCAGGCCCGTCGACGGCACGCCGCTGGTCGCCGACACCACCACGGTCGACGACAGTCTTTTGCAGGACCCGAACCAGGATCCGCTCGCTATCGTCCGGCTTGAAGCGAAGAAACAGGCGGCGCCCTTGCTCGCCCGGTTCGGCATCGACACTGCCGGCATCGAGCTTGGCAGCGTCGCCGCCAGCCGCTCGCGCGAGACCACGCTTGCCATCGCCGACGAGACCGACGGGCGGCAATCGCCGGTGGTCAAGGCATTGCAGCAAGCGGCGGTCGCGACAACGCCGCTCGATGCCTCGGCATTCGGGGTCGGCGCGCATGTGGATCTGCACGAATTTGCCGTCGATACGGCCGCAGGCACGTGCGCCGACTATGGCTACAGCGGCAAAGGCTTCAGCCTGACGCTGGAGCGCGCCGGCAAGCAGCCGCTGGCGCTTGGCGCCAGCCAGTCTCCGCGGGCGAGTGACGGCTGCCCGCTGGGCTTCGGCCTGGCGGAAGTGCATGCCTTGCGGCTCGCCGACAATTCGATCGCGCTTGCGGTGCTCGTGCAACGCTTCGAATATGTCATGGAAGACCCAGACCGCCGCTTCATGGCGGTGACCGCCCTGGTGAAATGAAGGAGCCGGAGGACATGCTTCGTCGACGAATCATCGCATGGCCGCTGCTCGTGGCGGCTCTTGGTGCGGGTTTGGCATTGTCTGCCGGAACCGCTCAGGCCGGCGATGCCGCGGCACGGGGTATCATCGGCTTTTCGCCCGACGGCAACTACTTCGCCTTCGAGCAATACGGCACGCTCGACGCCGGAGCCTCGGATTCAGGCTATTCGGAAATCGACATCATCGACACAAGCACCGACCAGTTCGTTGGCGGTAAACCCATTCTTGTCGTCGACGAGTCGGAGGAGTCGACACTAACCCTGGAGCAGGCGCGGGCGCAGGCCGCGGCGCAAGCGGCGCCGATCCTCGCCAAATACGCCATCGCGGCGCGCGGCGAACGCACGGCTTCCGACAAGTTCACTTTTCCCGACGATATGGTCGACTACAACGACATCGCCCGCCTCGAACAGGTCTCGCAGAAATGGCTCTCGCCGCTCTATGACGAACTTGAGATCTCAACCATCCAGCTCGAGCAGATCCTGGCCGACAGCAAAACGGATTGCTCGGCAAGTTTCGACGAGACGCAGCAAGGCGGCTCAGCACTTCAAGGCGACAAAACCGGCAAGGCGCTCGGTTTCCGCCTGACGCTGGAAGGGCAGGATGGCAAGCCGTTCAAGCTGCTGCACGAGGACAAGACCGTACCGGGGTCGCGCAATTGCCCGACCTCCTACAGCCTGTCGGAATCCTATGAATTCACCCCGGATGGCAAGCCGGCTGTGATTGCCGTGCTGGTGCAGCGCTTCAGCCAGGGGTTTGAGGGGCGCGATCGCCGCTTCATTGCGGTGACCGGGCAAGCGCGCTGAAAAAGCGTCGTCCTGCGCGCAGGCATCCGCGCGCGATTAGGCCGCTCCTGAACGGAGCGGCATCCATGCTGGTCAATGATTCCTGGTCGCCCTAAAGCGGCAATGCCGCGAGCATGAGGCCAACACCACCGGCGATCAGTATGGCCGCAGCCAAGGCTTTCCTGTGACGCTCGAACCCTGTTGGGGCCCGATCCCAATTGTAACGCATACTCTGTCTCCCAAACACCCGGCCGACTCCATAGCTTACTCTGGGTAAGGAAGGCAATACTGCGTCCGAATCTGCCTCGCCTGCTTGACAATGCGCCGTGCCGGCTGGCACGTGCAGTTCACCGACGATTTCAGGGGGGTCTTGTGAAGAAAACTTATGAAAAGCCTGTGTTGAGCAAGCGCGAGAAGCTGTCTCAGATAGTTGCGTCTCCGAGTTCACACTGATCTCTAGTGCCATTCCAGAAGCCCGCTTCATGGATCGAGGCGGGCTTTTGCTTTGCTGGTTCAAACGGATCTGAATCTGGCGAAACTGTCGGTGCCCGTGCTACGATGCCGCCGGACAATGGACAGTGCGGCGTTGCCGCGCTAATTGCTCTCCAGCAAAACTTGCCTATTTGGAGCGGGTCCGTGGTCGAAATTGCATCTGAGACGGTTCTGCGGCTGGTGGACGACGCCTCGGTCCAGCATGTCGGCGACGGCGCCGTGGTGCTTCTGGCGCGTAGCGGCCAGCTCTACACCTGCAACAGCACGACCGAGGCCTTCCTCGACAAGGTGGACGGCGACCGCAGCCTCGACCAGATTGTCGCCCTGCTCGCCGACGAGTTCGAGATCGACAAGGGCACGCTCGATCAGGACATGGCAGAACTGGCGGCCGAGCTTGTCTCGGAAGGTATCCTCGCCGACCCGGGCGCATGATGGCGGACGGTCCCTTGTTGCGCGCGTTGTTTCGCGGTCATTTGTGGGCAAGCGCCCGGCTGATGCCGGTCCTGATCGGCCACCGCAATTTCGAAGCCGTGCTCAAATGGGCGCCGCTCTCCTCGTCGACACCCTATCGCGGTCTGCCGTCCGCCTACATCGTCGCCAGCGTCAACCGTACGGTCCGGCATCCATGGCTGATGCGCGACCGCCGGTGCCTGCGGGAAGGCTTGCTGGCGCATCGCTTCCTGCGCTTTGCCGGCTTCGATCCGGATTTGCGCTTCGGCGTTGATCCGAAGTCGATGCATGCACCGCGCATTGCGGCGCATTGCTGGGTCTGCCTCGACGGCCGGCCGGTGGTCAGCGACAGCCTTCCCGGCATGGTGGAAATCTATCGCCACCATGCCGACGCCGGAAAGGCGCACGCCGCTTGACCAGACCCGCCGCCTCAGGCCGCTATGCCCTCAACGGACAGGTCATCGGCATCACCGCCGAAAGCCCCGATCTTTGGCGGGATTTCGACAAAATGGTTGCCAGCCTGCGCGTCAGCGAAACGGCCGAGCCGAGCTTTCGCATAGATATCGGCGAGACAGAATCCTTGCCGGAATCGCCGGATGGCTCGCTCGCTTTCGATGGCGAGGTGCCCGAGGACGGCCATTGCCGGATGATCGACAATGGCGCCGTCATCCATCTGATTTTCCCCGGCAGCCAGACATGCTCGATCCATGCCGGCGAAGGCTGGGCCAGGATCTACGTCCGCCCGGATACGAAGATTGTCTGGACGCTGTGGATGCTGGTGCTCGATGCCGCACTCGATGCCGGCGGCCAGCATATGCTGCACACCGCCGGGCTGACGCTGCCAGGCAGCGATGCTCTTGTACTGATCCATGCGCCGAGCGGCACCGGCAAAAGCACGACGTCGCTGGCGCTGGCCTCGCAAGGGTTCGGCCTCTGTTCGGACGATGCCATGGTCCTCAACCTCGCTTCGGGCAAGGCTCTCGCATGGGGCCTGCCGCGGGCTGCCAAGATCCATCGCAAAACCGCCGAGATGATCCCGCTCGTCCAGCCATGTCTCGGCCTCTCCTGGGATCGCAATGGCGAGCAGGCCGTCTCGCTCGAACGCCTGCGCGAGATCATACGCGTCGAGGACACGGGGCCCAGGCCGGTCGCGGCACTCTTCCATCTCGCCCGCTCGGCCGATGGCCAGAACCGGCTGGTCGCCATGGCCAAAACCGACGCAATGGTGGCGCTGGCCGCGGACAATGTCAGGACTGGCATGACCGGCCTGTTGCCGCTGCAGAAGCGCCGGATGGCGACGATCACCAAATTGGTTCTGGCCGTTCCAACCTTTACGCTGCAAGTCGGGGCCACGCCGGCCGACGCCGCGCCGCTGATCCGCGCGGCATTGGCGGAATAGCGCTAAGCGGTCTCAATCTTCTCTGCACCGCTCTTCGAAGGGTCAGCGTCAGGTGCGAAGCCGGCTCACTATGCGCTGCGATTGCACCAGCAGCTTGGAGAAACCATTGTAGACGAGGTGGGCAAAGCGACCGTCGGCGCAATCGAATACGACCCATCCCCAGTGTCTGACCGGCGCCTCGCCTGTCGCCGGCCCAAGCCGACGGATCGGCTGCGCCAGCCGCACCAGCCTGCCATTCACCAGCACGTGGATGGCAACATTGCGTCCGGCAACACGCCACACGCGCGCGACATGGTCGCTCGACCATTTGTTGTCGATGACGAGCGGCGCGCGGGCGAGTTGCGCCCAGGTGAAATCCCCCGTCGGCTGCGGCTTGCCGATCAGCGCGCCCGTGCAATGTTCGGGCGCGAACTCCGTCACCAGCGTCTTCATTGCGCTCGCCAGTGCCCGCGAGACAGTTGCCGCGGAACTCCAATCCTGGCTGGAAAAGGCAATCTGGGCCAGGATGTCGCCTTCGTCGAAGCCTGACGTCATCTTGTGCAGCGTCACGCCGCCATGGGTTTCATGCTGCCCGTCGATGATGAGCCGGTGGATCGGATGCGGCCCCTTGTAATGCGGCAGCAGCGCCGGATGCAGGTTCAGTCCGCCCTTGGAAAACAGGTTCAGCACAGTATCCGGTATGAGGGCGCTGAAGCCGAAGCAGACAAGAACGTCGGCCCCGACACCGGCAAGTTGCCGGGCAAGCGCGTCCCAGTCATGCGGCCGGCCGAACTCGATCAACTGGACTTGTGTGCCGCCGAGATTGCTCCTGAGCGCAAGTTTGCGCCTCAGGCGCCGCCGCCAGGTGCCAACGCTGAAGCGCTTGTTCCGGCGCGGCGCAGGCACAATGATGGCGGCGATGCGATGGCCTTTCTCCACCCAACCGGCCAGCATTGGTCCGGTGACGGCTGTGATTTCGAGAATGAAAACCGCCGAAATCGGCTTGTCCGGGCTCATGCAAAGTGCGGCTTGGCTTTGGCAAGTCTCTGGATCCAGCGAAAGGCGTCGCGGCGCAGGCGCGAGCGCATCTTGTCCCTGGAATTGACGCCAAGCAGCGTATCCCGGGTGATCAGCCGCCTGGCGAGCCGGATACCCAGATCGGGCTTGATCCGATCGGCAATGTCGAGTGCACGTCTTTCATCGAACAGCCGGCCGGTGACGTTGAGCACGGTTGCCAGTTCGAGCTCGATGCCGGTCATCCGCGCTGCCTCGAGCAGGCTCGCTTCCGCGTCCGGCGATCGCAGGGCACGCACGCCCTGCAGCACGTCGACGCACAGCTGCAGCCGGTGGAATTTGTGCCCGCCGGCGGCATGGACGATGGCGATGGTCAGCATGGCGGCCGGCGTGTCGGTTGCCTCGCCGTCGATCACGCGCAATTCCTTGAAACCCAGCGACAATCGCCGCCGCATGCCGGAATCATGCACCAGATTGCCATGCAGCTCGATCATCAGGCTCGGATTCTCCTTCTCGAGCCATTTGAACTCCTGCAGGTCGTTGGATTCTGCTTCGTCGCTGCCAAGCTCGAAACCGCATGCCGCAATCACCCGGTTGGCGTCGGGCAGATGCGCCGGGTCGACGAGGATGTCGATGTCGGTGAAGGGCCTGTCGGCGACGTGCCTGTACAGCGTCCGTGCAAAGACCGGGCCCTTGACGATGCGTGCCGCAATGCCACCTGCGGCGAGCGCCTTCATGATGCGGTCGCCATGGTATTGCAGCAGCATCGACTGGCCGGTGACCAGCGTCGACTTCCGGCGCAGGTCGGACAGCGTCTCCATCAATCCGGCGTCCTGAGGCAGATGGGCGTCGCCACGCTCCTGCAGCTTGCGCAGCATGATCGGCAGGATGCCGTGGAATTCGGCATTGGCCAGCAGGGCCGACAGGGTTTTTGCCGCGAGGTCGCCTCCGGCCAACGGCGCCTCGGGGTCCGCATAGTTCAGCAGCAGCTTTTCTTCGGCAGGCGTAAGTGGTGGCAGCATGAACCCGGGCAGCGGTACGGATTAAAGGGATTATCGAAAGATGGTCGCAGAAAAGCACGGCGGAAGCCAGTGCGCCTGAATTGACTTTAACGGGCCCATTCTTACACTCCCCGTTGCAAAACAAGGGGCATTGATATGATCAAGAAGAAATATGAGGCGCCTGTCCTGCGCAAAGCCGGAAAATTGTCCGGCGTTACAGCGGGTGGGGGTCCATCAGGCCCCGCAGGCTGACCGACGATAGTCGGTCGGCGCTAGCCTCCCGGTTACATGCCCCAGCGCAGCGCTGCCGTATGCACGGGCGCATCCCACAGGGCCGTCGTTTCCGCGTCGAGCATGGTCAGCGTGATCGAGCAGCCGGCCATGTCTAGCGACGTCACATAGGACCCGACCAGTGAGCGGGTGACCTTCACCCCGTGCGTCTCGAAGATTTTGCGGGCGCTGTTGTACATCAGGTAAAGTTCCATCAGCGGTGTGCCGCCGAAGCCGTTGACGAACAGCAGCGCCGGGCCTTTCGCGGCATTGCCGAGATCGCCCAGGATCGCGGCACAGATTTCTTCGGCAATGGCATCAGCGCTCTTCAATGTGTCGCGCCGGCGGCCCGGCTCGCCATGAATGCCGACGCCGAATTCCATTTCGCCGTCGCCGATGGCGAAGGTCGGCTTGCCCGCCGCAGGCACCGTGCAACTGGTCAGCGCCACGCCCATCGAGCGCGTCGCGTTGTTGACGCGCTCGCCCAGCGCCTTCAAGGGCTCCAGTGCCATGCCTTGCTCGGCCGCGGCGCCGACGATCTTCTCGACCACCAGCGTGCCGGCGACGCCGCGCCGGCCGGTGGTATAGGACGAGTTCTCGACCGCGACATCGTCATTGGTGACGATTTGCAGAATGCCCTCCGACATTTCGGCGGCCATCTCGAAATTCATCACATCGCCTTCGTAGTTCTTGACGATGAACAGGCAGCCGGCGCCGGTGTTGACGGCCTCTGCCGCCGCCAGCATCTGGTCCGGCGTCGGCGAGGTGAACACCTGGCCGGGGCAGGCGGCGTCCAGCATGCCGTACCCGACCAGACCGCCATGCAGCGGCTCATGGCCGGAGCCGCCGCCCGAGATCAGCGCCACCTTGCCCGGCTTCAGATCCGTGCGGCGGACGAATTTGTGCTCGTCGCCAAGCACGAGAATATCGGCGTGGGCGGCGACGAAGCCATCGAGGCTTTCGGTCAGCACCGTCTCCACCGAATTCAGGAATTTCTTCATGGTGTCCTCCCGACACAAATGCGCATGAGACGATCAGCCGCCACCTTTGCCGGTGATGCTGGTGATCTTCTGGATGAAATCATTGACCGCCCGGTCGAGCGCGGCATTCTGCTTGTCGTCGCCGAAGTCGGGAACGATCAGCGAGACATGCCGCGTCTTTCGCAAGCCTGATGCCACCGACATCTTTCCCGGATGCGCCTGATGATAGGCGGCGAGGAAATGATCGCGCTCGGCTGGGCTGAAATGGCAGACCGAAAAGATAGCCGGCAAATGTTTGGACGGGATTGGCACCGAATAGGTCGGGCTGGAAATTTGGGTGACGAAGCTGCGGTGTTTTCCCAGCGCATCGGCAAGGCGCTGGCGCATGCCGGACGGGCGTTGGTCGATGACCTGCGACAGGATCGTCTTGTAGGCGCGGATCGCCGCTTCGGAACCGGGTTCGGGGATTTTTTCGACCATGCCGGCGCCTAGATCGCGGCGTCCGCGATGGCCGCCTTGGCCATGGCGAGCTGTGCGGGCACGACGGAGAGATCACGCAGGCCGGCTTCGAGCAGCACCGGTATCGACGCCGGATCGCCGCCGGCATCACCGCACAGGCTGACCGGAACTCCGTGCGAGCTCCCGAACGCGGCGACTGAAGCGATCAGCCGAAGCACGGCCGGATGCCGGACCGAATTCAGATGCGCGACCGCGGCATTGTCGCGGGCAGCCGCCATCACATATTGGGTCAAGTCGTTGGAGCCGATCGAGAAGAAGGCAACATCGGCAAACGCCTCCGGCGCGATAGCCACCGACGGCACTTCCACCATGATGCCGAGTGGCGGCATCTTTTGCGCGATACCGCGCGCGGCGAGCCCGGCCTGCTCTTCCGCGAAAAGCGCGGCGGCACGCGCATATTCGTCAGCAATGGTGATCATCGGGAACATCACCTTCAGATTGCCGTGGACGGCGGCGCGCAGCAATGCCCGGATCTGCACCCGAAAGATCTCCGGCCGCGCCAGCGACAGCCTGATGCCGCGCAAACCGAGGAACGGATTGGTCTCCTCCACCGTGAAACCGGGCACCGGCTTGTCACCGCCGGCATCGACGGTGCGGATGGTCGCTGGCTTGTCGCCGGCCCATTCCAGCACTTTGCGATAGGCGCGATATTGCGTTTCCTCGTCCGGCAGCGTTTTGCCGAACAGGAATTCGGTGCGCATCAGCCCGACACCGTCGCAGGTCGAAATATCGATGCCGTCGACATCGGATGGATCGGCGATGTTGACCTGCACCCGCACCGCTGTCCCGGCTTTCGTCACCGCCGGCTTTGCCAGATAGGTCTCCGCTCGGTCGCGGCGCGCCGCGAAGGACGATGACGAGCGGCGGAACGCCTCGATCTCGGCCTTGGACGGCGAAAGCATGATGCCGCCATGCTCGGCATCGAGCAGGGCTATCCCGGCAAGATGAGCCGGCGAAGCACCGAGTCCCACAACCATCGGCACGCCGCGCGAGCGTGCCAGCATGGCGACATGGCTGGCCGTGCTGCCGGCCTTCAATGCGATGCCGCCGCCTGAACTCCAGTCGGTTTCCAGAAAGCGCGTCGGCGCGATGTCGTCGCCGTAGAAGATGGCGCCGGCCGGCACGGCAATATCGCCGTCCTCGGTCAGCGCGCGCAGCACCTGGTCCCTGATGTCGCGCATGTCGGCCGCGCGGGCCCGGAAATAGTCCTGGTCCGACGTTTCATAGCCGGCAATCTCGGCGTCGAGCGCCTGCCGCCACGCCATATCCGCTGGCATACCGGACAAGATCGCAGCAAAAGCCGGGCCGATCAGCGCATCGTCCTCCAGCATGGCGAGCTGGAATTCGAGAATGTCGGCGGCATCGCCTTCGCTTGCTTCGATCAAGGCGGCAAGCCGACCCGTCGCAACGCCGATCGCGGTCTCGAGCGCGGCCTTTTCTTCCGCCGCGGTCGCCTTGCCGGCGTATGGCGCGGTGGCCCGGTCGAGATCGAACAAAGGCCCTTCGGCATAGCCGGCCGAGGCCGAGATGCCTTGCAGCCTAAGCGGTTCGGACATGGTCCGCGTCCTCGTCGAAGTCGCGCCGCACCAGTTCGACCAGCGCACCGACCGCCTCGCCGGCGCCGACGCCCTTGGCCCTGATGTGCAGCAGCGTACCTTTCGGCGCCTTGGCCGCCATCACCTTGACGATGCTCTTGGCGTCGAACCACGGCCCGTTGGCGGCGAGCGCCACTTCGACCTCGGCCGAAAACGTCTTGGCGAGCTTGGTGAACTTCACCGAAGGGCGCGCGTGCAGACCCACCTCGTGGGTGATCAGGACAGTGGCTTCGGCAGATGCGGACATGCTGTCAAAATTCCTGTTCATTCACGACGGCGACAATTCGTGCGCCGTCGCCACCACTTCCCTGAGCGAGGCGCCGCCGGAGGACTCCGTCGCCGCCATCACCGCGCCCTCGACGATCGGCGCATTGCAGACGATGATCTTCTGCGCGCGCGGCTCGCCGATCATCTCGACCGCCATCTCCGAGTTGGTCTCGGCGCCGCCGAGATCGACGAGGATGGCCACCCCTGCCTCCGACCAGGCCTTGTCGATGGCGCCCATGATCGCTTCGACACTTGTCCCCAGCCCGCCATGGCCGTTTCCGCCGCACCATGCAAGCGGCACTTCGTCGCCGACCATCTGGCGCACCATGTCCGCCGTGCCTTCGGCGACCAGCGGTGAATGCGATACGATGACGATGCCGACATTGCTCATGCGTGCCCCTCGATGCTTGTCGCGACAGCCCGCACCAGCAGCGCCGTCGAGCGCCCGCCGGCGTCCATATGACCGACCGAGCGGTCGCCGAGGAACGAGGCGCGCCCGCGCAAGGCCTTCATCGGCACGGTGGCCTCGGCGGCCCGATCGGCGATGTCGACGATCTCGACAGCCGTCTTCCCTTGTAATAGCGCCTCATGCACCGGCTGCAGCACATCGAGCATGGTCTTCTGCCCGACCTGCGATTTGCCCCTGGCCGCCACGGCTTCGATTGCCTTGCCGAAGGCAGCCGTCAGATTGGCGCGATCCGGCGCAGCCGAAATCTCCTTGCCAAGCGCCATGAACAGCGTGCCGAACAAGGGCCCCGAGGCGCCGCCGACGGTCATCACCAGCTTGGTGCCGATCGCCTTCAGCGCTTCCGGCAATGGTTTTGCCGCGAACGCGTCGGCCTCGGTGCGCAGCGCCTCGAAGCCGCGCTTCATGTTCAGCCCATGGTCGCCGTCGCCGATCGCCTGGTCGAGCGCGGTCAGTTCGTCGGCATGTACCGCGATCGTGTCCGCTGCGACCACAACCAGCCTGGAAAGGTCCAATGTCATGTCACCTGTGCCCTTGATTCCTGCCCTTTCGGCAGTGTGGGAAGGTGCCCTTTCCGTCGATCCAAGCATAGTCCCCCCGTCAGGCCGCTTCGTACAATGCGGAGACGGCCGCGAAGACTTCGGCCACGGCACAGGCGCCGGGGTCGACAACGCCATAAAGCTGGCTGCCGATATAGGCGGACCGCCCGGCCTTTGCCTTGCGCATGGCGGCGGTGGCTTCGGCGCCCTGGCGAGCCGCCGCGACAGCGCCTTCCAGGCCACCGGCGTCGAGCGCTTTCAGGGCAGGCTCCAGGGCATCGATCATGGTGCGGTCGCCAAGCCTTGCGCCACCGTAGAAGGTCATCCGTTCAAGCCCCGCAAGCAACGCCCTAGGCAGCGCTGCGCCGCCATCCAGTGCTTGCGCCGCCGCCGTGAAGAAGATCGACAACAGCACCCCGCTGGAGCCACCCATGGACGCGCTCAAGATGTCGCCCAGCGCGGCGAGCGTGGCGGCTGGGTCGGCAAGCGGCAGCGTGTCAACCTTGTCGAGGACGCTGCGCGCGCCGGTCGCCACCGTCGATCCGGTATCGCCGTCTCCCGACTTGGCATCCAGCGCGTTCAACGTCTCTTCGAGCGAGATCAGCCTTTCGCAGATCGTGACGACAAGGCGTCTTGTGCGGGCATCCGCGCTGGCCTTTTTTGCCCCGACTTGAGCGACCGGCTTCGCCGCCGGCACCACGATCAGCGGAAGAACAGGCTTTGCCGGCATCCAGGCATGCGGGCCGACAGGCGCGCGCAAGGCGACTTCGCGCGCTGCATCGAGCCGGATCAGCGACAAGGAGAATCCGTTCATGTTGAGCGCCGTCATCAGCGGCCCGGGTCCGATCGTCAGCGTCACCGTCCTGGCCAGCGGCGACACCAGCACCGCATTGGCGAGAAGCGACATTTCAAGCGGCGGCACGGCGCCGAGATTGTTGATCAGCAAGGCATAGTCGCTGGCCGGATCGAGCCGCGCGGCGAGGCGCTCCAGCATGATCGCGACAAGCCTGTCGGCGCTTTGCACTGCGATCCGCTCAACCCCCGGTTCGCCATGAATGCCGAGGCCGAGCTCACCGTCATTGTCGCCAAATCTCTCTTCGTGCGGCTGACCGGGGATCGAGCAGGACGACAGCGAAAGGCCGAGGGAAACGATGTCCGCCGCGGCAGCGCGTGCCGCTGCGGCAATCGCCGCGAGGTCTTGGCCGGTCTCCGACAGATAACCGGCGATCTTGTGCACGAACAAGGTACCGGCGACGCCGCGCGGCTGGGCAATGTCGGGCAAGGCGATGTCGTCGGCGACGATCACCATTTCGACGCGAAGGCCTTCAGCGCGCGCTTTCTCGGCCGCCAGTCCGAAGTTCAGGCGATCTCCGGTATAGTTCTTGACGATCAGCAGGCATCCGGCGGGACCGGTGACTGCGCGAATGGCCTCCAGCACCGCTTTCACGCTCGGCGAGGCAAAGATTTCGCCTGAAACCGCCGCCGTCAGCATGCCCTTGCCGACGAAGCCGGCGTGTGACGGTTCGTGCCCGGCGCCGCCGCCGGAAACGACGCTGACTTTTGACTTGTCCCAGTCGGCGCGCAGCACGACCTTGACTTCGGGATAGCCGTCCAGGCGGGCAAGGTCACCGGCGCCGATCGTGCCGAGAAAGCCATCCAGCGCCTCGGTGACGATCGTTTCCTTGCGATTGAAAAAATGCTTCATCGAATTCGTCCAGTCCCGCAATCGTCAGTCAGAATCCGGCATTGCCCATGCGACAACACCCGCAAACCACTCACATCAGCCGTTGCCCATCCGCACCGAAATACAGCGGCGAGCGGTAGCGGATCATCACCCTGTCGCCTTGCGCCAGATCCGTATCGGGATCGGTCAGCGTCACCAGTTTCTTGCTCCCCACCGTCACATGCAGGTGGTTCTGGTCGCCCAGATGCTCGACCCAGTCGACGACGCCATCAGAATGGCCATTCGCCGCCTTCTCGATCGACAGATGTTCGGTGCGCGCGCCAATGGTCTTGGTTCCCGCCGGCGTGCCGCCATCCGGTAGCAGGCCGGCCGGCAGCAGATTGATCGCCGGTTGGCCGAGCCGTGCCGCGACATGAAGGTTCGCCGGCTCCGAATAGATATTTCGCGGCGTGCCGATCTGCACCAGCACGCCGTCATTGAGGATGCCGATGCGGTCGGCCATCGTCATCGCCTCGATCTGGTCGTGCGTGACATAGAGCATGGTGGCGCCAAGCTCGGTCTGGATGCGCTTCAGTTCGAGCCTGAGATCGGCGCGCAGCTTGGCGTCGAGCGACGACAGCGGCTCGTCCATCAGATAGATCGACGGCTTGCGCACCAGCGCGCGGCCGATGGCGACGCGCTGCATCTCGCCGCCCGACAGTTTGGTCGAGCGGTTGCCGAGCTTGTGGTGGATGCGCACCATCTTGGCGACATCCTCGACACGGCGGCGGATCTGCTCCTCCGGCATTTTTCGCGCTGGCGAGCGCAGCGGAAAGGCGAGGTTGTCGAACACCGAGAGGTGCGGATAGAGCGAATATTGCTGGAACACGAAAGCGGTGTCGCGTTCGGCCGGCGACAGCGTCGTGGCATTGTGGCCGCCGATATGGATGGTGCCGCCGTCCGGCCGTTCCAGCCCGGCGATCAGCCGCAGCGTCGTCGTTTTGCCGGCGCCTGTCGGTCCGAGCAGCACGACGAATTCGCCATCGGCGATGTGCAGGTCGAGATTGTCCACGGCGACCTGCTCGCCAAAGCTTTTGCTCACGCTTCTGATGTGCACGTCAGCCATGCTGCGCTCTCCCTTGAGAGGCTGAATCATGGATCGCGGTGCGCACGGCGCGGCCGGATCCCTTTTCGAACAGCGACAGCCGCGCGCTGCTCAGCGTCAGGCCGACATGATCGCCCGCCGCGAGCCGGATTTCGGCTGGCACCCGTGCCTTGATGATGCCGTCTGCCGTCTCCACCGCGACGATCTGCGTGGTGCCGAGATATTCGGTGCCGTAGATGGCGCCGCGCAGTTTCGAGGCGTCGTCGAAGCGGATGTGTTCGGGCCTGATGCCAAGCGCCATGTCGCTAGGTGCGATATCCTCGCGCACCTCTGGCACCGCCACTTTGGCGCCCTGGACGACGACCTCCGTGGCGCCCTTGGCCAATCCGCCGCCGAAGCCCAAAAAATTCATCGGCGGCGAGCCGATGAAGTCGGCGACGAACATGGTTGCCGGCCGGTCGTAGATCTCACGCGGCGTGCCGAACTGCTCGATGACGCCGTGGTTCATCACCGCGATCTTGTCGGCCATCGACATCGCTTCCATCTGGTCATGGGTGACGTAGACCGTGGTGGCGTGGATGCGATTGTGCAGCTCGCGCAGCTCATGCACCATCAAATCGCGGAATTCGGTGTCGAGCGTGCCGAGCGGCTCGTCCATCAGGAAGCATTTTGGCCGCCGCACGATGGCTCGTCCGAGCGCCACGCGCTGGCGATCGCCACCGGCAAGGCCGGAGACGGACTTGTTGAGCAGATGGTCGATGCGCAACAGTTTTGCTGTCTCCTCGACCCGTTGGCGGATTTCGGCCGACGGCATGCCTTGCGCCAGCAGCGGAAAGCCGATGTTCTTGCGCACATTCATGTGCGGATAGAGCGCAAACAGCTGGAACACGAAGGCGATGTCGCGCTCGCGGGCCCGCAGCATGGTGACGTCGTCGCCGCCAAGCAGGATCTCGCCGCCGGTCGGCAGTTCGAGCCCGGCGATCATCCTGAGCGTCGTCGTCTTGCCGCAGCCCGACGGCCCCAGCATGACAAAGAACTCGCCATCCTCGACGACGAAGTTGGAGTCCTGCACGGCGACGAAATCGCCGAAGGCTTTTCTCAGATGCTGAACCCTGATCTCAGCCATCGTCTACTCCGGGAACTTCGATACGATGATGAACATCACGGTGCCGGCGAGCATGGTGATGAAGGAATAGGTGTAGAGCGACAGCGCGAAGGGCTGGAACAGCATCAGGAAACCGATGGCGATCAGCGCCGTCGCAATGTTTTCCATGAGGCCGCGCCTGGCCCACACCGGCCAGCGCGATTTGCGTTTTACTGGCTTGATCATTGTCATTTGCGCACCGCGCCGAAGGTGATGCCGCGCAGCAGCTGTTTGCGCAACAGGATGGTGAAGACCAGGATCGGCACCAGGAAGATCGTCGTACCGGCCGCCACCGCCGGCCAGTCCTGGCCGCCTTCGCCGATGATGGTCGGGATGAAGGGCGGCGCTGTCTGTGCGGTGCCGGAGGTGAGCAGCGCGGCGAAGGCATATTCGTTCCAGGCAAAGATCAGGCAGAAGATGGCGGTTGCGGCAATGCCGGTTGTCGCCTGCGGCAAAACGGTGCGCCAGAAGGCCTGCAGCCGCGTGTAGCCGTCGATCATCGCCGCCTCTTCATATTCGCGCGGGATTTCGTCGATGAAGCCTTTCAGCAGCCACACCGCCAGCGACACGTTGACCGCCGTGTAGAGCAGGATCATGCCGAGTGCCGTGTCCGACAGGCCGAGCTCGCGGTACATCAGATAGATCGGGATGGCGACCGCGATCGGCGGCATGAAGCGCGTCGACAGGATGAAGAACAGAAGGTCATCGGCCAGCGGCACCTTGAAGCGCGAGAAGCCATAGGCCGACAGCGTGCCGAGAAAGACTGCGCAGAAGGTCGAGCCGAAAGCGATGATCAACGAGTTGAGGAAGCGCGGCAGGAAGTTGGACGGACCGGCGATCACCATGTTGCGCTTGCGCGTGGTCTCGTCGCAGAAACCGGTCGCCGGTCCGAGCGAGTTGATGTATTCCGGCGTCTGCCGCGTCCGCGTCGTGAACAGGTTGCAGTAGCCTTCGAGACTCGGCTGAAACAGGATTTTTGGCGGATAGGCGATCGAATCCGGCGGCGTCTTGAAGCTGGTGGCAAAGATCCACAGCAGCGGCACGATCGAGATCAGCGCGTAGGCGACGATGATGGCGCCGGCGATCCGCTTCGAATTTGCGCTAGGCGCGACGACCGAATGGGCTGATGTCAGGCTCATCTCTGCTTCACCTTGTTGAGCGCCTTGACGTAGATGTTGGCGAGGCCGAACACCGCGACGAACAGGATGATGGCGAAGGCCGAGGAATAGCCCGTGCGCCAGCTTTCGAAGGCTTGCCGCTTCAGCGTGATCGAGGCGACCTCGGTGGTCGAACCCGGCCCGCCGCCGGTGAGCAGGTTGACCATGTCGAACATCTTGAAGTTCTCGATGCCGCGAAACAGCACCGCCAGCATGATGAAGGGCAGCGCCATCGGCAGCGTGATCGACCAGAACTGCCGCCAGTTGGAGGCGCGGTCGACCTCGGCCGCCTCATAGATGTATTCGGGGATGGAGCGTAGGCCCGCGAGGCAGATCAGCATCACGTAGGGCGTCCACATCCAGGTGTCGACGATGACGATCGACCACGGCGCCAGCGATACGTTGGAGAGCATGCTGATCTCTGTCGGCGGAATGCCTGATACAAACGACACGGCGTAGGCGAACAGGCCGATCTGCGGCTCGTAGAGGAAGCGCCAGAAATTGCCGACCACCGCCGGGGAAAGCATCATCGGCACCAGGATGATGGTGGTCCAGAAGGCGTGGCCGCGGAACTTGCGGTCGATCAGCCAGGCCAGTGTGAAGCCGATTACCGTCTGCAGCAGGATGGTCCAGAAGACGAAATGCGCCGTCGTCTGCATGGCGATCCAGATGTCCTTGTCGCCAAGGATGCGCTGATAGTTGGCAAAGCCGAGGTTTTTCACCATCTCGTTGGGGCGGTTGGCGCGATAGTTGGTGAAGGACAGATAGATCGCCCAGAACAGCGGGAAGATGTTGATGGCCAGAAGCAAAAGCATCGTCGGCGAGATGAACAGCCAGGCGAGGCCCTTGTCGCTGATGCCGCGGACCTTGCGCGCCAACGGCTCCGGGGTCGCCCGGGCAACGCTGTCCGCAGTCCGATTGAGCATGGTGAGTCCTGCTTCGGTCACGTCAAGTCTCGACAATGGAATTTATCTGAACTGCGTCCCGTGCCAAGGGTGGCACGGGACGCTCGGGTCAGGCTCGGGAGGAGCCGTTACATTTTGCCGTCGTCCTGGAACACCTGCGTCCAGTCCTTGACCAGGCCATCAAGCGCATCCTTGGCCGAACCCTGGCCGGCAACGACATAGTCGTGGAAGCGCTTCTGTGACGCTTGCAGCAGCGGCGCGTAGCTAGGCTCGGCCCAGAAGTCCTTCACGATGGCCATCGAGTCGAGGAAGGTCTGCGCGTAGGGCTGGCTGGCCGGGAAGGCCGGGTCCTTGACGACCGCGTTGAGGCAGGAATAGCCACCCAGCGACCACCACTTGGCCTGCACGTCCTTGTTGGCGAACCACTTGATGTATTTGAGCGCCGATTCCTGCTTGTCGGAATAGGACACCACCGAGATGCCCTGGCCGCCGAGCTGGGCGAACTGGTCGCCATCGGGACCCTTGGGATTGACGAAATAGCCGATCTTGTCGCCGCCGACATTCTCGTCCTTCTGCAGGCCCGGCCACGTGAACGCAAAGTTCATGTGCATCGCCACCTGGCCTGATTTGAAGGCATCGACGCCTTCGCCCATGTAGCTGTTCGAAGCGCCGGGAGGGGTGCAGCAGTCATAAAGCGCCTTGTAGAATTCCAGGCCCTTGACCGATTTGTCGGAGTTGACGAAGCCTTCCATCTCGTAGGGCTTGTCGGGGTTCTCGTATTTGAAACCGAAGCTGTAGAGCACGTCCATGGCGCCCATGGTGATGCCTTCGGAGCCGCGCTCGGTATAGATCGAGGCGCCATAGACGGTCTTGCCGTCGATCTCGCGCTTCTGGAAGAATTCGGCGATCTGCTTCAGCTGGTCGAAGGTCGTCGGCGGGCCGAGATCCCAGCCATACTTTTCCTTGAATTCCTTCTGCAGTTCCGGCTTGGAGAACCAGTCCTTGCGATAAGTCCAGCCGACGACGTCGCCCATGGCCGGCAGCGCCCAGTAGTTCGGCGTGTTCTTCGGCCATTCCGAATAGCCGACGACGGTGGCCGGCACGAAGTCGTCCATGCTGATCTTCTCCTTGTCGAAGAAGTCGTTCAGCTTGACGTAGTGGCCGTTCTCGGCCGAGCCGCCGATCCACTGGCTGTCGCCGATGATCAGGTCGCACAATTTGCCGTGCGAATTCAGTTCGTTGAGGAAGCGGTCGGCATAGTTGGTCCATGGCACGAATTCGAACTTCATGCCGATGCCGGTTTCCTTGGTAAAGTCCTTGGACAGTTCCACAAGTGCGTTTGCCGGATCCCAGGCGGCCCAGCAAAGCGTCAGATCTTCTGCATGCGCGGCGTTCGAAAAGCCCGCCGAGGCAGACATCGCCGAGGCCAGTCCCAACGCCAGTTTCAAAGTCGATTTCATGCCTTCCTCCCATTTGCGAAACGCGTCCGGATGACGGTTTCAAGAGCCTTCAACCCCTCTCCTCCGGGGCCCAAACATGGCGACGCAGCGGCGCGGCAGATGTTTAGTAATTTGTTTAGTGATGCAATTTTTACTAAACAACGCAAGCGAATTCGTCGCTGCACCGCAACATGATACGGCGAGGCCGGCTGCCGACCGGAAAAAGCCTAAGTTTTACAAGGCAGGGTTCGATGAGAATCGAAGGGTCGGTCAGAGGTCTCGGCGCGCTTGCGAACCGATCACGTGACCGTTTTGGTGCTGACCATCACCGTCCGGACCGGCGGTGCCGGCGGCAACAGGGCACGGATGTCGGCGAAGGGGAACACCGGTTCGAAGCGAAAAGCTTCCGCAAAAGAGCCTGCCGCGCCATTGCATTGGCCGGCACGAAAGGCGTTCTGCACGCGCGCCGCATCGACGAAGCGCTCGGGATCCTGCGACTGGTGCGCCCGGATCGCCTTCGCCTTGAGATCGAAATGGGTGGAGATATCGACATAGTGCGTCGGCGAAAAACCGGTGCCGCCGAGCGTGTCGGCATGCAGCACCGGCACCGCGAAAGACGTCGCGATGCGCACGCCATCCGACAGCGCGCGATGGTCGCCATGATAGTCGTTCGGCGCATGGGTGATCGCCAGGTTTGGTTGCACCGCGCCGATCAGCGCCTTGAGAGCGCCGATCAATGCCGAATCCGCAACCAGTTCGCCGTCCGGAAAGTCGAGAAAGTGCGGCGTCACGCCAAGCAAGGCTGCCGCCGCGGTCGCCTCTTCACGGCGCGCGCGGACGAGTGAGCCGGGAGCGCCTTTGCCGCCCTTGGCGCCGTCCGTGGCTATGGCAAAAATCAGTTCTGCGCCTTGCGTGGCATAGGCGGCCATCGTACCGAACATGAAAATCTCGATGTCGTCAGGATGCGCACCGAGCGCCAGTACCTTCACACTGCTCTCCCCGGAAATGGAAAATCGTGACGAACGGAATCCTGCTCGCCCTCATCGCCTATGCAAGCTATTCGTGCAGCGATGCCGTTGTCAAAAGTCTGGGTGGGCAGTTCACGGTGTTCGAGATCGGCTTCTTCTCGACGCTGTTTTCCGGCTGTTTCCTGCTCTTCACCCGGCCGAACGGCGAACGCTGGCGCGATTTCTGGCGCACCAAACGGCCCTGGGCGGTGCAGGCGCGCGCCTGGGCGGGCATCGCGTCCGGCGTGCTCAGCGTCTATGCCTTCACCACCATCCCGCTGGCCGAAGTCTATGCGCTGATCTTCCTGGCGCCGCTGTTCGTCACAATTCTTTCCACGCTGATCCTGAAAGAGAAGGTCGGCCCGTGGCGATGGCTGGCGGTCGTCGCCGGCTTTGCCGGTGTCATGCTGGTCGTCAGGCCGGGTTTTCGCGAACTGCATCTCGGCCATCTAGCCGCCTTCACCATCGCCTTCCTCGCCGCCACCAGCGTCATCCTGATGCGCTCGCTCGCCCAGCAGGAAAAGCGCACGACCATGCTGGGCGTATTGATCGGCTATGGGTTGCTGTTCAACGGTATCGGTGCCGCCGCCACCTCGTTCACCATTCCGGATGGAAGACAGTTGGTGTGGCTGGTGATGGCCGGCGCCTTTACCGCCGGCGGACAATTGCTGCAGTTGCTGGCCATGAAATACGCCCCGGCCAACCGGGTCGCGCCAACGCATTATTCGCAGATCGTCTGGGCGGTCATCCTCGGCGCGCTGTTCTTCCAGGAATATCCGGATTTTCTGTCGCTGGTCGGCCTCGCGGTCGTCGGCGGTTCCGGCCTGCTGACCATGGTGCGCGAGGAGGCGAGGCTGGGCACGGTGCGCTGGAACCCGTTTTCGCGGACCCGGCTTTGATCCAGCCAGCTCGATCAGTTGCGCGGCAGCCATCGCCGCTGATATGCGGACGCTGCTTATGTGCCGCGATTGGATGAACACGTCCGTGGGACGATGACCAGAAAACCTCTGCCAGAACTTCCGGTTTCCGCCGTCCTACCGGCGTTGAGCGAAGCGCTTGGTCGCGGCAACAGCGCAGTGCTGGTGGCGCCGCCGGGTGCTGGCAAGACGACGCTGGTGCCGCTGGCGCTGCTCGACGCGCCTTGGCTTGGCACCGGCAAGATCATCCTGCTCGAGCCGCGCCGGCTTGCCGCCCGCGCTGCGGCGCGGCGCATGGCCGAGTTGCTCGGCGAGGAGCCCGGCGACACCGTCGGCTACGCCATGCGCATGGAAAACCGCACTTCGGCGCGGACGAAAATCCTCGTCGTCACCGAAGGCGTGCTCGCGCGGATGCTTCTCGACGACCCCGAGTTACCGGGTGTCTCGGCGGTGCTCTTCGACGAGTTCCACGAGCGCTCGCTCGACGGCGATTTCGGCCTGGCGCTGGCGCTCGATGTGCAAGGCGCGTTGCGGCCCGATCTGCGCTTGCTGGTCATGTCGGCGACGCTCGACGGTGCGCGTGTCGGCAAACTGCTTTCCGGCGCGCCGGTGATCGAGAGCGAGGGTCGCGCCTTTCCGGTTGACATACGTTACGACGAGCGCCCGGCAGGCATCCCCATCGAAGACGCCATGGCCAAGGCGATCCGCTCCGCTCTCGCCGACGAGAGCGGCAGCGTGCTTGCCTTCCTGCCCGGCCAACGCGAGATTGAGCGCACCGCCGAGCGCTTGCTGGGACGCATTGGCGCCGACACCGACATCGTGCCGCTCTACGGCTTGCTCGACGGCAAGGCGCAGGACGCGGCGATCAAGCCGCCGCCGCCCGGTCGCCGCAAGGTGGTGCTGGCGACATCGATCGCCGAGACTTCGATCACCATCGACGGCGTGCGCGTCGTCATCGATTCCGGCCTGTCGCGGCTGCCGCGCTACGAGCCGGCCAGCGGCCTGACGCGGCTGGAGACAGTGCGGGTCAGCAGAGCCTCCGCCGACCAGCGTGCCGGTCGTGCCGGGCGCACGCAGCCCGGTGTTGCCGTCCGCCTGTGGCGTTCCGAGCAGACGGCGGCACTGCCCGCCTTTACGCCGCCGGAAATCCTCGAGGCCGACCTCTCCGGGCTGGTGCTCGATTGCGCTGCCTTTGGCGTCGCCGATCCGGCCAGCCTTGCCTTCCTCGACCCGCCGCCAACTCCGGCACTCAACGAGGCAGCCGCGCTGCTTGTCGCGCTTGACGCGGTCGACGGAGCAGGGCGCCTGACCGAGCAAGGCGCTGCGATGCGCAGACTGGCACTGCCGGTGCGGCTGGCGCATATGGTCGCCGAAGCGGCGAAGGCCGGCCATGCTTTCGAGGCGGCCATGCTCGCCGTGCTGCTCACCGAGCGCGGCCTTGGTGGCGACGGCGCCGACCTCGAACGCCGGCTGATGCGGTTTCGCTCCGAGAGATCGCCACGCGCCACCGCCGCGCGCCAGCTTGCCGAGCGGCTGGCCAAACAGGCTTTACCCTCCCCCTCGAAGGGAGGGTCGATCCGCGAAGCGGATCGGGGTGGGGTCGGTTCGGGCACGCCACCGGCGACCCCACCCCGTCGCCTTGCCGTGCAAGGCTCGCTCGCCGACCCTCCGGAGGGTGGAGCCGGCTCCCTCCTGATCCATGCCTGGCCGGACCGTATCGCCAAAGCGCGTGGCGAGCGCGGCCGTTTCGTGCTGGCCAATGGCTCGGGCGCCATGCTCGACGCCGCCGATTCGCTGGCCGGCGAGACCTGGCTCGTCGTCGCTGACCTGCAAGGCAAGGCACAGAATGCGCGCATCACCGCGGCCGCTCCGGTCGATGAGACCGACATTCGCGCCGCGCTCGCGGACAAGGTTGAGACCCGCCGCGAAGCAAGTTTCGACCGTGAAAAGCGCGCGGTGCGCGTGCGCGAGACCGTTCGTCTCGGCGCCATCGCACTGTCCGAACGCATGCTGCCGGCGCCGTCCGGTGCCGACGCCGACCGCGCCATCCTCGACGCCTTGCGCCAGCATGGGCTGTCACTGCTCGAATGGGGCAAGGAGGCCGAGACGCTGCGGCAGCGGCTCGGCTGGCTGCATCGCGGCCTCGGTGCGCCCTGGCCCGATGTTTCGGACACAGCCCTTATCGACCGTATCGACGACTGGTTGCTGCCGTTTCTCTCCGGCGCAGCGTCATTTTCCGCGATCAATTCGGGTGCGCTTTCGTCGGGCTTGATGGCCTTGGTGCCGCACGACTTGCAGCGCAAGATCGACACGCTGGCGCCGACCCATTTCGACGCCCCGTCCGGCAGCCATGTGCCGATCCGCTATGACGGCGAATGGCCGGTGCTGGCGGTCCGCGTCCAGGAGTTGTTCGGCCTCGACCGGCATCCGGCAATAGCCAACGGCACCGTGCCGATGACGCTCGAACTGCTGTCGCCGGCGCACCGGCCGATCCAGACCACGCGCGACCTGCCCGGCTTCTGGCGCGGCTCCTGGGCCGACGTGCGCGCCGACATGCGCGGCCGCTACCCCAGGCATGTCTGGCCGGAAAATCCGCTGCTTGCCACCGCCACCGCCCGCGCAAAACCGCGTGGCACCTAGCGTTTGTCCTTTCCCGGCTATAATCCTTGGCGATGATCAAGATCCTGCGCACACCCGACTTCCAGCAAAGCCAGCGGCTGCGCCTCAACACACTGATCCGGCTGCGCTGGCTGGCCATCGTCGGTCAGAGCCTGGCGGTGCTTGTCGTCGCCTACGGCTTGAAATTCCCGCTGCCGGTCAGCATCTGCTTTGCGCTGATCGCCTGCTCGGCCTGGATGAACCTGCTCTTGACCTTCCGCTATCCGGCGGCGCATCGGCTGACCCCGCTCTCGGCGTTCGGCATCCTGACCTTCGACAGCCTGCAGCTTGCCGGCCTGCTCTACATGACCGGCGGCCTCACCAATCCGTTTTCGGTGCTGCTGACCGTGCCGGTCGTCATCTCGGCGGCGTCGCTGCCGCTGCGCCTTACCGCCGTCCTCGGCGCACTGGTGATCGCGGCGGCGAGCCTGCTTGTCTTCTTCCATTCGCCGCTGCCCTGGCACGAGGACGTGCCGCTGGCGATGCCGTTCGTCTATGTCGCCGGCATCTGGATGGCCGTGTTTTCCTCGATCGCCTTCACCGCGATCTACGCCTTCCGCGTCGCCGAGGAAGCCCGCCTGCTCGCCAACGCGCTCGCCGCCACCGAGCTGGTGCTGCAGCGCGAGCAGCATCTGTCGGCTCTCGACGGTCTCGCCGCCGCCGCCGCACACGAGCTTGGCACGCCGCTCGCCACCATTACGCTGGTCGCCAAGGAGATGGAAAAGGCGCTTGGCAATGACCCGAAATACCGTGAGGACGTGACGCTGCTGCGTTCGCAGAGCGAGCGCTGCCGCGAAATACTCAAGCGCCTGACCAGCCTGTCATCGGAAGGCGAGGCGCATCTTTCCCGGCTGCCGCTGACCTCGCTGGTCGAGGAGGTGACCGCCCCACACCGCGATTTCGGCATTTCGATCAAACTGCGGCCGGGCGAGCGCATCGGCCCGGAACCGGTCGGCCAGCGTAATCCCGGCGTCATCTACGGCCTCGGCAATCTCGTCGAGAATGCCGTCGATTTCGCCCGCAAGACCGTCACCGTGCGCTGGGATTGGGACGAGGCTGCTGTCACCTTCTCGATCATCGACGACGGGCCGGGCTTTCCGCCCGAAATCATTGACCGCATCGGCGAGCCCTATATGTCGACGCGCCAGGGCACCGAGGCTGGCGGCGGCCTCGGCCTCGGGCTTTTCATCGCCAAGACCTTGCTCGAACGCTCGGGTGCTACGCTCGATTTCCGCAATTCGAGCGGGCTGGGCGAGGGCGCCGTCGTGCATATAGCGTGGCCGCGCAGCGTCTTCCTCAATCCTGAATCGGCTTCGGCCAGCATGTTTGATACAGCGTAAATTGGACAATGGCGCTTCGGAACGATATCTGCGTAAAATTAAGGCAGCAGGATTTTCAAAGACGATGACAGGCGACGAGACAATTGGTGCAATGGTTGAGGGCGAGGACACCTCGCTGCTGATCGTCGACGACGACAAGCCATTCCTCACGCGCCTTGCCCGCGCCATGGAAACCAGGGGTTTCGTGGTCGACACCGCCGAGAGCGTCGAGGAGGCGGTGGCCAAGGCGCGCGCCAATCCGCCCGCCTATGCGGTGGTCGACATGCGGCTCGGCGACGGCAACGGTCTCGATGTCGTTGCCGCCATCCGCGAGAAGCGCGACGACGCCCGCGCCATCATCCTCACCGGCTATGGCAACATCGCCACCGCGGTGACGGCGGTCAAGCTCGGCGCCATCGACTATCTGTCGAAGCCGGCCGATGCCGACGACATTTTTGCAGCACTCACCCGCACCGCCGGCGAACGCGCCGCGCCGCCCGAAAATCCGATGTCGGCCGACCGCGTGCGCTGGGAACACATCCAGCGCGTCTACGAAATGTGCGACCGCAACGTCTCGGAAACCGCGCGCCGCCTCAACATGCATCGCCGCACGCTGCAGCGGATACTGGCCAAGCGCGCACCGCGCTGAGACCAGTGTCGTCATCCTAGGGCGGAGCGACGCGAAGCGGAGCGCAGACCCTAGGATCCATGCCGCGACGTCAGCCGTGGAGTGCCACGGAGCAGAATTCTGTACCGAAGCGGCGCTCGGGGGCCCCGGCATGGATTCTATGGTCTGCGCCGCGTCGCTTCGCTCCTTGCTCCGCCATAGAATGACGAAGTGATAAACGTTTCAGCCAGTCTCCAAGGTTTGCGATCTGCGACGTGAAACAGGCGCCTTGCGTCGACAGCGGCGCCTGCGCATCATCGCCAACAACGCCGACCCGGCAACGGAGAACACATGCGCGACGAGCGGCCAAAATCCATCCTTCGCGAGTTCCTCGATGGCGAGGCGGCCGGCGGCATCGTTCTGATGGTGGCCGCGGCGCTCGCCCTGATCGTCGCCAATTCGCCGCTGGCCGAGACCTACTTTGCCGCTCTCCATGCCTATGTCGGGCCGCTCAGCGTCTCGCACTGGATCAATGACGGGCTGATGGCGGTGTTTTTCCTGCTGGTCGGCCTGGAGATCAAGCGAGAGATGCTCGATGGCCAGCTCTCGACCTGGCCGCGGCGTGTCCTGCCGGGCGTTGCGGCAGCCGGCGGCATGGTTGTGCCGGCCCTGGTCTATGTCGCCATCAACCGCAACAATTCAGCAGCACTCTCCGGCTGGGCGATCCCGACCGCCACCGACATCGCCTTTGCGCTTGGCGTGCTGTCGCTGCTCGGCAGCCGCGTGCCGGCGTCGCTGAAAATCTTCCTCACCGCGCTTGCCATCATCGACGATCTCGGCGCCGTCATCATCATCGCCATCTTCTACACCAACGGCCTGTCGCTCGCCTATCTCGGCGCTGCCTTCGCCGTCATCGCCGTGCTCGTCGTGCTCAACCGCATGCGTGTACTCATCTTGCTGCCCTATATCGTGCTCGGCATTGTTTTGTGGGTGCTGGTGCTGAAATCAGGGGTGCACGCCACACTGGCCGGCGTGGCGCTGGCGCTGACTATCCCGCTCAAGGTTTTCCCCGGCAGCGGCCATGACCTCGACCATTCGCCGCTGCATCGGCTCGAGCACGGCCTGCACAGACTAGTGCCCTTCTTCGTCATCCCGATCTTTGGCTTTGCCAATGCCGGTGTTTCGCTCGCCGGCTTGAGCGCTGCCGCCCTGGTCGAGCCGCTGACGCTCGGCGTCGCCGCCGGCCTCGTCGCCGGCAAGCTGGTCGGCGTCTTCGGCTCCTCCGCGATTGCCATCCGCCTTGGTGTCGCCGACCTGCCGGCCAACGCCGGCTGGTTGCACATGGTGGGCATTTCGCTGCTGTGCGGCATCGGCTTCACCATGAGCCTGTTCATCGGCCTGCTCGCCTTCGCCAATGATTTGGCGCTGCAGGACGCGGTCAAGGTCGGCATCCTCGCCGGCTCCTTCATCGCCGCCCTCCTCGGCGCCGCCATGCTGCTCCTGGCGCCGGCCGCGGGCGAGGCTACCGACGAGGATTAGGCCAGACAAGCGGCAGGCCGAAGGCCGTAAACAAGTCTTGGCCGAGCGGACCGACATAGACCGTCAGCAAGGCGATCCTGTCGTCGGCAGGCTCGATGACGTGCAGGGACTGGGCTCGCCACACGAAATCCCCGTGGCGGCGCGCGTAGACCGCAACCGCGGGCTGGCCGTTGGCGCCGGTGGCGACAGCATGGTAGCCGGTGAAATTGCCCCAGACGGTCTCGAAGAAACCTCGGATTGCCTCGCGTCCCTGGTACCAGTCCCGCCACGGCGGCATGTGATAGCTGGCATCCTCGCGCAGCAGTTCGATCAAGCCGTCGAGACTGGCGGCCTGCCAGGCCCGCATGTAGCGTTCGAGCAGCAGCGCCTCCTGGCGGCTGGGCTGCGATCGATGCAGGGGACGTCCCCGAGGATATCGCGCGCCAAGCGTCGCGCGAGCCCGCTGCAGGGCGCTGTTGATCGACGCGGTCGACCCGCCGAGCAATTGTGCCGTCTCGAGCGCCGACCACCCCAGCACGTCGCACAGCAAAAGGGCGGCCCGCTGCCTGGGTGGCAGCAGCTGGATCGCGGCGACGAAGGCCAGTTGCACGGCCTCGCGCGTTTCATAGCGCGCTTCCGGACCGGGCTCGCCGTCAACGAGGTCCGGAAGCTCCGCGTCCGGATAGGGCTCCAGCCAGGTGAGCTCTGGCGCCGGCCCGCCTGTGGCCGGTCCGCGCGAGGGCGACCGTTCGGGCTGCTGGAGAAGGCGCTGCGCCGTCGACCTCGCCTTGAGCGCGTTGAGGCAGCTGTTGGTGGCGATCGTGTAGAGCCAGCCGCGCAGCGAGCCGCGCGCGTCGAACTGCGCCCGCCCGCGCCAGGCCCGCAGAAACGTATCCTGGACAAGGTCGTCCGCCTCGTGCAGCGAACCCATCATCCGGTAGCAATGGAGCTTGAGCTCGCGGCGGTGGGCAGCCGTGAGACGCTCGAAGGCCGGCCGATCGAGGATCGGTCGGCCCAGTGGCTCAACAGGGCCAGGAGCATCTGTCATAGGCAGCCTGCGGTGCTGAAATTGCCTTGCATCCTGAGCGCCTCAGGCCGCTGCCGCAAGTCCGCTGCCGCTGACCGTGAAGGAACTTCCTTCCGATTTCCCGGTGGCGAGCGCGACCACCGCGCGTCCCACATCGGCCGGCGTCTGCATGTCGGTCATGCTGGCGAGGATTTCTGCAGGCTGGATGCCCAGATACGCAGCAAAGCCATCGAGGCCGGCATCGCCGACGCCGGTCCCTGGCATGATGCGAGCCGGTGCGAGCGCCATGAAGCGCAGGCCCAGTCCAAGCCGATCCGATTCCTTCTGGCAATGACCGGCCAGGAACATCTGCATGCGT
Source organism: Mesorhizobium sp. P2_H9 (assembly GCF_056403215.1). Classification (NCBI taxonomy): domain Bacteria; kingdom Pseudomonadati; phylum Pseudomonadota; class Alphaproteobacteria; order Hyphomicrobiales; family Phyllobacteriaceae; genus Mesorhizobium; species Mesorhizobium sp. P2_H9. The sequence continues at coordinate 238,501 of NZ_JBFUFX010000004.1, read as the reverse complement.
TTTGCGCCGGCATAGCCGCCGGCGAACGGTGGTCCGCCGCTCAAGGCTGCGCCACTGGAGATCAGCACAATTCGGGTCCCCGGTTTGAGCGGATCGTTGAGCGCAGCCTTGCAGAACAGGAATGCCGCCTTGACGTCAGTTTCCCAGTTTGCGGAGAAGACCTCCCAGCTCTGCTCCTGCAAAGGCGTGGAGGGTGCAAGGGCGCCTGCGCAGATCACCAGCACATCCGGCGCAAACGTGTCGAAAACCACTTCGGGCGCGACCTCCTTCGTCGCGTCGACCGCAAGAGTCTTCACGCCGGGTCTTTCCCAGGAGAGTTCTTTCAGGGCGGCTGCGCCGCGGGCAACGGCAAGCACCGTCGCGCCCTCGCCAAGTGCTGCCTCCACGATTGAGCGGCCGACACCCCGGCTGCCTCCGACGACGACGACATTTTGACCTTGTAACGATCGCATGGATCACCTCGCTTTCCGGCCGCTGGACCATCCAGCGCCTATTGATCAGGACAGCGCAGGGGAGCGGAAATCATCGGTGCGGGATAAAATATTTTTCGCGGTTATCGGCAGGCGGCGGAGCATCGGCCAGTGCGGCGGATATCGGCAGCGAAACCTGCTCACTCCTGCAAGGTGGGCCTTTCGCGTCGGGTGCTGGCGTCACATCCAGCTATAGGCGGATGGAAAATACGAAAGACCGAACCATATTGCCATCCCGATCAGGGTCGCGAGGATAGCGTATTCCAGCAGTGTTCGCGTCAGAGCAGGTCGTTTCAAAAGCAGTTCCGTTCCTACGAGCGAAGAAAACCTGCCGGCAGGTATCTTACGAGCGGACCTTGGCTCGAAGGCAGACTGAACCGACATTGATCTAACGGAGAAGGCCGGATTTAGTTGCGGTGGTTGGGATCACGGCTGGAGACAGCATGAAACCTATTCGCTCTCACCCTCCAGCGCCGGCACCGAAACGCCGGCGAGTTCCGCCGCCAGCAGCCGCGACGCACCGGCCCGCGCAATCCGCAGCATCAGCGCCTTGCGCGTTGCGGCCGCCATGCGGTGCTCCGGCGCATCGCGCATGATCTCGGCGCCGTAACCGTCGGAGAGAATGAAACCGCATTCCTCCGGGAAGATCTCGGCGGGCACGCCGGGATGGGTGGCGAAAAAGAAGCGGTCGGAATGCAACCGGTAGTCGGGCCATTTGCGGTCGACCCTGAAATCCTCGATCGACGACTTGATCTCGATGATCCAGATGTCGCCCTGGCGGGTCAGCGCCACGAGGTCGGCGCGGCGGCCGGTGGCCAGCGACAGTTCCGGCAGCACATGCATGCCCATTTGCATGAGCAGCCGCTGCACGCCGCGCCGCACCAGCATGGCGCGTTCCGATTGGCGGCCATCGATCAGAGGGTTGAGCGGAATCGGGGAAATGATCGGCATGGCCGGCATCATGCCAGAGTTTGTTCACGGTTTGAACCCCTTCTGTAGCGGCGATTGTATATTTGACAGACCCCACCGCCGATCGTTAGGTTCAATCTCCGAACGAGGACGGTGGGCTTGTTTGTATCACTGGCAAGGAGTTGGCGGCGGTTCTGGTCGGCCAAGCTCATTAAGCGGTTAGACGTTAAGGGCCGCTACTTCACCTTCTCATTCAAAATCTACGAGCATGATGAAGGCGAACGAATACTCCGTTTGGCTCTCAATACGTCGTCAGAATCATACAGCTTTTCGATGCAGCCAGACGAGCTTGATCGCTTTGTTGAAGCCGCCTTGGAAGCGAAGGCGCAGCTTCGCACCTAGTGGACAATCAATCACGGCCGAACCGGTCCCGTACCGTTCCACCGGATGAACGGCGCGTCTTTAAATACTTGACAAACCCGGCTCCGGTTCGACCTTCCGTGATCGCACCATACTCGGCTGGGTCCAGTCTGGTATTGATCCCGGAGCGACCCTGTGTCGTGCCGATCAGCTTCCGTTCTTCACTAGGAGACGGCAGGGGGCTAAAGTCTTGCGCTCTACCCGCAAAGGTCTGACGTTACCGCTTTGGTTCCGCGAATGTCCATTGGACGTTCCGCATTTTAGTCAATTGTCATATACGGTTGGCGCGCGCTAAGGCTTCATGCAGCGGCTCGCCTTCCGAGAAGTGGGCCGTTTGCGCTATGGAAGTTCCTACTCTTGGGGGAGGAGAACTATGGTTTCAGCAGGCGTCGCAACTATCGTGCGCGTTCTTTTGCTGGGAAGTGAAGGTGGCAGTCGCTCTCGGGTTTTGATTCCAACATCTACGCGTCGGTTCGTCGACGACTCTGCTCCGGCGAAGGCGTTGGGTTTGCCAGCCTACTCCACCAATCCAATCTTTAGGGTAATGGCCGGTGCGGTTTACCTCGGGGGTGCGGAGGCCGCACCGGCCACTGCGGGTTGGGGTTGGGCCGCCCCCCGCGTTGATTAAACTATAGGCATATTAGCAATTGCGCAATTAAGTCAATCGGCGGTGCTCAGACGCGTCGACGCGGTCCTATGCCGATGCCGAAGCACCTTTTTCGTTGAGCAACACCGCCCCCGCCATATCGTCCAAAATCGGACAATCCGGCCTGTCGTCGCCGTGGCAGGCGTGGATCCGTTTTTGTAAGGTCACGCGCATCGGCTGCAATTCGCGCACCTTTTCCTCGATGGCGCTGACATGGGCGGCGGCGATTTCGCGCACGTCGTGGCTGGCGCAGCTGCGGTCCTGGTAGAGCGCCATCAGCTGGCGGCAATCGTCGATTGAAAAGCCGAGATTGCGGGGCGCGGCGCAAAAAGGCCAGTCGATGGATGTCGTCGCCTGAATTAATCGCGGTAGCCATTGCCTGATCGCGCCGGCGCGATCAGGCCGATCTCTTCGTAGTAGCGGATGGTCTTGGCCGGCAGTCCGGAACGTTGCGCGGCACCACCGACATTCATAGTGGTTCCTCAATTCTCAGGTGTCTGGCGGGACCACCCATTGAATTTCCTTCACAATCCTGTGAGGCCTGTTGCCAAAATGCCATAGTTGTGAGCTTACCGGCACGTAAGCTCTTGCATATGGGCATCGCGCGCTTGGCAAGCAAAGCAAATGCCAGCATGAATGTTCCTGACAAAAGCGGCCGACTCGTGCCGCTACATCAGGGTCGGGCATCGGACATTTTCATGCGCATGAAGTCACTTGCAATCGTTGCCGCTCTTGCGTTGTCGACCGCGATCTCGGGTTGCAGCACCATCGGTGCGCAGCTGTTCACCAACAACTACGGCGCAGTCACCGATGCCGGCTATCAATTGCCGCGCATCCCGATCGAAAAGGTGCCGCTGAAGTATCACCGGCAGGAGGTCAACTACGACACCTCGGAAAAGCCGGGCACCATCATCGTCGATACGCAGAACAAGTTCCTGTACTTCGTCGAGGGCGACGGCCGGGCGATACGCTACGGCATCGGCGTCGGCCGCGAAGGCTTTGAATGGCACGGCACCGCCCACATCGCGCTGAAGCGCGAATGGCCGACCTGGACGCCGCCGAAGCAGATGATTCAGCGCCAGCCGGAACTGGCCAAGTTTGCCGATGGCATGGAGCCTGGCCTGAAGAACCCGCTCGGCGCACGCGCCATGTACCTGTTCAACAAGGGCGGCGACATGGGCTACCGCCTGCATGGCAGCCCGGAGTGGAACTCGATCGGCAAGGCAATGTCGTCAGGCTGCATCCGGCTGATGAACCAGGACATTATCGACCTCTATGACCGCGCCTCGGTCGGCGCCAAGGTCATTGTGATGTAGGACCATGATCCCGAACCGGAGGTCCGCGTAAGCGAAAAGTGGAAACCGGTTTTCGGGCAAGATCTTGGTCAAAGTAGAAGATTACCTTCGTACGCGGACCGTCTAGGCAACAACGGACGTCCCAAACAGAAAACCGGGCAATTCGGCCCGGTTTTTTGTTGTCTGCTCGAAGGTGATTGGAGCAATTCCAGGAAAAGTGTGCAGCGGTTTTCCGTCCGGAATTGCGTAAGAAACAAAGGGTCTTAAGAAACCTGTTCGACCGCCTGCACTTCCGGCACGAAATGGCGGAGCAGGTTCTGGATGCCGTGCTTCAGCGTCGCCGTCGAAGATGGGCAGCCGGCGCAGGCGCCCTTCATATGCAGGAACACGGTGCCGTTCTCGAAGCCGCGGAAGGTGATGTCGCCGCCATCCTGGGCAACGGCCGGGCGCACCCTGGTGTCGAGCAGCTCCTTGATGGTGATGACCAGTTCCTCGTCGGCCTTGTCGTAGAACTCGCCGGTCTGGCTAGTCTCGGCGGCGGGTCCGGCCTTGGCCATGACGGGCGCGCCCGACATGAAATGCTCCATGATGGCGCCGAGGATTGCCGGCTTCAAATGCTGCCAGTCGGGGCCGTCCTTGGTCACGGTGATGAAATCATAGCCGAAGAACACACCGGTCACGCCGGGGATCTCGAACAGCCGTCCGGCCAGCGGCGAAGCGATTGCCGCACTGTCCGCATCGCGGAAATCGGCTGTGCCTTCGAGAAGCACTTCCTTGCCGGGCAGGAACTTCAGGGTTGCCGGGTTTGGTGTCGATTCGGTCTGGATGAACATGGCCGTCTCCGTGCCCATGCCGGGCAGCTAGTTTGGAATAGTTCTAAATAGGCTCTATTGGCTGGACATTCAAGCGAAACGCGTCGCCGGAATGGGCTGGCTGGCGGAATGTTTTTGCGCGCTCTGCAACGCACTTTGAGGTGTGTTGAGATTCGGGTCAGGCCACGCCGAGAATGGCGGCTTCCGAGAACCGGAGCGGAGCGTACTTGAAGCACGTGAGCACCGGAAGCACAGGAAGCCGCCATTTGCAGGCTGGCCTCACCTGAATATCAGCACACCTCAGGCGAGGCTGTCGATCTCCTCATCTGACAGGTTCTGCGGCACCACGGTGACGGGGATCGGGAAAGCGGCGCCCTTGCCGGCGACGGCGCCGACCAGCGGTCCTGGGCCTTCCTTGCCCGCGCCGGCCGCCAGCACCAGGATGGCGATGTCCTGGTCTTCCTCGATCAGCTTGTGGATTTCTTCGGTCGGCTTGCCTTCGCGCACCACCAGTTCCGGCTCGATGCCGAGCTTCTGGCGTACCTTGTTGGCGTAGCTGTCGAGCGCGGTACGCGCCGTGGCGTTGGCCTCCTCGCGCATGATCTTTTCGACGCCCAGCCAGTGCTGGAAATCGTCAGGCTCGATCACATAGAGCAGCACCAGCACGCCGCTGGTGCTCTGCGCCCGCTTCGAGGCGTAGGCGACGGCGCGCTCGCATTCCGGCGTGTCGTCGATGATCGCCAGGAACTTGCGGCGATGGCCGGCTTCGCGACTAAGGCGTTTGGAGACCATATTCTACCTGTCGATGGTTTCGGTCCGCAATCTGCCACCCGCACAGGCTGGCTGCAAGCGGCCGGCCGGTGTTCTGGTGTTGGTGCAGGTCAAGTCAATGCAGATCAGCCCTGCAGCAGGCCGATAATGTCGCGCACGGTCTTCATCGTCGCCTCGGCCAACACGCCGGCGCGTTCGCCGCCATCCTTCAGCACCGCGTCGACATAGGCGCGGTCATCGGAAATGCGGCGCATCTCGCCGGCAATCGGCGCCAGCTTCTCCACCGCCAGGTCGGCGAGCGCCGGCTTGAACACGGAAAACTGCTGGCCGCCGAACGCCTTCAGCACGTCGGCCTTCGAGATCTCGGCGAGGCCGGCGTAGATACCGACCAGGTTCTCCGCCTCGGGCCTTGTGGCTAGACCGTCCAGCTCGCTTGGCAACGCTTCCGGGTCAGTCTTGGCCTTGCGGATCTTCTTCGAAATGGTGTCGGCATCGTCGGTCAAATTGATGCGCGACAGGTCCGACGGGTCCGACTTCGACATCTTCTTCGAGCCGTCGCGCAACGACATGATGCGCGCCGCCGGTCCACCAATGATCGGCTCCGTCAGCGGGAAATAGCCGTTCACCGTCTCCTCGCCGATTTGCATCTCGACGCCGACGCCAAGGCCGGCGATCCGGTCCGAAAAGTCATTGTTGAATTTTTGCGCGATGTCGCGGGTCAGCTCCAGATGCTGCTTCTGGTCGTCGCCCACCGGCACATGAGTGGCACGGTAGACGAGGATGTCGGCCGCCATCAGCGAGGGATAGGCGAGCAGGCCGAGCGAGGCATTCTCGCGGTCCTTGCCGGCCTTGTCCTTGAACTGCGTCATGCGGTTCATCCAGCCGATGCGCGCCACGCAATTGAAGACCCAGGCGAGCTCGGCATGCTGCATCACCCGCGACTGGTTGAAGACGATGTGCTTCTTCGGGTCGATGCCGGAGGCCAGAAACGCCGCGGTGATCGAACGCGTCTGGTCGGCGAGATCTTCATGGACGAGCTGGGCGGTCAGCGAATGCAGGTCGACGACGCAATAGATGCAGTCGGAGGTGTCCTGCAGCGCGACGAATTTCTTGATGGCGCCGAGATAGTTGCCGAGATGCAGATTGCCGGTCGGCTGTACCCCGGAAAAAACGAGTGGCTTGAAGGCGGTCATTTTTGTTCCCTTGGCTTGTGGAGGGCCGTTTCGCGCGCGGCGAAAGTCTTTCGACGGCGCGCTTATGGACGAAGGCGGCGATCTGATCAAGACCGCCTTCGCCGTGAGGTTGCGGGACCTATTCGTCGAGATCGGATTTTGCGGCGGAGGGCGGTGCCTTCGCGGCGCCCCGCATGGCATTGCGCCGGATCATGCCGAAATCGGCGCCGCCGGTGGCGAAAGCGGTGGCGAAATAGAGCGCCGCACCGCCGGCAACCAGCGACAGCAGCGTCGCCGCCTTGATCACCAGCGGCGAGCCGGGGCCGAGCCTGACCGCGAACCAGTGCTCGGCAAAATAGAGCGCGACGCCCATCACCGCCGCCGACAGCGCCAGCCTTGGAATGCGTTTCATCAGCGGCACGTCGCGGCCCCAATGGCCGCGCCGGATCAGCACGGCAAGCAGCATCATCGCGTTGACCCAGCCGGCGACTGCCGAAGCCACCGCGATGCCCGGCGCGCCCATCGACGGAAACAGCGTCAGCGCCGTGGTGACGTTCACCGCCACCGAGATGGCGGCGAAGATCATTGGCGTGCGGGTGTCCTCGCGGGCGAAATAGCCGGGGGTGAACGCCTTGATCAGCACGAAGGCCGGCAGGCCGAGGCCGAAGATCGCCAGGATCGCTGCCACGGTCGGTGTAGAGTGGTTGGCGGCAAAGGCGCCGCGCTCATAGACCAGCCGCACGATCGGCTCGGACATCACCCAAAGTGCGGCGGCCGCCGGCAAGGTCAGGAACAGCGTGAATTCGACCGAGCGGTTCTGCAGATTGGCCGCCTCGATCAGATTGCCCGATTTCAGCGCCCGCGACAGTTCCGGCAACAGCACGATGGCGACAGCGACGCCGACGACGCCGAGCGGCAATTGATAGATGCGGTCGGCGTAGGCGAGCGAGGAGACCGCGCTGTCCTGCGCCGAGGCGATCGCCGTGCCGATCAGCTGGTTGATCTGGGTGATGCCGCCGGTAATCGCCGCCGGCAGCGCCAGGATCAACAGCCGCTTGACGCTGGGCGTCATCTTCGGCCGGCGAAAGCCGATCGATATGCCGGCATGGCGCACCGCCACCCAGACGATCGCCAATTGCACCAGCCCCGCCGCCAGCACGCCCCAGGACAGGCCAAAACCGACCGCGCGGGCATCCAACCCCTTGTACCAGGAATAGCCGAGCACGCCGATCAGGATGACGTTCAGGAACACCGGCGCCACCGCGGCGGCAAAGTAGCGGCGCAGCGAGTTCAGCATGCCGGCCATCATGGCACCGAGCGACATGCAGATCAGGTAGGGGAACATGATGGTCGCAAGCGTGACCGTCATCTCGAATTTTCCCGGCGTGTCGGCAAAGCCGGGCGCCACCAGGTAACGCACGATCAGCGGCATCGCCAGTTCCATGGCAATGGTCAGCGCCAAAAGTGCGGTAAACAGCACGCCGAACACTTCTTCCGAAAAGCGCTTGGCGCCCTCGGTGCCGTGGGTTTCGATCTCCTTCGCAAACAGCGGCACGAAGGCGGCGTTGAAGGCGCCTTCGGCGAACAGCCGGCGAAAGGTGTTGGGAAACTGGAAGGCGGCGTTGAAGGCGTCGGCGATCGGCCCGGTGCCGAGTGCGGCGGCCATCAGCATCTCGCGGCCAAAACCGAGCGCACGGCTCATCAGCGTGCCGGAAGCGACCGTCGCGAATTTTCTGACAAGGCTCATGCGGGTGAAGACTGCCTGTGGGATTGGGACAAAGTGATGGTGACGATCACTCGGCGGCCGCCTTGGCCTTGCCGCCGCGCTCGGGCGCGATGCCTTCAAGCGCCGCGATCAGCCGGTTGTGGATGGCCGTAATGCGCGCCGGGCTGTCGATCTTCTGGCCGGTCAGGTCGGTGACATAGAAGGTGTCGATGACCTTTTCGCCAAACGTGGTGATGTGGGCCGAGGCGATGTCGAGCGACAGATCGGACAGCGCGCCGGTGATCTCGGACAGCAGGCCCGGCCGGTCCAGCCCCTCGACCTCGATCACCGAGAACCGGTTCGACAGCGTGTTGCGGATTTCGGCGCGCGGCGGAATTTTGAACACTTTGGCGCCGCGCCGCGGCTTGGTGCGCTTCTCGATCATCTCCGGCAGCCAGCTCTTGCCCGACAGCACGTCCTCGATCAGCTTGCCGACGCGCTCGGCGCGGCGGCGCTCATCCTCGTCGCGGTCGAACTCCCGCGAGATCAGGATGGTGTCCAGCGCCCGGCCATCGGAGGTGGTGAAGATCTGCGCATCGACGATGTTGCCGCCGGCTCCCGCACAGGCACCGGCGATGACCGAGAGCAGGCGCGGATGGTCCTGCGCCAGCACGGTGATCTCGGTCACCCCCTCGAACTGGTGGGTCTTGACCATGGTCGCGAGCTTCTTGCCGGCCACATCCGCCTCGCGAATGAATTCGGCATGGCGAAGCTGGTCGGGGAGATCGACCGTCAGCAAATAGTTCTCGTAATGCTGGCCGACATAGCGCTTGCGAGCCTTTTCCGGCCAAGCGGACAGCGCCTCGGCCAGTCGCTCGCGGGCAGCCGCCGTGCGCGTCGCGCGCGACACTTCCGAAAACCCGCCGGTCAACAGCAGTTCGGTTTCGTAGTAGAGCGTGCGCAGCAACTGGCCTTTCCAGCCGTTCCAGACGCCCGGCCCGACGCCTCTGATGTCGCAGACGGTGAGGATGAGCAGCAGCTTCAGCCGTTCGACCGACTGCACGATCGCGGCAAAATCCTCGATCGTCTTGCGGTCGTTGAGATCGCGGGTCTGCGCCGTCATCGACATGACGAGGTGGTTCTCGACCAACCAGGCGACGGTTTCGGTGTCGGCCGGCGACAGTCCCATATGCGGGCAGATGCGCCGCGCGATGCGGGCGCCGGCTTCGGAATGGTCCTCCAGCCGTCCCTTGGCGATGTCGTGCAGCAGCACCGCGACATAGAGCGCCTCGCGGCTCTTCTTCAGCCCCGGCATCAGCGTGTGGGAAAGCGGATGGATTTTTTCGCCGTCGCCGCGCTCGATCTCGGCCAGCACGCCGATGCAGCGGATCAGGTGCTCGTCCACCGTGTAGTGGTGGTACATCGAGAACTGCATCATGGCGACGATCTTGCCGAAATCCGGGATCAGCCTGCCCAGCAATCCGGCCTCGTTCATGCGCCGCAGGTTGAGCTCGGCGTTGCGGTCCGAGGTCAAGATGTCGAGGAACAGCCGGTTGGCTTCCTCATCGCGCCGCAGCGACTTGTTGACCAGGCCGAGCGAACGGGTCAGCAGCTTCAGCGCGTCGGGATGGAATTCCAGCCCATGCTTGTCGGCAAACCAGAACAGCCTGAGCAGATTGACCGGGTCGCGCTCGAACACAGTGTCGTCGGCAATGTTGATGCGGTGATTGTCGACAATGAAATCGGAGGTGCCGGCCAGCTTGCGCTTGCGCCTGGAGAAAGTCAGGAAGATACGGTTGAAGCCCGGCACATGCTTGGCCTGCTCCTCCTCGAGCGCGGCGCAGAAGATGCGGGTCAGGTCGCCGACATCCTTGGCGACGAGGAAGTAGTGCTTCATGAAGCGCTCGACCGCCGACAGGCCCGGATGGGTGGTGTAGCCCAGCCGTTCGGCGATCTCACGCTGGATGTCGAAATGCAGCCTCTCCTCAGGCTTGCCGGTGAGGAAATGCATGTGGCAGCGCACCGCCCACAGGAAATCCTCGGCCTTCTGGAATTCCCGGTATTCGCCTTCCGTGAAGACGCCCTTGTCGACCAGCTCCTCGCCGGTGCGCACCCGGTAGAAATATTTGCCGATCCAGAACAGCGTCTGCAGGTCGCGCAGGCCGCCCTTGCCATCCTTGACGTTGGGTTCGACGAGGTAGCGGCTTTCGCCGGCCTTGGCGTGGCGCTCATCGCGCTCGGCCAGCTTGGCCTGCACATATTCAGGCCCGGTGGTGCGCACCACCTCGTGGTCGAAGCGCAGCAACAGCTCGTCATAGAGTTTTTGCTCACCCCACAGGAAGCGCGCTTCCAGGATCGAGGTGCGGATGGTGATGTCGGTGCGTGACAGCCTGACGCATTCGTCGATATTGCGGGTGGCGTGGCCGACTTTCAGCCCAAGGTCCCACAGCATATAGAGCATGTATTCGACGGTCTGCTCGCCCCACGGCGTCTGCTTGTAGGGCAGCAGGAACAACAGGTCGATGTCGGACCCCGGCGCCAGCGTGCCACGGCCATAGCCGCCGACGGCGACGACGGCCATGCGTTCGGCCGTCGAGGGGTTTTTCACCCGATAGACATGGGTCGCAGCAAAATCGTAGAGCGCGCGGATGATCTCGTCCATGACATGCGACAGCCTGGCGGCGCAGGCATTGCCGCTGCCGTCATCCCGCAGCATGGCCTCGGCTGTTTTGCGGCCATCGGCGAGCCGGCCCTTGAGAAGCTGGAGAATGCCACTGCGCACCACCTGCCCCGAACCGTCGCCTGCGGTCGCCGCAGTGAGTGCGGTCATCTCGCGGCGCAAGGCTTCGCCGTCGATCAGTTCATCGAGCTTCAGAGAGATTTTTGCCATATGCGCGGGTTGGCCTTGCCTTTTCGGCGGCGTCTATAGCGCGTTTTCGCGGTGCTGGGTATGGGGCGGACGGACGCGTTGTCTACGGTAGTCCGACAACCGCCGCCACAAGAAAAGTCGAAAATCAGCCCTTGACCTTCCAGTTACTGGAAGCACTACCTCTGCACCAGCATCGAGACACAAAGGCATTTTTTCAATGGCGCATTCCGACCATGACCATCACGCGCACGCCGCTGCCGGCTGCTGCTCGGCAAAGCATGCTGCACCTGTCGCGGCCACTGTGGCTCGCGATCCGGTCTGCGGCATGAGCGTCGACCCTGCCACGGCCAAGCATTCTTTGCGGCATGAGAGCCAGGATTTCTATTTCTGCTCGGCCGGCTGCAAGGCGAAGTTCGAGGCGGAGCCGGCAAAATATCTTGGCGACCGGCCAGAACCGAAGGCGATGCCGAAAGGCACGCAATACACCTGCCCAATGCATCCCGAAATCATCCGCGACAAGCCCGGATCCTGCCCGATCTGCGGCATGGCGCTGGAGCCGATGGGAGTGCCGACCGGCGATGAGGGGCCGAACCCGGAGCTTGTCGACTTCACCCGGCGTCTCTGGGTCAGTGCCATCCTGTCGGTGCCTTTGCTGATCGTCGCCATGGCGCCGATGTTCGGCCTAACCTTCGCAAGCTTTATCGATGAACGATCGATGGTCTGGCTGGAGCTGGCGTTGGCGAGCCCGGTGGTGCTGTGGGCGGCGCTACCCTTCTTCCATCGCGGCTGGGACTCGGTCGTCAACCGCAGTCCCAACATGTGGACGTTGATCTCGCTCGGCGTCGGCGCGGCCTATCTCTACAGCCTCGTCGCCACGCTGTTTCCGGACATTTTTCCGCACCAGTTCCGCGGTCATGACGGCACTGTCCCGGTCTATTTCGAGGCGGCCGCCGTCATCGTGGCGCTGGTGTTCCTTGGCCAGGTGCTGGAGCTGCGGGCTCGCGAGCAAACTGGTTCGGCGATCCGCGCGCTGCTCGATCTGGCGCCGAAGACGGCGCGGCTGATAGGCGCGGACGGTGCCGAAAATGACGTGCCGCTCGACGCGGTCAAGGCGGGTGACCGGCTGCGCATCCGCCCTGGCGACGCCGTTCCGGTCGACGGCATCGTGCTGGAGGGCCGCTCTGCCATCGACGAATCGATGATCACAGGCGAGCCGCTGCCGGTCGAAAAGACCCAAGGCGACGCGTTGACCGGCGGCACGCTCAACAAATACGGTTCGCTGATCATGCGCGCCGAGAAGGTTGGCGCCGAGACGACGCTGGCCCGCATTGTCGAACTGGTCGCCAAGGCGCAGCGGTCGCGGGCGCCGATCCAGGGGCTGGCCGACCGCGTCTCCTTCTACTTCGTTCCCGTCGTCGTGCTGGTCGCGCTCGTCGCTTTCACCGCCTGGGCGTTTCTCGGCCCCGAGCCCAGCCTGATCTTCGCCATCGTCTCGGCGGTGTCGGTGCTGATCATCGCCTGCCCGTGCGCGCTGGGTCTGGCGACGCCGATGTCGATCATGACCGCCACCGGGCGCGGGGCGCATGCCGGCGTGCTGATCAAGGAAGCGGCGGCGCTCGAGCGCTTTGCCTCCGTCAACACGCTGATCGTCGACAAGACCGGCACACTGACCGAAGGCCGACCGCGATTGACCGATGTCGTCGCTGTCGAAGGCATGGTGGAAGATGAATTGCTGGCACTCGCCGCAGCACTGGAAAAAGGCTCCGAGCATCCGCTGGCAGAGGCGATCGTCGAGGGCGCCGGCGAACGCGGCCTGAAGATCGCCGATGCCGGCGGTTTCGAGGCGGTCACCGGCAAGGGCGTTTCCGGCACGGTGTCGGGCAAGCTGGTCGCGCTCGGCAACGCGGCAATGATGGCCGATCTCGGCATCGACATCGGGTCGGTGTCAGCCAAGGCCGAAGCGCTGCAGGCCGAAGGCAAGACCGCGATGTTTGTTGCCGTGGAGAACAAACTGGCCGGCATCGTTGCCGTCGCCGACCCGGTCAAGGCAACGACGGCCGAGGCGATCAAGGCACTGCATGACAGTGGGCTGAGGATCATCATGGCGACCGGCGACAATGAGCGCACGGCGAGAGCCATTGCGAGCAAGCTCGGCATCGACGAGGTGCGCGCCGGTCTGCTGCCGGAACAGAAGGCAGCCCTCGTCGAGGAACTGCGCGCCAAAGGCGCCGGCGTTGCCATGGCCGGCGACGGTGTCAACGATGCGCCCGCACTTGCCGCCGCCGATGTCGGCATCGCCATGGGCACCGGCGCCGATGTCGCGGTCGAAAGCGCCGGGATCACGCTGGTCAAGGGCGACCTGAACGGCATCGTCCGCGCCCGCCGGCTTGCCCAGGCGACGATCCGCAACATCCGCCAGAACCTGTTTTTCGCCTTCCTTTACAATGTGTTGGGCGTACCGGTGGCTGCCGGCGTGCTCTATCCGCTGACCGGAACGTTGCTGTCGCCGATGCTGGCCGCGGCGGCGATGAGCCTGTCCTCGGTCTCGGTCATCGCCAACGCATTGCGGCTCAGGACGTTGAAACTCTGAACTCAACCCCCAAATACGAAAACCCAATCAACAGGAGACCATGAATGACCTTGGCTAAAAAGATCGTGCTTTTGCTGATGGCGGCGGGAATGCTGCTTGCCGTTTTCCTCGAAAGCATCCCGGCGCAATCGGAGGAGGTAAAACATGACATGGCCGGTATGGCGATGGGCGCGGAAGGTCCTTCGACCGATGGCTATAAGGCTGCGATGGACAAGATGCATACCGACATGATGATCGAATATTCTGGCGATGCCGATGTCGATTTTGTTAGGGGCATGATCCCGCATCATCAGGGGGCGATCGACATGGCCAAGGTCGAGCTTGCCAACGGCAAGGATCCGGAAATCCGCAAGCTGGCCGAAGGCGTCATCGCCGCGCAGGAAGCCGAGATCAAGCTGATGCAAAGCTGGCTCACCGCTCACCCGGTGCAGTAAGACATCTGCCACGGTGATGGAGAATCCGGTGAAGATGCTTTCCGGATTTCTCCCGCTGGCTATGATGGTCTCCGGCCTCGACTGGAGCATGCAATGCCCTCAACGATAAGAACCACCAAACTTCCCTCTGGCGAAGCCGTTCAGGTGCTCGGCCAGGGCACCTGGAAGATGGGCGAGGATGCCCGTCGGCGTGCCGATGAAGTCAACGCCCTGAAGCTCGGGCTCGACCTCGGCATGACGCTGATCGACACCGCCGAAATGTATGCCAGCGGCGGCGCCGAGGAGGTGGTGGCGGAAGCCATTGCCGGACGCCGTGACGAACTCTTTCTCGTCTCCAAGGTGCTGCCGTCCAATGCCTCGCGCAGCGGCGTGCCGGCGGCTTGCGAGAAAAGCCTCAGGCGCATGCGCACCGACCGCATCGATCTCTACCTCCTGCATTGGCCGGGCAGCGTGCCTCTGGCGCAAACAGTCGAGGCGTTTGAGGCGCTGAAGAAAGCTGGCAAGATCCGCCACTGGGGCGTCAGCAATTTCGACACCGACGAGATGGAGGAGCTGGCCGGATTGCCGGCCGGCGGCAATGTCCAGACCAATCAGGTGCTATACAATCTGTCGCGGCGCGGCCCCGAATTCGACCTCGCGCCGTGGAGCCGGCAGCGCGGCATTCCGCTGATGGCCTATTCGCCGGTCGAGCAGGGCGCCCTGGCGCGCAATGCCAGGCTGGAGGCCATCGCCGCCCGCCACAACGCTACGGCCGCACAGATCGCGCTTGCCTGGGTTATGCAGCAGGACGGCGTCATCGCCATTCCGAAGGCCAGCCGCCAGGAGCATGTCCGTCAGAACGTCGCCGCACTCGACATCAAGCTTACCGGCGAAGACCTCGCTGACCTCGATCGCGCCTTCCCGCCGCCGACCCGCAAGCGCGGGCTGGAGATGATCTAGAGGAAGCGGTTTTCGAAAAAGGACAGAGAACAAGCATTGGAACGAATTTCAGCCGGGCCTCGTCACACCACCTACAAAATCGGAACGACGACGGTCACGTCGCTGCGCGACGGTTATGTCGACATGCCAGTCAGGCGGCTGCGCCAGCCCGGAGACCGGCCGTTCGGCGATGATCTGCCCTCGCAGGTGCCGCTCGTCGACGGCGCGCTCAGGCTATCGGTCAACGCCTTTGCCATCGATGACGGCGACGACATCACGGTGATCGACACAGGGTCTGCGAATGCCTGGCACCCGACAATGGGGCATCTGCCCGCTGCGCTGCGCGAGGCGAAGATCGCGGTCGACCGGGTACGCACTGTTGCCTTCACCCACACCCATCTCGACCATATACACGGACTTGTCGCTGTCGATGGCAGCGACGGCTTCCCGCAGCTCTCGCGCCTGATGGTCCCGCGACTTGAGCTCGGCATGTTTCATGAGGTGGTGAGGCTGGAACGCTTCCACGATCGCGCCCAGCCTCTCGACGCTGGACAGCGCCTCAGTGCTGACGTCGATACGATTGCCACGCCCGGCCATGAAGTCGGCCACACCTGCTTTCGCCTTGTGAGCGGAGGCGAAACCCTGTTGATCTGGGGCGACATCGTACATGTGCCATCGCTTCAATTCGACCACCCGGAGATCACGTGGGAATTCGACGCCGACCAGGAGCAGGCGAGGAAAACCAGGCTGCAGATGCTTGCCCTTGCCGCTGGCAAAGGCTGCTACGTCGCGGGCGCCCATCTCGATTCACCGGGCGTCGGTAGGGTTTCCCGTACCAAAACAGCCTTCCATTTCGAACCTTTGTAACGCTAGCCGAGCGCCGCCCGCGCTCGTTGCAACGCGCGCGAAAACACCGCCGTGTCGTCGAAGGCGCGTGCCAGCGTGAGCGCGCCTTGTATGGCGGCGACGGTCTCTTCGGCAAGTTCGTCTGCCCTGGCCTGGCTGTGTCCGGCGCGCGTCAGCGCTTCCGAGAGATGCGCCACCCAGCGGCCGAAATAGCTTTTGATTGCCTTGGCAAAAAGGTCGCGCGCATCGTCCAGTGCGAACGCGCCGATCAGGCACACGCGGCGGCCAGAGCGGAAATAGTTGTCGGTCGCCTCCAGCATGCGCTCGATGCCGGCATGCGGATCAGCCTTGTCCTGCAACGGCACGAAGACATTCTCCTCGAACCAGCCGTCGATATGGGCGATGACGGCCGCCGCCATCTCTTGCTTCCCTCCAGGAAAGAAATGATAGAGGCTGCCCTTGCCGAGCCCCGTCGCTTCGCCGATCAGCGCCAGGCTGGCCCCTTCATAACCGTGCTCGCGAAAGACCTCTCCGATGATGGAGAGCAAATCGGCACGATCGGGCGCCATCCTGCGCATAAGTGTCTTACAGTCCGAGTTCGGACAGGCTTGGATGATCGTCGGGTCGGCGGCCGAGCGGCCAGTGATATTTTCGTTCGCTCTCGGCGATAGGCAGGTCGTTGATGCTGGCCAGGCGCCGGCGCATCAGTCCGGCTGCGTCGAACTCCCAGTTTTCATTGCCGTAGGAGCGGAACCAGTGGCCGCTGTCGTCACGCCACTCATATGCGAAGCGCACGGCAATGCGGTTGTCGGTAAAGGCCCAGACCTCCTTGATGAGGCGGTAGTCGAGCTCGCGTGCCCATTTGCGCGTCAGGAAATCGACGATCTGCGGCCGCCCGGCGACGAATTCGGCGCGATTGCGCCAGACGCTATCCTCGGTATAGGCGAGCGACACCCGCTCCGGGTCGCGGCTGTTCCAGGCATCTTCGGCAAGCCGCGCTTTTTGCGCCGCCGTCTCGGCGGAAAAGGGCGGCAGCGGCGGACGGCTCATGGCGTTCTCCCATCAATAGAGGTGATGGTGAGCATTGTACTGATCGGTACAATCACGTCAAGAGGGTCAATGAAGCTATGGCTTCCCTGCCAGCCCCTTCAGCCGGTAAAGCACTTCCAGCGCCTCGCGCGGCGTCATCTCGTCGGGGTTGATGTCGCCGAGCGCCGCACCCAGCGCATCGTTCTTCACCGGCTTCGGCGCTTCCCGCCTCGCCGCCACCGAAAACAGCGGCAAATCGTCGACCAGCCGGTTCGCCTTGCCTGAGACTTCGCCTGCTTCCAGCTGGTGCAGCACTTCCTTGGCCCGACCGACCACCGCTTCCGGCAGGCCGGCCAGCCGCGCCACCTGTACGCCGTAGGAGCGGTCGGCGGCACCCTTGCCGACCTCGTGCAGGAAGACGACGTCGCCTTCCCATTCCTTGACCCGCATGGTGACGTTGTGCAGCCGCGCCAGCTTTCCGGCCAGCGCCGTCATCTCGTGGAAATGGGTGGCGAAGATCGCCCGGCAGCGGTTCTTTTCGTGCAGATATTCGACCGCCGCCCAGGCGATCGACAGGCCGTCGAAGGTTGCAGTGCCGCGGCCGATTTCGTCGAGGATGACCAGCGCCCGTTCGCCGGCCTGGTTGAGGATCGCCGCCGTCTCGACCATCTCGACCATGAAGGTCGAGCGGCCGCGCGCCAGATCGTCCGAGGCGCCGACACGCGAAAACAGCCGGTCGACGACGCCGATATGAGCCGATGTCGCCGGCACGAACGAGCCGGTCTGGGCAAGGATGGCGATCAGCGCGTTCTGCCGCAGGAAGGTCGACTTACCGCCCATATTGGGGCCGGTCAGCAGCCAGATCGCGCCGTTTTTCGTGCCGCCTTCCGGCGACAGGTCGCAATCATTGGCGACGAATGGCCCGTCGCCTGAATGCCGCAGCGACTGCTCGACCACCGGGTGGCGTCCGCCGGAGATGTCGAAGGCAAGGCTGGCGTCGACAATCGGCCGGCACCAGGCCTCGCTCTCGGAAAGCAGCGCGAGTGCCGCCGACACGTCGAGCACGGCAAGCGCCTCGGCTCCGGCGCGGATAGCATCGGCCTGGCCGACCGCTTCCGCCGTCAGCGTGTCGAAAGCGGCTAGCTCGACGCTCAGCGCCCGGTCGGCGGCATTGGCGATCTTCGATTCCAGCGCCGCCAGATCGGTGGTGGTGAAGCGCATGGCGTTGGCCATGGTCTGGCGGTGGATGAAGCGCGCCTTGGCCCCATCACTGCTGGTCATGATCGCGTGATGGTTGGCGGTAACCTCGATATAGTAGCCCAGCACATTGTTGTGCCGGATTTTCAGCGAGCGGATGCCGGTCTCCTCGATCAGCGAGCGCTCCAGCCCGGCGATCACCTTGCGCGATTCATCGCGCAGCGCCCGCATCTCGTCGAGCTCGGCATGGTAGCCGGCACGGACAAAGCCGCCATCGCGCTTCAGCAACGGCAATTCGTCGCCGAGCGCCTGCGTCAGATGCGCGGCCAGCGCGCTCGGCAGCGTCTTGATCGTCGCCAGCGCTGCTGCCAATTCGCCGGGCAGGGCGGTCTCTCCAAACAGGTTGGCAATGGCGCCGGCCGCCTCGAAGCCGGCGCGCAGCGCGCCGAGGTCGCGCGGTCCGCCGCGGTTGAGCGCCAGCCTGGACAAAGCGCGCGGCATGTCGGCGACGCTCTTCAGGCTCGCCCGCACCGCCTGGCACAGCCGCGTTTCCGTGCGGAAGAACGACACCGAGTCCAGCCGCGCCGTAATGTGCGTGGGGTCGGTCAGCGGCGCCATCAGCCGGTCGGCCAACAGCCTGGCCCCGCCGCCGGTCACCGTGCGGTCGATCGCCTTGAACAGCGAGCCGTCGCGGCTGCCGGACAGCGTGCGTAAGAGTTCCAGATTGGCGCGCGTCGCCGGGTCGATGAACAGCGTCGACCCTTGCTCCTCGCGCTCCGGCCGCGACAGCGGCGGCCGCTCGGCCTTCTGCGTCTTCTCGACATAGGCGATGGCGCCGGAGATCGCCGACAGCTCGGCGCGCGAAAAGGCGCCAAAGCTGTCCGGCGTCGCCACCTCGAAGAAGCGGGCGATGCGCCCCGCGGCAGACGCCGAATCGAACAGAGACGGCGGCTGCGGGTTGGCAACGCGGCCAAGCACGTCGAACACCGGCTTCAGCTCCGGGTCGTAAAACACCGGTTCGGCGACGATCAGCTCGCGTGGGTCGACGCGGAACACATCGGCCAGCAGCCGGTCGGCCGTCGTCTCGGCAACACGAAAAGCCCCCGTCGATATCTCGATCCAGGCCAACGCAAAGGAATGCTCGGCCCCCCCCTTGACCCGCCCCAGCGCCATCAGGAAGCTCGATTCCGATGGCGCCAGCAATTTGTCCTCGGTGATGGTGCCGGGTGTCACCAGCCGCACCACGTCGCGGCGCACCACCGATTTGCCGCCGCGTTTTTTCGCCTCGGCCGGATCCTCGATCTGCTCGCAGACGGCGACGCGAAAACCCTGGCCGATCAGCTTCTGCAGATAGTCGTCGGCGGCATGCACCGGCACGCCGCACATCGGAATGTCGAGGCCCTGGTGCTTGCCGCGCTTGGTCAAGACGATGCCCAGCGCCCGGCTCGCCTTCTCGGCATCGTCGAAGAACAGCTCGTAGAAATCGCCCATGCGGTAGAACAGCAGCGAATCCGGGTTCGCCGCCTTGATCTCGATGAACTGTTCGATCATCGGCGTAGCACCCGGTGCGGCGACCGGCGTCGGCGTCAAGGGCGTAGCGGTATCGTTGTCGGAAGGGATCATATCCATGGCCGCACGCTAGCAGATGTGGCCGGACGGTTTAATGCCGGCGGCTGTGGAAAACAGGGGACGACGGCGGTTCCGAGGGCTCGCAACGAATCTCAGCTGCCAAAGGCCACTCAGGTTGCGCCGGGCGAGGGCCAGGCCCTATGATCTCTAGGGCGAGATTATGGGGAATCGTGGGTGGACCAGGACAAGCAGGAGACGTTCGATGAGATGGTTGGTCCCGTCGAGTCGACGATCACGCGTCTGTTGCTTTTGGCGGCACGACGAGCCGATCGAACCAAGAACAAACTGAGGGTTGCGGCGCGCAAGCGGTTGCCTTTCATCCTCCCGGCGCGTGGCCCGCTGTCCGATCTCGATGGCGGCATCGAGATTGCGGCCCATGTCTTCAATCGCGATCCGCTGGTGCTGTATATGCCGGTTGGCGGCCCTCGCCCCCTCTATCCGCTGGCGGCGATTGGCCGGCGCCTGGCGTCACGCCAGGTCACGTTCCTGATGATGCCGAGCTGGACGTTCGAAAGGCCTGATGTCGTCGCCCGGATGGGCCGCGACCTAGACTGGTATGCCAGGCAATTTCCCCTGCATGAGGTCATCTTCCTGTGCAACACCGAGGAAGAGCGCCGTCTGATCGCCGCGGTCGGCGGCAATGCCATTTTCTCCAATCACAATCTGATGATATCGGAAAACGTCTTTCGACCGCTGCCGGATGTGCCGGTCGAATTCGACGCCATCTACAATGGCCGCATCTCACCGACAAAGCGTCATCATCTTGCCTTCGAAATCGAGCGGCTGGCGCACGTCACCTATTCGATCGGCGAACTGCCTCCCGCCGCCGCCCGGGCCTTCATCCGGCGTCTGCAGGCACAGTCGCCGCTTCACCGCATCGTCAATCCGATCGTCGATGGCATGCCCGGAAGACTGACAGCCAGCGAGGTCAACCGCGCCTACAACCAGGCCGCGGTCGGGCTCTGCCTGTCGGCAAGCGAAGGCGCGATGTATTCCTCGATGGAGTATCTGATGGCCGGGCTGCCGATCGTCAGCACACCGAGCCTCGGCGGCCGCGATGTCTATTTCGATCCGGATTATTGCATCATCGCCGACCCGGAACCGGCGGCCATCCGCCGTGCCGTCGAGACTTTGCGCGACCGCGCCATACCACGCGAGGAAGTTCGCGGCAGGACGCTCGAGAAGGTTCGCGCCCAGCGCATCGAGCTGATGGCCTACCTGTCGGCGCTTCTGCGACGCAAAGGCAGCAGCGCCCCACCAATCGAGACTTGGCCGTTTTCCGGCACGCAGGGCCTGATGCGATGGGGACCGGTGCGCGACCAGGCGCGGGACTTTGCCGCGCTCGCCAGCGGGTCCGGCCGGCCCTGACCGGATAAATTCCGAGACATGCACGAGATCGCTTGTCGGTTTACAGCGGCGGCGTGTAGCCTTAGGGAACTTTAAAAAACACGCGCCCGTCTCAAGGGTGCCGCATGGGCGAGGAAATCAAAAGCATCATGGCCAGGAAAACCGAAAATAACGGTCCCTCCGTCAGCGCGCAGGAAGCGCTGGAGTTCCACTCCATGGGCCGCCCCGGCAAGCTGGAGGTCGTCGCCACCAAGCCGATGGCAACGCAGCGCGATTTGAGCCTCGCCTATTCGCCGGGTGTCGCGGTTCCTGTCCTGGCCATCGCCGAGGACCCCAGCCGCGCCTTCGACTACACGACGCGCGGCAATATGGTCGCCGTCATTTCCAATGGCACCGCCATTCTCGGCCTCGGCAATCTCGGCGCGCTGGCTTCCAAGCCGGTGATGGAAGGCAAGGCGGTGCTGTTCAAGCGCTTTGCCGATGTCGATTCCATCGATCTGGAAGTCGACACCGAGGATGCCGACGAGTTCATCAACTGCGTGCGCTTCCTTGGCCCGTCCTTCGGCGGCATCAATCTCGAGGACATCAAGGCGCCGGAGTGCTTCATCATAGAGCAGCGGCTGCGCGAGTTGATGGATATCCCGGTCTTCCACGACGACCAGCACGGCACCGCCATCATCTCGGCCGCCGGCCTGATCAA
This sequence comes from Mesorhizobium sp. P2_H9, assembly GCF_056403215.1. Taxonomy (NCBI): domain Bacteria; kingdom Pseudomonadati; phylum Pseudomonadota; class Alphaproteobacteria; order Hyphomicrobiales; family Phyllobacteriaceae; genus Mesorhizobium; species Mesorhizobium sp. P2_H9. The sequence continues at coordinate 216,742 of NZ_JBFUFX010000004.1, read as the reverse complement.
CGCGCTGGAAATCACCGGCCGCGACATGAAGACCACCAGAATGGTCTGCAACGGCGCCGGTGCCGCCGGCATTGCCTGCATCGAACTGATGAAGGCGATGGGCTTTACCCCCGACAACATCATCCTGTGCGACACCAAGGGCGTGGTCTACCAAGGCCGCACCGAGGGCATGAACCAGTGGAAGTCGGCGCATGCGGTCAAGACCGACACGCGCTCGCTGGCCGAGGCGCTCGATGGCGCCGATGTCTTCCTCGGCCTCTCCGCCAAGGGCGCGCTGACCACCGCCATGGTGCAGTCGATGGCCAAGAACCCGATCATCTTCGCCATGGCCAACCCCGATCCGGAAATCACGCCCGAGGAAGTGGCCGAGATCCGCACCGACGCCATCATGGCCACCGGGCGTTCTGATTACCCCAATCAGGTCAACAACGTGCTCGGCTTCCCCTATATCTTCCGTGGCGCGTTGGATGTGCGCGCCACCACCATCAATGACGACATGAAGATCGCCGCCGCCCGCGCGCTCGCCGAACTGGCGCGCAAGGACGTGCCCGACGATGTCGCCGCCGCCTATCAGGGCAACCGGCCGAAATTCGGCCCCAACTACATCATTCCGGTGCCGTTCGATCCGCGCTTGATCTCGGCCATCCCGATCGCGGTGGCCAAGGCGGCGATGGATAGCGGCGTCGCCCGCAAGCCGATCCTCGATCTCGACCGCTACCAGCAGGAGCTGTCCGCCCGCCGCGACCCGATCGCCTCGACCTTGCAGCGCATCTACGACCGCGTGCGCCGCCAGCCCAAGCGCATCGTCTTCGCCGAGGGCGAGGAGGAGCAGGTAATGCGCGCCGCCGTCTCCTATGTGAACCAGCGGCTCGGCACCGCCATCCTGCTCGGCCGCGACGATGTCATCAAGGAGAACGCCCGCAACGCCGGCATCGAGCTCGACAAGCAAGGCATCGAGATCATCAATGCGAGGCTGTCGCGCCGCAACGGCATCTACACCGACTATCTCTACGAGCGCATGCAGCGCAAAGGTTTTCTGTTCCGCGATTGCCAGCGCCTGATCAACAACGACCGCAACCACTTCGCCGCCTGCATGGTGGCGCTGGGCGACGCCGACGGCATCGTCACCGGCGTCACCCGCAACTATTCCACCGCGCTCGAAGACATCCGCCGCGTCATCGACGCCAGGCCGGGCCACTGCGTCATCGGCGTGTCGATCGTGCTCGCGCGCGGCCGCACTGTGCTCGTTGCCGACACTGCCGTGCATGATATGCCCAATGCCGAGCAGATCGCCGACATCGCCGAGGAAGCCGCCGGCTTTGCCCGCCGCATGGGCTACGAGCCGAGGCTGGCCATGCTCGCCTATTCCACCTTCGGCCATCCTCAGGGCGAACGCTCTGAGCGCGTCCAGGAAGCGGTGCGCATCCTCGACAAGCGCCGCGTCGATTTCGAGTATGATGGCGAAATGGCCGCCGACGTCGCGCTCAACGCCCGCGCCATGGCGCAATATCCCTTCATCCGCCTGACCGGCCCGGCCAATGTGCTGATCATGCCGGCCTTCCACTCGGCCTCGATCTCGACCAAGATGCTGCAGGAACTCGGCGGCTCGACCGTCATCGGCCCGCTGCTGGTCGGCCTCAACAAACCGGTGCAGATCGTCTCGCTCAACGCCAAGGATTCAGACATCGTCAACATGGCGGCCATCGCGGCGTATAGCGCGGGGGCTTGACGCCCGCGCTGCGGACGAAAAGCCGACGGTGAGCCCGCGAACGCTTTTCGAGTGAGGCAAGGCCCGAAGCCATAACGGAAGGCAGACTGACGAACGGCCGCCCCGGAGCCCCCAACCCCAGGAATCTCGCGATTCCAGCCGAATTGGTCGCAAATCGCCAATTTCCATAAGGGATTGATAATACTCGACTGCTATAGGGGACGTTCTTGCCCATGCCCTTACGGCATTCGGGCGCGCTCAGACCGCCAAAACGGGAGTGCGGCCATGAAGCATGACACGGTTTCAGTGGTCGGCCAGGGGGTCGTCCACGACGAGCGCCTGGATGCGCTGCTCAGCATCACCGGCCGCATGGACGGCTATCTCTACCGTTGCCGCAACGATTCCTCCTACACCATGCTCTACATCAGCGACGGCATTTTCACCGTCAGCGGCTATCGGCCGAGCGACTTCATTCACAACGCTGTGCGCGACTACGTCTCGGCGATCCACCCGGACGATCTCGCCGCTGTCTATGCCGCCGTAGACACCGCGCTTGCGGCGCGCTGCAACTGGAACGTCGACTACCGCATCGTGCCGCAGGCAGGCGAACCGCTCTGGGTCCGCGAGATCGGCGGCGGCGTCTGGGATGACGCCGGCGAACTCGAATTCCTCGAGGGTTTCGTCGTCGACATCAGCGACCGCAAGGTTGTCGAGGACCTCAATGCCGAACTGCTGCTCGAACTCAAGGCCGCCAACGAAGAGCTCTCCGTGCAAAAGCGCGAGATCGAGCTGGCCAAGCAGCATAGCGACCACTCGGCCAACCACGATGCATTGACCGACCTGCCCAACCGCCGCGCCTTTCACAACGAACTGAGGTCGGTGATCGACCGCTGCGACAGTACCGGCCAGGCAGCCGGCCTGCTGTTCATCGATCTCGACAGGTTCAAGAAGGTCAACGACACGCTCGGCCACGAGGCGGGTGACGCGCTCCTGCTGGAGGTGTCGGGCCAGCTTCGCACGATCCTGCGCAGCGCCGATTTCGTGGCGCGGCTTGGCGGCGACGAGTTCGCCTTCCTGTTTTCGGGCGCGGCCGACCAGGCCCGTCAAAAAGCCGTGCGTGTCGCCGAACGCATCCTGGAGAAGCTGCGCATCAAGGTACCGACGCCGACTGGCGCCATCCATGTCGGCTGCACGGTTGGCGTCGCCATCTATCCGTCGGAAGCGCCCGATTCGGAGGCGCTGATAACGCTCGCCGACCGGCTGATGTACATCGGCAAGAAAAGCGGCCGCAACCGCCTGGTCACCGCCGAGGCGTTGGAACTCGGGCCGACCTCCGACGACCTTCGCCGCACCGCCTGATCCCGCAGCGGGTCCACTGTCGTCCCTGAAATGAAACGGCCCGCAGCGACGTGCTGCGGGCCGTCTCTGTACAATCGGTAGGCTATTAGAACGAGCGCTGGAAGCGGAGGATGCCGCCGATCGCGTCGGAATTGCTCTTGTCGAAATTGTCGTAGTAGTCGGCTTCGGCGGTGATCGTGTAGCCGGGAACGATGGTGTAGGCGATGTTCGCCGCCACGGCGAAGTCCTTGGCATCGGTGTACGAGACTTGGGCGTTGAGCGCCGTCTTCTTGTTGATCGTGTAGGTGCCGCCGCCCCAGACGGCGAAGTTTCCGGTCCACGGCTTGTAGAAGTTCGTTGCCTTGTTGTCATCGGTGCCATAGCCGCCCATCACGAACAGCGTCAGGTCCGCGGTCGCCTTGACGTCAAGGCGGATCTTGCCTGCCCATTCTTCCCAGTTGCTGTTGTAGGCGCCGACCGCGGTGATCGAGCCCCAGTCGCCCTTGTACTTCACGCCGCCGACGATATGCGGAACATAGCTGTCGATGGTCTCGGCGCCCGAACCTTCTTCGAGCGAAGCCACCGCCGAGAAGCCGCTGCCGGCATCGAAGTAGTAGCTGATCAGGCCGGTGTCCTTGAGACCATAGGGGATGATGGTGTCCTGGACGACGTTGCCGGCGTAGCCGATGAACGAGTCATAGACGGTTTCGTCCTTACCGACCCGCAAGCCGCCAAGCTGGATCCAGGCGAAGTGCAGGTCGACAGCCTTGTTGCCGGCCTCGCTGAACACCACGCCGCCTTCCGTAACGTTGCTATTGCCCCAGTTGAAACGGGTCTCGGTATAGGTCTTCAAGGTGCCGAGTTCGGTTTCCTGGCCGGTCCACGTCTTCAAATTGAAGCGAGCGTTCTTGTTCCAGGTCTGCTGCTGGTCGCCGTCCATGCGGTCATGCGTCGTTGCGCCGTCCAGGACGCGGCCGGCGTCGCCAAAGCTGGCGTCATAGCGGATGTAGCCACCGATGCGCAGGCAGGTTTCGGTGCCGGGGATGTAGAAGTAACCGGCGCCGTAGACGTCGCAAATCTTGACGTATTCGGCCGGTTCCGGCTCGGCGACGACGACCGCGTCGGCGGCGCGTGCACCCGAAACTGCGATCAGGGCCGCAGCGGAGCCGAGAAGAAGGCTCTTGATGTTCATTTTCTGAATCTCCAGTCAGTCAAAGGGTCAAAACAGGTCGGGCGTCCTGCTCGTTCGCAGCGTTTCTGCCCCATCCCCACCATCGAAAAAGACGCGCACCGCGCCGCTTCTTCAGCTTCGACATGACCGATGCGGCGGCGGCGTTCAACACAGATCGTGGCGAAAGAGTGTTTTATGGATTCTTCCAAAAGTATTGTTGCGTAAATGCCACGAAAACCGAAATAAGATGGAACATGTGGCACATTCTGTACAAATTTATGTGCCAAATGCCTGATCAAGCGACTCAAACAATATTACATAATTATGAAACATTAGTTGGCTAATACGCCGGTGATCGGCTCTGTCCAAAACCTTGATTCCATGCCTGAAATCAGGCCAGGGAGGATCCTCGCGCGGCCTTCACAACATCCTGCACCAAGTCCTGCTTGAGCATTTCAATCGGGATGCGGCCACCGAGCTCGGGTGAAGGACGGTTCAGCCATGACCACGCAAGCCTTGGATTGGCGATCAGCGAAAGCACCTCGCTTATGCCGGGCGCCGGCCTGCCGTCGATGAACTGGGCGAGCGGGAAAACGTGTTTGCGGCCGCCCTTGCGCAACGCAATAACCTCGTTGCGTTTTTGCCAGCGATGCAATGTCGAGCGCGGAATGCGAAAATTCTCTTCCAGATAGGTCGAACCGGCGACCTCGCCCGCCCAATCCTCGATCAGCAGCGATTGAAGATCGTTGATTCGCTCGCGCTGCGAAGCGGGTTTCCGGCTGTCGATTGCCGACGCCAAGGTCGCGCTTTCATCCCGGCTATTCGCTGCGTCGCGGTGTGCGGCTGCTATTGTGTGGACGAACTCAGAGGCCAGGGCTCTCCATTCACCCTTATAGGAGCTGATCGCGCGCCGCTGTGCTTGCGGCAGGAAAGGCAGGCTGGCGGCGACGCTGCCGGCAAAGGCACTGGTTGAAACCAGGGTCTGTGTGTCAAGAGCGACGCCGTGCCGGATCAGCGCCTGTTGCACCGCTTCCGCCACCAGGCCTGCCAAGGCATCCTGCGAGATCCCATCCATCGGGTTTTGAAATCTGGTCACGTATCTGCCTTGCGGGCCACGCGCTCTCTTCCCCAGCCGCGGCCAATTGAAATGGCTACAACAGGAAGCGGAAATGGTAACAACAGCAGACACAGCGACCCGACAGGTTGCTGTCTTGCACCGAACACCCCAACTGACCGTGGACGTCCCGAAATGTCAGTCGCGGGACGTCTCAGTTTGCATGTAGGTGCGATGTGTGACAGGCGCACGACAGATGGCGTCGTCTGACGCTCATCGGGGGTGACGCAGCCGGACCTAAAGCAGTCCGGCCAGTTGGGCCGCGCTGCGCAGATTCTGCCGCGGTCGCGGCCCGAGCTGCTGGATAACCAGCCCGGCGGCCAGCGAGCCGAGATCGCCGCAATCCTTCAGGCTGCGCCCCTTGGTGTAGCCGTAGAGGAAGCCGGCGGCATAGAGGTCGCCGGCGCCGGTGGTGTCGACCAGTTCGCGGATCGTCGTCGCCTGGATGGTGACGGTCTCGTCGCCGCGCACGATCACCGAACCTTTTTCGGAGCGCGTGACGGCGGCGATCTTGCAGTCCTTGCGTATAGCTTCCAGCGCCTCGTCGAAGGATTTGGTCTGGTAGAGCGACTTGATCTCGTGGCTGTTGGCAAAGACGATGTCGACGGTGCCCGAGCGCATCAGCTCGAGGAACTCGTCCCGGTAGCGGTCGACGCAGAACGAATCCGAGAGCGTCATCGACACTTCGCGCCCGGCGGCGTGCGCCAGCCGCGCCGTCTGGCGGATCGCCTCCTTGGCGCGCGGCGGATCCCACAGATAGCCCTCGAAATAGGTGACCTTGGCCCCGGATGCCTTGTCGGCCTCGACGTCTTCCGGACCGAGCTCGACGCAGGCGCCGAGATAGGTGTTCATCGAACGCTCGCCGTCGGGGGTAACGAAGATCATCGAGCGCGCCGTCGGCGGCTGGCCCTGAAGCGGCTTGGTGTCGAAGGCGACGCCTTGCGCATGGATGTCATGGGCATAGATCTCGCCGAGCGGGTCGTTCGACACCTTGCCGAAGAAGGCGGCGCGGCCGCCGAAGCTGGCGACGCCGGCCGCCGTGTTGCCGGCGCTGCCGCCGGAGGCTTCGATCGCCGGACCCATGCGGCTGTAGAGCAGTTCGGCGCGCCTGGTGTCGATCAGGTTCATCGCGCCCTTGATGATGCCGTTCGTCTCGAGAAACGCCTCGTCGCACTGGGCGATGATGTCGACAATGGCATTGCCGATGCAAAGAACGTCATAATCCGGCATCAATGTCTCCGCCAATAAACCCTGCCGGCTTTCTGCCACGCCGACCCGGCGCGGGTCTAGCGATTCAGCGCGGCTTTGCCTAGCCGACAAATACGGGGGTCGCCCACTCTTCGAGGCGCAGCGACAATTCGACCGTGGCAGAAGCATTTCACCCCGGCGTTGCCTAAAAGCATGGTCGACCATTTCCGAAGGCGCGAACCAGCCATGCCCGCAAAAATCGATATGAAGACCGAGCTGGCGCTGCTCCTCGTGCTGGCGGTGCTCTGGGGCGCGTCCTACAGCTTCATCAAGATCGGCGTCGAGACGATCCCGCCGATAACGCTGATCGCAGCCAGGACCTTGATCGCGGGCGGCATTCTTCTCGCCATCATCCGCTGGCGCGGCCTGGCCTTGCCGGGCGATGCAGCAAGCTGGCGTCGCTTCGCCTTCCAGGCCTGCCTCAACAGCGTCGTGCCGTTCACGTTGATCGCCGCGGCCGAGCGCTCGGTGGACGCCAGTCTGGCGACGATCCTGAACGCCACCTCGCCGATCTTCACCTTCCTGTTGACCGCCCTCATCACCCGCCACGAGCCGGTGACGATCCGCAAACTGTTCGGCGTCGGCGCCGGCATAGCTGGAATATGCCTGATCATCGGCACCCAGGCGCTTGACGGTCTTGGCCATCAATTGTGGGCTCAGCTTGCCATCGTCGCGGCGACGATCTGCTATGCCGGCGCTGCCATTTTCGGCCGCAGCTTCAAAGGGCTCGATCCGATGCTGCCGGCCGCCGGCTCCATGCTTTGCGGCGCCGTCATGCTGGTCCCCTCGAGTCTCGTCTTCGATCAGCCATGGACGCTGACGCCATCGACGGCGTCGATCCTCGCCTTGCTCGGCTTGTCAGTCTTTTCGACCGCGCTGGCCTTCTGCATCTATTTCCGCCTCATCCACACGCTGGGTTCGGTCGGCACGACGTCGCAGGCCTATCTCAGGGTGCCGATCGGCGTCGGCATCGGCGCTCTGTTCCTCGGCGAAAGCCTTGGCCCCACGGCATGGTGGGGAATGGCCTTCGTCGTCGCCGGCGTGGCGGCGATGACCATCCCTGCCAACAAGCCGGCGCTGGCGCGGTAGGGCAATTCCAGGAAAAGTGTGAAGGGGTTTTCCGCCCGGAATTGCGTCCAGACAAAGAGTCCTCTGCGCTTGCGGCTTGCTTTGGCTCCGCCTATCTCGAAGAGGTTCGCTTCGCCACAAGGTTGGAGACGCCGTGATTTTCGATGCCGCCCGCGCCGCCGCCAGCCGGCTGTTCTCGCCCGAATTGCGCTCGGTGTTCCTGAAGACGCTGGGACTGACCTTGCTGGCGCTGGTCGCACTCTGGTTCAGCCTGACCAGCCTGGTGGAATGGCTGGCCTTGCCATGGCTCCAGACGCTGGTACCCGGCCTGCCGTCCTGGGCCGGATGGCTGGGCGGCATCATTGCCGCCATCGCTCTTGCCTTCGGGATGGCGCTGCTCATCGCGCCGGTGACGGCGATCGTCGCCGGCCTGTTCCTTGACGATGTCGCCGAAGTGGTCGAGGGCACCGATTATCCCGGCGACCCGCCCGGCCGCGCCATGCCGGCGCTGCGCTCGCTGGTGCTGTCGATACGGTTCTTCGGCGTCGTCATCCTGGGCAACCTCGTCGCTTTGCTGCTTCTCCTGGTGCCGGGCATCAACATCGCCGCTTTCTTCATCGTCAACGGCTACCTGCTCGGGCGCGAGTTCTTTGAATTCGCCGCCATGCGCTTTCGCCCCGAAGTGGATGCCCGCGCCCTGCGCAGAAAATACGCTGGCACGGTGTTTCTCGCCGGCCTGATCATCGCCGCCTTCCTCGCCGTGCCGCTGCTCAATCTTTTGACGCCGCTGTTTGCCGCCGCCATGATGGTGCACCTGCACAAGGCGGTCTCGGCGCGGGAAGCGGCCCGCTCTTCGCGGCGCTAGGCGTTTCTTCAGCGTAGCAAAAAGCCGCGCCCCAACTCGTCGTCGGGCTCGACGATGAATTCCGTCCGTCCTGAATAATAGGCGCGGCCGCCGACACGGGCGATGATGGCGTCATGCGGGTCGGTTTTCGCCGTCCGCACCACCGCGCCGGAAAAGCGCGAGCCGGCGATGCTCTCGAAGGTTCGTGCCTGGCCGATTTCGATCTCGCCTTTGGCATGCATTGCCGCCAGCCGTGCGGTGACGCCGGAACCGGTCGGCGAGCGGTCGACTTCCGCTTCGGCGAAGACGCAGATGTTTTTCGTCGCCTCGCCGGAAAACGCATCCTTGCCGTCGGTCAGGATAGTGCCGTAGAGGAACGCAAGGTCCGAATGATCTGGATGCGACAGCGGGAATTCGGCCTTGAGCTTCCCGGTCAGCGCGGTTGCCGCATCGACGAAATCGCGCACCCGGTCGCGGCCGAATTGCAAGCCGAACTGGTGGCAGTTGGCCAGCGCGTAGAAGGCGCCGCCATAAGCGATGTCGAAGGTGATCGCGCCAAAACCCGGCAGCTCGATCTTCTGGTCGCGGGCGAACAGAAAGGCCGGCACGCTTTCGAACGACACCGCACCCGCCTTGCCGTCCGTCACCTCTACCGAGGCGACGATCAGCCCGCAGGGCGCCTCGATGTTAACGGTCGTCACCGGCTCCTGCCGTGCCACCAGGCCTTCGTCGACGGCGTAGCGGCCGAGCGCGATGATGGCGTGGCCGCACATCGTCGAATATCCCTCATTGTGCATGAACAGCACCGCGAGGTCGGCGCCGGGAAGATCGGGCTCGACCAGCAGCGCGCCATACATGTCATAATGGCCGCGCGGCTCGAAGATCAGGATTTTCCTGAGATGATCGAGGTGATCGCGCACATAGGCGCGCTTTTCCAGGATCGTGCCTTTGGGGATGTCCGGGTAGCCAGCGGTGACGATCCTCAGCGGCTCGCCGCCGGTGTGCATGTCGACGACCTTGAGGGTCATGCGTTGAGGCCTGTTCTAACCTGAAGATTTGGAAAACAGCGCCTGCAATTTGCCGAACGGCATGGCGGCGCGGGTGAAGCCGAAAGTGCCGTCCTGCTGGATTTCGCGTGCCGCCGTCTCCAGCATGCCGAAAGCGAAATTAGCAAGCCATGGCCCGAGCGAGATGCGCTTGACCCCGACCATGGCCAGGTCGGCAATGGTGAAGCCGGGCATCGCCATGACATTGACCGGCCTGGTCACCGCCGAGCAGACGGCGCGCAACGTCTCGACGTCGCCGAGCCCCGGCGCGTAGAGTACATCGGCGCCTGCCTTCTCGAAGGCCTGCAGCCGCTTGATGGTGTCGTCGATATCGGGCTTGCCCCACAAGAAATTTTCGGCCCGTGCGGTGAAGACGAAATCATGCTTCAGCGCTCGTGCCGCCTCGACCGCCGCGGCGACACGCTCGACGGCATGCGAAAAATCATAGATCGGCTTGTCCGGGTCGCCGGTGTGGTCCTCGATCGAGCAGCCGGCAAGGCCAGCCGCTTCGGCGGCAAAAATGGTCTCGGCGGCGCTGGTCGGGCTGTCGCCCTTGCCTTTCTCGAGATCGGCCGAAACCGGCAGGCTGGTCGCCGCCGTCACGTCGCGGCAATGGTGGATCATCGCCTCGAACGTCACGGCGCCGTCTGGCAGGCCGCGCGAAAAGGCAAAGCCGGCGCTGGTCGTCGCCAGCGCCTTGAAGCCGAACGAGGCCAACAGCTTGGTCGTGCCGACATCCCACGGATTGGGCATGACGAAGGTCGAGGCGTGCAGGTCGCGAAAGATCTTGCCCTTGTCCATGAACGCGTCCCTTCATCTGTGGAATTGTGCGGCGGATTCTAGCGTGCCGAAATGCCCCGGGCAAACGAATGCGGTTGGCTCAGAAGCGTTTGGCGTTCTCTGCTGCCAATTTGTCCAGCGCGTCGGAATCCTTGACGTAGCGCGACGCTGCCTTGTCCCAGTGATAGGTGACGGAAATGGCGGTCGAGACGGCTGCGGGCGGCGTCTCGTCGCAGCTTTCTTCGCTCGGCAAGGTGGCGTCGGTCACCGTCACCTGGATGGCATTGCGGGGCTGGCCGTCGGCAATCGTCTGGAAAGCCGGTTCCTGCTGGCGGCGGTATGCGCACAGGTTCTCGTCGAAGGTAAAGATCATATCGATCAGTTCGAATTTGTCGTTCCGGATCATGATCAGCGGCGTGATGACATAGCCCTGGCTCGAATTGAAATGCGTGCTGGTGGTGATGAGCACGTCATCGCCGGCGTCGACGGACAGCTTGCCGGGTTCACGAAACGAGGTGCTGCGGTCGACGGCGACATTGACGGCGTCGAGCAGCGCCGGCTTGCCGGTGATGTCATACAGCGCCAGCACCGCATAGCCTTCGGCGCTGTCGGGGGAGTCGCCGAGGTCGAACAGCATGGCCAGCCGATCCTTGCCGCCAGCCTTGATGGCGAGCGCGCCGGCACCGGAAAAGCCCGTGGTGTCGGGTGGCGAGCCGCCGGAATCAGGGCCCTCGATATGGCGCATCTCGATCGGCAATCCACCTCGGTAGAAGCCGTTGCTATCCCCGGTCAGGTCGGGAATGACCATCCGGGCCAGGTCGAGATAGGTGGTTTTGCCGTGACCGGGGATGGCGCTGCCTAGCTCCGGATAGTCATCGGCTTGCGCGCCAGCAGCCGTCCACAGGCACGGCAGCAGCACAAGGGCGAGGAGAAAGCGAAGGAGGGTGGGTTTCATGCGCGCGGGCGTCTCGTTGCGTCGAGCGCGCGGAAGCTAGCACGGACGATTGCCGTGTACAGCCTGCCTGAAGATCAGATCAGTGGATCGGCACCAGCCCCGCGAGCTCGCGCATGTCATCGAACAGGATGCCGCCGGCTTCAGCCAGCCCGTCGCGGTCGGAGAGCGGATCGCCATGATAGGAAAACACCCGCATGCCGGCGGCGATGCCGGCTTGCGTCCCGGCGACGCTGTCTTCGATGACGATGCAATCGGCGGGCGCAAACCCCATCGTTTTCGCCGCGTGCAGGAAAAGGTCTGGGAACGGCTTGCCGCGACCGACCATGGTCGAGGAAAACAGCGCATGCTCGAACAGCGGCAGCAGCCCGGTCTGGCCGAGCGTGATGTGCATCTTCGACACCCGTGCCGAAGTGGCAACGCAATAGGCGATGCCGGCAGCCCGCACGGCTTCGACAAACTCCCGGACATAGGGGACAGCTTCCACGCCATGAGCAAACAGGTCCGGCAGGCCGGCATTCCAGCGGTCGACGAAATCGGTGCCCAGGCTGACGCCGGTCGCTTCGACCTCCTTCTGCACCGACACCATGCTGCGGCCGGAAAAATTCTTGCGGCAGTATTCGAAGCTTGTGGGATAGCCGGCGGCGGTCAACCATTCGGCGAGGCGTCGATTGGCGAGATTCTCGGTATCGACCAGGATCCCGTCGCAATCGAAGATAACCAGTTTGGGTAGGGACATCAGGCCGTGCCGGTCGATCCGAAGCCGCCGGAGCCGCGCGCCGTGCCGCCGGCCAATGTGCGCTCCTCGACCGCCGCTTGCACCACCGAGGCAAAGACGATCTGGGCGATGCGCATGCCGCGCGTCACGGCAAAATCCTCATCGCCGAGATTGATCAGCAACACCTTCACCTCGCCGCGATAGTCGCTGTCGATGGTGCCCGGCGTGTTGAGAACGGTCAGCCCGTGCTTGAAGGCGAGGCCCGAACGCGGCCGGACCTGGCCTTCCATGCCTTCCGGTATTTCCAGGATCAGCCCGGTCGGCACCAAGGCGCGTTTGCCCGGCAAGATCAGCAGCGGCCGATCGTCGGGGACGGCGGCGCGCAAATCCATGCCGGCGGCGCCGGTGCTCTCATAGGCTAGAAGCGGTAAACCCTCACCATGCGGCAACCTGACGAAGCCGACGGAGGGACCGATGACGGAGGAGTTTTGGAGGGCTGCGCGCATAAAATCGATCCTATCGGCGCGAACGGCGATTCGGTCAATTCGTCCGCAACGCTATCAACGGCTTTCTTTGTGGCGTCACCGAGACCTCAACGCAGTTCCACCGGAACGACCGTCGTCTCCTTGATCTCTTCCATGACGAAGGACGCCGAGACATCCGACAACGCCACCTTGGCGATCAGCCGCTGGTAGAGCCGGTCATAGGCCTTCACGTCGGCGACGCGAGCCCGCAGCACATAGTCGAGATCGCCGGACATGCGGTAGACGCCGGTGATCTCGGAAAAGCCGGTCACCGCCGCTCGAAACTTCTGCAGCCAGTCCGGGTCATGGTTGGAAGTGCGGATCAGGATGAACACCGAAAGCCCGAGCCCGAGCTTGTCGGCATCGACCAGCGCCACCCGGCCGGTGATGACGCCGTCTTCCTCCAGCCGCTTCACCCGCCGCCAGCAGGCATTGCGCGACAGCGATATCTTTTCCGACAGCTGGTCGACCGACAGCGTACCGTCGCGTTGCAGCTCGGCCAGCAATCTGCGGTCGATTTCATCGATTCCCACTGACATGTGGGATATTTGTCCCAACAATTGGCCTGATACAAGGACAATTTGAGACAAGTGAACCAGATGACCATGTCAGGATACTCACCATCGGGTCTTCATGCCCGACAGGAGGGGATCAACATGACGGCACGGCTTGCACGACTTTTCACCTCTCACCCGGCAGCGGTGGGCGAGAGCTATTTCGGCCATATGGCTTTTGCCGCGTGGTTCTCGTCGCGACTGTTCCTGGCGGCTGGTGCTGCGCTCATTCACGCTTTCTTGCCGTTTTTGTTCGATTCTACGGCAAGCCGAATCGTTCGCGAGCTTTACGAGCGGACGCACAACAGAGGCTCGCACGCGACCAAGGAGCCGTCGGCTCTCATGGATCGTGCCTAGAGGACGATAAAGCGATGTGCCGGTGGGCGGCCTATCTCGGCGAAGCGGTCTTCCTCGAAGACATCGTCACCGCGCCCTGCCATTCGCTGATCGCCCAGAGCCATTGCGCCCAGGAAGCGAAGTCGCCGACCAATGGCGACGGTTTCGGCCTCGCCTGGTACGGCGACCGGCCCGAGCCCGGCCTCTACCGTGACATCCTGCCGGCCTGGTCGGACCCCAATCTGAAGAGCCTGTGCCGGCAGATCAAATCCGGTCTGTTTCTCGCCCATGTCCGCGCCTCGACCGGCGGCGCCACCAGCCGCATGAACTGCCACCCCTTCATTTCCGGCCGCTGGTCGTTCATGCACAATGGCCAGATCGGCGGCTTCGAGAAAATCCGCCGCACGCTGGAAAACTCGCTCTCCGACGCCGTCTTCGACCAGCGCGAAGGCACCACCGATTCCGAACTCTTTTTTCTCTTGATGATCGACGAGGGCCTGTCCGACGATCCACAAGGCGCCGTGTCGCGCGCCACCAGCCGCGTCGTCGATGCCTCGCGCCGCGCCGGAATTGAGCCGGCTTTGAAACTCACCGTGGCCTTCTCGGATGGCGTGTCGCTCTATGCCGTCCGCTATGCCAGCGACAATCACGCACCGACGCTCTACACCTCCACCTTTGGCAAGGGCACCGGCGGCTGCATCGTCTCGGAGCCGTTTGATCGCGACGGTGGCGAGTGGCAGGCGATCCCGCCCTCGAGCTTCGTCACCATGACAAAGACCGGCATGACCATCCGCCCGTTCGTGCCCGTCGCAGCCAAGCTGGCGCTGGTCGGATAATCCTTCGCCTGGTCGCAAATCATGGCAACGTCGCGGGACAGCGCCCCCCTCTGTCCTGCCGGACATCTCCCCCACACGGGGGGAGATTGGCAGCTTCGCGCCCCGCGCCATTCTTTCAACGCAGGAGATTGGCGAAAGCCGTCGTGACATCCAATCTCCCCACCCGTGGGGGAGATGTCCGGCAGGACAGAGGGGGGGCGCCGTAGAGCGCCGACCTCGATCGACCTCCGCAGCGCAATTCCGATCAAGCGCTGTGGACCCCCGAATGCTCCACTCAGCTTGAAACCGCGCCGCTGTCCGCCATCTTGATCTGGCGAGTGCGGTCAAGCCGGAGCGTTGATCATGGACCTCGTCTTTTCCTCGACCACCGAACTCGCCGCTGCGATCGCCGAGCGGAAGGTCTCCGCTGTAGAAGTGCTCGATGCCCATCTGGCCCAGATCGACAGGCACAACGGGGTGGTCAACGCTGTCATCAATCTCGACCGGGAAGGCGCCCACCATCGCGCGAGAAAAGCCGACGCAGCGCAGGCGCGGGGCGACGCTCTCGGTCCATTGCACGGCGCGCCGTTCACGCTGAAGGACACGCATGAAACGGCAGGCATGAAGACCACAACCGGCTTCCCGCCCTTTGCCGACTATGTCGCCAGCCAGGACAGCCCGGTCGTTGCCCGATTGAAGGCGGCCGGCGGGGTGCTGATGGCCAAGACCAATGTGCCGACGATGCTGTCCGACTGGCAGTCGAACAATCCGCTGTTCGGCCGCACCAGCAGCCCGTGGGATCTCTCGCGCACCGCGGGCGGGTCCAGCGGCGGTGCGGCGGCAGCCGTTTGCTCGGGCATGACGCCGTTCGAAGTCGGCACCGACATGCAGGCTTCGATCCGCCTGCCGGCTGCGTTCTGCGGCGTCTATGGCCTCAAACCCACCGAGCACCGTATCTCGCTGGCCGGCGCCTTTCCCGATCCGGAAGGTGCTGCGCGTAGCGTGCGGCTGATGTCCTGCCTCGGCCCGCTGGCGCGGACCGTCGAAGATCTGGCGTTGATCTACAAGATCATCGCCGGGCCGGATGGAAGCGACACCGACCTTGCGGCTGTACCGGTCGAAGACATCCCGGCGGTTGACCTCAAGACACTGCGTATCGCCTTCGCTCCTGCCTTTCCAGGGTTTCCGGTGGCTGCCGCCATCAGCGCCGCTGTCGAAACTCTGGCAAGGCAACTCGCGACGGCAGGCGCGACCGTCGAAGAAGCAGAACTCCCAAAACTCGACCTGCACGACGATCTGGCTGGGGGCGGCGCGCTGATCGGCATGATGCTGGAGGCCGCACAACCGCAGCCGCCCGAGCAGCCGACGTCGGTGTCGCGCTGGTTCGAAGCGCTCGCCAGACGCGACCGCTCGATCCTTGCCTGGGACCGGTTTTTCGAGGACTACGACGCCTTGCTGTGCCCGGTCGCCATGACCACGGCCTTCCCGCATTGCGAACCGGGAACGCCGATCGCGGTTGATGGCATGGAGCAGAGCTACTGGATGCTGCCGGCCTATGGCGCCGTGTTCAACTACAGCGGCCAGCCAGCGCTTTCGATGCCCTGCGGGCAGGATCGCGATGGCCTGCCGATTGGTCTGCAACTGGTCGGCAAGCGCTGGTCCGAATCGCGGCTGCTTGGCATCGCCCGGGCAATCGAGCCGCTGACCGGCGACTTTCGCCGTCCGCCCGGCTATTGAGCGAAACGCGACAGCCCGTAA
Source organism: Mesorhizobium sp. P2_H9 (assembly GCF_056403215.1). Classification (NCBI taxonomy): domain Bacteria; kingdom Pseudomonadati; phylum Pseudomonadota; class Alphaproteobacteria; order Hyphomicrobiales; family Phyllobacteriaceae; genus Mesorhizobium; species Mesorhizobium sp. P2_H9. The sequence goes on along the minus strand of NZ_JBFUFX010000004.1, from coordinate 200,768 downwards.
GGCGCAAGCAGCGGGTCGCGCTCGCCGTCGAGAATTTCGCGGGTGGCGAACAGGCCGACGGCGGGCGCCAGCGTGATGCCCGAATGCATGACCGCGATATAGACGCCGGCGACACTTTCGGCACGGCCGATGATCGGAAAACCGTCGATCGGATTGGGGCGATAGCCGACCGTGTGGAAATCCAGTTCCAGTCCGTCGGCGCCGCGCAAGGCTGCCTTCATTGCCGCGAACAAGTCGCGCGCCGTGGCGTCGGGGTTTTCGCCCGGATCGCCGCCGGCGAAATCCGAGCCGGCGATGATGCGGCCCTCTGCCGTCTGGCGCATATGCAGCTTCTCGGCGTGCACCAGGCCGTTGAGCAGTTTTTTGTAAGGCCGCGAGTGGACAATCAGGCCAGCCGGCGTCTCGATCGGCAGTTTGATGCCGGTGGTCGCCGCGATGGCCGGGGCGCCGGCGCCGGCTGCGATCACCACCTCGTCGGCAGCGATCGTCTCGCCCGAAATGACCACGCCAGTAACTTTGCCGTTGGTTAGAGCCAGCCTGTCGATGGTTCCCGTGACCACCCGTGCGCCGTGCCGTTCCGCATCTGCCAGCAGCGCCTTAGCCGCCGCCACCGGCTCGGCCACGCCTTCCTCGGCGACATAGACAGCGAATTCAGGAGGCCCGACCAGATTGGGCTCGATTTGCGCCGCCCGCTCCCGGCCAACGCGTTCGATACCGTAACCCCATGAAGAGTGCTCGGCCGCGTAGGCTTCGAGCCTGTCGGCCGGCAGGTCAAAGCATAGCCCGCCGCACCAGGCGAGCGGCAGGCCGGGCAGCTCATTTGCCAGCCGTTTCCACTCGGCCATGGCGCGGATGCGCAGCCGGAAATAGATCTCCGGATTGCCCCAGCTGGCATTGATCCAGGCAAACGAGTTCGGCGTGGCGACGCCACCTGCGCCGCTCTCCGAGGTCACCGTCACCTGCGCGCCGGCCTTGCTGAGATGCCAGGCGATGGACGCGCCGATAATGCCGGCGCCGATGACGATGACTTGCTTGCTCATGCTGGACCTCTGCCGGATTGGCCCTTCTGATGCCATTGCGGCGGCCTGATCTCAAGACCCGGCAAGGAGGCTTCGGGCAAAACTGTTCGACAGGCCGGAAAAGCGCTGCTAGAAGCCCGCCACCACATGGGATTCCACAAATTGGCTGAAGACATCACGCAGGCGGTGGCGCGCCGCCGCACCTTCGCGATCATCGCGCACCCCGACGCCGGCAAGACGACGCTCACCGAAAAGCTGCTGCTGTTCGGTGGCGCCATCCAGCTTGCCGGCGAGGTCAAGGCCAAGAAGGATCGCATCCAGACCCGGTCCGACTGGATGAAGATCGAGCGCGAGCGCGGCATTTCGGTCGTCACCTCGGTGATGACCTTCGAGTACGAGGACAATGTCTTCAACCTGCTCGACACGCCCGGCCACGAGGATTTCGCCGACGACACCTATCGCACGCTGTCGGCGGTCGATAGCGCTGTCATGGTCATCGATGCCGCCAAGGGCATCGAGCCGCGCACGCTGAAGCTGTTCGAGGTCTGCCGCCTGCGCGACATCCCGATCATCACCTTCATCAACAAGATGGACCGCGAAAGCCGCGACCCGTTCGAAATCCTCGACGAAATCGAACAGAAGCTGGCGCTGGACACTGCCCCCATCACTTGGCCGATCGGCCGCGGCAAGACCTTTTCCGGCACCTATCATCTGTCGCAGAACGCTGTGCGTCGGGGCGACGCGGAAAAGGACCGCACGCCGGTCAACGGCCCCGATTCCAACCGCGTCGCCGGCCTGCTGCCGGAGAACGAGCGCGAAGCCTTCATCGAGGAGCTGGAGCTCGCGCGGGAAGCTTGCCGACCTCTTGATATTGACGCCTTTCGCGAGGGCCACCTGACGCCGGTCTATTTCGGCTCGGCGCTGCGCAATTTTGGCGTGCGCGACCTGATCGAGGCGCTGGGCAATTATGGGCCGCCGCCGCGCGCGCAGGAGGCCGACACGCGCAAGGTCGAGGCGACCGAGGACAAGATGACCTCGTTCGTTTTCAAGATCCAGGCCAACATGGATCCGAACCACCGCGACCGCATCGCCTTCGTCCGCGTCTGCTCAGGCAAGCTGGAGCGCGGCATGAAGGCCAAGCTGGTGCGTACCGGAAAGCCGATGAGCCTGTCGGCGCCGCAATTCTTCTTTGCCCGCACCCGCGTCACCGCCGACGAGGCCTTTGCCGGCGACGTCGTCGGCATCCCCAACCACGGCACGTTGCGCATCGGCGACACGCTGACCGAGGGTGAGGAAATCCTGTTCCGCGGCGTGCCGAATTTCGCTCCGGAAATCCTGCGTCGTGTCCGCCTCGGCGACGCGATGAAGGCCAAGAAGCTGAAGGAAGCGCTGCACCAGATGGCCGAGGAGGGCGTCGTTCAGCTGTTCTCGCCGGAGGATGGCTCACCGGCCATCGTCGGCGTCGTCGGCGCGCTGCAGCTCGATGTGCTGAAGGAACGGCTGAACTTCGAATATACGCTGCCGGTCGAATTCGAGATGTCGCGCTTTTCCGTCTGCCGCTGGATTTCGGCCGACGACAAGGCCGAGGTCTACCGCTTCATCGAGGCGCATCGCGGCGACATCGCCCGCGACCTCGACAACGACCCGGTGTTTCTGGCCCAGCACGCCTTCTCGCTCAACTACGAAGCCGAGCGCTGGAAGGCGATCCGGTTTGCCGCGATCAAGGATTATCAGGTCCGCGACAAGGCGGCGTAAAGTGCACTCTTCCCTTCTCCCACAAGGGGAGAAGGGGAAGAGCGCGCGGTGCTCAGCCTCTTGCCGCCTCTTCGATCTTGGCGATGTCGATCTTGCCCATCTGCATCATCGCATTCATCGCCCGGCCGGCCTTGGCCTGGTCCGCATCCCCAAGCAGGCGCGGCAGCTGTTCCGGCACGACTTGCCAGGAAACGCCGAACTTGTCCTTCAGCCAGCTGCAACGGCCGGGTTCGCCGCCTTCGGTCAGCCTGTCCCAGAAATGGTCGACCTCTTCCTGGTTCTTGCAGTCGATCGAAAGCGAGATCGCCTCGGTGAATTTGTATTGCGGTCCGCCGTTAAGCGCCAGGAACGGGACGCCATCGAGTTCGAACGAGGCCACCAGCACCTTGCCTTCGAGAGCGTGGCCCTTGGGCCAGCGCGTTGTGCTCAGCACCTTCGAATTCTTGAAGATGGATATGTAGTGGTTCATCGCTTCTTCGGCCTGGTCGTCGAACCACAGGAAGGTGGTGATCTTTTGCATCGTCGTTCTCCTCGGTGTTTAGGGTTGCGGCCGCTTCTTTTGGGGGAAGGGTCAGGCGGCGCCCTTCGCGGCGTCCTGCAGGGAAGCGAGATAGGAATCGAGCTGGGCGTAGCTGTCGGCCATGCCGCTGGTCATGCCGGTGCCGAGCGCGCCGTCGCGCGCCGCCTGCGAGGCGTAAAGCACCGTCTGCGTCAGCAGCGTTTTGCCGGTGTGATCGGCAAAGGTCACCGTTCCAATCGTCTCGCCACCGGTCCAATCCTCGTCGAACAGTTCGGTGGCGACGATCCGGCTCGGCCGCACGATCTCGCGATAGGCTCCGCTCATGCCCATGCTGCGACCGTCGCGGTGTTGCCAGACATAGCGTGTCGCGCCGCCCACCCTGAGGTCGATTTCGCACACCGCCAGCCGCCAGCCGTCGGGGCCGTGCAGCCAGCCTTTCAAAAGCTCCGGCACGGTCCAGCAGTCGAAGACCATCGGCCGCGGCGCATCGAAGATGCGGGTGATCTGGACTTCACGGTCGCTCGGCGTGGTCACGGTCAATGTCGCAACGGTCGAGCCGGGCAAGGTGGTGGTGCTCACGATTGTCCTCCTGCGCTTGTCTGTTTGCCCAAGGACGTCCGGCCAACTGGCGATCCGACACGGCCCTTGATTTTCTTTCGGCTATTGGCCGGCCTCGCCGGGAGCCTTTTCGGCCTGCATGGCGCCCAGCAGGGCGTCGAGGCGCTGGAAATTGCCTTCCCAGATCTTTCGGTAGCGCTCCAGCCAGTCATTGGCTTCGGCCAGCGGCTTCGCCTCCAGCCGGCACGGCCGGCGCTGCGCGTCGCGGCCGCGTGAAATCAGCCCCGCGGCTTCCAGCACTTTCAGATGCTTGGAGATCGATGGTTGGCTCATCGCGAACGGTTTGGCCAGTTCCATCACCGAGGCCTCCCCCTGGATGAGGCGGGCAAGGATCGCGCGGCGCGTCGGATCGGCAAGCGCGGCAAAGGTGGCGTCGAGCTGGTTCATTTCACGTCCATAGCCAATTAGATATATACCTATTTGGCTATATACAGCTGAACGCCCCTCGTCAACCCGCTTGCGCCATGCGCTCTGGCGCATCGCAAAATTGTGGCCATACCAGATTGTGGCGTCTATAACGCCTGCGGTCCGAATTCAGCGCCGCCGCGCCAGCCATCGAGCGCAGCCAGCCACCAAGGAAAAAATATGCCTGCCTATCGTTCCCGCACCACCACCCATGGCCGCAACATGGCCGGCGCCCGCGGTCTCTGGCGCGCCACCGGCATGAAGGATTCCGATTTCGGCAAGCCGATCATCGCCGTCGTCAACTCCTTCACCCAGTTCGTGCCGGGTCACGTCCATCTCAAGGACCTCGGCCAGCTGGTTGCGCGCGAGATCGAGAAGGCCGGTGGCGTCGCCAAGGAATTCAACACCATCGCCGTCGATGACGGCATCGCCATGGGCCATGACGGCATGCTCTATTCGCTGCCGTCGCGCGAGCTGATCGCCGACTCGGTCGAATACATGGTCAACGCCCACTGCGCCGATGCCATGGTCTGCATCTCCAATTGCGACAAGATCACGCCGGGCATGCTGATGGCGTCGCTGCGGCTCAACATCCCGACCGTCTTCGTCTCCGGCGGCCCGATGGAAGCCGGCAAGGTGGTGCTCGCGGGGAAGACGCAGGCGCTCGATCTGGTCGATGCCATGGTCGCTGCCGCCGACGACAAGATCTCCGACGAGGACGTCAAGGTCATCGAGCGCTCGGCCTGTCCGACCTGCGGCTCCTGCTCTGGCATGTTCACCGCCAATTCGATGAACTGTTTGACCGAGGCGCTCGGCCTGTCGCTGCCCGGCAATGGCTCGACGCTGGCGACGCACGCCGATCGCAAGCGCCTGTTCGTCGAGGCCGGCCATCTGATCGTCGATCTCGCCCAGCGCTATTACGAACAGGACGACGAGACCGCGCTGCCACGCAACATCGCCTCTAAGGGCGCCTTCGAGAACGCAATGACGCTCGACATCGCCATGGGCGGCTCGACCAACACCGTTCTGCACATCCTGGCCGCCGCGCATGAGGGCGAGATCGATTTCGATCAGGACGATATCGACGCGCTGTCGCGCAAGGTTCCGGTGCTGTGCAAGGTTGCTCCGGCCAAGTCCGACGTGCACATGGAAGACGTCCACCGCGCCGGCGGCATCATGGCCATTCTCGGCCAGCTCGACAATGCCGGGCTGATCAACCGCGATTTGCCGACCGTGCACACGTCGACGCTCGGCGAGGCGCTCGACCATTGGGATATTTCCCGCACCTCCAGCCAGAGCGTCCGCGACTTCTTCCTGGCCGCACCGGGCGGCGTGCCGACGCAGGTTGCCTTCAGCCAGGACCGCCGCTGGGACGAGCTCGATCTCGACCGCGAGAAAGGCGTCATCCGCTCAGTCGAGCATCCCTTCTCCAAGGATGGTGGCCTCGCCGTGCTGAAGGGCAATCTGGCGCTCGACGGCTGCATCGTGAAGACAGCCGGCGTCGATGAATCGATCCTGAAGTTCACCGGCCCGGCCCGGGTCTTCGAAAGCCAGGACGCCAGCGTCAAGGCGATCCTGTCGAACGAGATCAAGGCCGGCGATGTCGTCGTCATCCGCTACGAAGGACCACGCGGCGGCCCCGGCATGCAGGAAATGCTCTACCCCACCAGCTATCTCAAGTCGAAAGGCCTCGGCAAAGCCTGTGCGCTGGTCACTGACGGCCGCTTCTCCGGCGGCACGTCGGGCCTGTCGATCGGCCATGCCTCGCCGGAAGCGGCAGAAGGCGGCCTCATCGGGCTGGTGCAGGAGGGCGACACGATCGAGATCGATATCCCGAACCGCAGCATCCGCCTTGCCGTAGACGATGCCGAACTGGCTGCGCGCCGCGCGACGATGGAGGCCAAGGGCACCGCTGCCTGGAAGCCTGATGAGAAGCGCAAGCGCAAAGTGACGACCGCCTTGCGCGCCTACGCCGCGATGGCCACCAGCGCTGCCAAGGGGGCTGTGCGGTTCGTTCCGGAGTAGCGCGCTCTTACCTTCTCCCCTTGTGGGAGAAGGTGGCCGAGCGAAGCTCGGTCGGATGAGGGGTGTTCCAGCTTGGCACCAACCGCACTCCCTCCAGCACCCCTCATCCGTCTTGGCGCTGCGCGCCAATCCACCTTCTCCCACAAGGGGAGAAGGGAAGGGCGCTACGGCATCAGCTGATATTCATAAAGCTTCTGGTAAAGCCCACCCTGACTGAGCAAGGTCTTGTGCGGGCCGCTTTCAACCACTTTGCCGGCTTCTAGAACCACGATCGTATCGGCCTGATGCACGGTCGACAGCCGGTGCGCGATGACAATCGTGGTGCGCCCCACCGTCAGCTGCTGCAGCGCATCGCGGAACAGCGCTTCCGATTCCGCGTCGAGCGCGCTGGTCGCCTCGTCCAGCAGCAGGATCTCGGCATTGCGCAGCATGGCGCGGGCGATCGAGATCCGCTGGCGCTGACCACCAGACAGCATGCCGCCATTCTCGCCGACTTCCGTGTCATAACCGTTCGCCTGGGCAGTGATGAAGGTGTGGGCATTGGCGGCCTTGGCGGCGGCGATCACCTCTTCGTCAGTCGCGTCCTGGCGGCCGAGGCGGATGTTGTGCATGATCGTGCCGGCAAACAGGAACGTGTCCTGGCTGACATAGGCAATCTTTTCTCGAACCGAGCTGAGCGTTGCGCAGGAGATATCCTGGCCGTCGAACAGCACCTTGCCGCTCTGCGGATCGTACATGCGCATGATCAGGTTCAGCATGGTTGACTTGCCGCTGCCGGAAGGTCCAACCAGTGCCGTCATCCTGCCGGGCTCGATAGTCAGGTTGAACTGCTCGAGCACCGGTTGGCCTTCCTGATAGACAAAGCCGACATCATCGAACGTGATTTCGCCTGGTCCCGCCTTGAGCGGCTGTGCATCAGGCTTTTCAGCCAGCGTCAGCGGCCGGTCCGCTAGCTGGAACATCATTCGCACTCCGACGATGCCGGTTTCTAGCGATATGCGTACGCGCGCCAGACGCTTGGCCGGTTCATAGGCAAGCAGCAGTGCCCCGATGAAGGCCATGATGTTACCCGGCATCTGGCCGCCCTGCAGGACCAGGAAGCCGCTGACCAGCACGGAGCCGGAGATCGCCAGCCCTGCGAGCGTTTCCATCACGGGGCTGGTGGCGGCTTCCAGCGTGGCAATGTTGTTGGCGCGGTTCTCGACGTCGGAAACCGCTTTGTACATGCGCCCGCGCATCGCCCCTTCGAGATTGAAGGATTTGACGACCCGCACGCCGATCGCGGTTTCCTGCATGATCTGCACGATCTGGCCGATCGAGCGGAACTCCATTGCGGCAATGTTGCGGACTCGCTTCAGGATGCGGTTGACGCCGTAGATGGCCAGGGGGCCGATGATGAAGCAGATCAAGGACAGCGCCGGTTGCTGCCAGATCATGACCAGCACCAGGACAACCAAGGTCACCAGGTCCCGCACATAGGACGTGACGATGAGGTCGAGCACGTTGCGTGCCGCCTGCGCATTGTTGGTCATGCGGTTGATCAGATCGGACGACGAGGTCGAATGGTAGAACTCGATGCCTTGCGCCAGGATACGGTCATAGATCTTGCGCTGCCGCTCGGCGATGATGCTGTTGCCGACGCGGCTCATGCAGTAGGCTTGGACGAAATTGGCGACGCCCTTGAGAATGAAGATCGCGGCGACCGCGGCTGCTATCAGGTTAATGCGGTCGAGTCTCTTGTAGATCACGAATTCGTTGGTGATCTCGCGCAGAATCCAGGCGCTGGCACCTGTCGTGGCGGCCACCACCAGCATCGAAGCGATGGCGGCGCCGTAGCCGAACCTGTGCTGGTGGAACGATTCCCGCAGCAGCCTCACGATAAGGCGCTGGTTCTCCATCGAGCGCTCGTCGCGTTTCAGGAATTTAAGATCCAGAGCCACACGGGATTCCATGGTTTGCTGCGCATGATCCCGAAATTCGTCGCTGCACTGCGCGCCACTGGTGCGAACTTCGGATTCGCCGGTTAGGACGAAAGGCGGCTTATAGAGCCAGTTGCATCAGGATGGAACCTTTCGCCACGATTGAAAGAAACGGCTGCGGCAAGCTGTCTTTTGCGCCACCATGGTCGGGTGATTCTGAAAAGGGATGACGACAGATGAATTTCGACCTTGTTGTGCGCGGCGGCACGCTGCCCGACGGCACCATTGCCGACATCGGCATCGTCGGCGAGACGATCGCTGCGATCGGGCCCGACCTCGACGTTACGGCGGGTACCGCTATCGACGCTCATGGCAATCTGGTCTCGCCGCCCTTCGTCGATCCGCATTTCCACATGGACGCGACGCTCTCCTACGGCATTCCGCGCATCAACGTCTCAGGCACGCTGCTGGAAGGCATTTCGCTGTGGGGTGAGCTGAAGCCGCTGCTGACGCATGAGGCCGTGCGCGACCGCGCGCTTGCCTATTGCGACTGGGCTGTGTCGATGGGCCTGCTCGCCATCCGCACCCATGTCGATGTCTGCGACGACCGCTTGCTGGCGGTGGAAGCCTTGCTCGATGTGAAGAAAACGGTCGCGCCCTATATCGACCTGCAGCTGGTCGCCTTCCCGCAGGACGGGCTTTACCGCTCGCCGACGGCGCGCCAGAACACGCTGCGGGCGCTCGACCTCGGTGTCGATATTGTCGGCGGCATCCCGCATTTTGAGCGCACCATGGCCGACGGCACGCGTTCCGTGACCGAACTCTGCGAAATCGCGGCAAAACGCGGGCTGATGGTCGACCTGCATTGCGACGAGACCGACGACCCGCTGTCGCGCCATATCGAGCAACTGGCCTACGAGACGCAGCGCCTTGGCCTGCAAGGCAGGGTGGCCGGCTCGCACCTCACCTCGATGCATTCGATGGACAATTACTATGTCTCGAAGCTGTTGCCGCTGATCGCCGAGGCCGGCGTTTCGGCCATCCCCAATCCGCTGATCAACATCATGCTGCAGGGTCGCCACGATACGTTTCCCAAGCGCCGTGGCCTGACCCGCGTCAAGGAGATGCTGGCCATGGGCATCCGCGTCGGCTGGGGCCAGGATTGCGTACTTGACCCCTGGTATTCGCTGGGCACCGCCGACATGCTCGACGTCGCCTTCATGGGCCTGCACGTCGCCCAGATGTCGAGTCCGGCCGACATGGCCCGTTGTTTCGACATGGTCACCAACGTCAACGCCGCCATCATGGGCCTCGACCATCTCGGCCTTGCCGTCGGCAAGCGCGCCAGCCTCGTCATCCTCGACGCCGGCAACCCGATAGAGGCCCTGCGCCTGCGCGCCGAACGGCTTTGCGTCATCGCCAGGGGCAAGGTGGTGGCGCAGCGTACCAGGCAGGACACCCGGCTGTCGATTCCCGGAAGGCCCGGAGAGGTGAACCGGCGGCACAAAACCGCTTGAGATCACCCATTTCCGGCGCTGGTCTTACCGATTTTTCGCTTTTCCGCCTCGCCAAGGCTGCCGCTTGTGTCTACGACGCGGTTCACCCTACGCATGGCAGGAACCGGCAAAGGCATGGCACAGCCAACAGCCCAGAATTCGACGATCAGGAACGTTCTCGTGGCCGGCATCCTGCTGATGCTGGCCGGCGATTTCCTGTTTGCGTTGAACGACGCCATGGGCAAATGGCTGGTCGCCAGCTTTTCCGTCGGCCAGGTGGTGCTGATCCGCTCGGTCGGCGCCTTTTTCGTGCTCGGGCCGATGATTGCAAATCAGGGCGCCAGCAAGCTGTTTCGCATGGAACGGCTGGAGCTGCAGGTCTTGCGCGTCGTGGCGACGACTCTTGACACCGCCTTGTTCTATGCCGCCGTCGTCTACCTCCCGCTTGCCGATGTGATGAGCTTCTACATGGCGGGGCCGATCTATGTGGCGGCGCTGTCGCACTTCCTGCTCGGCGAAAAGGTCGGCTGGCGCCGCTGGGCGGCGATCCTGGTCGGCTTCTGCGGCGTGCTGATCATGCTGAAGCCGTCCTCGGCGGCGTTCTCGCAGTCCGCGGTGTTCGCGCTGGTCGGCAGCATTGCGTTTGCCTTCGCCATCATCCTCAACCGCCGCCTGCGCGGCACCAGCGACACCAATCTGGTGACGTGGCAGACCATCGGCACGCTGTTGGTCGGCGGCGCGATGACCATCGGCAGCTGGCAGACACCGTCAGCGCTCGATTTCGGCGCCATGCTGCTGCTCGGCATCGTCTCCTGCGGCGCGCATCTGATGATCACCAGGGCGCTGAAGCTGGCGCCGGCCTCGACGCTGGCGCCGCTGCACTACACGCTGTTGTTGTGGGCGGTCGTCTTCGGTCTGGTGTTCTTTGGCGACGTTCCCGGCCCGCGCATCCTGATCGGCTCGGCCATCGTCGTGTTCGCGGGCCTGTTCATCTTCCATCGCCAGAAAGTGGTCGAGACAGTCGTGCCGCCCGAAAACGTGCCGAAGGGTGTGAATTAAGGTCCAGATTTCTGGTACCTAACCCCGACGCACCGCCGCCAGATGGCGGGAAAACTCAGGCGTCTCCATCAACGCCTTGCAGCGCGCAAACCGTCCGTCGGCATAGGCGCGAAAGTCGTCGACGGGATTGTTGTTGGCAAGCTGGATCAACCCCCACAGCGTCCACAACAGATCGCACATCGCCTTGTAGATGATGATGCGGCCGCGCTCGGCCGGTTTTGCCTCGCCGCCGAAATAGGCATGCATCATCTCGTCGTCCTGTGCCGTGTCGAATTGTCCTTCGACACTGAGGTCGCCGAGATCCCAGAGCGGGTCGTTCATGCCCGAATATTCCCAGTCGACGATCCACATCCGCTCGCCCGTATCGAGAAAGTTCTCGCACAGCGGGTCGCAATGGCAGGCGGCGAGGGGAAGCGGATGGGCGGCAAGTGCGGCGCGTACCGTGCCGGCCTCGCGCACGACGTCGTGATAGCCGGCAGGCAGGGCGACATCCTTGGTCGACAGCACTTTCAGATAATCGTCGATCATCGCAAACAGCTCGAAGCGGAAGGGAAACACCGCTCCGGAGCCGTGCAGTGCGCGAAAGGCCTTGCCGGCACGCGCGGGACTGCCCGGCCGTGTCCTGAATTTCTCCGGCGACATCGTCTGCGCGCCGGCGATGAAGCGCGTCACCATTACCCCGGTCCCTTGGTCGACATGCAGCACTTCGGGGCTGACCCCGGCCTTTGCCGCCTCGCGCGCCGCGACCGCCTCGTTGGCGCGGTTTATATATTCCTCTGTGCCTTTGCCGGGAATGCGCAGGCAGAGGTCGCCGGCCTTGAAGACGAGATTGGTGAGGCCGCCGAGCCGCTCCAGCGGCCCGTCATAGCCTGCCAGCAGCGGAATGCCCTTGAGCGTTGCGCGCGCCTCGTCGACCACCATGCGTGAGCCCCCTCATGCCGTTATTTGTCGCCACGACGGTTCCACAGTTTTCGCCGTTTGGCTATCATCTGATAGAATGTGGCGTATAGACCGGCGGACGGAGTGGCGATGACGGACGGCAAACATCATGGCACGCTCGGCGCCGCCTATGCGGCGAAACGGCCTGAAGAGGTGGCGGCGCTCTACGACAGCTGGGCCGATACCTACGATGCCGACATGTCGGCGGCCGGCTACCGCCATCCGACGATCTGCCTTGCCTTGCTTGCCCGCCATTTGCCGCGCGGCGCAGCCCCTCTGCTCGATGCCGGCGCCGGCACCGGGCTGATCGGCGAATGGCTGGCCATCACTGGCTACCCAAAAGTCGAGGCGCTCGACATCTCGCAAGGCATGCTGGACAAGGCGGCCGCCAAGGGCGTCTATACGGCGCTTCACTGCCTGGCGATGGGTGGGCCATTGCCCTTCGCGGACGACGCCTATGCCGGCATCGTCTCCGCCGGCGTCTTCACCTCCGGCCATGTCGGCGCCGAAGGGCTGGACGAGCTGATCCGCATCTGCAGGCCGGGCGGCGTCATCGTGCTGACGGTCAAGAACACGCTGTGGGAAGCGGGATTTTCCGCGCGCCTCGCCGAGCTGGCAGCGCAAGGCATCGTCATCCGCGCCGAGGAAACGCCGCCTTACGTCTCCATGCCGGGCGAGGCGGATACCGTGCCCAGTCGTGGCATCGCGCTCCGCGTGAGCTGAATCTACGCTTTGATCTTTTCTCCAGCCGCGTCGTACAGCGGCTGCAGATGGATTTTTGCCGGCGTCCGCTCCATCGCCACCACCAGCTCGTAGTCGCCGGTGGCGAGGAAATCGTCACTGACGCCGTCGGCGCTGCGCACATAGCCAAAACCGATGTTCTTGCCCAGCGTGTAGCCATAGCCGCCGCTGGTGAGATAACCGACCGGCTCGCCGTTGCGCAAAATCGTCTCGCGGCCGACCAGCACGATCTCGGGATCGTCGACGGTGAAGCCGGCAAAGCGTTTCTTCAGCGCCGCGCCATTGAGCTGCTCAAGTGCCCGCCGGCCGACGAAATCGGTGTTCTTCCTGAGCTTCACCGCCCAGCCGAGACCGGCCTCCTGCGGCGTGTCGTTGGGGGTGATGTCGGACCCCCAGGCGCGATAGCCCTTTTCCAGCCGCAGCGATTCCAGTGCGCGGTAGCCGACCGGGCGGATGTCGTGCTTCTTGCCGGCCGTCATCAGCGCGTCGAAGATTTCGCCCGTCGCCGCGATCGGCACATGCAATTCCCAACCGAGCTCGCCGACATAGGTGACGCGCAGTGCCCGCACTGTATGACCGGCAATGGCAATCTCGCGCACATGGCCGAAGGGGAAGCCGGCGTTCGACACATCGGCATCGGTCACTCCGGCCAGCACATCGCGTGCCTTGGGACCCATTAGCGACAGCGTGCCGAACGCCTCGGTGACATCGGTCAGCGTCACGTCGAGCCCATCGCCGATATGATCGCTGATCCATGAGGAATCATGCGTGCGAAAACCGGTGCCGGTGACGATGTAGAATTTTTCCTCGGCCAGCCGCGCCACGGTGAGATCGGCCTCGATGCCGCCGCGTGTGTTGAGCAGTTGCGTGTAGGTCAGCCGTCCCGCCGGTTTGCTGACGTCGTTGGCGCAGATCCAGTCCAGCGCTTTCAGCGCGTCGGGGCCGGTCAGTTCGTATTTGGCGAAGGACGACTGGTCGAAAATGCCGACTTTTTCGCGCACATGCCGGTGCTCGTCGCCCACTGGAGCAAACCAGTTTTGCCGGCCCATCGAATAGACGTCCCTTGGTTCGACGCCCTCCGGCGCGAACCAGTTAGGCCGTTCCCAGCCCAGCTTCGAACCGAACACGCCGCGATGCTGTTTCAGTCGCTCGTAGAGCGGCGAGGCGATGCGCGGCCGACCTGAAGAATATTCCTCATGCGGGAAGCCGATCGTGTAGTGCTTGCCATAGGCTTCCAGCGTGCGGTCGCAGACCCATTGCCGGTCGCGGTGCAGACTGGAAAAGCGCCTGATATCGACCACCCACAGGTCGAGCGGCGCCTCGCCGTCGACCACCCATTGCGCCAGCACCCAGCCGGCGCCGCCGCCCGACGCGATGCCGAAAGCGTTGAAGCCGGCGCCGACGAACATGTTGACGCATTCGGGTGCCGTGCCGAGGATGAAATTGCCGTCTGGCGTAAAACTCTCCGGCCCGTTGATCATCTGCTTGACGCCGACGGTCTCGAGCGCCGGAACCCGCGCGATCGCCTGGGTCATGTGCTGCTCGAAATGATCGTAGTCGTCGTCGAACAGCCGGAACTCCCAGTCGTCGGGCACGTCACCCGTCGTCCAGGCCTGCGGGTTCGGTTCGTAGCCGCCCATCACCAGCCCGCCGACCTCCTCCTTGAAATAGGTGCGCCGGTCAGGGTCGCGGATCGTCGGCGCATCGGTCGACAGTCCCTCGATCTTTTCGGTGATGATGTACTGATGTTTCACCGGCTGCAGCGGCACGTTGATGCCGACCATGGCGCCCACTTGCCGTGCCCATTGCCCGGCGCAGTTCACCACCTTGTCGCAGGCAATATCGCCCTTGTTGGTCTTCACCGCGGTGATGCGGCCGCCCTTCATCTCGAAGCCGGTGACGCGGACATCCTCGAACAGTTTGGCGCCATGCATGCGCGCGCCCTTGGCCAGCGACTGCGTGATGTCGGAGGGGCTGGCCTGGCCGTCAGTCGGCAGCCACGAGGCGCCGACAAGGTCGCTGGTTTCTAGCAGCGGCCACATTTGTTTCACCTCGGCCGGCGACAGCAACTGCATGTCCATGCCGAAGCTTTTCGCCGTCGTCGCCAGCCTTTTGTATTCGGTCCAACGATCGGCATTGGTGGCGAGTCTCAGGCAGCCAGTCATTTTCCACCCGGTGGCCAGTCCGGTCTCGGCCTCCAGCCCCTTGTAGAGATCGACCGAATATTTGAGCACGCGCGTGATCGAGGCCGACGAGCGCAACTGACCGACCAGCCCGGCGGCGTGCCAGGTCGAGCCCGAGGTCAGCTTGCCCTGTTCGAGCAGCACGACATCGGCCTTGTGGTCGCGCGCCAGGTGATAGGCCGTCGAACAGCCGATGATGCCGCCGCCGATGACGACGATCCCGGCGTGCGTAGGCAAAGTCATGCGTGTATCCCGTATTTTGTTCTGTAGTTTTCCAGCGCCGCGTCGAGCCGCGTCAGGTTTTCTTCGGTGTAGGCGACATAGTCGATGCCGGGCGCGTCGAGATAGAGCTCGGACACCATGCTCCACATCGCCTCGCGCAGCAGTGACGCGCATTGCATGGCCGCATGCGAGCGGCGGATCGCCTCGTCCGGCTCCTTCATGAAATAGGCGGTGAGGAAGGCGAAGGATACCTCGTCACTCATCTCGGCATTCGAGGCGACGCCGGCAAGGTCGAACATCGCCGTGTTGAAGCCGGCATATTCGAAGTCGATCAGCCACAACCTGCTGCCGTCGTCGAGAATATTAGCCGGCAAGAGATCATTGTGACCAAAGACGATCGGCAGCAGTTTCTGCGCCCGTTCGAGTTCGTCCGCGAGCGTCAGAAGGCGCGGCAAGTCGCCCCGCTTGCGGCTGCCACCTTCTTCCAGCGTGCGCGCATAGTCGCGGATGACGTGGAACACCCAGAACATGAAGCCGGCGCCGGAGATGTGATTGGGCATTTCGCGGTGGAAGCCGCGCATCAGGGCGGCGACGCGGCCGATATTGCTGCGGACGTCTTCGGCGACATAGGTCTTGGCGCCGAGAAACTCCGTCACCATGATGCCGGGTTCGGCATAGCGGACGGCCGGCGCGAAGCCGGCGGCGTGCGCTGCCCGCGCCGTCATCACCTCGCGCTCGCGAAACACGTGGTGGAACGGATAGTCCTGGCCAAAGCGCACGACATGCCGTCCGGCCGCGTCCTTGACCAGATAGTTGGCGTTGCTGAGGCCTCCCGGCAGCGGCGCGATATCGATGCTGCCGGTCCAGCAGGGCAGGGCGCGGATGCGGTCTTCAGCAGTCACGGGACCATCCCTGGTTGGCTGAGCTTCGACAAAGCGCCACGGACAGCGCGACGATGGCGGGGAGAAACGCAAAAATCTCGTCGGTGCGGGACGCCAGGATTGGTATCCCGCACCGCACCGACGAGCCCCTTGGCCAGGTTTTTGATACCCGCCATCCGCCCCCGCGGATCTGAAAAATCCTTGCACCAGGCACATTCCAGACGATCTGGTCTGTAAGTTGCGGCTCTGCCATCACCCTCTCGTGGCAGTTCCGAGCCTGTCACACCTTGATCTCACGTCAGTGTTGCCCGGCTGTCAATAAAAAGTTGTGACTTTTTTTGGGTGTTTTGCCCGAAAGCACAAGCAATTGCTTTAAAACAGTTTGAATTACCTTAGAATCGGTCAAAAGGGCAAAAACCGGGAAAGCCGAATGATCCATTCGAAGCGGCATGGCGAAATCCTGCGCCTCCTCAAGGAGGAAGGCACAATCAGCATCGCCAGCCTGGCCGATCGGCTGGGTGTGTCGCTGGAAACCGTGCGCCGCGACGTCAAGCCGCTAACGGGCGATGGCTCGATCCTGAAGATGCATGGCGCCATCGGCCTGCCCTCGATGGCCGGTGAGGCACCGTTCGAGCGGCGCATGCGCGACAATGCCGACGCCAAGCGCATGATCGCTCGCATGGTCGCCGCCACCATCCGCGACGGCGAATCGATCATGCTCGACACCGGCACGACGACGTCTTTCCTCGCCCGCGAACTGCTCGGCCACCGGCGGCTGACGGTCGTAACCAATTCGTCCGACATCGCCCGCACGCTGGCCACCGTCAACGGCAACAAGGTCTACATGGCCGGCGGCGAATTGCGCAACGATTCAGGCGCTGCTTTCGGAGTCTCGGCCATCGAATTCGTCAGCCGCTTTTCCGTCAACCATGCGGTGATTTCCACCGGTGCCGTCGATGCCGTCACCGGCGTCATGGACTATGATCTGGAAGAGGCGGAGTTCGCTCGTATGGTGCTGTCGCGCGGCCAGCGCTCGCTGGTTGTCACCGACCACACAAAATTCGGCCGCCAGGGTCTGGTCCAGGTCTGCGGCTTCGACGACTTTTCCGAACTCGCGACCGACAGGCCGCCGCCGCGCGACATCGCTGCGGCTCTCGCACAAGCCGGCGCGCGGCTCAGCATCGCTGGTGGCGAAACCGACCCCTGATCTGCGAAAGTTGGCGATTGGGCGCCGACGCCCTTCTGATCGCCCCACTTCCCAGCGTCGCCTTAGCCGTGTTTAGTCCGGCCATGGCTTTCACCATCCGCCAGTTGCAGTTCTTCATCGCCGTCGCCGAGCAGGGCACGGTGTCGGGCGCCGCGCAGAACCTGTCGATCTCGCAATCGTCGGTCACCGAGGCGATCAAGGAGCTTGAAAGCGATCTCGGCGTCGAACTGTTCGAGCGCCACCCGCGCGGCCTCAACATAACCCACAAGGGTCATCAGTTCCTGCGCCACGCGACCAAGATCCTCGCCGACGTTTCCGATGCGCGTCGCTCCTTCTCCGGCGACCAGATGGTGGCGGGCGGCCGGCTGCAGCTCGGCGTAACCTCGCTGGTTGCCGGCTATGTGCTGTCCGACCTGCTCGCCCGCTACCGCCGCGCCTATCCGGGCGTCGAGGTTTCGGCCATCGAGGACAATGGCGACTACCTCGAACATCTGCTGATCGGCGGCAAGCTCGATATCGCCGTCATGGTCACCTCGAACCTGCGCGACCGCACCGCGCTGCAATCGGAAATCCTCGAAGTCTCGGCCTACCGGCTGTGGCTGCCGCTCGGCCATCCGCTGGCCAGCGCCGACATTATCGGCATCGGCGACATTGCCGGCGAGCCGCTGATCATGCTGACCGTCGACGAAATCGAGGAAAACACCGGCAAGCTGCTGGCGGCGATCGGCGCCAAGCCGCATGTCGCTTTTCGCACCCGTTCGGTCGAGGCGGTGCGCAGCCTTGTCGCCACCGGCGCCGGCGTGGCGCTGCTGCCGGATCTCGTCTACCGGCCATGGTCGCTGGAAGGCGACCGCATTGAATCGCGCGATATTTCCGGCTCCCTGCCGGTGGTGCAGGTCGGCATGGTCTGGCGGCGCGGCTCCGGCCTGCCGCAGGCGGCGCGCGACTTCATCGGCCTTGCCCAGTCGCAGCGCATGGTCCGCCAGCGGCCCGACAAGGTTGGGCGCTGATATATCGGAAAAACCGATATCGCCCTTCTGATAAATGAATTTGCGAAACCGGCAGTTTCACAGCACTTTGTCTGTCAGGAACCAAAACCGCCGTCAGAGCGGCATGCGTCCATCGGACGAGCTGACTTTTTCAGTCCGCGCGTGACCCTAGCGAAGACCGAAACCGGCTTCGGGTCAGGCGCCAAAATGGGAGATCGATGATGAATTCATTCCTCAAGTCATGCACTGCATTGACGGTTGCGCTGACCTTCTGCGGCCAGGCTGTCGCCCAGGTCAAGGAACTCGGCAAGGGCGAAGGCCAGGTCAACATTGTCGCCTGGCCCGGCTACATCGAGCGCGGCGAAACCGACAAGGGCTATGACTGGGTCTCCTCATTCGAGAAGGACACTGGCTGCAAGGTCAATGTCAAGACCGCCAACACCTCCGACGAGATGGTCTCGCTGATGAACGAGGGTGGTTTTGACCTCGTCACCGCCTCGGGCGATGCGTCGCTGCGCCTCGTCGCCGGCAAGCGCGTCCAGCCGATCAACACCGATCTCATCCCGAGCTGGAAGACGGTCGACGACCGACTGAAGGATGCGCCCTGGTTCACGGTCGACAAGGTACACTACGGCGTTCCCTATCAGTGGGGGCCGAATGTGCTGATGTACAACACCGACGTGTTCAAGGAAGCACCGAAGAGCTGGAACGTCGTCTTCGAGGAAATGAACCTGCCGGACGGCAAGTCGAACAAGGGCCGTGTCCAGGCCTATGACGGTGCGATCCATATTGCCGACGCCGCCAATTATTTGATGTTCCACAAGCCGGAACTCGGCATCAAGGACCCTTACGAACTGACCGAAGACCAGTACAAGGCCGCGCTCGAATTGCTGCGCGTCCAGCGCACGCTGGTCGGCCGCTATTGGCATGACGCCGCCATCCAGGTCGACGATTTCCAGAACGAAGGCGTCGTCGCCTCCGGTTCATGGCCTTACCAGGTCAACACGCTGGTTGCCGCCAAGAGGCCGATCGCCTCGACCGTGCCCGAGGAAGGCGTCACCGGTTGGGCGGATACCACCATGATGGAGGCCGACGCGGCCAACCCGAACTGCGCCTATATGTGGCTGGAACATTCGCTGTCGCCAAAGGTGCAGGGCGACGTTTCCGCCTGGTTCGGTTCGCTGCCAGTGGTGCCTGCCGCCTGCAAGGGCAATGAGCTGTTGACCGACGAAGGCTGCAAAACCAACGGCTACGACAATTTCGACAAGATCAAGTTCTGGAAGACGCCGGTGTCGAAATGCGCCAGCCAGAACAACCAGTGTGTGCCGTACTACCGCTGGGTGTCGGACTATATCGGCGTCATCGGCGGGCGCTGATTTCTCCCATTGCCCTCCCCCTTGTGGGGAGGGTCGACGTACCGTTGGGGTGGGGTCTGCGAGGTGGGGGCTGCTAGGCAGGTAATGCCGGATCACCCCCCACCCGCGGCTTCGCCGCAACGCTGCGCCAATCCRCCATCCCAGTCGGGAGGCGAGAGCGATTCGACAAAGCTAAACCGGCAATGGACCGACAGCTCATGACACCAGCCGTTTCCTTCAAACAGGTCTCCCGCCATTTCGGCAGCGTGCGCGCCGTCGATGCGGTCGACCTCGATATCGTGCCGGGYGAGTTCTTCGCCATGCTTGGCCCYTCMGGCTCCGGCAAGACGACCTGCCTGCGCCTGATCGCCGGYTTCGAGCAGCCGACRTCGGGCTCGATCTCGATCTTCGGCGAACGCGCCGAGGGCGTCCCGCCCTATCGCCGCAACGTCAACACGGTGTTCCAGGACTACGCACTGTTCCCGCATTTGAATGTGCTCGACAACGTCGCCTACGGGCTGATGGTCAAGGGCGTCGGCAAGCCGGAGCGGCAGAAGGCGGCGGAAGAGGCGCTGTCGCTGGTGCGGCTTCCTGGCTATGGCGCCCGCCGCCCCGGCCAGCTTTCCGGCGGCCAGCGCCAGCGCGTCGCGCTCGCCCGCGCTCTGGTCAACCAGCCCAAGGTGCTGCTGCTCGACGAGCCGCTCGGCGCGCTCGACCTCAAATTGCGCGAGAACATGCAGGAAGAATTAAAGTCGCTGCAGAAGGCGCTCGGCATCACCTTCATCTTCGTCACCCATGATCAGGGCGAGGCGCTGTCCATGGCCGACCGCGTCGCCGTCTTCAACGACGGCAAGATCATGCAGATCGGCACGCCGGAGGACATCTATCAGCGGCCGAAGACCCGCTTCGTCGCCGATTTCGTCGGCTCCTCCAATGTCCTGCCGCCGGAATTCGTCCAGCGCTATGCCGGTCAGCATCGCTGGGGCAGTTTGCGCCCTGAATCCATTCGCGTCGGCCGTGCGGCCAAAGGCGACGGCGTTGCCGCCCGCCTCGTCTCCACCAACTATCTCGGCGCCACGACCAAACTGGCGCTCGATGCCGACGGGCTGAAGCTGCATGCCATCGTGCCCGCCGGCACCGCCTTGCCGGCAGAGGGCGAGGCGGTGATGCTCACCTTCAACCGCGAGCATTTGCACGTGATGGACGAGCCGACATGAGCCTCGACGCCACCATGCCGCGCGCCGATGCCCCCGCCATCCTGCCGGGAAGCGGCGGCCTGCGCGGCGCGTTGTCGGACCTCTTCTGGCGCAAGCCCAAGGTCCTGCTGTTGCTCATGCTGCTGCCGCCGGTGCTGTGGCTCGGCATCGTCTATATCGGCTCCCTGTTTGCACTGTTGGCGCAGAGCTTTTTCTCGATCGATGAGTTCTCAGGCCTGATCAACCGCGAGTTCACGCTGAAGACCTATGGCGACCTGTTCCAGGCCGCCAATCTCGACATCATCCTGCGCACGGTGACGATGGCAGCCCTGGTCACGGTTGCCTCCGCGATCCTCGCTTTCCCCATCGCCTATTACGCGGCGCGCTATGCCCGCGGCCGCTGGAAGGCGCTGTTTTATCTCGGCATCATGCTGCCGCTGTGGTCGAGCTATCTGGTCAAGATCTACGCCTGGAAGCTGATCCTGGCCAAGGAAGGCATCCTGACCTGGCTGCTCGCCAAGTTGCATCTTCTGTGGCTGCTCGATGGCTGGCTGTCGCTGCCCGTCGTCGGCGGCAATTCGCTGTCGGTCTCCGCCACCGGCACCTTCATCGTCTTCGTCTATGTCTGGCTGCCATTCATGATCCTGCCGGTTCAGGCAGCACTCGAGCGCGTGCCCGGCAATCTGGTCGAAGCCTCGTCCGATCTCGGCGCCTCACCCGGGCAGACCTTTCGCAACGTGCTGTTCCCGCTGGCGCTGCCGGGCATCGTCGCCGGCTCGATCTTCACCTTCTCGCTGACGCTGGGCGACTACATCATCCCGCAGATAATCGGCACGTCGCGGCTGTTCATCGGCCAGGCCGTCTATTCGCAGCAAGGCACCGCCGGCAACATCCCGCTCGCCGCCGCCTTCACCGTGGTGCCCATCGTCATCATGGGTTTCTACCTCTGGGGCGCCAAGCGCATGGGGGCCTTCGATGCGCTCTGATGGCTCGCAATCGGCGCCGCTCGGGCTGAAGATATCTGCTGCCTGCGGCTTGCTGTTCCTGCATCTGCCGATCCTGCTGATCTTCATCTACGCCTTCACCACCGAGGAGAAGAGTTTTGTCTGGCCGCCGCCTGGCCTGACCACGCAATGGTTCGCGGTCACCTGGAACCGGCCCGATGTCTGGCAGGCGCTGTCGCTGTCGGTGCGGGTCGCGGCGATCTCGACAGCAATTGCGCTCATCCTCGGCACGCTCTGTTCGGCAGCGGTTTCCAGGACAAAATTCTTCGGCCGCGAAACCATCTCGCTGCTGGTCATCCTGCCGATCGCACTGCCCGGCATCATCACCGGCATCGCGTTGCGCTCGGCGTTTTCGCTGGCCGATATTCCATTCTCGTTCTGGACGATCGTGCTTGGCCACGCAACCTTCTGCGTTGTCGTCGTCTACAACAACGCCGTCGCCCGTTTCCGCCGCACGTCCGGCTCGATGATCGAGGCCTCGATGGATCTCGGCGCCGACGGATTTCAGACGTTTCGCCATGTCGTGCTGCCCAACATCGCCACCGCTCTGCTTGCCGGCGGCATGCTGGCTTTCGCTCTGTCCTTCGACGAGGTCATCGTCACCACCTTCACCGCCGGCCAGCAGCAGACGCTGCCGATCTGGATGCTGGAGGAACTGATCCGTCCGCGCCAGCGCCCGGTCACCAATGTCGTGGCCATGGTCGTCGTGCTGGTGACGCTGCTGCCCATCCTGCTTGCCTATTACCTGACCCGCGACGGCGACCAGATCGCCGGCAGTGGAAAATGAAACAGCGAATAGGGAGTAGCCAATAGCGAATAGGGAAAGATCGGCGGTGAAACCCTATTCGCTATTCGCTATTCGCTACTCGCTCCTGATTAAGGAGAACGACATGGACACCCAGATGCTGATCGGCTCGAAATTCGAGAAGGGCACCGAGACCGAGGAGCCGATCCTCAATCCGAAGACCGGGGCGACCATCCTCAACCTGCCTGAAGCCAGCCAGGCGCAGATCGAGGCGGCGGTCACTGCCGCCGAACAAGCGTTCGTCTTGTGGTCGCGCACCACGCCGGCGCAGCGCTCCGGCTATCTCCTGAAGATCGCCGACCGCATCGAGGCCGACGCGAAGGAGTTCGCGGCACTCGAGGCGCTCAACTGCGGCAAGCCGATCAATGCCGTGCTCAATGACGAGATCCCGGCAATCGTCGACTGCTACCGCTTCTTCGCCGGCGCTGTGCGCTCCATGCCGGGGGTGGTCGCCGGCGAATATGTTCCGGGTCACACCTCGATGGTCCGCCGCGATGCCATCGGCATCGTCGCCTCGATCGCGCCGTGGAACTATCCGCTGATGATGATGGCGTGGAAGCTGGCGCCGGCGATTGCCGGCGGCAACACCGTCGTCTTCAAGCCGTCGGAGCAGACGCCGCTGACGGCGCTGAAGCTGGCGAAGATCCTGGCCGAAATCCTGCCGGAAGGCGTCGTCAATGTCGTGCTTGGCCGCGGCGACAGCGTCGGCAACACGCTGATCAACCACCCCAAGGTCAACATGATCTCGATCACCGGTGATGTCGCCACCGGCAAAAAGGTGCTGCAGGCCGCCGCCAAGTCGGTCAAGCGTACGCATCTGGAACTCGGCGGCAAGGCGCCAGTCATCGTCTTCGACGACGCCGACCTCGGCGCCGTGGTCAACGGCCTGCGCGCCTTCGGCTACTACAATGCCGGCCAGGACTGCACCGCCGCCTGCCGCATCTATGCCGGCAAGAAGATCTACGACAAGCTGGTCGCCGACCTCTCTTCGGCCGTCTCGACCATCAAGTACAACCGCCCCGACGACACCGAGAACGAGATCGGACCGTTGATCTCGCGTCGCCAGCGCGACCGCGTCTCGAGCTTCGTCGAGCGTGCTTCGGAGCTCAAGCACATCGAGATCACCACCGGCGGCAAGCCGGGCGAGGGCTCCGGCTTCTACTACCAGCCGACTGTCGTTGCTGGCGCGCTGCAGGAAGACGAGATCGTTCGCCGCGAGGTGTTCGGGCCGGTCGTCTCGGTCACCCGTTTCACCGAAGTCGACGAGGCGGTCAACTGGGCCAATGACAGCGACTACGGCCTGGCATCGTCGGTGTGGACCAAGGATGTCTCGCGCGCTATGGCGACCGCCGCACGTCTTCAGTACGGCTGCACCTGGATCAACACCCACTTCATGCTGACCAACGAGATGCCGCATGGCGGGCTAAAACAGTCCGGCTACGGCAAGGACATGTCGCTCTATGCGCTGGAGGATTACACCGCCGTGCGCCACGTGATGGTTGCGCATGGGTGAGGAGCGGTCCGCGCAGCGGACGAAAAGCCCTCAAATGGGCTTTTCGAGCGACGAACGCCCGGAGCCATAGCGAAGCGCGGGGAGGCGTTGGAGATTGTCTCTTCGAAGGGCCGGGCGGCGATCGAAGCAAAGACATGGCGCGGAGGCTATCGTTAAAGTATTCGTCTTGCGGTTATCGATCCGCTAAGCGAATTCAACTTTCGCGGCCCCGCAGCAGATCACAATTTACTGAATATTCAACCTGGGCGAGCAGCCTTCGTGTCGGCAAACCGGCGGCGAGGGGGTTCGCGCATGAATACGGCCAAGATCAAGTTGACACTAATCGGCGGCTTCTGCGTGCTGATCGCCGTCTTCGGCGGCAATGACATCATCAAGAAAAGCGGCTGGCCGCAGGCGCCGGCCGAAATCCTGGCGGTCAACGTCGAATGCAACATGGAATCGACCGCGCACAGGATCGTCTACAAGACCGTGAGCACCGCGACGATCCCATGCGAGTTGGTTGATGCGTTCAAGACAGTCCACGCGGACAAAGAGTGGAAGGTGAGCCAGAAATTCACCGGCACCTTGCGCGTCGGCACCGGCGCCGATGCCGTCGAAGCGACGATGGATCTGAACAAGAACGGCGACCGTGAACCGCAGGTAGGCGACACGCTCACCGTCGTCCAGAACCCTGCCAAACCGACCCAGATCGAGCCCACCGGCATGACCGGCACGCGTCTCACGATAGTCATCGGCGCCGGGCTGCTCGGCGCGCTGTTGCTGTTCATCGCTTTCCGTGGCAGCAGGCCAGCGCGAGTCAGCGCAACGACCGCGAACTTTGCCGACGATGCAGCCGGCGACGCCGAACGCGCCCGCAAGGCCGATGCCATGATAGCAGCGGCCTTGGCCAGACAGGGCGCCATGCCCGGCCAGGGCGCTCCGGCGGGGCGCATGGCGGCCGCCGAACAGGCCAGGCAAGAGCGCTACGCGGGGCCGCGGACAAGCTTCGGCCGTCGAAGCTGACGGCCGAAAGTTGCGGCACCTGTGGAGCTGCTACTCGACGATGCGATAGATGTTCCACAGGCTGGTGCCCGAGACCACATAAGGCTCGATCTCCTTGCCCCATTTGGCGTGCGCGTCGATCTTGCCGATCTTGGCGAAGAACGCCTCCAGCTGGGCCAGGCTTTCGACCTCGTGATGCGACTCGACCGTCGCTTCCCGCGCGCCGATCGATCCGGTCATGATCTGGAACTTCAGGTCGGCGATGCCGACCTGCGAGCCGATCTCGCGTTCCCATTTCTTCAACAGCTCAAGCACGGTCTGCTTGTGCCCGAACTTGGCGTCGATCTGCCATCTGGCGCTGAACATCTTCTTCTCCTCCGGGTTTGCGGCGCAATCCGCCGTTGATCTACGCGGTTGACCTACTCGTCCCAGGCCTGCACGACGGTCTGCCGTGCGATCAGCCCGTTCTTCAATTCCAGCATCGCCGCGCAGAACACCTTGGTGCCGTCCGGATAGGAGCAGGCCTGGGTGAAGGCGAGGTTGTTGCCATCGGCGATGGTGGTGTCGACCTTGTGGGTCATCGCCCGGCTGCAGATGTCATCCCAGAACGTGCTGATCGCCGCCCGCCCGCGGATTTCACGCGGCTTGCTCGGCGGGTTGTTGCGGTCGAACACGCGCACCAGCGCGTCATCGGTATAGAAGCTTGACAGCAGCTTTCCATCACGGCCTTCGATTGCTTTCTTGATCGCCGCGCCGTCCACGACTTGAGTCTTCGTCAGCATTTTATCCTCCATGTGCCCGTCTTCCCGATCGGGCGGTTGATCATCAGAAGCGCTGCCCGGCGCTCATCGACGGGCAGAGGTTTCTTCACTGCGACTTGGCCTTGACGGCCGCGAACACATCGTCGGTCTGCTTCTTGAAGGTAGCGAGGTCGACCTGGCTGCCATTGAGCATCGTCGACCAGTGGCGAACGATCGCCGCCATTGCCACGGCTTCCTTGATCTCCTCGTCGCTGGCGCCGTTGAGCTTGGCTGCCTGCGTGTGGAAATAGATGCAGTACTGGCACGGGATCTGCGAGGCGACGGCGAGGCCCATCAGTTCCTTGGTCTTCCCGTCGAGCGCCGTGTTCGGATTGAGCTGCACGCCCTTGATCTCAGCCCAGGCGCCGGCGACCGCGACGTCCGGCAAGGTCTTGAACATATCCGGCACCGAGCCGAGCGTGGCCTGAATGTCCTTGTAGGCGGCCGTCGCCGAAGCGTCCTCCGCCTTGGCAGGTGCCATGGCAAAGAACGCGCCGACGCTCGCCGCCATTGCCAGCGATATGAGTGTCCGGTTCGACTTCAACATTTCATCCTCCGTTCGCAGCGCCTTTCCTGGCGACATCCGCCTGGCCTGCATGGGAAGAATTGATAGCGCTTACGCTACCTTGGCCGCTTCGCCCGAAAGCGCCATGGCTCCTATGGCCCGTCCGGGCCAGTGTGCCTGGCTGAAAACGCCGCCGCGGCTGCTCGCGACGGCAGATCCAGTTTGAGC
This sequence comes from Mesorhizobium sp. P2_H9, assembly GCF_056403215.1. Taxonomy (NCBI): domain Bacteria; kingdom Pseudomonadati; phylum Pseudomonadota; class Alphaproteobacteria; order Hyphomicrobiales; family Phyllobacteriaceae; genus Mesorhizobium; species Mesorhizobium sp. P2_H9. The sequence continues at coordinate 174,403 of NZ_JBFUFX010000004.1, read as the reverse complement.
AGTATGTTGGCGACGTGACGCTTGACCGTGTGTTCGCTGAGCCTGAGCTCGGCGGCGATCGCTGCATTGCTCTTGCCGTCGGCGATCAGGCTCACCACCTCGCTTTCCCGCGCCGTCAGCGCGGCCGGTTCGGCCGGTTTGGGCTTGGGGCGGCAAGCCGGTTCCAGATGCTGTTCGGACGTCGCTCGGACCAGCGCCAACGGTTCGTCCTGTTCGTCCAGCGTGATGCGCCCGGCGTCTGCGAAATGCAGGCCCGAGCCGGCTGCGAGATCGGCAACCAGCCGCGACGCGAGGATGTCGCCGCGTCCGGCATGGGCGGCAAGCTGCATCGTCACGCGGGCTGTCAGCCCGACCGGCGGCCCGCGCAATTCGACCTCGCCGACATGCACGCCTTGCCCGCTGGCGATGCCGATTTCCTGTGCCGCGTCGCGCAGTGCGGCCGCGCAGCGAATGGCGCGGGCCGGGCCGTCGAAGCGCGAAATCATCATTTCGCCCTGCGTGCCTGCCGAGCGGCCGCCATGGCGCCCAACCAGCAGCCGCCAGCTTTCCTGGAAGCGCTGGCTGCGTTCGCTCCACATGCGGTCGCCGATCCGCGCCGTATCGTAGATGCGTGTCGCCACAAGTGTGGCAAGCACGCGTTCCACCTCCGCCACGGCGCGCGCGCCGGTCAGGAACTCCTCGATCAGGTCGGCCACCCGGTCGACATCGCCGGTCCAGATCGGATGGTCGCGTCCGGGCACCTCGACCAGCTGCGCATTCGCGATTTTCTTGGCCAGGAAGCGGCTGGCATCGGGGTCGACCCGCGCATCGTTGCGGCGATGGATCAGCAAGGTCGGCGCGCTGATCGCCGAAAGTATCCCGCGCACGTCGATCCCGGCATTCATGCGCGCCAGCGCGGCTGCCGCGGTCGGGCTTGCAGACAGCCGCTCGAACCGCCCCCACCACAAGGCGAAACGCGGATCGTCGACCCGGCCAGGAGCGAAATGCGGCAGCGTGGCGCCGGTGCCCCATGCGGTCTCGGCTGTCTCGATGAAAGCGTCGAGGCGCTCCGGCGACATCACCCATTTGTGGAAATGCGCATAGCCGCCGTAAAGCGCCAGCGCCCGCGTCCGCTGCGGATAGGTGGCGGCGAACAGCATCGCCATCGGCGCGCCTTCCGAAGCGCCAAGCAGCGCCGCCCGGCCGCTGCCGGCGGCATCCATCACCGCGCGCACATCGTCCATGCGGGTTTCGAGACTGGGCAAATGATGGGTATCGACGCGGTCGGAAAGGCCGGTGCCGCGCTTGTCGAACAGGATCAGCCGTGAGAAGGCCGATAGCCGCCTCAACAGCCTGGTATAGCCTTCGTCTTCCCAGTGCAGATCCAGATTGGAAATGAAACCCGGCACGAACACCAGATCGAACGAGCCTTGGCCGATCACCTGATAGGCGATCCGCACATCGCCGCTCAGGGCGTATCGGGTCTCGATCGGCCTCACGAGTGCATTCCACCCGGCCAGACGTTCTGATCGCCGACCATAGCAGAGGCGCGCCGCTTGCGGCAGCCAAACTTCAGGGGACTGAAATATACGACCTTTGGCGACCGGGAGGGCGGTTGTCGGTCTATTTCTGCGGGGCGACGCTCTCGGCCTGCGCGGGCTCGCGCCCAGTGTAACCGATACTCGTATCGGCCTGTTCTGGCGTCTTGGGCCGCTTGATCTTGGCGGAAGCAGCCACGACCAGTTCGTTGAAGCCCTCACCACCACTGTTCAGCATCTCGAACAGTTGCCGCCGCATTCTCGGCTCCCAGAACTTGTTGATGTGCTCGGCGATGCCGGCGATGCCTTCCTCGCGCGGCTTGGAGTGGAAGAAGGCTGCGATCTGGTTGGCCATGATCACCAGCTTCTCGCTGGTGCTGATGATGTGCTCTTCGTCATGCGACATGCTGTGTAACTCCGGAGACCACCCGGTCGGGGTGGGTGAAAATATCGAAATCGTCGCCGCGCACCAGCGCCACCAGCGTCATGCCGGCGCCTTCGGCCGTACGAATGGCGAGGGCTGTAGGCGCCGAGACAGCGATGATGAAGGCAGAGCCGATCGCCGCCGTCTTCTGCACCATCTCGACTGAAACGCGTGACGTGACGACGACGGCACCCGATGCGCCGTCTATGCCGACCTTGGCCAGCGCGCCGGCCAGTTTGTCCAGCGCATTGTGACGCCCGACATCCTCGCGCGCCATGACGATGCCCTTGCCGGGAATGTAAAAGCCGGCGGCGTGCACCGCGCCGGTCTCGGCGTGCAGCGGCTGCACCTTCGACAAGAGCTTGACCGAGCGAACGATGTCGTCGGCCTCAAGCGTAAGTCTCGACGCACCGACCGCATCGACCGAGCGCATCGCCTCCTCGATCGATTCAATGCCGCACAGGCCGCAGCCGACCGGTCCGGCCAGCCTCCTGCGCCGCGCCTCGAAGCGCGTGTTGGCCTGATCCTTGAGCCGAATCTGGATGTCGATGCCGGCGCCATGATCCTCGACCTCGATGGCCTCGATTTCTTCCGGCGCCGCGATAATGCCTTCGGTCAGCGAGAAGCCGAGCGCAAAATCCTCGAAATCCGCGGGGCTCGCCATCATCACCGCATGTGTGGTGCCGGCAAAGGAGAACGCCACCGGCGTCTCCTCCGGCACCATGCGGTTGGCCGCCGCGGTGCCGCCGGCGCGGCGTGCGAGGCGCGAGATTTGCGTCGTGGCTTTGCGGCGCGCGGCCAAGACCTATTCCGCCGCTTCCAGCTTTGCGATGCGGCGGCTCTGCTTGGCCTGCTCGTCATAGTCGCGCTGCCATTCCGACGGGCCGTTGGACGCGCCGACCTGCACCGCCGTCACCTTGTATTCCGGGCAGTTGGTCGCCCAGTCGGAGAAGTCGGTGGTGATGACGTTGGCCTGCGTGTCCGGATGGTGGAACGTCGTGTAGACCACGCCGGGTGACACCCGGTCGGTGATCAGCGCACGCAGCGTCGTCTCGCCCGAGCGGCTGGTCAGCCGGACCCAATCGCCATCGCGCAGGCCGCGGTTCTCGGCATCGTGCGGATGGATTTCCAGCCGGTCCTCCGAGTGCCACATGACGTTGTCGGTGCGCCTGGTCTGCGCGCCGACATTGTATTGCGACAGGATCCGGCCGGTGGTCAGCAGCAGCGGGAAGCGCGGCCCGGTCCGCTCGTCCGTAGCAACATATTCGGTGCGGATGAACTTACCCTTGCCGCGCACGAAACCATCGACATGCATGATCGGAGTGCCGAGCGGCGCCTTCTCATTGCAGGGCCATTGCACAGATCCGACACGGTCGAGCAGCTCGAAGGAGACGCCGGCGAAGCTCGGCGTCGTCTTGGCGACCTCGTCCATGATCTCCGAGGGATGCTGATAATTCCAGTCCAGCCCTACCGCGCGCGCAAGCTCCTGCGTCGCCTCCCAGTCGGCGTAGCGCGCCTTGGGCTCCAGAACCTTGCGCACCATGTTGATGCGGCGCTCGGCGTTGGTGAAAGTGCCGTCCTTCTCCAGGAAGGTCGAGCCCGGCAGGAACACATGTGCGTAGTTCGCCGTCTCGTTGAGGAAGAGGTCGTGCACGACGACGCATTCCATCGCAGCGAGGCCGGCGGCAACATGCTTGGTATCAGGATCTGACTGAAGAATGTCCTCGCCCTGGATGTAGATGCCCTTGAACGTGCCGTCGACGGCGGCGTCCAACATGTTGGGAATGCGCAGGCCGGGCTCGTCGTCCAGCTTCACGCCCCACAGGCTCTCATAGATGTCGCGCACGGCTTCGCCGGAGATGTGGCGATAGCCGGGCAGTTCGTGCGGGAAGGAGCCCATGTCGCACGAGCCCTGCACGTTGTTCTGGCCGCGCAGCGGGTTCACGCCAACGCCTGGCCGGCCGATATTGCCGGTGGCCATGGCGAGGTTGGCGATCGCCATCACCGTGGTTGAACCCTGGCTGTGTTCCGTCACGCCCAGGCCATAATAGATCGCGCCGTTGCCGCCGGTGGCGTACATCCGCGCAGCACCCCTGATCAACTCGGGATCGACGCCGGACAGCTTGCCGACGATTTCGGGGCTGTTTTCCGGCAAGGCGACAAACGAAGCCCAATCCTGGAACTCCACCCAGTCGCAGCGCTCGCGGATGAAGGCTTCGTTGAAAAGACCTTCGGTGACGATGACATGCGCCAGCGCGGTCAGCACCGCCACATTGGTGCCGGGCTTCAGCGGCAGGTGATAATCCGCCTCGATATGGGCCGACTTGACCATCTCGGTGCGACGCGGATCGAGCACGATCAGCTTGGCGCCCTGGCGCAGCCGCTTCTTTAGTCGCGAGGCGAACACCGGATGGGCGGAAGCGGGATTGGCGCCGATGATGACGGCGACGTCGGTGTAATCGACGGAGTCGAAATCCTGCGTGCCGGCCGAGGTGCCATAGGTCTGGCCGAGACCGTAGCCGGTCGGCGAATGGCAGACGCGCGCGCAGGTATCGACGTTGTTGTTGCGGAAGCCTTGCCGCACCAGCTTCTGGACGAGATAGGTCTCCTCGTTCGTGCAGCGCGAGGACGTGATGCCGCCGATTGCGGTGCGTCCGTACTGATACTGGATACGACGGAATTCCTTGGCTGTGTGAGCGATCGCCTCTTCCCAGCTCACTTCGCGCCAGGGATCGCTGATCTTTTCCCGGATCATCGGCGACAGGATGCGGTCCTTGTGGGTGGCATAGCCATAGGCGAAACGGCCCTTCACGCAGGAATGGCCGTGGTTCGCCTTGCCGTCCTTGTACGGCATCATGCGGATGACTTCGTCGTCCTTCACCTCGGCCTTGAACGAGCAGCCGACGCCGCAATAGGCGCAGGTGGTGACGGCCGAGCGCTCCGGCATGCCCTTCTCGAGCACCGTTTTCTCGCGCAGCGCATCGGTCGGACAGGCCTGCACGCAGGCGCCGCAGGACACGCATTCGGAGGCGATGAAGTCCTCGTGCATGCCGGCGACCATGCGCGATTCGAAACCGCGGCCCTCGATGGTCAGCGCGAAGGTGCCCTGCACCTCCTCGCAGGCCCGTACGCAGCGCGAGCAAACGATGCATTGCGCCGGATCATAGGTGAAATAGGGGTTAGACTCATCGCGGGCGATGTAGTCGACCGCCAGCGAACCATGGCCGGGCGCGACGCCGTTTTCCTTGACGTGGTTGCGGCCCTCGACGCCGAAGCGGTTCTCGGTCAGGCCGACCGACTTTGCCACCGCGTCGAACTCGCTGGCGCCGGTGCCGGCTTTCTCGTTCCAGCCGGTCGGATGGTCGGATATGTAGAGTTCCATGACACCGCGGCGAATAGCGTCGAGCCGATCGGACTGCGTGCGCACCACCATGCCTTCGCCAACCGGCGTCGTGCAGGACGCCGGCGTGCCGCCGCGCCCCTCGATCTCGACCAGGCAGACACGACACGAACCGAACGAATCCAGCATGTCGGTGGCGCAGAGCTTGGGGATCTCGACCCCGCCTTCCATCGCGGCGCGCATGATCGACGTGCCCTCCGGCACGCTGATGCTGCGGCCGTCGACGGTCAGCGTGATCTGCTTTTCCGCATTCGATTGCGGGGTTCCGTAGTCGATCTCTTCGACGAGCGGCGGGAAGTCGGCCTTGATGTTCATCTGCCAGCTCCTATTCAGCAGCCACGCGCGCCGGCGCGGGCTTGAAATCTTCGGGGAAGTGGGTGATCGAGCTCATCACCGGGTAAGGCGTGAAGCCGCCCAGCGCGCACAGCGACCCGAACTTCATCGTGTTGCAGAGGTCGGTGACCAGCGCGAGGTTCTTCTCCGGCTCGATGCCGGCCGCGAGCCTGTCAATGGTCTCGACACCGCGCGTCGAGCCGATGCGGCAGGGCGTGCACTTGCCGCAACTTTCGATGGCGCAGAACTCCATGGCGAAGCGCGCCTGCTTCAGCATGTCGGCGGTGTCGTCGAAGACGGTGATGCCGGCATGGCCGATCAGACCTTCCTTGGCGGCGAAGGCTTCATAGTCGAACGGCGTATCGAACAGGCTGCGCGGGAAGTAGGCGCCGAGCGGTCCGCCGACCTGGACCGCCTTCACCGGCCGGCCGGTCGCGGTGCCGCCGCCGATATCATCGACGATCTCGCCCAGCGTCATGCCGAAGGCCGCCTCGAACAGGCCACCTTGCTTGACGTTGCCGGCAATCTGGATCGGGATGGTGCCGCGCGAGCGGCCCATGCCGTAATCCTTATAGAAGGCGGCACCCCTGTCCATGATGATGGGCACGGAGGCCAGGCTGATGACGTTGTTGATCACCGTCGGCTTGCCGAACAGGCCTTGGATCGCCGGCAGCGGCGGCTTGGCGCGAACGACACCGCGCTTGCCCTCCAGGCTGTTCAACAGCGAGGTTTCCTCGCCGCAGACATAGGCGCCGGCGCCGACGCGGATTTCCATGTCGAAGGCATTGGGGGAGCCCAGCACATTGACGCCGAGCACGCCGGCCTTGCGGGCGACCTCGACAGCCTTGTTCATCGTCGCCACCGCATGCGGATATTCCGATCGGATGTAGACAAAGCCCTTGGTCGCGCCGGTGGCGATACCGGCGATCGCCATGCCTTCGATCAGCACGAAGGGGTCGCCTTCCATGATCATGCGGTCGGCGAAGGTGGCGCTGTCGCCCTCATCGGCGTTGCAGACGATGTATTTGCGGTCGCCGGCAGTATCCAGCACCGTCTTCCATTTGATGCCGGTCGGGAAGCCGGCGCCGCCGCGGCCACGCAGACCCGAGTCCGTCACCTGCTTGACGATGTCGGCGGGCGCCATGGCCACGGCATTCTGCAGGCCCTTCAGCCCGCCATGCGTCTTGTAGTTGTCGAGCGACAGCGGGTCGATGACGCCGCAGCGCGCAAAGGTCAGGCGCGTCTGCTTGGCCAGGAACGGGATCTTGTCGGGCGCGCCCAGCCAGCGCTTGTGATGGCCACCCTTGAGGAAGCCGCAGTCGAACAGGCTTTTGACGTCGGAAGGCTTCACAGGCCCATAGGCGACGCGGCCCTCAGCGGTCGCCACTTCGACCATCGGCTCAAGGAAATACGCGCCTCGCGAACCATTGCGCACGATCTTGGCCTCGATGCCGCGTTCGGCCAGTTCCGCCCGTATAGCCGTGGCAACCTTCTCGGCGCCGAGCGCCAATGCGCCGGAGTCTCCGGGGATATAGATGCGGGGGATCATGAGCGCACCTCCGCGACGATCTCTTCGATCTTCTCGTCATCGATCCGCCCGATCACCTCGCCGTCCAGCATCGCCGACGGCGAACAGGCGCAAAGCCCGAGGCAGTAAACCGGCTCCAGCGTCACCGACCCGTCGCGGGTCGTCTCGTGGAAACCAATGCCCAGCAATTGCTTGATCTTGGCGGCGACGGCATCCGAGCCCATCGACTGGCAAGCCTCCGCCTGGCAGAGCTTGAGCACATGCCGTCCGGCCGGCTTGGCGCGGAAATCATGATAGAAGGTGACGACGCCGTGCACTTCGGCCCGCGACAGGTTCAGCCCATCGGCGATGATCGGCAGCGCGTCGTGCGGCACATGGCCGAACTCTTCCTGGATGCCGTGGAGGATCGGCAACAGTGGACCTTCGAGGTCCTTTAACTCCTGGATGATCGCCGCCGTGCGCGACGCGATCTCGGTACTTGCAGGCTGCATCGTCATGCAGCGCCCTCCCTGGTGGTAGCTTTTTATCGCTAAGTCTTTACAAAATCAGAGGAAACCCGCGGAATCAATAAAGCTGTTCCGTTGTTCGATAGAAATCTTCTATCGATGGCATCCAGCCAGCATTGTCTAGCTCAACGTCGGGTGTGGAAATCGTCCGCCAGCGCCATCGCCTCGTCCAGCAGCGCCGAGACCAGCGGCGTGTGCGGCTCGCGCGGCGTTGCCACCAGCCCGACGGTGTGGCTGGCGTCGGGCTCGACGATGGGGATGGCCCGGATCGGCTCGGAAAAGCCGAATGTTTCCGCAAGGTTGAGCGGCATGATCGATGACCATTTTCCGGTGCGGATATGGGAAAACAGCACGATCATAGAATTCGATTCCAGCGTCGGCCGCACCTGCACGCCGGCCTCGGCCAGATGCTGGTCGATGATGCGGCGGTTCTGCATGTCCGGCGTCAGCAGGCAGAGCGGCAGCTGGCTGAGCTCGGCCCATGTCACTTTGTCGCGGTCGGAATAGGGGTTCCCAACCGCGGTGATCAGCTGGTAGCGCTCATCATAGAGCGGCACGCTGGTCACCCGCCCGAGCGGTTCATTGTCGAGATAGGTGATGCCGGCGTCGATGTCGAAATTGCCGAGCAGCGACAGCACCTCGATCGAGGTGCGCGACAGCACCGAGAAGGTGACGCCGGGATGCTTTGCCCGAAACGGTGTCGTCAGCCGCGCCACCATGGCCAGTGCGGTTGGAATGGCGGCGATGCGGATGCGGCCGGAAAGGCCGTGGCGCGCCGCCCGCATCTCTTCTCTCATAGTGCGTGTGTCGCCGACGATGCGGCGCGCCCAGACCAGCACCTGCTTTCCCTCGGGCGTCAGCCCCTGGAAGCGCGAGCCGCGCAGCACCAGCATCACCCCGAGCTGGCCCTCCAACTGCTTGATCCCGGCCGAAAGCGTCGGCTGGGTGACGCCGCACAGCTCTGCCGCTCGCCCAAAATGCTCTTCCCTGGCCAGCGCGATGAAGAATTCCAGCTTGTCGATCATGGGCGAAAGCTAACCGGCGCGAGGCGGCTACGCCAGCCGGTGCTGGCGCCCCTTACCCAAAATCGCCTTGTGCACACGAGATCGCGGCCGAAACCTACCTGTCTACAAGGTTCAGGATGTTGCCGTCTGGATCCTTGAACCAGGCGACCTTCATCCCGTAGCCGACATGGATATCGCCCTCCAGCGTCAGGCCGGGCATGTCGTAGTGCTCGAAGGTAACGCCCTTCGCCTTTAGCGCCTTGACGACATTGCCGATCTCATCGCCAACCATCCAGGTCACCGCCGTCGCCTTGTTGGTTCCGGCAAATTGGGAATGATACACGTTGATGGCGGTGTCGCCGCTTTTGTACACGATCAGTTCGCCGCCCTCATCATGCACCTGTTTCAGGCCAAGGGTCCCCTCATAGAAGGCCTTGGCCCTTGCCAGGTCTTTCACCGCCAGATTGGCCGTCGCGTTGCTGTTTGCGAGCATGGTCGTCTCCTTCCGAGACTGTCGGTCTTGCTGGTCATTGAAATAGGTCGCTCCGATCGTTTGACGACTGTCGGCTGGCCCAATTGCTGGCCGCACCGGCATTCGATCATCTGGAAGACGTTTGGCGGGGATGAAGTCCGACAGGACCCGTCGTTTTTACGGGCGCGCCAGGGCAGCCATTGCTCCACGGCTTGGTTCTGTCGGGGAACTGCATTATCTCAGGCGCAAGCTGCGTAAGGAAAAACTGCCATGTCAGTCACCAAGGAAATCGTCACCGAGCGCCTGAAGACGGTCAACGGGCCGGACTTCACCGGCAACATTGTCGACCTCGGCATGGTTTCCGAGATTTTCATTGCCGATTCCAAGGTCTTTTTCTCGATCACCGTCCCAGCCGCCCGCGCCCAGGAGATGGAACCGCTGCGCGCCGCCGCCGAGCGTGTCGTCAAGGCGATCCCCGGTGTCGTCGGCGCCGTGGTCGCACTGACGGCGGAAAAGAAGGGTGGCGGCATGGAAGCCTCGGTGCCGGCGCGCCCCGCCCCCAGGCCTGCGCCGCCGGCCGCACCTTCTGCCCCGCGGCCTGCTCCCCACGCCCCTGCATCGCAAAGCCAGGGAAAACGCGGCGTGCCCGGCATCGAGGCGATCATTGCGGTGGCTTCCGGCAAGGGCGGCGTCGGCAAGTCGACCACCGCCGTCAACATCGCGCTTGGCCTTGCCGCCAATGGCCTGCGCGTCGGCGTGCTCGATGCCGACATTTACGGCCCGTCCATGCCGCGGCTGCTCAACATCCATGGCCGGCCGCAGACTGTCGACGGCAAGATCCTGAAACCGATGGAGAATTACGGCCTGAAAGTCATGTCGATGGGCTTCCTCGTCGACGAGGAGACGCCGATGATCTGGCGTGGGCCGATGGTGATGTCGGCGTTGACGCAGATGCTGCGCGAGGTCGAATGGGGCCGGCTCGACGTGCTGGTCGTCGACATGCCGCCCGGCACCGGTGATGCCCAGCTGACCATGGCCCAGCAGGTACCGCTGGCTGGCGCCGTCATCGTCTCGACGCCGCAAGATTTGGCCCTGATCGACGCCCGCAAGGGTTTGAACATGTTCAAAAAAGTCGACGTGCCGCTGTTGGGCATCGTCGAGAACATGAGCTATTTCATCGCCCCCGATACCGGCAAACGCTATGACATCTTCGGCCATGGCGGTGCCCGCCGCGAGGCCGAGCGTCTCGGCGTCACCTTCCTCGGCGAAGTGCCGCTCGAAATGGGCATCCGCGAAAGCTCGGATGCCGGCACCCCGGTGGTCGTCTCGAAGCCGGATGGTCCCGAGGCGAAAATCTACCGCGATATTGCCGGAAAGGTCTGGGACCGGATCAATGAAGAACGCGGCGCGGCGGCAGCTGCGGTGCCGAGCATCGTCTTTGAATAACTGCCTTAGGCTGCGCCGACCTTCTCGCCAAAGCTCGAGAAAAACTGGCCGGCCAGTTTCTTCGAGGTCGATTCGATCAGCCGGCTGCCGAGCTGGGCGATCTTGCCGCCGACATCGGCCTTGGCGGCGTATTTGAGGATCGTCGCATTCGGTCCATCTGATGTTAGCGTCACGTCGGCGCCGCCCTTGGCGAAGCCGGCGATGCCGCCCTTGCCTTCGCCCTGGATCGTGTAGGAGTTCGGCGGGTTGAGGTTTTTCAGCGTCACCTCGCCGTTGAACGTCGCCTTGATTGGCCCGATCTTCAGCACCACGGTCGCCGTCATCTCGGTCGGTGATTTCATGTCGAGGCTCTTGCAGCCGGGAATCGTCGCCTTCAGCACTTCGGGGTCGTTCAGTGCTTCCCATACTTTTTGCAGGGGTGCGGCGATGCGTTCCTCGCCTTCGATCACCAAAGCCATCAAAATCTCCCCGAAAAGACAGGTCCGAAGCCCTAGCGCAGGGGCGCTGATATGTCTATCGCACCAAAGTGCGGGTTCGGACCGCGGGTGCCCCTTGCCTGCATCCGCGCGTTGTCATATCGATTTGTCCTACAAATATGGAGACCATGATGGCCGGCGCCCCCACCAGAAAGAAGAAATTTCGCTCGCAGGAGTGGTTTGACAACCCAGACAATCCGGGGATGACCGCGCTTTATCTGGAGCGCTACCTGAATTACGGGCTGACGCGCGCCGAACTGATGTCGGGCAAGCCGCTGATCGGCATTGCCCAGACCGGCTCGGACCTGTCGCCCTGCAACCGCCACCACATCGAACTGGCCAAGCGCGTGCGCGAGGGCATCGTCTCGATGGGCGGCATTCCTTTCGAATTCCCCTGCCATCCGATCCAGGAAACCGGCAAGCGGCCGACCGCGGCACTCGATCGCAACCTTGCCTATCTCGGCCTGGTCGAGATTCTCTATGGCTACCCACTCGATGGCGTCGTGCTTACCATCGGCTGCGACAAGACCACGCCCGCGCTTTTGATGGCCGCGGCCACCGTCAACATTCCGGCCATTGCTCTGTCGGTTGGCCCGATGCTGAACGGCTGGCACAAGGGCAAGCGCACCGGCTCCGGCACCATCGTCTGGGAATCGCGCCAGCGCCTGTCGGCCGGCGAGATCGGCTATGACGAGTTCATGGACATCGTCGCGTCCTCGGCGCCGTCCACCGGCTATTGCAACACCATGGGCACCGCCACGACGATGAACTCGCTGGCCGAGGCGCTCGGCATGCAATTGCCAGGCTCCGCCGCCATCCCCGCGCCCTACCGCGAGCGTGGCCAGATTTCCTACGAGACCGGCAAACGCATCGTCGAGATGGTGCATGAGGATCTGAAGCCGTCCGACATCATGACCAGAGAGGCGTTCGAGAACGCCGTCGTCGTCAATTCGGCCATTGGCGGCTCCACCAACGCGCCGATCCATCTCAATGCCATCGCCCGCCATCTCGGCGTCAAGCTTGACAATGACGATTGGCAGGCGATCGGCCTCAACGTGCCGCTGCTGGTCAACCTGCAGCCGACCGGCGAGTATCTCGGCGAGGACTATCACCATGCCGGCGGCGTGCCGGCCGTGGTGGCTGAGCTGATCAAGGGCGGGCTGTTGCCGCATCCCGGCGCGCGCACCGTCAACGGCAAGTCGATCGGTGAGAATTGCGAGGGCGTCGCCAACGAAAATACCGACGTCATCCGCTCCGTCGCCAAGCCGCTGAAGACCAATGCCGGTTTCATCAACCTTAGAGGTAATCTGTTCGATTCGGCGATCATGAAGACCAGCGGTATCTCGCCCGAATTCCGCGAGCGCTATCTGTCCAACCCTGCGGATCCCGAGGCCTTCGAGGGCAACGCCATGGTCTTCGACGGTCCGGAGGATTACCACGCCCGCATCGACGATCCGGCGCAAGGCATCGACGAACACACCATCCTGTTCATGCGCGGCGCCGGCCCGATCGGCTATCCCGGTGGCGCCGAGGTCGTCAACATGCAGCCCCCTGCCTATCTCATCAAGAAGGGTATCCATGCGCTGGCCTGCATCGGCGATGGCCGCCAGTCGGGCACGTCGGGCTCGCCGTCGATCCTCAACGCCTCGCCGGAAGCTGCCATCGGGGGCGGCTTGGCACTGCTGAAGACCGGCGACCGTGTGCGCATAGACTTACGCAAAGGAACCGCCGACATCCTCGTCACCGACGACGAGATCACCCGGCGCCGCGCCGAACTGCAGAACAATGGCGGCTACCACTACCCCAAGCACCAGACGCCGTGGCAGGAGATCCAGCGCGGCATGGTCGACCAGTTCTCGGCCGGCATGGTGCTGAAGCCGGCGGTGAAATACCAGGATGTCGCGCACACCAGCGGTGTGCCGAGGGACAACCACTGAGCGGCGGGTTCCGCCGAGCAAGCCGCCGGCCGGCAAGGCTGTTATGGGCGGCAATTGCCGTGGCAGCCTCGCTCGTGCCGTCGGTTGCAACTGCAACCGACTTTCCCGTGACGGCGGACGGCTGGACGGTCGCCGTTGCGGAACGCTGGTGCAACGCGACCAACCGTGATCCGGTTGAATTCGCTGCAACGCCCTACAACGGCCTGCAATTTGGCCGCACCCGCGACTCGGAGCGGATCGTCATGCGGGTCTTCCTGTGGCCGGGCGCCTTCAAGGAAGAGGACGTGCCGGTCACGGTGACGCTGCAGCTCAAGGGCGTCGACCAGCCGCTGGAAATGACAGCCATGACCACGGTCGATTATATCGCCGACATCGACAACGCGCTGACGGCGGAAGAGCAGAAGGCGATCGCCGATGCCGGGTCGATGACGGTGCGCGTGACCGGCGTCGAACAGCCGCTCACCTTTCGCACCGAAGGTCTCGCTGGAGCGCTGCGGCTGCTTGAGGAATGTGCCAGGACGATCAAGCAGGGGTGAGTCCTATTCGGTTTCTTTCCGAACGCGCGGTTCCCATATTGATTGGGAAACGGACAGGACCATCGATGACGACACGACGCTCTTCGCTCGGATTTCTCGGAATGTTCGGCCGCTCGGGCGACCTCAGGGAGTTCGACGCGGCGTTGCGTGGCGCCGATCTTCATCCCGCTTTGGTGCCGGAGGGCGTAAAGCTCACCATCGTCAACCTGATGAAGGATCACTGGCCCGAAGAGCCGCCAGCAGACGCCTATCGATCCGTGGCGCAACTGTTCAGCTACTGTATCGCCGGGCCGGAAACATTCGAGCAGGCCAATGGCTCTGAAAGCAGGCTGGACGCGGAACGCCGGATCGAGGCGGCACTCGAGGCCGGCGACAGTTTCGATGCGCAAATCGTGCTGATGACGCTGCATGCCAAGCTCATCAGCGCCGAAATCGTCGAGCGCTACGGGCTGAGCGCCGACTGACTACCCGGCAGGGCTGGTTCACCCGCCCATATTGCCGCGCGGCAGCTTGATCATCTCGCCGAAGCGGGCGCGCAATTTGTCGTCGATCGCCTTTGGCACATGGCGCGGGAAGCGCTCGGCGAGGATGCGTTTCTTCTCGATGATGGCCCGCTGCAGGATGTCGGGCCTGCCCTTCTCGTTCCATTCCTTCGGCGAAAAGCGGTCGCCGACGGCCGGGTAGAAATATTCGGTCTGCATCAGCCGCAGCGTCTGCTCGTTGCCGAGATAGTGGCCGGGCCCCTTCAGGCAGACATCGGCGATGGTGTCGATCGACAGCGCTTCGTCGGTCACCTCAATGCCGCGCACGCAGCGCAGGCAGTGGCCCAGCATGTCATTGTCGATGATCAGGCTTTCCAGGCAGAAGCCGAGCAGCGAGGCATGCATGCCGGCCGATTCGTAGACCAGGTTGAGGCCGGCAAGGCCGGCCATCACATCGGTGATGCCCTTTTCGTAGCCGGACTGGATGTCGGGCAATTTCGAATCCGTCATGCCGGCGGCCGAACCGCCCGGCAGATCATAGAATTGCGCCATCTGCGCGCAGGCCGCGGTCAGCACCGCCTGCTCGGCCGACCCGCCGGACATGGCCCCGGTCCTGAGATCGGAAACGAACGGCCAGGTGCCGAAGATCGCCGGATGTCCGGGCTTGATGGCGTTGACATAGATGAGGCCGACGAGCACTTCGGCCACCGCTTGCACAACGGCGCCGGCAATCGCCGCCGGCGCCGTTGCGCCGGCCTGGCCGGCCGACAAAAGCAGGATCGGAATGCCGCCCTCGACGCAGGCTTCGAGCACGCCGCAGGCGTCCTCGGCGAATTTCATCGGCGGCACGACGAAGCAGTTCGAGTTCGACACGAACGGCCGGGCGCGGAAATTCTCTTCACCGCCGGCGATCGCGTAAAGCATCTCCAGCGCCGGCTGCACATTCTCGCGCACCGTAAACGAGGTCCCGACATGCTTGGAGGTCCCCATTACGCAGGCGTAGAGCGTGTTGAAATCCATATCGAGTGGATCGGGAATATCGCGCGGCACCATCGGCCGCTGGAAGAAATGGATGTTGTCGAGCCCCTCGACGATGCGGGCGGCGTCATAGATGTCCTGCAGCAGCGACTCGCGGTATTCGCGCTTTTCGACATCGACAAGATGCACGGCAGCGCCGGCGGTGCCGTAATGCACGCGCTTGCCCTTGATCAGCATGTCGTGCCGGGGATCCTGGCCGTGCAGGGTGAAATGCCGCGCCGCTTTCTTGATCGTGTCGAGGACAAGGCCACGAGGAAAGCGCAAACGGCCATCGTCGCCAAGCGTAGCGCCGGCCTTGGTCAGGGCCTCGATGCAGGAAGGAATGGCATTGGCGAAGCCGACCGTCTCCAAAAGGGTCAGCACCGCCTCGTGGATGCGTTCCTGGTCGTTCTCGGTCAGCGGTCCGTAGCTGCCGCCTTCAAGGCCGGCGCGCACCGGCCTGATGTCGTCGGCGAGCGGTGCCGCCCGCATAGCGCGGCGCGCTTCGCGCCCGCCGGAGCGTCGCGAACGTTGGTCCGTCGACGCTTCCTGCTTCTCAAGAGCCACTGACATGGGAGGCACTCCACCTTTAGCTGCGAAGCGGGAGGCGGTGGTTGGTCCACCATCGGCCTGCTTCGTCCCCTTTATGCCTCCGACTATGCCGCCGACATTGGCACAGCCTATGGGCCAACGGCCCCCGTCGCATATGCCAGAGTGCTAAAGAAAAACGGGGCCGTTTCCGGCCCCGTTGCAGATCCGGATTATCAGGCCGCTGCCGGTCGACGCCCGGCCGCAGTCGCCAACTCGCGGATCCCGGGCTCGATGTGCTGCAGCGCGATCGAGGAAATGCCCAAGCGCATGAAACGCGAAGGTTTTTCGTTGCGGTCGAAGAAGCGATCGCCGGGTTCGATGATGACGCTGCGCGAGGCCGCTGCCTCGGCCAGCCCGCGAGAATCGGTGCCGCGCGGCCCTTCGAGCCAGAGCGATGTGCCGCCGGCGGAATCGGTCGAGCGCCATTCCGGCAGGAAGGCGGAAATCGCATGGACCAGACGCTTGCGCCGCTCGTCGAAGGCGCTCGACAGACGCCGCACCAGCGCCTCGTGATGGCCAAGCGACAGGAACAGCGCAACGGCGCGCTGGTTGTTGGCCGGCGGATGGCGCAGCATGAAGCGGCGCAAGGCGCGCAGTTCGGAGATCAACCCGGCAGACGCGACGATGTAGCCAAGCCGCAGGCCGGGAGCCAGCGTCTTCGACATCGAGCCGACATAGACGACGCGGCCGGAGCGATCGAGGCTCTTCAGCGCCTGCTGCGGCGCCTCGTCGAGAAGCTGGCTGTCATAGCCATCCTCGATGATGATCTGGTTGTAGCGGTTGGCGCGCGCCAGAAGGTCCTGCCGCCGCTCCGCCGACAGCGGCACCATGGTCGGGCAATGGTGGCTCGGCGTGACGAAGACGAAGCCGGAATCGTTGGGAATGGAAGAGGTTACGATGCCGGACTGGTCGACCGGAACCGGCTGTATCTCGGCGCCCGCCAGCCGGAAAATGCTGCGCGCGTCGGGATAGCCGGGATCTTCCATTGCCACTTTGGAGCCCTTGGTCATCAGCAGCGTGGCCAGCATGTAGAGCGCATTCTGGGCGCCCAAGGTCACGATGATCTCGTCCGGATTGGCAAAGATGCCGCGCCGCGGCAGCAGCCGCGCCTGGATCTGTTCGATCAGCAGCGGATCGTCGCGATCGACCATGTCTGAGGCCCAGTTGCGGATTTCGAGCACGGCCAGCGCCATGCGGTTGCACTCGCGCCATTCGGCGGTCGGGAACAGCGCCGGGTCGAACTGGCCGTAGACGAAGGGATAGGACGACTTGATCCAGTTGTCATGCTTGGCCGGCGGCGGCATGTCGCTGGCGGCGATCTGCCGGCGCGCCTTCCAGTCGATCTCATTGGCCTGGTCGGGCGCCTTCTGGTGCGGCTTGGCCGGTGTCGCCAGCACGTCGGGATTGACGAAATGGCCACGCCGTTCGCGCGCCACCAGGAAGCCCTGGTCGACCAGCTGCTGGAAAGCCAGCACCACGGTGCCGCGGGCGACACCGAGCTTTTCGGCCAGAATCCGGCAGGACGGAAGCGGCATCGAAGCGGCAATTTGCCGGTCGAGGATGGCGGCGACGATCGCCTGGCGGATCTGCGCCTGCAGGGTCTGACCGGATTCCGCCGAAATCCGGAACAGGCCGGACCATATGGCCGTGTCGTTACGCTGTGGCATGGAAGATGTTCCTCGATGGCCAACCTTTTTTGCTTGGTTGGACCAGCCGAACGTAACCGTGGTACAAGGGGTTGCGCCAATCAATTTTTCTGATCTCTGGGATTTATGCCAGTGATCCATCGCGCGACGCGCAGCGTCGTCGCGTCGTCACGCATCCCACCGCTGCATCCCCCGCGCGACGCGCAGCGTCGTCGCGCCTTCCGACGCCCGCGCGCCATCCCGTCATGCTGCACTGCGTCATCCCCGCATGACGCAACTGCGTCATCCCTCCGCATTGAAACGAATGGAATTCGGCTCAATACAATGGCGCGACGACACGCGCCGGAAACATCCGGTCTGATAAGATGTGTCGAAAAGCGCCAGGAGCCCGCCAGTGGATCAATCGTCCTTCGACAAACAGCTCGTCGCTTTGCGCGAACACCGCGCGGCGGCATCCGGCAGCATGCGCGAGGCTTTCGCCGCCGATGCCAAGCGCTTTGAAAAGTTCTCCGCCACTGACGGCGACCTGTTGCTCGACTGGTCGAAATGCGCGGTCGATGCGCAGACCATGGCTATGCTGGAGAAGCTGGCCGGCGCCGCCGATCTTGAAGGCCGCCGCGCCGCGATGTTTTCCGGCAAGAAGATCAATTTCACCGAAGATCGCGCCGTGCTGCACACGGCGCTGCGCACCCTCAGCGGCAAGGGCGTCACGGTCGACGGTCAGGACGTCAAAGCGGACGTGCTGGCCGTGCTCGACGCGATGGGCGCTTTCGCCGACGCGGTGCGCTCGGGCAAGGCGGCCGGCGCCACCGGCAAGAAGATCACCGATATCGTCAACATCGGCATTGGCGGTTCCGACCTCGGCCCGGCCATGGCGACGCTGGCACTGGCGCCCTATCACGATGGGCCGCGCGCGCACTATGTTTCAAACATCGACGGCGCCCATATCCACGACACGCTGAAGGGCCTGTCCGCCGAAACCACTCTGTTCATCGTCGCCTCGAAGACCTTCACCACGGTCGAGACGATGACCAACGCCGAAACAGCGCGCAAATGGGTGCAGAAGGCACTCGGCAAGGACGCCGTCGGCAAGCATTTCGTCGCCGTCTCCACCGCGCTCGACCTGGTGGCGAAGTTCGGCATCGCAGCCGACCGCGTGTTCGGTTTCTGGGACTGGGTCGGCGGCCGCTACTCGCTGTGGGGCGCGATCGGCCTGCCGGTGATGATCGCCGTTGGGCCAAGGAACTTTCGCGCCTTTCTTGATGGCGCGCATGACATGGACGAGCACTTCCGCACCGCGCCGCTGGCGAAAAACCTGCCGGCGCTGATGGGGTTGATCGGCTGGTGGCATCGGGTGATCTGCAAATATCCGGCCCGCGCCGTCATCCCTTACGACCAGCGTCTGTCCAGGTTGCCGGCCTATCTGCAGCAACTCGACATGGAATCGAACGGCAAGAGCGTCACCCTCGACGGCGGCCCCGTCACCACGCCGACCGGCCCGCTCGTCTGGGGCGAGCCCGGCACCAACGGCCAGCACGCCTTCTTCCAGTTGCTGCACCAGGGCACTGATGTCATCCCGGTCGAATTCCTCGCGGCGGCCATCGGCCACGAGCCGGACCTCCGGCATCACCATGATCTGTTGCTGGCCAACTGCCTGGCCCAGTCGGAAGCGTTCATGAAGGGCCGCACGCTGGAGGAAGCCCGCGCGCAGATGTTGGCCAAAGGCATGAAGCCGGCCGATGTCGACAAGATCGCGCCGCACCGTGTCTTCTCCGGCAACCG
Source organism: Mesorhizobium sp. P2_H9 (assembly GCF_056403215.1). Classification (NCBI taxonomy): domain Bacteria; kingdom Pseudomonadati; phylum Pseudomonadota; class Alphaproteobacteria; order Hyphomicrobiales; family Phyllobacteriaceae; genus Mesorhizobium; species Mesorhizobium sp. P2_H9. Next base: position 155,306 of record NZ_JBFUFX010000004.1, on the reverse strand, counting down.
GCCCTCGGTGACGATCCTCTACAAGAAGCTCGACCCGCGCACCTTTGGCCGGCTGGTCGCGCTCTATGAGCATCGCGTCTTCGTCGAAGGCACGCTGTTCAACATCAATTCCTTCGACCAGTGGGGTGTCGAACTCGGCAAGGAACTGGCGACCGGGCTGCTGCCTGTCGTGGAAGGCAAGGAGAATGCCGCAAAGCGTGACGCTTCGACGGCCGGTCTGGTGGGACACATCCACCAATTGCGTGGCTCGGAGTGAAGAGTTTGGCGGACATCAAGGGAATTCTGTTCGACAAGGACGGCACGCTTGTCGACTTCAATGCGACATGGCTCGGCATCGCCGATTTCATGGCCATGGACGCCTCCGAAGGCGACCGCTGGAAGGCCGACAGACTGCTGGCGGCGGCAGGCTTCGATTTTGCCACCAAGCGCTTCAAGCCCGATTCCATCTTTGCGTCGGGCACCAACATGGATGTCGTCGAATTGTGGTTTCCGCGCCTGTCCGACGAAGACCAGATGCTGGCCGTCGCCCGCTTCAACGAGATCACCTCGGTGAAAGGCTCGGCAATGGCGGTGGCGCTGCCGGGCATCGTCGAGTCGCTGACGGCGCTGCACAGGAAATCCTACCGGCTCGGCGTCGCCACCAACGATTCGACCAGCGGCGCGGAAAAAACCTTGCTGACGCTGGGCGTCGCCCAGTTGTTCGATGCCGCCTATGGCTACGACGCCGTGGCCAATCCGAAACCGGCGCCGGACACGATCCTCGCCTTCTCAGACCTGACCGGCCTGAGGCCGGCACAGATCGCCATGGTTGGCGACAACCGCCACGACCTCGAGATGGCGCGGGCCGGCGGCTGCGGCCTGGCGGTCGGCGTGCTCTCCGGTACCGGCACGCGCGAATCGCTGTCGTCGATCGCCGACGTTGTTCTAGATTCGGTTGCCGATCTGCCGGCGTTTCTGTCGGAGCGGGTCAAGGAGACGATCTGACGGGCTCAAACGAAAAGACGCCACTCGGCTTGGTCGCCGCACCCTTTGCGTCGCCGAAATCCGCCACCTGATATTCGGCCAGCAGCCGCAGCCGGGACTGTGGCAGATCGTTGCGGCGGGGATCGCCGACCAGCACCTCGATGCCGGCTGCCAGGCAGCGGTCGAGGAACGGAGTGACGCGTAGTGCAACCTCACGGCCGTAGAACACGTCGCCTGCAAGCACGAGGTCGACCGCCGGTGGCGGGCCCGTGGTGATATCCATGTCGACAATGGTGATCGTGACGCCGTTGGCTGCGGCATTGAGACCGATGGCGGCAACGCCGTTGCGGTCGATCTCGGCCGCAATCACCGCGCGGGCTCCGGCCTTTGCTGCAGCGATGCCGACCAGGCCTGAGCCGGCGCCGAGGTCGAGCACGCGGCGGCCGGCCACACTTTGCGGATGGTCGAGTATATAGCGGGCAAGCACCGCGCCGCCGGCCCAGACATAGGCCCAGTAGGGCGGCTGCGGCTCTGGCGCATCGTCGGCTGGCGCGACCGCATCGTCGTCCGCGTCGGCGCCTCGGTGCGGGTCGGCAAGCCGCCTCAGACCGCTGCCTGGATGAGCCGTGTAGAGTTGGATTTCAGGAAGCGCGGGAACGGGCGCAAGCCGCAGGTTCGCTTCGACGAATGTTGCCGGGTCGGGACGCCGACCATCGTCCGCGATCCCGCCGCAACCAGGGCCATCGTTCGAAATCGTGCCTATCCTCGCAACGCCCGCCGCAGGATCTTGCCCACCGGCGTCTTCGGCAGCTCGGTCCGGAATTCGATGTATTTTGGCCGCTTGTAGCCGGTCAGGTTCTCGCGGCAATAGGCGATCAGCGCCTCGGAGGTCAGGTTCGGGTCCTTCTTGACCACGAACAGTTTTGGCACCTCGCCCGAATGCTCGTCCGGCACGCCGATCGCCGCCACTTCGAGCACGCCCGGATGCATCGCCACGACTTCCTCGAGCTCGTTAGGATAGACGTTAAAGCCCGAGACCAGGATCATGTCCTTCTTGCGGTCGACGATCTTGGTGTAGCCGCGCTCGTCCATGAAGCCCATGTCGCCTGATTTGAAGAAACCGTCCGGAGTCATCACCTTGGCGGTCTCGTCGGGCCGGTTCCAGTAGCCGGCCATCACCTGGGGCCCGCGGATGCAGATCTCGCCGACTTCACCGAGCGGCAGATTGTTGCCGTCGTCGTCGCGGATGGCGATCTCGGTCGAGGGCAGCGGCAGTCCGATCGTGCCGGTGAAATTGCCGTCGCTGAACTTGTTGGCGGTGGCCACCGGCGACGTCTCAGACAGGCCGTAGCCCTCGGTGATCGAGTTGCCGGTCAGCGCCTTCCAGCGTTCGGCGACACCCTTCTGCACCGCCATGCCGCCGCCCAGTGTCAGGATCAGCGGCTTGAAGTCGAGCTTGCGGAAATCCTCATTGTTGAGCAGCGCGTTGAACAGCGTGTTGAGGCCGGGAAAGATGTGGATCGGGTATTTCTGCAGTTCCTTGACGAAGCCGGGAATGTCGCGCGGATTCGGAATGAGGACGTTCTGGGCACCTTGCTGCATGCCCATCAGCGCATTCACCGTCAGCGCGAAGATATGGTAGAGCGGCAGCGCGCAGATGAAGTTGGGATGCGCCGGCTTTGGCTTGATCGCGTAGGCGTCGTCCATCCACAGCGTATTCTGCGCGACATTGGCCAGCACATTGCTGTGCAGCAGCGTCGCGCCCTTGGAGACGCCGGTTGTGCCGCCGGTATATTGCAGGAAGGCGACATCTCCGGCCGCCACCTTGGCGGGTTTGAAGGCGATACCCGTACCGGCCTTCAAGGCGGCGTTGAACGCGATATGGCCGGGCAGCGACCAGGCCGGCACCATCTTTTTCACGCGGCGCACGACGAAATTGACGATGGTCCCCTTCAGGCTGCCCAGCATGTCGCCCATCGTGGCGACCACGACATGCTTGACATCAGTCCTGGCGATCACGGCTTGCAAGGTGTTGGCAAAATTTTCGAGGATGACGATGGCTTGCGCACCAGAATCCTTGAGCTGGTGCTCGAGCTCGCGCGGCGTGTAGAGCGGGTTGATGTTCACCACGATGTAGCCGGCGCGCAGGATGGCCATCATCGCCACCGGATACTGAAGCACGTTCGGCATCATCAGCGCGACGCGCGCACCCTTCTGCAATCCCTTCGACTGCAGATAGGCGCCAAAGGCAGCCGACTGCCGCTCAAGTTCGGCGTAGCTGATCAACTTGCCCATGCAGATGAAAGCCGGCTGCGCGGCAAACTGTTTGCAGGCGGCCACCAGGAAGTCGCCGATGGAACTGTAGGGCAGGGTGCCGATCTCGGCCGGAACGACTTTCGGATAGCTTTTGAGCCACGGTTTTTCCGGCAGTCCGGCAGTCAGCGCCGTGAGTGCCTTCGGCAATCTCTTGGCCGGAGTCGCTGCGGGCTCTGCCGCCGCTTTCACCACTGGCTTGGTCGCTGCCGGTTTTGTTGCGGTTGCCGGCTTCCCAGCGGCAGGCTTGGCCACTGTTTTCGCGACGGACTTGGCGCTTGCCTTGGCAGGTGCAGTCGTCGCCTTTGGCTTGGCCGGCGCAGCTGCTTTGACGGATGAGGCTTTGGGCTTGGCCGTGGCAGCAGCAGCTTTGGGAGCTGCCTTGGCCCCCGCTTTCGCGGCCGTTGTCTTTGTTGCTTTTGCCATCCGTGCCTCCCTCGGTCGTTCCACTGCATGCTCCATGCCGCACCGCCTCTGAATGACCGAGACGTCCTCTGCTGCAGCGATGGTGCGGATTCCCTAGAGAAATCCGGCATGCAGTCTATGTATTGCGACTAGCGGCGGCCGTGCAAGTCTTGCCCCTGCGGCAGAACCGGAAAGATTTGCCGCCGAAATCTTTCCGGCGACGGGGCCTTCGAGGCCTGCTTCCCGTCATGCGGGCGACAGGGCCGGGCCTGTGGATGATTGTATTCGCGGGACTGGCGATCAATAAAAAAATGCGGTCGTTAACAATCCTGTGATTAGCAGGTTTTGCTATTTTTTTCTGAAATTGAACAAAACAAGAGAATCATTTTCTGCTTACGGTGGGGTAGGCAAACAGGGAGTTCCAAAGCCGGGAAAACGGTGCTTATATGCGCCCTTCGCGAGCCTGCTAGAGGGGCTTGGCAGAACATCAGGGAGTGCTCAATGAAAAAGAAACTGACTTTTGCAGCCGCGTTGCTGGCTGCAAGCGTCCTCGGCGGCGTGGCCAGCGCAAAGACGCTGGTTTACTGTTCGGAGGCATCGCCGGCCAATTTCGATCCGGGTACCACGACTGGCGGCAATGATTTCGACGCCTCGTCGCGTACCGTCTATTCGCGGCTGGTCGAGTTCAAGCATGGCGGCACCGAGGTCGAGCCCGGCCTCGCCGACAAGTGGGAAATCTCGGACGACGGCCTGGTCTATACCTTCCACCTGCATCCGGGCGTGAAGTTCCAGACCACCGAGTATTTCAAGCCGACGCGCGACCTCAATGCGGACGACGTAGTCTTCTCCTTTGACCGCCAGTTCAACAAGGAAAATCCCTGGAACGGCGACAAGTATCTGCCGAACCTGACCTGGGACTACTACACCGGCATGGACATGCCGAAATACGTCGCCAAGTGGGAAAAGGTCGATGACCTGACCGTGAAGCTGACGCTGACCGAGCCGAACGCGCCGATGCTGGCCAATCTCGGCATGGACTTCGCCTCGATCGTCTCGAAGGAATATGCCGACCAGCTTCAGAAGGACGGCAAGATGGCCGACTTCTCGACCAAGCCGATCGGCACCGGTCCGTTCCAGTTCGTCGACTACCAGCTGGATTCGGTCATCCGCTATGCGGCTCACCCGGACTACTTCAAGGGCAAGGAAAAGATCGACGATCTCGTCTTCGCCATCACGCCTGACGCGACCGCCCGTATCCAGAAGGTCCTGGCCGGCGAGTGCGACATCGCTCCTTATCCGAATCCTGCCGACATCGGCACGATCAAGGCCAACGCCGACGTGACCCTGATGGATCAGGCCGGCCTGAACATCGGCTATATGAGCTACAACACGACCATCCCGCCGCTCGACAAGCCTGAGGTGCGCCATGCGCTCAACCAGGCGATCGACCGGGAATCGCTGATCAAGTCGCTGTTCCAGGATGCCGGCGCCACGCCGGCCGTAAACCTGATTCCGCCGACGATGTGGTCGTGGAACAAGGACGTGAAGTCCGACGCCTATGATCCGGAAGCGGCCAAGAAGGTGCTGGCCGATGCCGGTCTCACGGAAATCCAGCTTTGGGCTTCCGACCGCGTTCGTCCCTACAACCCGAACTTCCAGCGTGCCGCCGAACTGATCCAGGCCGACTGGGCCAAGGTCGGAGTCAAGGCTGAGATCGTCAACTACGAGTGGACCAAGTATCGCTCGGAGGGCAAGAAGAAGGATCGTCCAGGCGCCTTCCAGATCGGCTGGACCGGCGACAATGGCGATCCGGACAACTTCTTCGCCACGCTGTTCGCCTGCTCGGCCATCGGCGTGTCGAACTACTCGAGCTGGTGCGACAAGGACTTCGAGGACCTGATCCAGAAGGCCAAGAAGACCAGCGACCAGGCTGAACGCACCAAGCTTTACGAGCAGGCTCAGGTGGTCTTCCAGAAGCAGGCGCCGGCCTTCCTTCTGGCACACAGCCAAGTCTACTCGGTCGTGCGCAAGAATGTCAGCGGCTACATGATGGATCCGCTCGGCATTCACCGCTTCGACGGCGTCGACAAAGCCGAATAAGATATTAGAGTGGGGCGGCGCGATAAAGCGCCGCCCCCTTCATCATGCTCAAATATATCCTCAACAGAATAGCACTTTTGATTCCGACGCTTATCGGCATCACCATCTGTGCTTTTGCTTTCGTCAGGCTGCTGCCTGGCGATCCCATCCTTGCCATGGCCGGCGAGCATGGCGTGTCGGCTGAGCGTTACGCCGAGCTCAAGGAACAGTTCGGCTACAATTTGCCGATCTGGCAGCAATACGCACGCTATGTCGGCGAAGTCCTGACAGGCGATTTCGGCGTTGCGATCTCCTCCAAGCGCCCGGTTCTCGAAGAGTTCAGAACCCTGTTTCCGGCAACGCTGGAACTGTCGTTCTTCGCCATGATTTTTGCCATGGCGCTGGGCATTCCGGCCGGCATATTCGCGGCGGTCAAGCGCGGCTCCTGGTTCGATCAGTCGCTGATGGGCACCGCACTCGTCGGCTATTCCATGCCGATCTTCTGGTGGGGCCTGCTGCTGATCATCTTTTTCTCCGGCTATCTCGGCTGGACGCCGGTTTCGGGCCGCATCGGCCTGCAGTACTTCTTCAAGCCGATCACCGGCTTCATGACCATCGACACATTGCTCTACGGCAAATGGGACGCGTTCCGCTCGGCATTGAGCCATCTGGTGCTGCCGACAATTGCGCTCGGCACCATCCCGCTGGCGGTGATCGCTCGCCAGACGCGCTCGGCCATGCTTGAAGTGTTGGGCGAGGACTATGTGCGGACCGCCCGTGCCAAGGGGCTGTCGTCGTCCCGCGTCATCGGCGTGCACGCGCTGCGCAATGCATTGATCCCGGTGGTCACCACCATCGGCCTGCAGGTCAGCACCCTGCTCGCCGGCGCCATCCTCACCGAAACCATCTTTGCCTGGCCGGGCATCGGCAAGTGGATGGTCGACTCCATCGGCAAGCGCGACTATGTGGTGGTGCAATCAGGCTTGCTCTTGATCGCCCTTATTGTCATGGCCGTGAACCTGATCGTCGACGTGCTCTATGCCGTCATCAACCCGCGCATACGGGCATCTTGATGAGCCAGTCAACCGAAACCGCCCCGATGGCCGCCGGCAATCCGGATAGGCTGACCGGCTTCAGGACCTTCTGGCACTATTTCTCGGTGAACCGCGGCGCCGTCATCGGCCTGTTCGTCTTCATCCTGCTGGTGATGGCCGCGATCCTTGCGCCGGTGCTGGCGCCCTATGCGCCCGATGTCCAGGACAAGACCGCGTTTCTGAGGCCTCCGGCATGGGAGGCAGGCGGCAGCGCCGAATATCTGCTCGGCACCGACGCCGTCGGCCGCGACATGCTTTCCCGCCTGCTCTATGGTGCGCGCTTCTCGCTGCTGATCGGCGCCGTCGTCGTTACGCTTGCCCTGGTCGGCGGCATCACGCTCGGCCTGCTCGCCGGTTATTTCCGCGGCTGGGTCGACGTGGCGATCATGCGCGTCATGGATCTGATCCTGGCCTTTCCGTCGCTGCTGCTGGCACTGGTGCTGGTGACCATCCTGGGTCCCGGCCTGTTCAACGCCATGCTGGCGATCGCGCTGGTGCTGCAGCCGCATTTCGCCCGCCTGGTGCGCGCCGCGGTGATGGCCGAAAAGAGCCGCGAATATGTGGTCGCCGCCAAGGTTGCCGGCGCCGGCCACATTAGGCTGATGCTGCGCACCATCCTGCCCAATTGCCTCGCGCCGCTGATCGTCCAGGGCACGCTGTCCTTCTCCAACGCAATCCTCGAGGCGGCTGCGCTCGGCTTCCTCGGCCTTGGCGCCCAGCCGCCGACGCCGGAGTGGGGAACCATGCTTGCCACGGCGCGCGAATTCATCCTGCGCGCCTGGTGGGTGGTGACCTTCCCCGGCCTCGCCATCCTCATCACCGTGCTCGCCATCAATTTGATCGGCGACGGCCTGCGCGACGCACTCGATCCAAAACTCAGGAGATCGTGATGGCGCTGCTCGACATCCAGAACCTCGTCGTCGAATTCCAGACCGCGTCGGGCCCGTTCCGTGCGGTCGACGGTGTCTCGCTCCATGTCGAAGAGCGCGAGGTGCTCGCCATTGTCGGCGAATCCGGCTCCGGCAAGTCGGTGTCGATGCTGGCGGTGATGGGCCTGTTGCCGTGGACCGCAACGGTCACCGCCGACAAGATGAGCTTCAATGGCCGCGACCTCCTGAAGCTGAGTCCGGCCGAGCGCCGCAAGATCGTCGGCAAGGACATGTCGATGATCTTCCAGGAGCCGATGGCCAGCCTCAATCCGTGCTTCACGGTTGGCTTCCAGATTGAGGAAGTGCTGCGCTTCCATATGGGCATGGACGGTGCGCAACGCCGGGAGCGCGCCATCGAGCTTTTGACGCAAGTCGGCATTGCTGAGCCGGCGGAACGGCTGAACTCCTTCCCGCACCAGATGTCGGGCGGCCAGTGCCAGCGCGTGATGATCGCCATCGCCATCGCCTGCAATCCGAAGCTTTTGATCGCCGACGAGCCGACCACCGCACTCGACGTCACCATCCAGAAGCAGATCCTCGACCTGCTGGTCTCGCTGCAGGTCAAATACGGCATGGGCCTGATCATGATCACCCACAATATGGGCGTCGTCGCCGAGACCGCCGACCGTGTCATCGTTCAGTACAAGGGCCGCAAGATGGAAGAGGCCGACGTGCTGTCGCTGTTCGAGTCGCCAAAGAGCAACTACACGCGTGCGCTCCTGTCGGCCCTGCCGGACAACGCTGTCGGCGACCGTCTGCCGACTGTCTCAGACATGCTGTTCGAACCGGCCGCCGGAGTCGCCTGATGAGCATCAAGGTCGTCGAAGGCAAGGACATCAAGCGCGACTATCACGTCGGCGGCGGCCTGTTTCGCGGGCAGCGCACCGTGCATGCGGTCAAGGGCGTTTCCTTCAGTGTCGACAAGGGCAAGACGCTGGCCATTGTCGGCGAGAGCGGCTGCGGCAAGTCCACGCTGGCGCGCATCATCACGCTGATCGATCCGGCAACGTCGGGCGAGCTTTTCATCGACGGCAACAAGGTCGATATCGCCAGGAACGGCCTGACCAAGGAGATGCGCCGCAAGGTGCAGATCGTCTTCCAGAATCCATACGGGTCGCTTAATCCGCGCCAGAAGATCGGCGATGTGCTCGGCGAACCACTGCTCATCAACACCGACAAGCCGGCCGAAGAGCGGCGCGACCTGGCCATGAAGATGCTGAAGAAGGTCGGCCTCGGCACCGAGCACTACAACCGCTATCCGCACATGTTCTCGGGCGGCCAACGCCAGCGCATCGCCATTGCCCGCGCACTGATGCTGAACCCGAGCCTGCTGGTGCTGGACGAGCCGGTCTCGGCACTCGATCTGTCGGTACAGGCACAGGTGCTGAACCTGCTCGCCGACCTGCAGGACGAGTTCCAGCTGACCTATGTCTTCATCAGCCACGACCTGTCCGTGGTGCGCTACATCGCCGACGACGTGATGGTGATGTATTTCGGCGAGGCGGTCGAATACGGTTCGCGCGAAGAGGTCTTTGCCGACCCCAAGCACAACTACACCCGCACGCTGTTCGCCGCGACGCCGCGCGCCGACGTCGCCTCGATCAAGGCGAGACTGGCGAAGAAGGCGGCGGCCTGACCGGAAGGTCAGGCACGCCGCATTCCAGTCACGACAGCTTGGCGATGATGGCGCGCAGCGCCTCGCCGAAGCGCCTGATCTCGTCCACCGTGTTGTAGTGCACCAGCGAGGCGCGGATGGCGCCGCTGTCCATCGAGAGGTTGAGCCGTTTCATCAGCCGCGGCGCGTACATGTGGCCGTCGCGGATGCCGATCTGCATTTCGGCCATTTCCTCGACGATCCGCTGGGGCGAGAGTTTGCCGATGTTGAAGCAGAAGGTCGGCACCCGCTCGTTGATGCGGGCCTCGTCGGCGACGCCGTAGATGGTGGCGCCGCAATCCTTGAGCACGGCCAGCATCTCGCGCGCCAGCACCAGCTCGTAATCGCGGATGGCGCCCATGCCGGCGACGATGTTGTCGCGCCGCGAGCGGTTGTTGGATGGCGCAAGATTGCGGCCGATCAGTTCCAGATACTGCACGGCGGCATCCATGCCGGAGACGTTCTCGTAGATGAAGGTACCGGCCTCGACCTTGTAGGGCGGCTCGTCGGGGATGAAATCCTCGCGAAAGGTCGGCAGCCGCTTCAGTGTCTCGAAGCGACCCCACAGGAAGCCCATATGCGGCGAGAAGTTCTTGTAGCCGGAGCAGACGAGGTAATCGCAATCCCAGGCCTGCACGTCGATCAACCCGTGCGGGCCGTAATGCACGCAGTCGAGGAACACTTCGGCGCCGGCCGCGTGCGCGATCCTGGCCACTGACGCGACATCGACGATCGAGCCGATCGAGTGCGCCGTCACCGTGCAAGCGACAAGCCTTGTGCGGTCGGAGACCAGGTGCTTGAGGTCGTCGACATGCAGATTGCCGTCCTCACGCATGCGCCACCACTTGAACTTGGCGCCGGCGGACTCCAGCGCCAGCCATGTCGCGATGTTGGCGTCGTGGTCCATGTCGGTGATGACGATCTCGCGCTCCTGCAGCATCTGGCCGATGCCGAGGCTGACGAGACGGATGAAGGAGGTGGCGTTCATGCCGAAGCAGATTTCGGCCGGGCTGTAGGCGTTTATCAGCAGCGCTACGCTTTCCCGCGCATCGGCGACCGACTGGTCGACAGTGACGCTTCGGCCATAACGGCCGCCGCGCTGCACATTGTGCGCGACCAGATGGTTGGTCACCGCGTCGAGCACGCTTTGCGGGATCTGCGCGCCGGCGGCATTGTCCAGGAAGATGAAGTCGCCGGCCCGCTGCAACGCGGGGAACATGGCGCGGATGGCTTCGACGGGGAACGCGCCGGCGGCGTCGCTCGCATTGTCGGTCTGGTGCTTGTTCAAGGTCGTCTCCTGCGCAAGTGCTTTGCAGATGGAAATTGTGGCGAGGTCAGCGCGTCTTTTCGGTTTTGAAGCGGCGTTCCAGCAGGCTGACGAGGCGGACCATCGGCCAAAGGAAGATGAGATAGACCAGTGCCGCGCCGATCAGCGGCGAGGGATTGGCGTAGAGCGACTGCGCGTTGGTCGCTTCCTTCAAGAGTTCCGGCAGCGCCACGGTGGAAGCCAGCGAAGTGTCCTTGAACATCGAGACGCAGTTGCTGGTCATCGGTGGAATGACGACGCGGATCGCCTGCGGCAGCACCACCTTGCGCAAGGTCAGCAGGAACGGCAGTCCGAGCGCGTTTGCCGCCTCGAACTGGCCGATTGGAATGCTTTCGATGCCGGAGCGGAACACTTCGCTCGAATAGGCCGACATGATGATGGCAAACGCCGTCACCGCGGAGGTCCAGGACGACAGGCGTATGCCGAGGAAGGGCAGCGCATAATAGATCAGGATCAGCACGACCAGCACCGGCAACGCGCGAAAGATGTCGGTGTAGCCAATCGCCAGCCAGCGCAGCGGCTTTGGCGCATAGAGCCGCACCAGGCTGATCACCAGGCCGACGGGGATACCGATGCCGATGCTGAGCAGTCCGAGCAGCAGCGTGTTCAGGAAGCCGCGCAGCAACGCCGGCAGGCTGGACATGATGACATCGGGGTTGAAGAAGGTGTCCAGCAGCGACATGGGAGCATTCCCGAAACGGTTGGCGTCCCGCGACGCTAAAGCATGATCCCGGAAACCGAAATCGGTTTCCGGGGAGGGTCATGCGCGAAAATCGAAGGACGCCGTCAAATCGTGCCGGCCTGGAAAGCCGGCGCGGTTCAAACGAAAACTGCCGCTCAGCCCTTCGGCAGCGGCAGTTCCTTGACGGTCGAGGAATCGGCCGGTGCATCGCTGCCGAACCACTTCTTGTGTATCGCGGCGATCGTGCCGTCCTTCTTCATCGTGGTCAGCGCGTCGTTCAGCTTGCCGAGCAGCGGGTGGTCCTTGGTCATCATCAGGCCGTACTGTTCGCCGGTCTTGATGCGCTCCTTCACGGTGAGGTCCTTCATCTTGGTGAAGGAGTATTCCATGCCCGGAATGTCGCTGACGGCGGCGTCGACGCGGCCGGCGCTGAGATCGAGCAGCAGGTTCTGCTGCGTGTCGTAGCCCTTCACATCGCTGAACCCGTCGGCCGCCTGGTGCTCCTTGACCCAGGTCTCGCCGGTCGAGCCGGACAGCACGCCGATGATCTTGCCCTTGAGGTCGGCCTCGGTGTTGATCGCGCTGTCGGTCTTGGTGGCGATGCCCATGTCGGAATCATAATAGGGCTGGGTGAACGACTGCGACTTCAGCCGCTCCGGCGTGATGGTGATCGACGAGATGGCGACATCGATGCGCTTTGAGGTGGTGGCGGCAAACAGCGCCTGGAATCCGAGGTCGGCAATTTCCGTGGTCATGCCGACGCGCTTTGCCGCTTCGTTGACGATGTCGACTTCAAAACCCTCGAACGTGCCGCTCTCGTTCTTGTATTCGAAGGGCGGATTGGTCGGGTAGGCGCCGACATTGAGCACATCGGCCGCGAAGGCGGTGGCGGGGCCGGCAGCGATGCCGATCGTGGCCGCGAGAAGAAGCAGGTTACGACGAGTGAGGCTCATTTTTGTTCCCTCTGGTTGTTGATCGGGCGGGTTTGCTCCCGCACGGTTTTTTGCCGCCCCGCTTTTGGGCAGGGCGTCAATTCATGGCAGCGGTCATGCGGTCGAGCGCAGTCGCTAACTGGTCGCGGTCGCGGCAGACACACATGCGCAGGAAGGCCGTCGCCGAACTTCCGAACAGATGGCCGGGCGCCAGCCCGACGCGTGCCGTCTCCAGGATCTTGGCGCAGGCGCGGCGCGCGTCGTCTTCGCCTTCCATGGCAAAGAACGCATACATGCCGCCGCGCGGTTTTGTCGGCAGCACGATGCCCGGGATCTCAGCCAGCCTGTCATAGGCGAGGTCGAGACCGGTCTTGATCCGCTGCCTGACCTCCTCGACCAGCGGCTCGCCCTGGCGGATCGCCGCGACGGCACCGGCCTGGATGGGAGCGGCCGTGCCGCTGTTGATATACTGGCTCATGGCGCCGAGCTGGTCGGCGACACCGGAGGGATGCGTCAGCCAGCCGACGCGCCAGCCGGTCATCGCCCAGGCTTTCGAAAAGCTGTTGACTGAAAGCACCCGGTCGCCGTCCTCGGCGATCTGCAGCACGGACGGCGCCACGACGCCATCGAAATAGAGCCGGCCATAAACCTCGTCGGAGATGATCCAGATGCCGGTGCGCCGGCTGAAATCGAGCAGAGCCTGCATCTCCTCGCGCGATGCGGTCCAGCCGGTTGGATTGGAAGGCGTCGACAGGAAGATCGCCCGCGTGCGCGCATCGCAAGTCGCAAACAGCCGGTCGAGATCGAGCTTCCAGTCGCCCTTGAAATCGAGGGAAAACGGCCGCGGCTCGCCACCGATCAGGTGGATGGCGTTGTGGATGTTGGGCCATTGCGGCGCGACATAGACGACGTTGGTGCCGGTATCGACCAGCAGTTCAAGCGCCAGGTACAGCGCCTGCATGCCGCCCGGCGTCACCGTGGTGCGCGCGATCGGGATCGGCCTGCCGTGGAGGCGCGTCTGGTACTCCGACAGCGTTTCATTCAACGGGCCGTGGCCGCGCATGTTGGGAACATAGAAGGTCAGGCCCTCATCGAACGCCGCCTTGGCCGCGTCGCGGATGAAGGCCGGCGTCACCATGTCGCCTTCGCCGTACCAGAGCGCGATCACGTCGCCCAGTTCACGCGCGCGCACGGCAAGGTTGGCGATGTTTTCGGTGTGCAGGTCGCGAATTTGGGCGCGCACGCCATCGAAAGCGTAACGCGCGCTGGCCAGAGACGATGACTGGGGCAGCATGAACGACAAGGACTGAACCTCGCACCCTGAACGCCTCGACAGGACCGCCGGCAAGCCCGTCCGGCACGGCAGTCACGATCGATATTGAATGCTTATCCAAAGCGCCGGACTTTTCAAGGCAAAAGTTTTAAGCTTAAAAAGTTTTCGCTAGGCCAGCTCGTCGCGTGCCGCGGCATAGTTGGCGGCAGCGCCGGCGCCGAGAAACATCGTATCGCTGGCCAGGATGAAGAAGCTGGCGCCAATCGCTGCCCATTGGCCGACAGGCTGCGGGCTGGCGCAGAATATGCCGGCGGCCTTGCCGTGCGCGATCGTCACGCCGATGATCGTCCGGATCGCCGCGTTGAGCTTGTCGGCGCCCTTCGGGCCAATTGCATCGATCGAAACCGAGAGGTCGCCGGGACCGACGAAGATCACGTCGACGCCGTCCACGGCGGCAATTTCCTCGATGTTGGCAAGCCCTTCTGATGTCTCGACCTGCACCGCGACGACAGTCCTGGCATTGGCGGCAGCGAGATACTCGGGGATGCGGTAGCCATAGCCGGCGGCCCGGCCGGGTCCGACGCCTCGCTCGCCCGCAGGCGGATAGCGGGAGGCCTTCACCGCCGCCTGGGCCTGGGCGGCGGTCGAGATGCGCGGGATGAGCACGCCTTGCGCGCCGCTGTCGAGTGCCGCGGCGATCGCTTCCGGCTGGTGGCCAGGGACGCGCACCATGGCGGGCACGCCATGACTATCGGCCGCACGCACCATGTTCTCGATTGTGTCCCTGGAGATCTGCGCATGCTCCCAGTCGATGCAGAGGAAATCGAGACCGGCCAGCGCCATCACCTCCACCGCAACGGCGTGTGGTATGGCGGCGAACGAGCCGACGAGGTTTTGCTTGGCCGTGCATTTCTGGCGGAACTCGCTCATGCCGATCCCCTTTTTCATCCGGTCCAAATTCATAGCCGCAAACCACCGTCTGGCGAAGCTATTTCAGGCTTGAAATATTTTCCCATAGCCGTAGCGTGCGGTCTCCCGCCGCGAGTTTTCAGACATGATCAAAGCCCATCCCCTGCACGGTCCGAACAGGTTGAAGCTCGGCGTCTTTTCCACCAATGCCGATGGCGGCCTTGCCATTACCGATGTGCCGGAGCGCTGGACGGCGAGCTGGCAGGACAATCTGACCGCCGCCCGGATCGCCGACCGCGCCGGGCTGGAATTCATGCTGCCGATCGCGCGCTGGCGCGGTTTTGGCGGCCGCAACAAGGTGCGCGAATGGTCATTCGAGACCTTCACCTGGGCGGCGGCCCTCAGCATGGCGACCGAACAGATTGGCCTGTTCATGACCGTGCATGTGCCGCTGGTCCACCCGCTTTACGCCGCCAAGGCTTTGGCAACGGTCGATCACATCAGCCAGGGCCGCGCCGGGCTTAACATCGTCTGCGGCTGGAACCCGAAGGAGTTCGGCATGTTCGGTACGCCGCTGGTCGAGAGGGGCTACGATCAGGCCGCCGAATGGATCGAAATCCTCGAAAAACTTTACGCCTCGGATCAGCCCCTCGAATATGAAGGCACCTATTATCGCCTGAAAGAGGCGGTGAGCCGTCCGGCCAGTCTGCAGGCTCCACGCCCGGTGACCATGAATGCCGCTTTCGGCGGGCCGGGCCGGGATTTCGCCGCCGCCAAATGCGATTATCTGTTCACGACCTTTTCCGAAATGAGCGACGCCGGCAAGCACGTCGCCGACATCCAAGAACGGGCCGACAGATTGGGGCGCGACGTCGGTGTCTATACGGTGGCCCATGTCGTCTGCCGGGAAACCATGGAAGAGGCGCAGGCTTATTACACCCGCTATGCGGTCGATATGGCCGACCACGACGCGGTCGATGCGCATATGGCGGGTAAGAAGGAATTCTCGCAGTCGCACGACCCGCATGCCTATGACCGCTACCGGCAGCGTTTTGCCGGCGGCGCCGGCACTTACCCTCTGGTCGGGACGCCGGAAACGATCGCGGCCGATATGGTTGCCATTGCCGGGCATGGCTACCAGGGCATCGCGCTGTCCTTCGTCAACTACACGCAGGAACTGCCCTATTTCTGCGACCGCGTGCTGCCTCTTTTGGAGCAGGCGGGCCTTCGCGGATAACCACTCCGGATACCCAAAGGTTATTCCGGAATGACCGCGGTCGCCTGGATCTCGACCTTGGCGCGATCCTCGACCAGCGCCATCACCTGCATGGCGGCCATGGCCGGAAAATGCCGTCCGATCACCTCGCGATAGGCCTCGCCAACGCCTTTGAGGTTGGCCAGATATTCGGCCTTGTCGGTAAAATACCAGGTCATCGAGGTGATGTGCTGTGGCTCGGCGCCGGCCTCGGCCAGCACGGCGACGATGTTTTCAAGTGTCTGCCGCACCTGGCCGGCGAAATCATCGGTCTCGAACTGGCATTGCCCGTTCCAGCCGACCTGCCCGCCGACGAAGACCAGCCGTCCACGCGCTGCGACGCCGTTGGCGTAGCCGACAGGTTTCGCCCAGCCTTCCGGCTGCAGGATGGTGTGCATGTCTGGCCTCCCGATATTCAATTTGCTTCTCAAATGTCCGGTTCGAAAACGGTCTCGTCTAAATCTTCTGAGCTGCCTCAGGCCGCGCCCATCACTTGTCGCGCGATCACCACCTTCTGCACGTCCGACGCACCCTCATAGATGCGCAGCGCGCGGATCTCGCGATACAGGCTTTCGACGATATGACCTTTGCGAACGCCGTCGCCGCCATGCAACTGCACGGCCTTGTCGATCACCTCTTGCGCGCGGTCTGTCGCGTATAGTTTCGCCATGGCGGCCTCGCGCGTCACCCGCGGTGCCCCCATATCCTTGGTCCAGGCGGCGCGGTAGACCAGCAAAGCGGCAGCGTCGACATCCAGCGCCATGTCGGCGATATGGCCTTGCACCATCTGCAACTCAGCCATCGGCGCGCCGAACAATTCGCGCTCGGCCACCCTGGCGATGCTTTCATCCAGCGCCCGGCGGGCAAAGCCCAGGGCGGCGGCACCCACCGTCGAGCGGAACACGTCGAGCACCGACATGGCGATGCGAAAGCCATCGCCCGGTCTGCCGATCAGCGCCGAGGCCGGAACGCGAACGTTGTCGAACGACAGGCGCGCCAGCGGATGCGGCGCGATCACCTCGATGCGTTCGGCGATGCTCAACCCCTTGGTTTCCGCCGGCACGATGAAAGCGGAAAGCCCCTTGGCGCCGGGCGCCTCGCCGGTACGGGCGAAAACGATGTAGAGATCGGCGATGCCGCCATTGGAGATCCAGGTCTTTTCGCCGGACAGAGTATAGCTGTCGCCGTCGCGGACAGCTGCCATCTCCATATTGGCGACATCCGATCCCGAGCGTGGTTCCGACAAGGCAAAGGCGGAAATCGCCTTGCCGGCGCGCGTTTTCGCCAGCCATTGCTGCTGCTGCGGTGTGCCGAACAGGCTGAGCGCGCCGGTGCCCAGCCCTTGCATGGCGAAGGCGAAGTCGGCGAGCCCGTCATGCCGGGCCAGCGTCTCGCGCGTGATGCACAGCGCACGCACGTCGAGTGGCCCAAGGTTTTCCGTGTCGATCGCCGTCGGTTTCAGCCAGCCGTCTCGGCCCAGCTTCGCCACCAGCTCGCGACAAGCGGCATCGACATCATGATGATCGACCGGCAGGTTCTTGGCGCACCAGGCGTCCAGCCGCTCGGCCAGCGCGCGATGGCGGTCCTCGAAGAACGGCCAGTTGAGGAAACTCTTGTCGGCCATCAATTGCCCTCGAACACAGGTTTTCCCTTGGCGACGAAGGCCTTGTAGGCGCGCTCGAAATCGCGCGTCTGCATGCAGATCGCTTGCGCTTGCGCTTCCGCTTCGATCGCCTGGTCGAGCCCCATCGACCATTCCTGGTTCAGCTGCGTCTTGGTGATGCCGTGGGCGAAGGTCGGACCCGACACGATGCGCGCCGCCATATCGAGCGCGTCGGCTTCGAGTGCCACGGCATCGACCAGCCGATTGTAGAACCCCCAGCGCTCGCCTTCCGCCGCGCTCATTGTGCGCCCGGTGTAGAGCAGTTCGGCGGCGCGGCCCTGGCCGATGATGCGCGGCAGGATCGCGCAGGCGCCCATATCGCAGCCGGCAAGGCCGACGCGGGTGAACAGGAACGCGGTCTTCGCCTCCGGCGTGGCGATGCGAATGTCGGACGCCATGGCGATGATGGCGCCGGCGCCGACCGCCACACCGTCTACCGCCGAAATAATCGGCTTGCCGCAGTTCAGCATCGCCTTGACGAAATCGCCGGTCATGCGGGTAAAGGCGAGCAGCTCCTTCATGTCCATCTTGACCAGCGGCCCGATAATGTCGTGCACATCCCCGCCGGAGCAGAAATTGCCGCCATTGGACAGGAACACCACGGCATCGACATCGTCGGCATAGACGAGGTCGCGAAAAGTGTCGCGCAATTCGGCATAGCTCTCGAAGGTCAGCGGGTTCTTGCGCTCCGGCCGGTCGAGCCGGACCTTTGCGATCTTGCCTTCGACCTGCCAGAGGAAATGCTTCGGCTTGCGGCCGGCCATCTCGGTCATTCCCTGCCCTCCCAATTGCTGCGGAACGAGGTCAGCATGCCGGTCAGCCTGCGTGCTTCGTCCTCGCTGACATTACCCAGCAGCTCGGCGATCCATGTCTCATGCGCGGCGGCGATGATGCCGAAGGTCTTGGAGCCTTCCTCGGTCAAGCGCACCATCGAGGTGCGGCGGTCGCCATTGCGGCGCGCGCGGGCGACAAGTCCCTCCGAGACGAGACGGTCGACGATGCCGGTGACATTGCCATTGGACACCAGCAGGAAGCGCGACAGGTCGCTCATCAGCATGCCTTCCGGCACGCGGTAGAGCGCCGCCATCACGTCGAAGCGCGGCAGCGTCGTGTTGAATTCTTTTTTCAGGCGCTCGCGCAGTTCGGCTTCGATGGTGCGGGATGCCCGCAGCAGCCTTATCCACAGCCGCAGCCGGTCCTTGCCGTGTCCTGAAGGGGTGGGCAGGGGACCTGCTACCATGTCTCGCCTCCTGAAATCGAGATCGTCTGCCCGGTGATCGAGCGGGCGGCATCGCCGCACAGCCAAAGCACCGCGGCGGCGACTTCCTCCGGCTGGATGAAGCGGCCTTGCGGATTGGTCGAGGCGAGGCTCGTCCGTGCGTCCTCGACCGAGCGGCCGGTCTTGTCGATGATGCGCTGGACGGATGCCTCCAGCATGTCGGTTTCGACGAAGCCCGGGCAAACGGCGTTGACGGTCACCCCGGTTTTGACGGTCTCGGCGGCAAGCGCCCGCATCAGCCCGACGACGCCGTGCTTGGCGGCAACGTATGCTGCGACATACGGATAACCTTTCAGCCCGGCGGTGGAGGCGACGAAGACGATGCGGCCCGCCTTGCGCGCGGCCATGCCGGCCAACGCCGGCTTCACCGTCAGGAACGCACCGGTGAGATTGACGTCGAGCGTGCGCTGCCAGTCGCTGAGCGCGGTTCTGTGCGCCGGTGCGCTGCCGGACATACCGGCATTGGCGACGACGATGTCGAATGGTCCGCGTGCGGCTTCCGCCTGGCTGTAGAGCGACGCCATCGAGGCTTCGTCGGTGACGTCTGCGGCGATGCCGAAGATACGGCTGCTTTCCTTGGCCACCTTGGCGAGCTCCGCCTCGCGCCGGCCGCAGATGGTCACGTCGATGCCGGCGCCGGCCAGCGCCAATGCGATCGCCCGGCCAACGCCGGAGCCGCCGCCGGTGACCAGCGCATGCCTGCCAGCGATGGCTGCGGCGCCGCTCATACTTTCAACCCCGCAGCCGCATCGCGTTCGGCCAGCCGGTAGATCTGGTCGCGGCCTGGCAAATAGGGATCCGGCCATTTGACGCCGCGGTCGCCGAGCGTGACGGCGGCATGCAGCGTCCAGTAGGGATCGGCGAGATGCGGTCGTGCCAGCGCCACTAGGTCGGCGCGGCCGGCCATCAGAATCGAATTGACGTGGTCGGGTTCGTAGATGTTGCCGACCGCCATCGTCGCCATGCCGACCTCATTGCGGATGCGGTCGGAAAACGGCGTCTGGAACATGCGGCCATAGATAGGCTTTGCCAGCGCCGATGTCTGGCCGGCTGAGACGTCGCAAATGTCGACGCCGGCCTCATGCAACAGCCGTGCGATCTCGACCGCGTCGGCAGGCGTCACGCCTTCGATGCCGACCCAGTCATTGGCCGAGATGCGCATCGAGATCGGCTTTTCCGAGGGCC
This sequence comes from Mesorhizobium sp. P2_H9, assembly GCF_056403215.1. Taxonomy (NCBI): domain Bacteria; kingdom Pseudomonadati; phylum Pseudomonadota; class Alphaproteobacteria; order Hyphomicrobiales; family Phyllobacteriaceae; genus Mesorhizobium; species Mesorhizobium sp. P2_H9. Next base: position 135,364 of record NZ_JBFUFX010000004.1, on the reverse strand, counting down.
ACACGGCGCGCACCGCATGGAAGATCTCCAGCGGATAACGCATGCGGTTTTCCAGCGAACCGCCATAGGCGTCGGTGCGTCGGTTGGTGACCGGTGTGATGAAGGACGACAGCAGATAGCCGTGTGCGGCATGGATTTCGAGCATGTCGAAGCCGCCACGCTCGGCCATCTCGGCCGAGGCTACGAACTGGTCTCGCACGCGGTCCATGTCGGCGCGGTCCATCGCCTTCGGCACCTGGTTCTCAGGCGACCAGGCGACAGCCGATGCCGCCATCACCGGCCAGTTGCCGGACGGCAGCGGCACGTCGGTGCCTAACCAGCCGAGCCGGGTCGAGCCCTTGGCGCCGGAATGGCCGATCTGGGCGCAGATCTTCGCCTCTGTCTCGGTGTGGACGAAATCGACCAGCCGCTTCCACGCGACTTCATGCTCTGGTGCGTAGAATCCGGGGCAGCCAGGCGTGATCCGACCTTCCGGGCTGACGCAGGTCATCTCGATATAGAGCAGGCCGGCGCCGCCCTTGGCACGCTCGGCATAGTGGGCGAAATGCCAGTCGGTCGGACAGCCGTCGACGGCCTTGTACTGCGCCATCGGCGAGACGACGATGCGGTTGCTGAGCGCCATGTCGCGCAGCTTGAACGGCGCGAACATCGGCGCGCGGCGCAAGCTGTTGCCGCCGGCGCCGGCCTGGCGCTGGAACCATTCTTCGGCGCCGGCCAGCCATTCCGCATCGCGCAGCCGCAAATTCTCGTGGCTGATTCGTTGTGACCGCGTCAGCAGCGAGTAATTGAACTGGACCGGATCGAGGCCGAGATAGCGCTCGACTTCCTCGAACCATTCGAGCGAATTGCGCGCCGCCGACTGCAGCTTCAGCACCTCGGTGCGGCGCGCATCCTCATATTTACGAAACGCCGCTTCGAGGTCGGGCTCGGACTCGACATAGTCTGCCAGCGCCACAGCACTTTCCAGCGCCAGCTTGGTGCCGGAGCCGATCGAGAAATGCGCCGATGCCGCCGCATCGCCCATCAGCGCCAGGTTCTGATAGGACCAGCGCTCGCACAGCACGCGCGGGAAATTGATCCAGGCCGAACCCCTTATGTGGTTGGCATTGGTCATCAGCGCGTGGCCGCCAAGGTGCTTGGCGAAGATGCGCTCGCAGACGGCGATCGATTCCTGCTGCGACATCGAACCGAAGCCGAAACCAGCCCAGGTCTGTTCGCTGCATTCGACGATGAAGGTCGCGGTATCGCTGTCGAACTGGTAGGCGTGCGCCCACACCCAGCCATGCTCCGTCTTCTCGAAGATAAAGGTGAAGGCGTCGTCGAATTTCTGCTCGGTGCCCAGCCAGACGAACTTGCATTTGCGGGTGTCGATGTCGGGCTTGAACACGTCGACGAAAGTGTTGCGGGCTCTCGAGTTCAGCCCGTCGGCGGCAACGACGAGATCGTACGTTTCCATATAAGGCTTGGGATCGGCGATGTCGGTCTCGAAGTTGAGTTTGACGCCGAGTTCGCGCGCCCGCCTTTGCAGCAGGACGAGCAGCCGCTTGCGGCCGATGCCGCAGAAACCATGGCCGGTCGAGACGGTGCGCACACCGTCATGGATGACGGCGATGTCGTCCCAATAGGCGAAGTGCTTCTTGATCCAGACAGCACTGACCGGATCGTTCCGGGTCAGATTGTCGAGCGTCTCGGCCGACAGCACGACGCCCCAGCCGAACGTGTCGTCGGCGCGATTGCGCTCGAACACCGTCACCTCGTGCGCGGCGTCCCTGAGTTTCATCGAGATGGCAAAGTAGAGGCCGGCAGGTCCACCGCCGAGAACCGCAACCTTCATGCCTGCGATCTCCCCTTCGCTTCCGGGTCGCCGGCAAGGCCGGCGATCTCGACTGGCAGTATTGTGCCGGACGGAAATTATTTCAAGCTTAAAGGTTCATGTTGAGACGATTTGCTTCGGGGGCCTATCGCGTGCTTGCGGATGGTTGCGCAAGCACGCCCTGCCGGGTCACTTTTCCGGGTTTTTTGGGCTCCACAGCACGGTCTCGGCGCCTTTTTCGTAGGCCATCCCTGTGGGATAGCTGATGGCTTCCAGCTGAAGGCCCCACGGCGCCTGGAAATAGAGGATGGTCTGGCCGGCGGCCGGGCCCTCCTTGACCGGGAGCGGACCCAACCGGGTCTTCACGCCCTTGCCGTCGAGATAGGCTTTCGCGGCGGCGACATCGTCGACATAAAGCGCGATGTGGAAGCCGCCAATGTCGCTGTTCTTCGGCGTCAAATCCTTCTGGTCGGGTGCGGTGTATTTGAACAGTTCGATGTTCGAGCCATAGCCGCAGCGGACCAGGGTGATCTCCTCGATCACCGCCTTGGGGTCGACGCCGAGCAGGTCCTGCATGAAGGTGCCCTTGTCGTCGGCGAACGGGCCGAACGACATCGCCTTTTTGCAGCCGACCACTTCGGTGAAGAAATCGACCGCCTGCTTCATGTCGGGCACGGTGACGCCGGTGTGGTCGTGGCCGCGCATGCCGGGGATGGAATCGGCGGAAGCAGCACCCATGGTTCCCAGAACGGCAACCGCAAATGTTGCGGTCAGGATTGCACTCTTCATGTCAGTCATCCTCCATCGCGGGACACTTGCCGGGCGCACGCCAACGCCCGCTGTTCGGCGTGCGGATGGTTCATGCCGGTGGCTTTGCGGCGGGATGGATGTCCAGCCAGCCGGCATCGATTTCGGGAAGCGGAATGGCTGATATCAGGTCGCGCGTGTAGGCCTGCTGCGGATTGTCGAACAGAGCGTCCGTCGCGCTGGCCTCGACGATTACGCCTTCGCGCATGACGATCACCTGCTTGCACAGCCGCCGGATCACCGACAGGTCATGGCTGATGAAGGCGACGGTCAGGCCCATCTCGGCGGCGAGCTTTTCCAGCAGCGTCAGGATCTGCGCCTGGGTCGAGACGTCGAGGCCGGAGACGATCTCGTCGGCCAGCACGAATTTTGGCGACAATGCCAGGGCACGGGCAATGCCGACGCGCTGGCGCTGGCCGCCCGACAGTTCGTGGCGGTAGCGGCTGGCAAAGCTCTGCGGCAGGCCGACACGCAGCAAGGCCTCGGCGACACGGGTTTTGAGATTGTCGCCAAGGCCATTCTGCCTGAGCGGGGCGGCGATGATGCTGAAGATGGTGCGGCGGGGATTGAGCGACGACATCGGATCCTGAAAGATCATCTGCAGATTGCGGCGCAGCGGCCGAAGCTCCGCCTCCGGCAGGTGGGTGATGTCCAGGCCGTCGAAGCTGATGCTACCGGCGCTTGGCTCCAGCAGCCGCACCAGCGCGCGGCCGAGTGTCGATTTGCCGGAGCCGGATTCGCCGACGATGCCGGTCACCGAGCCCTTGGGCAGGTCGAAGTCGAGGCCCTTCAGGATCTCGGCCAGCGGCGCGCGGCCAATCAGCGGCTTGCGTGTCATGTCGGGCAGCGCCACCTTCAGCCCGCGCACGGAAAACAGCGGCTCAGCCATGCGGCCGCCTCCACGCCTGGTCGGCGGCAGCGATCTCGGCGGCGAGCCCCGCGAGTACCGCCTCGTCCACCGGTTTCAGCGAGGCGAACGGATCGGTGTAGCGCGGCGTCGCCGCCATCAGCGCCCGCGTGTAGGGATGTTCAGGGGCGGCGAAGAGATCAGCCGTCTCGGCCTCCTCCACCACCTTGCCGGCATAGAGCACCGACACCTTTTGGCTGATCTTGGCGACGACGCCGAGATCGTGGGTGACAAACAGGATCGCGGTGCCGTGCTCGCGCTGCAACTCGGCGATCAGCCGCAGGATTTGCTTTTGCACGGTGACATCCAGCGCCGTGGTCGGTTCGTCGGCGACGATCAGCCTTGGCTCGGCGGCAAAGGCGGCCGCGATCAGCACGCGCTGGCGCATGCCGCCGGAAAGCTCATGCGGATAGCATTTGAGCACACGGTCGGGATCGCGGATCTGCACCTGGTCCAGCAATTGCCGAATGCGTTGGTCGGCCCTTTCGCCACTCCAGCCGAGGATGCGCACCAGCCGGTCGGTCATCTGCGGGCCGATGCGGCGCGATGGGTTGAGCGCCGTCAGCGGGTCCTGCGGGATCAGCGCCGTGCGGGCGCCGATCAGCGTGCGCCGCGCCTTGGGCTGAAGTCTGCCGAGGTCTTCGCCTTCCAACAACATGTCGCCCTCGACGATGCGCACGCTTGGCGGCAAGACGCCGAGCACCGCCTTGCCGATCATGGTCTTGCCGGCGCCGCTCTCGCCGACCAGCGCGCGCACTTCGCCGGGTTGAACGGCGAGCGACACCGAGCGCAGCACGCGCTGGCCGTTCGGCAGCACCGCGCTGAGATTGCGGATATCGAGGCAAGCGGCACTCATCGCAGCACCGGATCGAAGCGTGCCTTCAGCCCCTCGCCGAACTGACTGAACGACAGCACCGTCAGGATCAGGGTGATGAGCGGAAACACCAGCACCCACCAGGCCTGATGGATCGACAGCCGGCCCTCGGCAATGATGCCGCCCCAGGTCGGATCGTCGGTCGAGATCGACAGGTTGACGAAGGACAGGATGGCCTCGACGATAACGGCGATGCCCATCTCCAGCGACAGAAGTGCGACGATCGACGGCACCACATTGGGCAGCACTTCGCGCAGCATGATGCCGACGCGGCCATAGCCGGCGATGCGGGCATTCTCGACATAGTCCATGCGCGACTGCCCCATGGTCTCGGCGCGGATCACCCGGCAGAAGCGCGTCCAGTCGATGACCGCGATGGCGATGATGACGGAGCTCAAGCCGGTGCCGAGCACCGCGACCAGAAGGATGGCGAACAGCACCGGCGGAAACGCCATCCAGACATCGACGATGCGCGAGATGATGCGGTCGGCCCAGCCGCCGAAATAGCCGGCGACCAGCCCGAGCGTCGAGCCGACCAGGCAGGCGGCGATGGCCGCGGCGAAGGCAACGATGAAGGCGATGCGGCCGCCGAAGATCAGACGCGATAGCAGATCGCGGCCAAGGCTGTCGGTGCCCAGCCAATAGCCGGGTTCCGCACCACTCAGCCAGAAGGGCGGCAGCCGCTCCAGCATCAGGTCCTGCGCCAGCGGATCCTGCGGCGCCACCAGCGGCGCCAGGATCGCGGCCAGCAGTGCCAAAAGCAGCCAGCCGCCGGCCAGCCACAGTTTTGCGCCCGAGCCATGTCTTGAGATGCGGCTATCATCCATGGCGCAGCCTCGGATTGAGCAGCGCATACATCATGTCGACGGCAAGGTTGATCAGCACGAACAGCAGCGCAAAGACCAGCACGATGCCCTGGATCAGCGGCAGGTCGCGGTTGATGACGGCGTCGATCGCCATGTTGCCGAGACCCTCATAGGAAAACAGCCGTTCGACGATGACGGTGCCGCCGATGAGGAAGGTGAACTGCACGCCGACCAAGGTGAGCGTCGGCAGGGCGGCGTTCTTCAGCGCCTCGCGCAGGATGACCTGCGTTTCCGAAAACCCTTTCACCCGGGCCAGCACGACATAGTCGAGATCGAGCACTTCCTTCAGCGACTGTTTTAAGAGCTGCGCGATGATCGCGGCCAGCGGCAGCGCCAGCGCAATCGCCGGCATCAGCAGATGCGCCAGCAGATCTTTGGTCAGGTCGAAGCGCAGCCGCACGATGCTTTCGACGAGATAGAACTGGGTGACGAAGGGCAGGTCGAGTTGCGGCGACACCCGCCCGGAAATGTCGAACACCGGCACCAGCACGCCAAAGAGAAGAATGAGCACCAGGCCCCACAGGAAATCCGGAATGGACAGTGCCGCACCGCTGGCGATGTCGATGCCGGCTTCCACCGCGGTGCCGCGTTCGCGCGCGCCGAGGATCGCCGTCGTGCCGCCGATCGCCACCGCCATCAGCAGCGCGACGATGGCGAGTTCCAGCGTTGCCGGCAACCGGTTGAAGACCAGTCCCAGCACGTCCTGACGCAGCGAAATCGAGGTGCCGAAATCGCCCCTGACCACGCCCGAGAGCCAGATGAAGAACTGTTGCACGATGGTCTTGTCGAGCCCGTAGAGCGCGCGCAGCCGGGCGATATCCTCCTGGGTCGCGCCGGGCGGCAGCATCATCGCAATCGGGTCGCCGGGCGCGACGCGAATGACGACGAAGACCACGACCGCGACGCCGAACAGCGTGATCGCCATCGTCACAAGACGGATCAGAAATCTTTGCAGAAGCATGGTCGCCTGTAAGCCTGGCGGAAAGAGGCGCGCCACCGGTTGCGGTGGCGCGCACGCAGTCTATGCCGATGTCAGGCCGGGGTCATCAAGGCCGGCAACAGCGCGCCGGACACATGCTGCACGACGTTGACGCCCTTGGCATGCACGATCGGCTGCGCATACTGGATCAGCGGCAGCACATAGGCCTGCTCGGCGATGTACTTGTCGACCGCCTTCCAGCCGGCGATGCGCTTGGCCTCGTCCTTTTCGCCCCACAGCGGGTTGATCATGTCGATCAAATCCTGGCTGTCCCACACCGAATGCGGGCTGGGGCCATACATGGCAAAGCCGGTCGACGTCGTCGGATCGCCGATGGCATTGCCCCAATTGTAGAAAGCGGCCGGCGCCAGCTTGTCGGCGGCCCGCAGCTCGTAGTGCTTGGCGATCTCATAAACCTCGATCGTCGCCTCGATGCCGACCTTGCGCCACATGCCGACGATCGCCTGGATCATCTCGTAATCCTTGGGCTTGAAGCCCTTGGTCGTCTGTATGGTGAATTTTACCGGCTTCTCCGGCGAATAGCCGGAGGCGGCCAAAAGCTCCTTGGCCTTTTCCGGATTGTGCTCGACCTTGATCGACGGGTCGAAGGCCGTGTATTCCGGCGTTTCCAGCGTATCGATGGGTTGGCCGTAGCCGTGCAGCAGGCGCTCGACGAGCAGCTTCTTGTCGACCGCCATCACTGCCGCCTGGCGGACGTTCTTGTCCAGCATCGCCTCGATATCGTTGAAGAAGATCATGCCGATGTCGGACACGTTCTTGCACGAGCCGGCCAGCCCGTCCTTGGCGATCAGCCGGTCATACTCCTCATAGGGGACTTCGAGCGTCACCTGCGAGGAGCCCGACTCGATCTCGGCGACGCGACTTGCCGCATCGGTGACGAACTTGATCGTCACGTTCTCGAAGGCCGGCTTGTCGCCCCAATAGTTCGGGTTGGCCTTCAGCCGCAGGAAGGCGTTGCGCTCGAACTTGTCCACCATATAGGGGCCGGTGCCGATCGGCGCCTTCTCGAAACCCTCGGCGCCGACCTTCTCGTAATAGGCTTTTGGCATGACGTAGCCGGTCAGGAACGACATCCACTTGAAATACACCGGGTCGAACTGCACCACGTCGCCAGTGATCTTGTTGCCGTCGATCTTGAAGTTGGTGACGTTCTTCCAGACGAACTGGATCGGGTTGCCGGTCTTCTCGTCGCCCGCCCGCTGCAGCGACCACACCACGTCCTCTGCGGTGAACGGCGAGCCGTCATGCCAGGTCACGCCCTCGCGCACCGTCATCGTGATCTTGCTGCGGTCGTCGTTCCAGCCCCATTCGGTGATGAGGCCCGGCGCAAACGAAAGGTCCGGCTTCTGCGGAATGAACTGGTCGAACACCGATTGGTAGAGACCCTGGATCGTCGGGTTGACCGCCGAAGGTCCAGTCGTCGGATCCCAGGACGGCAGGTTGACATTGTAGGCGATGGTCAGTTCGCCGGCTGCCTTGGCGATCTGCGGCAGGCCGATGGCGGCCGCACCAAGCGCTGCGGCACTGTATCCGAGCAATTCGCGTCTGTTGATTGTCATGGTCGTTCCCCTGTTTGGTTTTCTTTGCACGGCGTCTCTGTCTAATCAGTGGGTTCAGGCTCCTTGGGCAACCGCGCCTTGCCTCTCCTTCACCCTGGAAAAATCGTGATGCTACCTCCCGCCAAGCTGTTGCGCGAGCATGAAGCCCGAGGCTGCACCGGTGCCGGCGCCCGGCCACGTCGCAGCACCGGTGAGATGCAGATGCGCCACCGGCGTGTTCCAGCCGGCGTAACCGCGTGCCGGGCGAAATAGAAAATTCTGCGCCAGATGGTGGCTGCCGCAGACCTGGTCGCCGCCAACGAGGTTCGGGTTCTCGCGTTCGAGGTCGAGGGGCGAGAACACCGCACGGCCGAGGATCTTTTGGCGAAGACCTGGCGCGTAGGTCTCGATGATGTCGAGGACGCGCTCGGCGTACTTTTCTTTGACTTTGTCCCAGTGATCCGGTGCGATCGTGCCGGCCGCATCGCCAAGGATTTCCGCGGGCAGCATTCGCACCTGCACCCACAGCACATGCTTGCCCTCAGGCGCACGCGATGGATCGATCGCCGTGGGTTGGCCGACGACCAACACCGGCTCGTCCGGCAGCAGGCCTGCCATCGCCTGCTGATAGGTGCGCGACATGGCGTCGAGCGACGGCGACAGATGCACATAGGCGAATTGCCGGAGCTCTGCGCCGGCGCGCCAGTCAGGCAATTCGTCCAGCGCCAGATGGATCATCATCGTGCCCGGTGCATGGCGGAACTTTTTCATCGCCGTGTCGAAGCCGGCATCGCCGGAACCGTTAGGCAACAGTTTGCCGGCTAGCGCGCCGGGAGCGACGCCGGCGATCACCGCCTTGGTGGCGCTGTGGGTCTCGCCGGAAGCGAGCCGCACGCCGGTTGCCTTGCCGGCGGAAACCGTGATTTCGGAGACTTCGGCCCCGGTGACGATCTTGCCGCCCGCTGATGTGACCATGCCGGACAAAGCGCGGATCATGGTATCGGCGCCGCCCTTGCCGATCACCATGCCGAAACACTGGTTGACCATCGATTCCAGATAGGGGAACACCGCACCCCCGGCGATGTCGGGCGCGAAATCGAGATGCATGCCCCAGGTGGCGAGCGTCGCCCTGACATAAGGCGACTCGAAATTCTCCTCGAGCCACGCACGGGGTGAGGAAAGCAACATACGACTGGTGTCGAGCGCCCCGGCAATGCCCTTCTTGCGCCACAGGTTCCAGGCGGTGCCGGCAAGGGCACGTGCGCTCATCGGCGAGCCCAGCAGGCGGAACAGATGCTCGGCCTCCCCAGGGAAAGCCGCAACCAGCTTTCGCCATGCGACCGCGTCAGCGGCGGAGAAGCCGGCGATGCGCGACGTCGTCTTTTCCAGATCGTTGCTGACGCCGAACCAGCGGCCGTCAGGAAAGGCGCTGGCGAAGCAATCTGCGACCGGCGCGAATTCCAGCCCGTGGGTTTTCAATTCATTTGCATATTTCCGGTGAAAGGCCGAGCCGGCAAACAGGCTCAGGTTCATCGCGCCGAAATCGTGGCGGAAACCGGGAAGCGTATATTCGTCAGTCTGGACGGCGCCGCCGATTGCTGCACTGCGCTCGAAAATCCCGGTTTTCCAACCCTTGAGCGCCAGATGCGCAGCGCATGCCAGACTGTTGTGGCCGGCCCCGACGAATATGGCGTCAAACTCGCTCACGCCCACCCAACCCATTTCCTTTATGCTTAAAGATAATTGCAGATGCATATGTTTTCGTCTAGTAGGATATTAAGGGCCGAGACGAGCCTTGATCATCACTGACAAAAGAGGGAACTGAGACCATGGACACCCAGAAACTCCTCGGCGAAGTTGCCGGCCAGCTTCTTTCAGGCGCCATCCAGGTGATCGACCTGTCGGCGCCACTTGGACCCAACACGCCGCTGATCAAGCTGCCGCCGGAGCTGGCCGTCGACACGCCGAAGGTCGAGATCCACTCGATCTCCCGCTACGACAAGAACGGTCCATGGTGGGCCTGGAACTGGCTGAAGCTCGGCGAGCATTCGGGCACGCATTTCGATGCGCCGCAGCATTGGATCACCGGCAAGGATTATCCGGACGGCGCCACCGACACCATTCCGGCGCAGAACTTCGTCGGCCCGGTCAATGTCATCGACTGCTCGAAAGAAGCCGCCGCCGACCATGACTTCCTGCTCACCGTCGACCACATCAAGGCATGGGAAGCCAAGCATGGCGCCATTAACGCCGGCGAGTGGGTGGTGATGCGCACCGACTGGTACAAGCGCAACGGCTCGGAAGCCGAATTCCTCAACGCCAACGARACCGGCCCGCACACGCCGGGCCCGACCGCCGAAGCCATCCAGTTCCTGATCAGCAAGAAYATCAAGGGCTGGGGCWSSGAGACGATCGGCACCGATGCTGGCAAGGCCGGCGGCATGGAGCCACCATTCCCGGCGCACACGCTGATGCACAAGGCCAATCGCTACGGCCTCGCCAGCCTCTGCAACCTCGACCAGCTGCCGCCGAAGGGCGCCATCCTGATCGCGGCACCGCTCAAGATCGAGCACGGCACCGGCAGCCCGATCCGCGCGCTGGCGCTCGTGTCAAAGCAATAAGGGCGAGGTGGGGTCTTCGGGAGAAGATCATGCTGTCAGGCAATGCAGTGGTGACGATTTGGGAGAGGCGACCTTGCGGCGCTGTTGCTCTACGGCGCCCCCCTCTGTCCTGCCGGACATCTCCCCCTCCAGGGGGGAGATTGGCAGTGTGGGCGCCTCACTCCTTTCAGAAACGTTGGAGATTGGCGAAATCCATGATGAAGGCCGATCTCCCCCCTGGAGGGGGAGATGTCCGGCAGGACAGAGGGGGGCGCGAAGGAACGCTATCCCGCGCGTTTAAACCCCACCTCCTGCCGACGGAGAACACGTGCCGATGACCGCCCCCGATCACATCATTGTCGGCAGCGGCATCAACGCGCTGGTCTGCGCGGCGATGCTCGGCGGCAAGGGCGCGAAGGTGCTCCTCCTCGAGCGCAACGACCGCATCGGCGGCTGCATGCGCACCGAGGAGATCACCGCGCCCGGTTTCATCCATGATGTGATGGCGACGACCTTCGTCCTGTTCATCACCTCGCCGGCCTATGCGGCGCTGGGCAAGGACCTGGCGCGGCACGGGCTGGAATTCTGCCACGCCGGCACGCCGACCGGCGTGCTGCGGCCGGACGGCAGCCATGCCGTGCTGAGCACCGACCGTGCCGCCAATGTCGCAGCGATCAATGCGATTGCTGCGGGTGACGGCGATAAGCATGGAAGCGATGTCGGCGACATCGAGCGCAATGCCGGACTGCTGTTCGGCCTGCTCGGCGGCAGCCTGTGGTCCTACCCGACGGCGAAGCTGTTGGCCGGCGAGGTCCGGCGGCGTGGCCCACGCGGCCTTGCAGCGTTCCTCGGCGACGCTTTGGCGCCGGCGCGCAGCTGGCTGGAAAGCACTTACCAGTCCGACACCATCCGCGCGCTGTGGGCGCCCTGGGTGCTGCATGCGGGCCTGGGGCCTGAAGACGCATTTTCCGGCCAGATCGCCAAGGTTATTGCCTTCGCGCTGGAAGCCGCCGGGGCGCCGATCGTCAAGGGCGGGGCGCAAAACTTGCTCTCGGCTTTCGAGGCGCTCATCACCGAGCGCGGCGGCGTCATCTCCACAGAAGCCGACGTTGCCTCCATCATCCTGACCAACGGCCGCGCCACCGGTGTGCGGCTGGCCTCGGGCGAGACCGTCAATGCGAGGAAGAGCATCATCTGTTCGGTCACGCCGACGCAGCTTTACGGGCGCTTGCTTGGCGCAAATGCTCCCAAGGACGATGTCGAGGCGACGCAGAAATACCGCTACGGCAAGGGCAATTTCCAGATCCATTATGCCCTGAGCAAGCCGCCGGCATGGCGCGGCGACGGTCTCGACAAGGTCGCGCTGCTGCATCTGACGCCGGGGCTTGATGGTGTGTCAAAAGCCTGCAACGAGGCGGCGCGCGGCATGCTGCCGGAGGTGCCGACCATCTGTGTCGGCCAGCCACATGCGCTCGATCCGTCACGTTGCCCGGACGGCAAGGCGATCCTGTGGCTGCAACTGCCCGAGGCGCCACGGCAGATCAAGGGCGATGCCGCCGGCAAGCTGCAAACTCCGGCCGATGGCCGCTGGACCGACGGACTGCGCGAAGCCTATGCCGATCGCGCCGAGGCCATCCTCGCCAGCCATATCGACGGCTTCAAGGACAGCGTCATTGCGCGCCGCGCCTATTCGCCGGCTGATCTCGAAGCGATGAACATCAATCTGGTCGGGGGCGATCCCTATGGCGGCTCCTCGACCATCGACCAGTCGTTTCTGTGGCGGCCATTCAAGGCAAGCCGCAATCACAACACCGGGGTCAAGGGCCTCTATCACATCGGCGCTTCGACCCATCCGGGTGCCGGCCTGGGCGGCGGCTCCGGCTTTCTCTTGGCGGGGCGGCTGTGATGGATCAGAAGCCCCCGGAAAAACGCCAGCGCATTTCGACCCTGGGCGAGATCGGCCTGCAGCAATTCGCGCCCTATCTGATGAACCGCATCATGGGCCGCTACAACGCCACTCTGCGTGACGATTTCCGCAAGCAGGGCCTGACCATCCCGCAGGTCCGCACGCTGGCCGTGCTGTCGATCACCGACGGGGTCACCGTCAACGATCTCTCGGTCTATACGGTGATCGAGCAGTCCACCTTGAGCCGCACGCTCGACACGCTGGAGGGGCAAGGCTTTGTGCGGCGCGAGCAGGGCGTCACCGACAGCCGCATCCGCCATGTGTTCCTGACCGACGAAGGTCGCGCCGAATTCACCCGCGCCTGGCCGGCTATGCACGACGCCTTCGAGGCAATGTTCGACGATGTCGACGATGCCGAATATGCCGCGCTCATCGCCACGCTTTTGAAGATGCTGAAGAACATTCGCAAGCACGACATCTAGACCTACGCGCCGCCGGCGTCGGGCGGTAACGGAAGGAGACAAAAATGGCCGAACGGTCTTTTGCCAAGGAAGTCGAAAAACTCCGGCTCGGTGCCGGCGAGAAGTTTGCCGGCGAAGGCATTCTCGCCATCACCAAGGCGCTGCTGCAATGCGGCGTCGGCTATGTCGGCGGCTATCAGGGCGCGCCGATCAGCCATCTGATGGACGTGCTGGCCGACGCCCAGGACATTCTGGGCGAGCTCGGCGTGCATTTCGAGGCCAGCGCCTCGGAAGCGACAGCCACTGCCATGCTGGCGGCATCGGTGCACTATCCGATCCGTGGCGCCGCAACCTTCAAGTCGACGGTCGGCACCAATGTCGCCTCCGATGCGCTCGCCAATCTCGCTTCCGGAGGCGTTACCGGCGGTGCGCTGATCATCGTCGGCGAGGATTATGGCGAGGGCTCCTCGATCATGCAGGAGCGCAGCCATGCCTTCGCCATGAAGAGTCAGGTCTGGCTGCTCGATCCGCGCCCGAACCTGCCGTCGATCGTCAAGGCGGTGGAGGACGGGTTTGAGCTGTCCGAGGCCTCCAACACGCCCGTCATGCTGCAGGTCCGTATCCGTTGCTGCCATGTGCATGGCCACTTCATCGCCAAGGACAACAAGCGGCCGCAAATGACTGTGGCCGACGCGCTCGACGCGCCGCGCCGCGATACCGGCCGCATCGTGCTGCCGCCCGCTTCCTTCCTGCACGAGAAGGAGAAGGTGCTGAAACGCTGGCCGGCGGCGGTCGATTTCATTCGCAAGAACAAGATCAACGAGATCTTCGGGCCGGATCACGGCTCGGTCGGCATCGTCCTGCAGGGCGGCATGTACAATGCGGTCATCCGCGCGCTGCAGCGCCTCGGCCTTGCCGATACCTTTGGCGGCACCGACGTGCCGCTCTATGTCCTGAATGCCGTCTATCCGCTTGTTGATGACGAGTTCCTGTCCTTCTGCGAAGGCAAAGGGTCCGTGCTTGTCGTCGAGGAGGGCCAGCCCAACTACATCGAGCAGGCGTTCGCCTCGATGCTGCACAAGGCCGGGCGCGGTACCAGCATCGTCGGCAAGGAGCACCTGCCGATGGCCGGCGAATACACCGGCCAGGTCATGCTAGACGGCATCGGTACCTTCCTGCGCGCCACCGCACCGCATCTTTTGCCGGGCGAGGTGCGCGCGCCAAACAAGGCCGGCGACGGGCTCGACATTGCCGACCTGATCAATGTCGTGCCGGGCCGCCCGCCCGGCTTCTGCGTCGGTTGCCCGGAACGGCCGATCTTTGCCGCCACCAAGCTGGTCGAGCAGGAGCTTGGCAAGCACCACATCGCCTCCGACATCGGCTGCCATCTGTTCTCGATCATGCCGCCTTTCGAGCTCGGCGCCACCACCATGGGCTATGGGCTCGGGCCGGCCTCGGCCTCGGCATTCAATTCGCCCGATGCCAAGCGCCGCTCGATCTCCTTCGTCGGCGATGGCGGCTTCTGGCACAACGGCCTGACCTCCTCGATCGGCAATGCGGTGTTCAACAAGAACGACGGCGTCATCGTCATCGTCGACAACTTCTACTCGGCCGCCACTGGCGGCCAGGACATTCTCTCATCGCGCGCCGGCAACAAGACCAAATCGACCAAGCATCCGATCACCGAGGCGGTGAAAGGCATGGGCGTCAAATGGCTGCGCCACATCGACCGCACCTATGACGTCACCAAGATGCAGGACACGCTGCGCGAGGCGCTGACGACGGAGGAGAAGGGACCAAAGGTCATCGTCGCTTCGTCCGAATGCATGCTCAACCGGCAGCGTCGTGAAAAGCCGCTGGTCGACAAGGCGATCAAGGGTGGCGAGCGCGTCGTCAAACCGAAATTCGGCGTCGACGAGGATATCTGCACCGGCGACCATGCCTGCATGCGGCTGTCCGGCTGCCCGTCGCTGTCGGTAAAGTCGCTCGACGATCCGCTGCGCGACGATCCGGTGGCGCATATCGACCAGAGCTGCGTCGGCTGCGGCAATTGCGGTGAGGTCGCCGATGCGGCGGTACTGTGCCCGTCTTTCTATCGCGCCGACGTCGTGCACAATCCCGGCCGCTGGGATCGTTTCCTGGAAGCCACGCGCCGGGCCACGATCAGCCTCCTGCAGAGGCGGCGCGAAAGCCGGCGCCTGACATTCGCCGATGCTTGAGCCTTCATCCCACTCCAGGGCGGACGCGCAGCATGACGAGCGCGTCATCAAGCTTGCCGTGCTGGCGGTTGGCGGCCAGGGCGGCGGCGTTCTGGCCGACTGGATCACCGACGTCGCCGAGCGCAATGGCTATGTCGCGCAATCGACCTCGGTTGCCGGCGTCGCCCAGCGCACCGGCGCCACCATCTACTATGTCGAGATGTGCCGCGACAGCGGCCGCCCGCCGGTCCTCGCTCTGTCGCCGTCGCAGGGCGATGTCGACATCCTGATCGCCGCCGAACTGATGGAGGCCGGCCGCGCCATCATCCGTGGCTTCGTCACGCCTGAACGCACGACGCTGATCGCCTCGTCGCACCGCATTGCCGCGGTGTCGGAAAAGATCGAACCCGGCGACGGCCGCGCATCGTCGTCAAAGGTGCACGCAACGGCGGAAGCTGCGGCCAAGCGCTTCATCGCCTTCGACATGGAAAAGATCGCCGCCGACAACGGCTCGATGATCTCGGCCAGCCTGCTCGGCGCACTGGCCGGATCCGACGCGCTGCCCTTCACCCGCGAAAGCTATGAGCAGGCGATCGGTGCCGGTGGTCGCGGCGTCAAGGCCAGCCTCGCCGCCTTCGGCGCTGCCTTTGATCGCGCGGGCGGCACCGGCTCGCCAGCGCCACAGGCGGCGGAACCCGTGGCTGCCGAGAGCGTCCCTGATGCGGCGGGAAAAGTCAGCGGTCCGGAAAGCCTGCTGAAGGACTGGCAGGCCTTGGCGGCTCGCGTCGCCGCGCTGCCGGAGCCAGCGCGCGACATGGCGATGCGCGGCCTGAAAAAGGTCGTCGACTATCAGGACATCGCCTATGGCGGCGAGTATCTCGACCGGCTCGACCGGGCGATCGCGCTGGATGGTGCCGGACAGGCCTATGCGCTGTCGATCGCCGCCGCCAAGCATCTCGCCAACGCGATGTGCTATGACGACATGATCCGCGTTGCCGATCTGAAGACGCGCTCGACCAGAGACCAGCGCGTGCGCCGCGAGGTCGGCGTCAAGGACGGCTCGATCCTGCACGTGACCGAATATTTCCATCCGCGCATCGAGGAATTCTGCGGCACGCTGCCAGCTGGGCTCGGCAGCTATATCGAGGACCGGCCCAAGCTCGCCGCCTTTCTCGACCGCCGTATCAACCATGGCCGCCGCATCCGCACCGACAGTTTCGCCGGCTTCGCCGCGCTCTGGTTCATCGGCGGCCTGCGTCGCTGGCGCCGCAGCCTGCTGCGCCACAAGGTCGAGGTCGAGCATATCGATCGCTGGTACGCGCTGGCGCTTGGCTATGTGCCGGCTGATTACGCGCTGGCTGTCGAGATCGTCAACTGCCGCCGGCTGATCAAGGGCTACAGCGACACCCATCTCCGCGCCCAATCGAAATTCGACCGGGTGCTGTCGGCGCTCGATCTGGTCAAGGGCCGCCCGGATGCCGCCGACTGGATCCGGCGGCTGCGAGAGATGGCGCTGAAAGACGAGAAGGGCGACATGCTTGACGGCGCGCTGAAGACCGTGGCCTCGCTGTAGCGAACGGATTTCGTGCTTCTCCCAGCTGACCGGTGAAATAGCGGGTGCGGCAGGCCTTCTGTGGTTCGCGCGCCCGGCTCGTGCTATCGTAATTCTGGGAGACGGCGGACGCGCCGTGAGCGCCCGTACGCTCCCCATTTGTGGGAGGAACCAATGGCTTACTACGTATTGCTGTCGAGTTTCACAGATCAAGGCATCAAGAGCATCAAGGACACCCAGAAGCGTGCTGAGGCTTTCAAGGCGATGGCCAGCAAGAACGGGATCAAGGTTCACACGCTGTTGTGGACGCTTGGTCAATATGATGTCGTGGCGGTCGCAGAAGCCGACGACGACATTGCTGCGACCGCACTAGCCCTATCGATCGCATCGCTGGGCAACATCAGAACCCAGACATTGCGGGCGTTCGACACCGCAGACATGGCCAAGATCCTGGCAAAGATGGCCTGACCGCCACTGTGCTGCCCTGCGCAGACGGTTGAAGCCGGCCGCTGAGCCGAGCGGCGGCAAGCTTGTTTGTTTTCCATGAAGCGAAAACCCCGGCGTCAGGTCGGGGTTTTTGGTGATCTGGCGAAGGTGCAGGCCTTGCTGGCACGGCAGTCGAGCCTGTCATCGCCTTTCAACGCTTCTTGCAGGGCGTGTTCCACGCATGTCGGCGAGGCGGCGGCATGGCCAAATGACGCATTTGTGATTGCGCCGTTCAGTCAACATTCAGGTGGCAGCGGGTTAATTGTTCGCGGGGGTGTGAACATGGAGAACACAGTCATGCTCACCAAACACATTCTACCCATCGCGATTGCGGCAGGCACCTTGATGCTGTCGAGTGTCGGCTCGCAGGCTCTGCCAACGGCAAAGCCCGGTACCGTCCCAATCCCCATTCAAAGCGTCGGTCCCATTGAAACCGTTGGTTGGCGATGCGGCCCCGCCTGGCACATGAACCGATGGGGCAATTGCGTGCCGAACCACCGGGTGATGATGCGTCCGGTCGGCCACTGGCATGCCGGATTCTGGTTCCGCCATCGCTGGCATCCCGGCTATTGGGGCTTTTGACCACTGACAGGATTTACCAAAAGCGCCCGCTCCGGAAACGGGCGGGCGTTTCAGCCGCAACGCGGGCAGGCAACTCACTGTGGGTCGATCTTACTGCTGAGAGGGGGCAGCGCTCAATCGTCGATAGGAGACGCCGTCGAAAACCGCGACGGCAAAGTCCGTAGCCGACATCTTGCGCTTACGGCCGTCGCTGCAACTGAAAACCGGCCAACCGGCATCGCTGCATTCGCTGGCAGCGCAGATGCGGGCAAGGCAATTTCCGAGCGTCAGCCGGAAGCCGCCAGTCCCTGCGAAACCCTGCAACAGACTGCCGTCCGCCGCGCGCCATGTCCGGGCCCGGAATTCCGCTCGCAAGAGCGTTGGTTCGAGAGGGACCGCAAGGTCGGTTTCGCCAGAACGTCCCGCGAGCTTCAGCCGGATGCGCGCCATCCCTGTCGTGTAAGCGGTTACAAGGTCGGATTCTGCCGCATAGGCTGAAGCCATGGCCGAATGGTCAAGCAGATGAGAAATCCACCCGCCTGCCTCCACCGGCTTGATGAAGACGGCAATCAGGGCAAGAAAGGCAAAGCAAGCTCGCGACATCGGATAATTCCAGCAGCCGTTTTGGCGCCAGCGTGCCGGTTCGCCTCCCGTTTCCCTCGTACAACATCCTGCCAATTGGCGCCTGACGCAAGCCACCGCCTGCCATTTTGCTGTCGTCGATAAATGGGGGCGTCCAGAGCAGCCCGTCGGGAGCAAGTGCGGACAAATGTCTGAGAAAAATGGTGCCGCTTAGGTGACTCGAACACCTGACCCCATCATTACGAATGATGTGCTCTACCAACTGAGCTAAAGCGGCCCGGGAAGCCAAGGCCTCCAAGATGGGCTGGGTGATAGACGCAACCGGTCGTAAATTCAAGACAGGACTTGGCATTTCGTGCCGACCCTGGCTGCCGGTCCAAAAGGAGCCGGCACACCGGTCCGCTTGACGCCTACGCGACCGTCGCCGGGCGCTTCGTCCGTGATCGCACCGGCAAGATCGGCGAAATATGTTGATTTCTTTGCCGAAAACCTCCGAAATCGGCCTTGGACGCCCTGCTGAGGCAGAATGCGGCCGCTCGCCCGTTGATTGATTGGTCGCCTGCGGCTAACGATCATGGCGATGTGAGCGAACGTGCAGAGGGAATTCGCTTGGACGCGATCGAAAAAGCGATCCGCAACGCCTTCGAAAAAGGCAATGCCGAGGACCGGGCGTTTCGCGAGAAGGTCTATCGATCGGCCTTCGCCGCGCTTGACCGCGTCCTCCAGGCCAATCCCGGCGTGACGGTGGAAGCCGCCATCAAGCGCCGCAAGGCGGTGCAGGCCAAGATCACCGAGATCGAATCCGAGTATCTGCCGGCGGTAGCCGACGTTGCGCCGCAGGCGGAAACTGCCACGCAAGCGGAACCTGCCGCGGCTGCGCCCGCGGTGGAACTTCCCACGAGCACCGAACCTGTGGGCGAAGCTGTCGAACCCGCGCCGTCGCCTGAGGTCGTTGTCGACGGGCCAGTGCAACCTCCGGCATCCGACGCGCCGCAATCGCGCGTCTTGCCGGTCGTCCCCGATATCATGCCCGACGCGGTTCTTCCCGGCGTGCCGGAAATCGACATGTTCACCTCAGCTCCCACCGAAGCCGCGACAGAGGTGGCGCCCGACCGTGACGAGAGGCGGGTGAGGGGGCGCCGCTTGCCGCTGACCGCGATCTTCCTCGCTGTGACTCTGCTCGCCGCCGCCGGCATCGGCCTCTATTTCGGCATCCAGACCGGCGTCTTCAAAACGCCGGCCCAACTCGACACGGCCCCGCCAGAGGCGCCGCCGACGGTCGACGGTGACGATTTCACGCCACCGGCCGACTCGGGCTCGCCGCAGAAACCCGGCGCCGCCGATCAGGCGCGCGACTGGATCAATGTGTTTTCGCCTGCCGATCCGACGCATGTCAGCGCGCCGTCCGACGCCAAGGCCGAGGTGATGCAGGACGACACCGGGTCCTTCCTGCGCATCCGCTCCGGCGCCTCCGGCTCGGCCATCGCCTTCGATGTCGGGCAAGGCGTGCTGGAGAAACTCGCCGGCAAACACGCCATGTTCGATATCCTCGCCCGCTCCGAAGAGGGCAAGGAGACGCAGATTTCCGTCGACTGCAATTTCGGCGATCTCGGCGATTGTGGCCGCAAGCGCTACGCGGTCAGCCAGGAGCGCAACGAATATCTGTTCGACGTGCAATTCCCGCAGAAGCATCCGGGTGCCGCCGGCACCATCGCCATCAATTCCGACTTTGACAAGCAGGGCAAAGCAGTCGACATCTACGAAATCCGCGTCTCGATCGCGCCCTAGTCCAACAACGCCTGCAGCGTTTCGATGCGGTCGGCCTCGGCGGTCGGCTTGTCCCAGCGTAGTCGCGAAATTCTGGGAAATCGCATGGCGACGCCGGATTTGTGCCGGGTCGAGCGGTTGAGCCCTTCGAACGCCACCTCCAGCACCAGGCCGTTCTTGCGGTCGGCCCGCACCGAGCGGACCGGGCCAAAACGCTCGACCGTGTTGTCGCGGACATATTTGTCGATCTGCTTCAGTTCCTCGTCGGTGAAGCCGAAATAGGCCTTGCCGACCGGCACCAGTTCCTCCGATCCCTCCGGCCCCGACCAGACACCGAACGTATAGTCGGAGTAGAAACTCGAGCGCTTGCCATGGCCGCGCTGCGCATACATCAGCACCGCGTCGACCGTGTGCGGATCGCGCTTCCACTTGAACCACGGGCCTTTCGGCCGTCCCGCGACGTACGGCGAATCCCAGCGCTTCAGCATCACGCCTTCGATGATTGGGTGCGGCGGCGCCCGGCGCATTTCCTCCAGCGCCGGCCAGCCGGTGAAGTCGACCAGTGGCGAGAGATCGAAGCGGCTCGGATCGAGCGTCTTGACGAAGGCTTCAAGGTGGCCGCGCCGTTCGCGAAACGACTGGGCGCGCAGATCCTCGTCGCCGATCTGCAGGAGGTCGTAGCAGCGCATGAACGCAGGGTATCGCTGCTGCATCTTCGGCGTCACCGTCTTGCGGTTCAGCCGCTGCTGCAGGTCCGAAAACGTGCCGGTTGCTGAGGGATCGCCAACCAGCAGCTCGCCGTCGAGGGCGGCGGAAAAATGCATAGCCTCGGCGAGATCCGGAAAGGCGCCGGAGACATCGTCGCCGGTGCGCGAATAGAGCCGGCGAACGCCGCCTTCGCAGGTTGCCTGGACGCGGATACCGTCCCATTTCCATTCGGCGGCATAGTCGGCCGGGTTGAGCTTTTCGAGATCGCCGTCGCCAATCGGGTTGGACAGCATCACCGGCCGGAACAGCGCCAGCGCTGTCCTCGCCGGCTTTTCAGTCTTGCCTTCCAGCCAGGCGAACAGCCCGGCATAGGGTGGGGTCAGCCCGTGCCACAGCTCCTCGATTTCGGCGATTTCGACCTTGCCGAATTCGGCCAGCGCCTGTTTCGCCAGCCGCGCCGAGACGCCGATGCGCAGGCCGCCGGTGACCAGTTTGATGATCGCAAAACGCGCTGAAATGCTGGCGCTGTCGAGCAGTCTGGCCAGCACCTTCGGCCCGTCGGAACGGCTCGCCGCCTGCAGCTTTTCGACAACCTCGCCAAGCGTCGGCTCGCGGTTCTGCATATTTGCCGGTGATTGCGGCCAGACCAGCGACACGGTTTCGGCGAGATCGCCGACATAGTCGTAGGAATAGCCGAACAGCACCGGGTCCATACGCTCGGTGACCAGCGTGCGCAGCATCGCCGGCTTGACCGCCGCGATCGAGAGATCGCCGGTGATCGCCGCCAGCGCCAGCCCGCGATCCGGATCCTCGACGCTGCGAAAATACTCGGTCAGCAGTGTCAGCTTGCCATTGCGCGACGGCGTCAGCACCAGGCGGTCGAGAAGTTCGGCAAAGCGATTCATGCCTCAGTCGCCCTCGTCCTCATAGCCGACGAGATGCAGCGGCCTGGCAGCAATGCCCTCGAGTTCGCACCAGCGCACCAGCGCTTCCTCGCGGCCATGCGTGACCCAGATTTCGCCGGCGCCCGTCTCCTTGATGGTGGCGGTCAGCTCGTCCCAGTCGGCATGGTCGGATATGATCAGCGGCAGTTCGACGCCACCTTGCTTGGCGCGCTGGCGGATGCGCATCCAGCCGGAAGCAAAGCACGAGATCGGGTCGGGAAAGCGCCGCGCCCAGCGGTCGGCGAAGGCCGAGGGTGGACCGATGACGATCGCGCCTGCGAAATCTTGCCTGCCGCCTTCCACCGTTGCCGGCTCCAGCGTGCCGAGGTCGATGCCCTGGCTCTGATAGTAGTCGCTGAGCTTGGCCAGCGCACCGTGGATGTAGATCGGCTTGTCATAGCCGGCATCGCGCAGCAGCCGCATCACGCGCTGCGCCTTGCCCAGCGCATAGGCGCCGACCAGATGCGAGCGTTCGGGAAATTGTGCGGCCGACTTCAGCAGCCGGGCGATCTCTTCGGTGTCGGGCGGGTGGCGGAACACCGGCAGGCCGAAGGTCGCCTCGGTGATGAAGACGTCGCATTTGAGCGGCTCGAACGGTGCGCAAGTGGCGTCCTTCTGCCGCTTGTAGTCACCGGATGCGACGATGCGCCTGCCCTGGTACTCGACCGCGATCTGCGCCGAGCCGAGCACATGGCCGGCGGGATAAAAGGTGACCGTGACACCGTTCAGCGCGATCGTCTCGCCGAACGCGGCGGCTTGTGTTGCCTCGGCAAAATCCTCGCCATAGCGCTGCCCCATAATGTCGAGCGTCTGCTGGGTCGCCAGCACCGAGCGGTGGCCGGAGCGGGCATGGTCGGAATGGCCGTGCGTGATCAGCGCCCGGTTGACCGGCCGCACCGGGTCGATGAAGAAATCGCCGGGCGGGCAATACAGGCCTTCCGGCCGGGGATGAAGCAGGTCGCTGGCGCGCATGGGTGCAAGATAGGCACTAATTCCGGCGCGGGAAGCCTGTTGTAAGTCACTGCTGACTCCCGCATACACGGCACAGCCGGCTTCGTTTGCCGGCAGGACCCATCGCCATGAAACCGCTACAGGCCTCGTCCGGCGACTTGAACGCCGATCGTCGCGCCGACTATGCCGAGATGCTGCACGCCGATGGCGATCATGCGGCAGCCGCAGAATTGCTGCTTGGCGCCCTGGAACTGACGCCGCAATGGGCGATGGGCTGGTTCCGCCTCGGCGAGATGCAGCAAGCGGCGGGCGCTCCGAGTCTGGCGGCGCAAGCCTGGACGATGTCGTTGCAGCTGGACCCGACGGATCGCCAGGGTGCGTCGCTCAATTTGCAATTGATCGGCAAGGCGCCGGCGACCGACGCACTCCCCAGCGCCTTCGTCGAGACGCTGTTCGACCACTATGCCGAGACGTTCGATCAATCGCTGGTCGAGAAACTCGGCTACCGCTTGCCGGAGTTTCTCGATCAGGCCATTCGGACGGCAAGGCCGAGCCGCTTCTCGCTGGCGCTCGATCTCGGCTGCGGCACCGGGTTGATGGGGCAAAGGCTGCGGCCGATCGCAGACCGGCTGGAGGGCTACGATATCTCGGCCAGCATGCTGAGAAAGGCGCGAGCCAAAGCCATCTACGATTTTCTGGGCAAGGCCGACCTGCGGGATTTTTCCTATGCCGGCCCAAAAGCCGATCTGGTGACGGTGGCCGACGTGTTCATCTATGTCGGCGGGCTCGAAGCCATGCTGAAGACGATTGCCGGGCTGCTGGCCAGCGACGGTCTGCTTGCGTTCTCGGTCGAGAGTTTGGCAGACCCGGCCGGCGATTTCGCGCTGCAGCCGTCGCGCCGCTTTGCGCATTCGGAGCCCTATGTCAGGCGGATTCTGGCCGCCAGCGGGTTTTCGGTCCTGTCGCTGGACGCAAAAACCATCCGGCAGGATCGCCGTCAGGCGGTCGAAGGGCTGGTGGTGGTGGCAGGGAAAATCAGCACGGGCTGAATGCTCACAATGGTGACCAAAGCCGCGGTGCCGTCCCGCCTCCTTTGCTGTGAAAAAGCCCGAATCGCATGCGCGGATGACAGGGGGCGGACATCCGCAGGAGCAAAACCAATGCGCTGGAACATGATGGTCTTGGCGTCTTGCCTGGCGATGGCCGGCTGCATGGGCTCATCGATGTCCGAGCGGCAGGATGCCAATGTCGAATCCTCGCTGCAGTTCGACACCGTGCCTTGCGATCAATTGCTGGCGCAGCGAAACGGCCTGGCGCAGCAATATCATTTGGCGGTGGATGCCAAGCCGACCTTCTCCAATCCGGCTTTGGGCTTTGGTCCGTTCACGCCGGATATGCGCTCGAAGAACAAGCGCGATATCGACCAGGCAACCGGTAGGATCGACGCCATGAACCGCTCGATTGACCGCCGCGATTGCGGTAAGCCGGGCAAGCAGAAGAAGTTCGCTCTCCCCAGCTGAGATCCCAAGCCGTCAGCGGTCGAGAATAGCAGGCAACAAGCTACCTCTTAGGGCACGATCGGATGGATCTCTCGGAGCTGGGGAACCGCATCTGTATCCTCGGGCCGTCCAACAGCGGCAAGTCGACCCTTGCCGACGCGATTGCCCGCAAGCGCAATCTGGAGGTCGTTCATCTCGATCTGCTCTTCCATCTTCCGAACACGGATTGGGAACAGCGTCCCAAGAGCGAATTTATGGCTCTGCATGACACGGCAATCGCCGGCGAACGCTGGGTGATGGATGGAAATTACGCGATCGGCATGCCGCAGCGCTCTCAGCGGGCGACGGGGCTGATCCTGCTGGATATCTCCACGCCGCTTAGTCTGCTGCGCTATGTCAGGCGAACGCTGTTCGAAAAAGAAAGGCGCGGCGGCCTGGAAGGCGGGCGCGACAGCATCAAATGGGACATGATCCACCACATTGCCGTGATCACACCGAAAAATCGCAAACGATACCGGGCAATGTTCGCAGAGCTCGATCTGCCAAAGCTGCAGCTGTCGTCGCTGCGGGCAATCAAGAAGAGTTTCCGGGACTGGGACCTGGCCAAGTGAAGGCTCGGCTAGTACCCCGCGTCGCGATCGACCAGATTGTCGAGCTTTTCGCCGCGCTCATAGGCTGCCATCTGCCGAAGCATGATCGGTACCAGATGCACAGGATCGGAGGTCGCCGCCGCGTGCGGGGTCACGAACACTTTCGGATGGCCCCAGAGCGGACTGGTCTTCGGCAGCGGCTCGACCTCGAACACATCGAGGCTCGCTTCCTTCAGCGTGCCGTCGTCCAGCGCGCGCAAAATGTCGGCATCTTTTTGCAGCCGGCCGCGCCCGGCATTGATCAGCACCGCGCCGCCAAGGCCATTGCGCTTGCGCAACTCCTTCAGCACGCCATGATTGATGATGCCTTTCGTGTCGGGCGTCAGCGGCAACAGCACCACCAGGATGTCGGTGGCATTGAGGAAGGGAACCAGCCCGGCCTCTCCCGCATAGGTCGAGACACCTTTCATCGGCCGGTCCGTGCGCGACCAGCCATTGACCGGAAAGCCGAGCGACAATAGCACCGACGCCGCCGCGCGGCCGAGATTGCCGAGCCCCATAATGCCGACCGAAATGTCGCCGGCCGGCCGCTGCGGCGGCTCGTGCCAGATCTTCTTCGGCTGCTGCGACCGGTAGAGCATGCCCTGGCGGTGATGATCGAGCACCCGCCAGACGACATATTCGGTCATGTACTGGGTGAGGTTGTCGGCGACGACCTTGACGATCGGCACCTTGGGCAGGCCGGGGTCGGCGAAGATATGGTCGACGCCGGCGCCGATCGAGAAGATGGCGCGCAGATTGGGCAGCGACGCCAGAAGGTTCGGCTTCTGCTTCCACACCACCGCATAGGTGATCGACGGATCGCTGGCGCCGTCCGGCTCGAGCACCACCTCGCGTTCGGCCGACAAAAGTTCGCGCCAGCGCTGCGGATGAAAGCCGGTAACGGCAAGCAGGATGCGGCCTTTTTCCATCTTCGGGTTCTATTCCCTCTTGCGCAGTCTACTCGCTGACGATGCCAACCGGCGCCGTCTCGATTCTGAAGGCGGCCGAGATCAACGCCTTGGTATAGTCGGTCTGCGGCCGCTCGAAAATCTGTTCGGACGGGCCGGCTTCGACGATCCTGCCATTGCGCATGACGATGACGTCGTTGGCAAGGGCTCGGATGACTTTCAGGTCGTGGCTGATGAAGAGGTAGGCGAGGTCGTGCTTTGCCTGCAGGCTGCGCAAAAGGTCGACGACTTGCGCCTGCACGCTCATGTCGAGCGCCGAGGTCGGCTCGTCCAGCATGACGAAGCGCGGATTGAGCACCATGGCGCGCGCGATGGCGACGCGCTGGCGCTGGCCGCCGGAGAATTCATGCGGATAGCGGTTGCGGGTGGCGGCATCGAGGCCGACTTCGCCGAGCACGTCGACCACCCTCACGTCTCGCTGATCCGGCGACAGCTTCGGCTCATGGATCTTCAGCCCTTCCTCGATAATCTCCGAGATGGACATGCGCGGGCTGAGCGATCCGAACGGGTCCTGGAAGACGATCTGCAACTCGCGCCGCAGCGGTCGCATGGCGTTGAAGGTCAGCTTGTTGATGTCGCGTCCATTGAACTGAATGGTTCCGGTCGACGAGATCATCCTCGCCAGCGCCAGGCCGAGCGTCGTCTTGCCCGAACCGGATTCACCGACGACGCCAAGCGTCTGGCCGGCGCGCACAGTGACGTCGATACCGTCGACCGCTTTCACATTGTCGACGGTAGTGCGGAAGAAGCCTTTCTTGATCGGAAACCAGACTTTTATGTCGTGGCCCGTCATCACCGGCTTGGCGGCAGCGTTGGCGGCCGGCGGCTTGCCTTTCGGCTCGGCCGCCAGGAGGTGCTTGGTATAGGCGTGCTGGGGGTTGGCGAAGATCTCTTTCGTCGGCCCGGTCTCGACGATCTTGCCCTTGGTCATCACGCAGACGCGGTCGGCGATTTTCCGGACGATGCCGAGATCGTGGGTGATGAACAACATCGACATGCCCTTGCGGCTCTTCAGCCCCGCCAGCAATTCGAGGATCTGCGCCTGCACGGTGACGTCGAGCGCCGTCGTCGGTTCGTCGGCGATCAGCAACTCAGGCTCGTTGGCCAGCGCCATGGCGATCATGACGCGCTGGCGCTGACCGCCGGAAAGCTGGTGCGGATAGGCGTCGAGCCGTTTTTGCGGATCGCGGATGCCGACCTCGCTCAGCAGTTCCAGCGTGCGCGCGCGTGCCGGGCGATCAGCCATGCCCTGATGCAGTTTCAGGATCTCGACAATCTGCTGCTCGATCGTGTGCAGCGGATTGAGCGAGGTCATCGGCTCCTGGAAGATCATGGTGATCTTGTTGCCGCGCACGCTGCGCAATTGCTTCTCGTTCATCGCCAGCAGGTCGGCGCCCTGGAACAGGATCTTGCCTGAGGGATGGCTGGCCGTTGGATAGGGCAACAGCTTCAGCACCGACAGCGCCGAGACCGATTTGCCGGAGCCGGATTCGCCGACCAGTGCAACTGTCTCGCCCTTGGCGAGATCGAAGGAGATGTGGTCGACGGCCATCGACTGGTTGCCGCCTTGCGTGAAGGCGACGCTGAGATCGCGGACGGAAAGGAGAGGGGCGTCGCTCATCGGAACGCCTTGCGCGGGTCGAAAGCGTCGCGGGTCGCTTCGCCGACGAAGACCAGCAACGACAGCATCAGCGAAATGACGACGAAGCCGGAAATGCCCAGCCACGGCGCGTTGAGATTGCGCTGCGCCTGCTTCAACAATTCACCGAGCGAGGCAGAGCCGGGCGGCAGGCCGAAGCCGAGATAGTCGAGCGAGGTCAGCGTCGAGATCGAGCCTGAGAGCAGGAAGGGCAGGAAGGTCAGCGTCGCCACCATGGCGTTGGGCAAGAGATGCCGGAACATGATGGTGTGGTTAGGTACGCCGAGCGCGCGCGCGGCGTTGACATATTCGAAATTGCGGGCGCGCAGGAACTCGGCCCGCACCACGCCGACCAGCGCCACCCAGGAGAACAAGAGCATCAGCCCGAGCAGGATGAAGAAGCCGGGCGGCAGGATGGCGGCGACGATCAGCAGCAGATAGAGCACCGGGATCGCCGACCAGATTTCGATGAAGCGCTGGAACAGAAGATCCGTCCAGCCGCCGAAATAACCTTGCACCGCACCGGCCGCGACGCCGATCAGTGCCGAGCCCAGCGTCAGGATCAGCCCGAACAGCACCGAGATTCTGAACCCATAAATGACGCGCGCCAGCACGTCGCGCGCCTGGTCGTCGGTGCCGAGCCAGTTCCAGTTGCCGACGACGCAGTTGGGGTCGGCAGCACCTTGCGGATACTGGTTGCAGCGTGTCTTGGCATCATAGAGCCAGGATGGCTTGGTGGGGGCTGCCTCGGGAATGGCGTTGTTGACGGTCTGGTAGGAGTAGCGCACCGGCGGCCAGATCATCCAGCCATTGCCATTGATCTCGTCCTGGATGACCGGATCGCGATAGTCGGTGACGGCATAGAAGCCGCCGAACGTTTCTTCCGGGTAGGCGACCAGCACCGGAAACAGGATCTCGCCCTTGTAGGAGACGATGATTGGTTTGTCGTTGGCGATCAGTTCGGAAAACAGCGACAGCACGAACAGGACAAGAAAAATCCACAACGACCAGTAGCCGCGCCGGTTGGCTCTGAAATTCTGCAGGCGCCGCTGGTTGAGCGGCGACAGCCATGGCCGGGGTATCCGCGCCGGCACCGTATCTGTGGCAGCTTGCGCCATCAGACGTCTCTCCGCTCGAAGTCGATGCGAGGGTCGACCCAGGTGTAGATCAGGTCGGACAAGAGCCCGACAAACAGGCCGAGCAGCGAAAAGATGTAGAGATTTGCGAACACCACCGGATAGTCGCGATCGATCACCGACTTGAAGCCAAGCAGGCCAAGGCCGTCGAGGGAGAAGATATTCTCGATCAGCAGCGAGCCGGTGAAAAAGGCCGAGATGAAGGCGCCGGGAAAGCCGGCGATGACAATCAGCATGGCGTTGCGGAAGACATGGCCGTAGAGCACCTGCCGCTCCGACAGGCCCTTGGCGCGTGCGGTCACCACATACTGTTTGCGGATTTCCTCGAGGAACGAATTCTTGGTCAAAAGCGTGGTGGTGGCGAAGGCCGACAGCACCAGCGCGGTCAGCGGCAAGGTCATGTGCCAGAAATAGTCCAGAATCTTGCCTGACCAGGACAGCTGGTCCCAATTGTCGGAGGTGATTCCGCGCAGCGGAAACCAGTCCCAGAACGATCCGCCGGCAAACAGCACCATCAGCATGATGCCAAACAGGAAGCCAGGAATGGCGTAGCCGACAATGACGACGCCGCTGGTCCATATGTCGAAGGGCGTGCCGTCCTTGACCGCCTTGCGGATGCCGAGCGGAATCGAGATCAGGTAGGACAGAAGCGTGATCCAGAGCCCGATCGAAATCGACACCGGCATCTTTTCCAGGATCAGGTCGAGCACCGAAATGTCGCGGAAATAGCTGTCGCCGAAATCGAAGCGCGCATAGTTCCACAGCATCAGGCCGAAGCGTTCGAGCGGCGGCTTGTCGAAGCCGAATTGCTTTTCCAGTTTTTTGATGAATTCAGGATCGAGCCCTTGCGCGCCGCGGTATTTCGAACCGACGTCGCCGGCCGGATCGAAATTGGCGCCGCCCGAATCGCCGCCGCCGCTGCCGAGACGATCGCTGCCGCCCTGGTTGGTCAGCTTGGCGATGACCTGCTCGACCGGTCCACCCGGTGCGAACTGGACGACCGCGAAGGACACCGCCATGATGCCGAACAGGGTCGGGATCATCAGCAGGATGCGGCGCAGTATATAAGCGCCCATCAGGCTCTCTGCCCTCGCTGGGCGAACATCTCAGCCTTTGCCAATCTTTGCCGCCTTGCCCTTGTCCAACCACCACAGCGCTTCGACCGGAAAGCCGAAATCGGGTTTCTGCTCGGGAAAGCCGAACATGTCCCAATAGGCGCTTCGGTGATTCGCCAGGAACCAACTAGGAATCCAATCACGCCGCGCACGCAAGGCCCGGTCGAGCGCCCGGACCGCAACCGTCAAGCTTTCACGATCCTTGGTGGCGCCGACGGCGTCGATGAGTGCGTCGATGGCGGGGCTTGATACCCCCGACAGGTTGCGCGAGCCCGACACTTTTGCCGTGCTCGAATGGAAGAAGATTTCGAGATCGTCGCGGGTCGGCGTCGCCGAAAACGAGAAGGCGGCCGAGATCAGGTCGAAGTCGAAGGTCGATTGCCGTAGCTGGTATTGCGCTGAATCGACCAGCCGGATGGTGGCATCGATGCCGACGGCCTTCATATTGGCAACCCAGGGTGAGTAGACCTGCACGAAGGTTTCGTCGTCGACCAGGAATTCGGCCGAAAGCCTTTCGCCCTTGTCGTTGGCGACGAAATCGCCGGACCGCTTCCAGCCGGCCTCGGCCAGAAGCTTCGCCGCCTTGCCCAGCAGTTTCCGGTCGCGGCCGGAGCCGTCGGAGACCGTCTGCACGACGGCTTCGCCGAAGACTTCCACCGGAAGCTGGTCGCGCAGCGGTTCCAGCAAAGCGAGCTCTTGCGGCGATGGCAGTCCTTCGGCGCGAAAGTCCGATTTCTCGAAGCAGGATTGCGAGCGCTCGTAGGACCCGTAGAAGAAATTGCGCCGCGTCCATTCGAAGTCGAAGCAAAGTGCGATCGCTTGCCGCACGCGTGAATCGCGAAAATGTTCGCGCCTTTGGTTGACCGCGGTGGCCTGCATGGACGGCAATGTCTCGGCGGGGAATTCGTGCTTGATCACCTTGCCGGCGGTGAAGGCTGGAAAATCGTAAGCCGTCGCCCAGACGCGCGAGGTGAATTCCTCCCGGTAGGTGATCTCGCCTTTCTTGAAGGCTTCGAAGCCGGCCGTGCGGTCCTGATAGAACTCGATGCGGATACGTTCGAAATTGTTCTGGCCGCGATTGACGGGTAGATCCTTGCCCCAATAGTCAGCCACGCGCTCATATTCGATCCAGGCTCCCGCCGACCAGCGCCCGACCTTGTAGGCGCCGCAGCCGAGCGGTGGGTTCAGTTGCGAGGAATCGAAGGGATTGGCGGTGTAAAAGGCCTTCGACAGAATTGGGAACTCGACGATATTCAGGATGGTACGAGCCGACTGCTTGCCGGAAAAGGTCAGTCGTAGCGTGTGGGGACCGACGGCAACCGCATCCTCGAGATGCGTCAGCGATAGCGACAGGTCGGGATGGCCCTTGTCCTTGAACAGCTTGAAGCTGAAGGCGGCGTCTTCGGCGGTCAGCGGCGTGCCATCGTGGAAGCGTGCTTCAGGCCTGAGCGAAAACTCGAAGCTGTTGCGGTCATCAGCAATCGTCACGCCATCGGCGATCAGGCCATAGACGGCGTCCGGCTCGTCCAACGCCCTTGTCATGAGGGAATCGAAGCACATCCCCATGCGTGGCGGCGCGTCGCCCTTGACCGAGAAAGAGTTCAGCGTGTTGAAGGTCAAAGGGCTCTGGTTGTAACCCCAGTTGGGCGGCGAGAAATTGAAGGTGCCGCCTTGCGGCGCGTCAACGTTCACATAGTCGAAATGCGTGAAGTCAGGCTTGTATTTCAGATCGCCGAAGGCCGACAGGCCGTGCAGCTTCACGCTGGTCGGGATGGTGGCGAAGGCTCGACCTGGCAGAAGCGCAACGGCGGCTACAGCGCCGCCCAAGGCCAGGAAGTCACGGCGGGGCAGCACCGCCATCAATTTCCGCCCTTGTATTTGGCCGCCAACGCCTTTTCCTTCTCGGGAATGATCCACCAGGAATCGGTGTCGGCGCCGATATAGGCGGGCTGCTTGTCGGGGATGCCGAACTTGTTCCAGTAGGCCAGCCACACCACCGGGCGGTGCCATTGCGGCACGACATAATAGCTCCACAACAGAACCCGATCGAGCGCATGGGTGGCGGCGACGAGATCGTCGCGGTCGGTGGCGAAGATGATGCGGTCTACCAGCGCATCGACAATCGGATCCTTGATGCCCACCAGGTTGCGTGAGCCGTGCGTGTCGGCAGCCTTCGAGCCCCAGAATTCGCGCTGCTCGTTGCCGGGCGAATCCGATTGGCCGAACAGGCCCGTGACAACGTCAAAATCGAAATTGGTGACGCGGTTGATGTACTGGGACTGATCGACGATGCGCAGTGTAGCGTCGATGCCTATCTTGCGCAGATTGGCCATATAGGGGCTGGCGATCACCTGGTCGGTGTCGTTCCAGCCGAGGATTTCGAACTTGAACGGCTCGCCGGTCTTGGCGTTGACCATCTTGCCCCCCTTGATCACCCAGCCGGCCTTTGCAAAGAGATCGACCGCCTGTTTGAGGTACTTCCGTTCCGCTTGCGGCGTATCGTAGACGGGCAGCTTGAAGTCCTCCGTGAAGAGTTCGGGCGGCAGCTTGTCGCGATACGGCTCGAGGATTTCCAGCTCCTTGCCTTGTGGCAGCCCGCTCGACGCCAATTCGGTGCCCTGGAAATAGCTTGATGTACGGGTGTTGAAACCGAAGAACAGGGTACGATTCATCGTCTCGAAATCGAACGGCAAGGTCAGTGCCTCCCGCACCAGGCGGTCCTGGAACAGCGGCCGCCGCTGGTTGAGTACGAAGCCCTGCATCGGCTGTGGCGACTGGCTCTGGAAGTCCTTCTTGATGACGTCGCCGGCCTGGATTGCCGGGAAGGTATAGGCCGTCGCCCATTTGCGCGAGCTGTACTCGCGGTTGATGTCTTCGAACCCGCCTTTGGTGAAGGCCTGCCAGGCGGCATTGTCGTCGAGGATATAGGTAAACCGTTCGCGGTCGAAATTGTTACGCCCCACATTGATGCCAAGGCTCGCCGCCCAGTAATCGGGGACCCGCCGCCAGACGACTTCCGAGCCAGGTTTGAAACTCTCGATCTTGTAAGGCCCTGAGCCGAGCGGGATTTCGAGGCTTGGCTGGGTGATGTCGCGCTTCTTGCCGTTGGCGTCGGTGCCTTCCCACCAGTGTTTCGGCAGCACCACCACATCCGCCATGATCAGTGGCAGCTCACGATTGCCTTTTTGGTCAAAGCGGAACTCGACTTCCCGATCTGAAACGGCGACCGCTTCCGTGACATTGGCAAAATAGCGGTTGAACTGCGGGCTTTCCTTTTTCAGGAAATTGAATGACCAGATCACGTCATCGACGGTGATCGGCTGGCCATCGTGCCATCTGGCGCGCGGGTCGAGCCGATACGTCGCAGATGAGAAATCTTCCGGGTACTTGTAGGCCTCGGCGATTTCGGGGTGGTTGGTGCTACCCTCGTCAATGGATTTCGCCATCAGCGACTGGTAGAGCAGGCCGCCCTGATAGTTCAACCCTGCGGCAGGGGTGCCGCGAGCAATGAACGGGTTGAAGCTGTCAAACGTGCCCAACACCACCGAATTCAGCGTGCCACCCTTTGGCGCGTCCGGGTTGACGTAGTCGTAGTGCTGGAAATTGTCGCCGTATTTGGACTCGCCGATCAGCGAGGAGGAAGTCCGCCATTCGTCAGAGGAGGCCGCCTGCAGGCCGCCGGCGAGCGTGGCCACGATCAGCATCGATCTGAAAAGCGTCCGGCCAACCGTCATGCGTTTCCTCTCTGCGGTGCGTTCGCGGACAGTCTAGATGATTTGACGTCCGTGAAAACCGCGACAGACCGGCTTTGTCGCCGCAAATGCATCATCCCTAACAAAAAAGCCGGGCTGAACCCGGCTTTTTCAAGGAAGTGTCTATTACAATTTCGTTATTTGGCAGGCGCCGCCGGCGCGGCAGCTTCGGCCGGCTTGGCGGGGGCTGCACCTTCCGCTGGCTTGGCCGGCGCCGTTGCGTCGGCGGCCGCACCCGGTGCCGGCAGCGGCTTCGGGCTGTCCGACAGCGTGCGCAGATAGGCGATGACGTTGGCGCGATCCTCGTCCTTGGGCAGGCCGGCGAACCCCATCGCCGTGCCCTTCACGAACTTCTTCGGCGAGGTGATGAAGTGGTTGATGTTGTCGTAGGTCCACTTCTCGGTGCCGCCCTTGGAGAACTCCTTCATGCCGGCCGAATAGGCAAAGCCCTCATGCTCGGCCACCGGACGGTCGATCAGGTCCCACAGATCGGGACCGACCTTGTTGGGGCCGCCCTTTTCGCCGGAATGGCAGGCCTGGCATTTCTTGAAGACGGCAGCACCTTGCTCGACATTGGCGGTGGCCAAGAGATCGGCGATCGGCTTGGCCGCTTCGGCAGGGGCGGCCGGGCCGCCTTCAGCCGGCTCTGCCGCCTCGATGGCGAAGCCAGGCTTTTCCGGCGCAGGCGAGGCGAACAGTGCGTCGGACACCAAACCGACCGAGAAGACCACGAAACAAGTTCCCAGCAATCCGGCGAGCAGTTTGTTGACTTCGTTGGAATCCATACGCCCCAGGCTCCCTTTTCCGGCGGACCTCTCCGTCCACGCGTCCGTCGGTATCGTGACCCACCCCGCGGAGCCGGTCAAATCGGGCGGAAACTAGGTCTTTTGCTCAGGCGTTGCAACACCTATAAGGGCGCTTCCAGTGAGACCTTTTGCCACTTTCCCCCTCCTCTTTTCGAACGCCTGCTGACTTCATGTCCACGCTCATCCTCATCCCGGCCCGCATGGCCTCGACCCGCCTGCCGGGCAAGCCGTTGGCCGACATTGCCGGCGCGCCGATGATCGTCCATGTCGCCCGCCGCGCCGCCGAGGCCGGGCTTGGCCGGGTGGTGGTGGCAACCGACACGCAAAGCGTGGCCGAAGCGGTGCGCGCGCACGGTTTCGAGGCGGTGATGACGCGGATGGACCATGAGTCGGGTTCGGACCGTATCTTCGAGGCGCTGACCGCGCTCGACCCCGGCCGCAAGGTCGAAACCATCGTCAATGTCCAGGGTGACCTGCCGACCATCGACCCTGAGATCATCGGCGCGTCGCTGAAGCCGTTCGAGGATGCGGCCGTGGACATCGCCACGCTCGGCGTCGAGATCGTCCGCGACGAGGAAAAGACCAACCCGAACGTCGTCAAGATCGTCGGCTCGCCGCTGTCTTCGACGCGGCTCAAGGCGCTCTATTTCACCCGCGCCACCGCCCCCTGGGGCGACGGGCCCCTCTATCATCACATCGGCCTCTATGCCTATCGCCGCGCAGCGCTCGAGCGCTTCGTTGCGCTGAAGCCATCGCCGCTGGAGCGGCGCGAGCGGCTGGAGCAGTTGCGGGCGCTGGAAGCCGGCATGCGCATCGACGCCGAGATCGTCCAGTCGCTGCCGCTGGGCGTCGACACGCCGCACGATCTCGAACGCGCCAGATCGATCCTTTCAACCTGAGAAATTTTGCGTCATGCCTGAAAAGACCAACAGAATATCCTTCCAGGGCGAGCCGGGCGCCAATTCCGACACCGCCTCCCGCAACGTCTATCCCTCGATGGAGCCGTTGCCGTGCCCGACCTTCGAGGATGCGTTCAACGCCGTCGAGACCGGCAAGGCTGATCTGGCCATGATCCCGATCGAGAACACCATTGCCGGGCGCGTCGCCGACATCCACCATTTGTTGCCGGAATCGAAGCTGCACATCGTCGGCGAATATTTCCTGCCGATCCATTTCCAGCTGATGGTGCTGCCGGGCGTCAAGCGCGACGAGATCAAGACCGTGCACAGCCACATCCATGCGCTCGGCCAATGCCGCAAATACATCCGCAAGAATGGCTGGAAGGCGATCGTCGCCGGCGATACCGCGGGTGCCGCCAAGCTGGTCGCCGAGGTCAAGGATCGCACCATGGCGGCGCTGGCGCCGGCGCTGGCCGCGACGCTCTATGGGCTCGACATCATCGAGGAAAATGTCGAGGACACCGATAGCAACGTCACCCGCTTCGTCGTCCTGACCAAGAACAAGCAATGGGCCGAGCGTCCGTCGCCCGACACCAAGATGATGACGACCTTCATCTTCCGCGTCCGCAACGTGCCGGCCGCGCTCTACAAGGCGATGGGCGGTTTCGCCACCAACGGCATCAACATGACCAAGCTGGAGAGCTATCAGCTCGGTGCCTTCACGGCGACGCTGTTCTATGCCGATATCGAGGGTCATCCCGATGATCCGCTGGTGAAACTGGCACTTGAGGAGCTGCGCTTCTTCTCCCGCGAAATGCGGATCCTGGGTGTCTATCCCGCCGCCAACTCGCGCGAGGAATGGAAAGTCGCGGACTAGGCCTGCTGAGGTTCACCCTCCGGCCTGGGCACTCAACAGCGCCTGGTCCGGTCACTCAACCGCTGATCGTTCCCTCGCGGGAAAAATTCGCGGATCGATCGACGAGAAAGACAACGACATCCGAGTCCATGGTCGCCGTCACGGGGAGTGCGGTCTCATCCGCGCCGATCATGACCGCTGTGTGCGTTGCGGCCTCCTGTTGTCCCACTGAAACCTTGCCGCGAAAAACGTAGAGCCAGCGATCGAAACCGGGCCTTGACGGCAGGTCGACATGCCTGCCCGCCGACAGGTGGGCATCGTAGAGGGTGATGGCCTGGCGAATGAAGCTCGGCGCTGCCGATCCGATCGGCCCGGCCAGCAGCCGCCATCGATCGTTTCGCTTGCCGTCAGCGAGATTGATGAACTGAACGCCCGGTTCCAGGTTCGCCGCCTCGGGCCGGACGAAGATCTGCAGCATCTCGATCGGATCGTCGCCGACCACTTCCTCTTCGTGCGAGAAGCCGCGGCCTGCGTTCATCACCATCAACCGATCGGGCGATATGACTTCGCTCCTGCCAGCGGAATCGGTGTGGCGCATGCGGCCCGAGCGCATGTAGCTGATGATCTCGTCGTTGCGATGTTCGTGCATCCGGACGACGAGGCCGGGCTGCAGCCGGGCGTGGTCGATAATTCCAAGCCCGCCGAAACCCGAATCATCGCGTTGCCCCAGCGAAATACCCGGGCGGATTCGGCGGAGCTGGAACGGGCCGGAGGCCCTGACCAGATGGGTATCCGGCGAGATGACGCCGGTCCCTTTGATGGCGGTTGCTTCCATGGCCATGTTCCTTGCTCCCTGGCTTCCTGCGGGCTTGATATCGGCTACGCCTGGATCGGCGGCAGCACGTCCGTGAACAGCAACTGGATGAGCTTCTGCCCGTTTGGCGTGCCCCAGTTCTGGGCGAGTTCCGCGATCATGGTGTTGGTCGCCGTCAGGATGACGCCGGCGTCCTGCATGCGACGGCGCGACATGTCCTCGGAAAGTTCATACGGCGAACCCGAAGCGTCCATGACGGCCTGCACCTTGTAGCCCTCGGCAGCGGCGTCGATCGCCGGAAAGACAAGGCAGACGTCGGTGGTGACGCCAGCCATGACCAAGTTCTTGCGACCCGTCGCTTCGACCGCTGCCTTGAAGTTGGCATCGGTCCATGCATTGACGACGCCTTCGCGCTTGACGCGCTTGGCGAACGCGTCGGGAAGGATCTCCTGCAGTTCCGGCAGCAGCGGACCCTGCAGCCGATCTTCCTGACTCGAGGTCAGCACGGTCGGTATGCCCAGGATGCTTGCAGCTTTCGCCAGCGCCAGCGACATTCGCTTGGCCTGCTCGACGTCAATGTTCTTGATCAGTTGCATGGTGCCAAGCTGGTGGTCGATCAGCAGAAGCGCGGAATTCTCGGGCGTGAAATTCTTGGACATGATGTGATCTCCTTGGGAGCGCAATCGCTCGCCAATGGATTTATGAATGAAACGAACACTGCGGAAGGCTTGAAAAATACCCATGTCATGTTCCACAAATGGAACATGACAACGTTTGGAGACTTCGACGGCCTCGCGCTGTTTGTTCGCATCGTCGAGGCTGGCGGGCTAGCGGCCGCCGAACGTGCGACGGGCATCCCGAAGGCTACGCTCTCTCGCCGCCTATCGGCGCTAGAACAGGCTTTGAACGTTCGGCTGGCCCGGCGCACGAAGAAGGGCGTCGTGCTGACCGAGCAGGGCCAGCAGCTTTTCGACCGCAGTCGGACAGCTTTTACGCTCGCCGAAGAAGCCGTCGCCGAGGTTCAGGACGAGCGGGTAGCGCTGTCGGGGAGGGTGCGTCTGTCGCTACCGCCCGACATGGCCACGGCAGTGCTTGCTCCGGCCTTGATCCGGTTCAAAAGCCGATACCCGGACGTCATGATCGAAATGACGCTTGAAGACCGAAGGGTATCCCTGATCGAGGAAGGATACGATCTCGTTGTCCGGATGGGGTCGGTCGCGGACTCCGCGCTGGTGTTCAAGAAGATAGCGACCTTGCCGCGAATGCTGGTCGCCAGTCCGGACTATCTGGCGGCACATCCCGGTCTGAAGGAGCCGCAGGATCTGAAGGATATTCCTGCGCTGGCGATCCGTCGTGATCTGGTCGAATGGGATTTGCGTAACCATGCCGGCGTGACAACCACGGTGAGTCCCAGGATAGGCTTTGCGGCAAACCGGCAGACCATACTGATCGATGCCGCGATTGGAGGGCTCGGCGTCGCCAATCTGCCCATTTTCATGGTCGAGGCCGCATTGAAATCCGGTGCACTGGTCCGTGTCCTGCCGGACTGGGAACCGTCTCCCGTCGAGATGACAGCGCTTTGGCAGAAGGACAGGATCACCGGCCGCTTGACAAAAGCGATCGTTGCCGAGTTTTCCGAAGCGTTCAAGGACGGGCGCTCACCGCGTTAGCCCACGGCAACTAGGGATGCCGAAAGTGCTCTAGACAAGCAGGCCCAGCGGCACGTAGTCGATTTCGAGAAACGCCGTGACTTCCGGCACCCAGCGGTCGCGCACGAAGGCGACGTGGTCGGGATGATCATTGTATCTCGTATAGGCCGCCTGATCGACGAACTCCATCGAGAAGCCGAAGTGATAGTCGTTCTTGGGGCTGACCTGCCGCAGCGGCTCGAAATGCGTAACGCCCTTGATCGCGCTGAGGATTCTCTTGGCGTCGGTGAGGAATCTTTTTTCCTCCAGTGAGTGTGGCGGATGCTTCAGCGTGAAGACGACGGTGTGACGGATCATGTTCGTACTCCTGCGATATTTCTCGTTTCGCTATCGACCCAGGCGCGGATCAAGTGATGCGCGATCGCGCCTTTCGGCGGCGTGACCAGGTTGTCCTTGTGCGTCCTGTCCAGCATCAGCCGCACCTCATCGCGGAAAAACCAGCGGCAGTCTTCGAGTTCGTTGAGGTCGGCCTGGATGTCGTCGTTGAGCGGCTCGCCGAAGCAGCCGATCATCAGCGAATAGGGGAACGGCCAAGGCTGGCTGGCGTGGTAGACGACGCGGCCGAGCCGGATGCCGGCTTCCTCCAGCGTCTCGCGGCGCACCGCCGCCTCGATCGTCTCGCCCGGCTCGATGAAGCCGGCAAGCGCGGAATACATGCCCGGCCCAAAATGCCGGCCGCGGCCAAGCAGGCATTTTTCCGGGGTGACGGTCAGCATGATCGCCACCGGGTCGGTGCGTGGGAAATGCTCGGTGCTGCAATTTGGGCAGTGGCGCTTGTAGCCGCCGGCCCGCATGTCCGACTGGGTGCCGCATTTGCTGCAGAAGCGGTGGCTGGCATGCCAGGCGAGCAAGGCCGCGCCTTGCGCCAGCGCACCGGCAGCCGCCTCGTCGATCAGCCCTTGCATGTAGACCGAGCGATAGTCGATGGCCTTGATGGTTTCGGGAAGCTGCTCGGACTCGATCGCGACCGGCACGGCCAACACCGGGCCGCTTTCGGAAAAGCCGAGCAGAACGCCCTGTTCGGGCGAGGGTTTGAGCGGCCGGCTCTCGGCCAGATGGAACCACGGATCGAAGTTGCCATCCCTGAGCTTCAGGTGAAGCCGGCCGCCATGCATCAGCAAAAGCTGTGCTGAGGGGTCGGCCAGCGCCTTCTCGACGGAATCGTCGGCACGGTTCTCGGACTGCCGGTCGATGGTGTTGCCGGCAAAGCCGACGAACTGGCTCGGCTCGCGCAAGGGCGCGTCAAACAGGCGGAAGGTCATTCAGGGGACTCGAAGGCTGGGATTGGCACGGACAGGCTTATAACGCCGCCTTGATCTGTTGCGCAAACTTGCGGATGTCGGAGCGCTGATAGGGTTCACGCATGCCGTGCCCCCACACCGGCCCCGGCCAGCCGGGATCGCCTTCCGAGCGGGCGATGACATGGACATGCAGCTGGCGCACGATATTGCCGAGCGCGCCGGTGTTGATCTTGGTGCAGCCGGTCACCTTTTTCAGCGCCTGCGCCACCATGTTGGTCTCGAAGGTCAGCATCGCCTGGTCGAGCGGCGTCAGTTCGTGGATTTCCTCCGAGCCTGGCCGCTGCGGCACCAGAAGCAGCCACGGCCAGCGGCAGTCGTTCATCACGCGCAATTCGCACAGGCCGAGCCACATCAGCTGCTCGCTGTCCACCTCCAGCCTGGAGTCGAGCGTGAATCCGGCCTTGAGGCCCGGCAGCATCGGCGTTTCCTTCAATTTTGCGGCTTTTTTCAAACTTGTGAACGCTAGAGCGGCTGCAAGAGGGCTGCAAGCGAATCATTGATCGGTCGCGGTTCGCGATGCGGATTCTCGTGTGCACTTGCATTTCATCGCGCAATTGCCGATATGGAACGCGGGAGGTTGGTGGTGGACGATCCACTCGCCAACCGGGTCAGGTCCGGAAGGAAGCAGCCCTAACGAGCCCGGAACGGGTCATTGTTCCAGCCTCCCACCTCATCGGCCCCTCTCGCGACATTGACGACGCATTGCAGCGCGGGCGAGACTATTAGCAGGAATCGGCCACCCTCGGACGCGGCCTTTTGGAGCTTTACGGGCGAATGAGCGAAGCCGGAAATTCGGGCCCAGAAAACCTGGATAAGCAAAAGGCCGGCGCCTATCGCGTTCTGGCGCGCAAATACCGTCCTTCCAATTTCTCCGAACTGATCGGCCAGGAGCCGATGGTTCGCACGCTGACCAATGCCTTTGCCACCGGCCGCATCGCCCAGGCCTGGATGCTGACCGGCGTGCGCGGGGTCGGCAAGACGACGACGGCGCGCATCCTTGCGCGGGCGCTGAACTACAAGACATCAAGCGTCGATCAGCCTTCGATCGACCTTGCCGTTCTGGGCGAACATTGCCAGGCAATCATGGAAGGCCGCCATGTCGACGTGATCGAGATGGACGCGGCGTCGCACACCGGCATCGACGACATCAGGGACATTATCGAGCGCGTGCGCTACGCCCCGGTGTCGGCGCGCTACAAGGTCTACATCATCGACGAAGTGCACATGCTCTCCACCCAGGCCTTCAACGGCCTGCTGAAGACGCTGGAAGAGCCGCCGCCGCACGTCAAATTCATTTTTGCCACCACCGAAATCCGCAAGGTGCCGATCACCGTTCTGTCGCGCTGCCAGCGCTTTGACCTCAGGCGCATCGATGCCGGCGCGCTGGTCGCGCATCTCGCCTCGATTTCGGCCAAGGAAGGCATTGCCGTCGACGACGACGCACTGGCGATGATCGCCCGCGCCGCCGAGGGCTCGGCGCGCGATTCGCTGTCCATCCTCGACCAGGCGATCGCCCATGGCGGCGGCGCAGTCAGCGCCGAAGCGGTGCGCGCCATGCTGGGCCTGGCCGACCGCGCCCGCATCGTCGACCTGTTCGAACATGTGATGAAGGGTGATGTGGCGGCGGCGCTAGCCGAATTCCGCAACCAGTACGACACCGGCGCCGACCCGGCCGCGGTGCTGACAGACCTTGCCGAGTTCAATCACCTCGTCACCCGGCTGCGTTTCGTGCCGACGGCCCTCGACGACGCCTCGCTGTCCGAGGATGAGCGTGCGCGTGGCGCCGACTTTGCCAGGACGCTCTCGGTCAGGGTGCTGTCCAGGACATGGCAGATGCTGCTGAAAGGCATTCCCGAGGTGCAGTCGTCCAACCGGCCGGTCAGCGCCGGCGAAATGGTGCTGATCCGGTTGGCTCACGCCGCCGACCTGCCGACGCTGGACGAGGCGCTGCGGTCGCTGGAGGGTGCAGTGCCGGCCTCGAATGGCGCGCCGCGCTCGAACGGTGCGCCGGCAAGCCCCGGCAATGGCGGCGGCGCCAGCGCTGTGGCGCAGACACGGATGCCGACGCCCGGCGGCGGCGCGCAGACCATGCGGCTGGTCGAGACCGAGCCGATGCCTGCCGCCTTTGTTGCACCGCCCGAGCCTGTCGCGGAAGTGCCGCCGGTGCTGCTGAAATCGCTGGCCGACATCGCCGCCCTTGCCGACGCCCAGCGCGACATCGCCTTCAAGGTGCTGGTCAAGCGCTGCATGCGCCTGGTGCGCATCGAGCCCGGCCGCATCGACCTCAGCCTGACCGACGACGCGCCAAAAATGCTGCTCAACGATCTGACAACCAAGCTGCGCGCCTGGACAGGCCGCAGCTGGCTGGTGTCGCTGTCGAAGGAAACCGGCGGCCAGACGCTGGCCGAGATGGAATCGACCAAACGCGAGAACGCTTTCCTGGATGCCAAGAGCGACCCGACCGTCGCTGCCATCCTGGCGCGCTTTCCCGGCGCCAAAATCATCGACGTGCGCATTCCAGACGCGCCGGAAGTCGACACGGACAAGACCGAAGTGCCGGTCGAGCCGCCGGCCGATGACGACGAGACCTGACAAACCAGACTCTGCAAAGGATCGGATCAATGAAAGATCTTCTCGGCCTGATGGGCAAGGCGAAGGAAATGCAGGCCAAATTCCAGGCCATGCAGGACGAGATCGCCACGCTGGAAGCCACCGGCGTGGCCGGCGGCGGCCTGGTCGTCGTGACACTGACCGGCAAGTTCGAGATGAAGTCGCTGAAGATCGATCCGTCACTGTTCAAGGAAGACGAGGTCGAGATTCTCGAAGACCTGCTTCTGGCCGCCCACAATGACGCCAAAAATAAGGTCGAGCAAATCATGCAGGAGAAGACCAAGGCGCTGACGGCAGGCTTGCCGATACCGCCTGGGATGAAACTGCCATTCTAAGCCGGCGGCAACCAGTTAATTGATTGTGAAGGAAAATTCGCTTCCAGCCGTGATCTTAACGGTTTCCCCAGGAGTGTTCACGGCGTTGTTTCCAAGCATTCATAAAGTTTTACCCAAGCTGCACGAATGCTAATCCTTTAGCCATCTTTTTGCCTTTAAGAGTCTCATTCTTGCCACATCTCGGGGCGGGCTGGCATCTGGAAATGAGGCAATTTTGTTGATCGCGACGCGATGGAAGACGCCGCTGATACTCGGCGTTATCACCTCTCCGCTGTTTCTGGCCGGTTGCAGTCAGACCACCCACAGCATGTCGGTCGCCAGCCTGACCGATGCTATCACGCCCAGTTTTCTGAGCCGCCCGTTCGGCCACACGCCGAAGGACAAGGAGTGCCTGGAACGGGCGATGTTCTTCGAGTCCAACCGTTCGAGCCGTGACGGCATGATCGCCGTCGGCACCGTCGTCATGAACCGGCTGCGCTCCGGCCAGCATGGCAGCACCATCTGCGACGTCGTCGGCGAGCCAGGCCAGTTCGCCCCCGGCGTGATGACGCGGCCGATGAATTCCAAGGCGATGCCCGATGTCGAGGAAGCCGCCGAGGCGGTGCTCAAGGGCGAGCGCAAGGCTAAGCTCAAGAACACGATGTATTTCCACACCGCCGGCCTGAAATTCCCATACAAGAACATGCATTACACGATGGTCGCCGGCGGCAACGCCTTCTACGAAAAGCGCGGCCGCAACTGGCAGCCGCTGCCGGACGAGCCGACGACCATGGTTGCCTCCGCAACGCCCAGATCATCTGTGCCTGCTGCTCCGGTCACGCTTGTCGCCTCGGCAGAGCCGGTAGATCCTCTCAAGGCGACAGCCGCCAAGGCAACCTATGTGACTGCCGCCGTGGCGCAGCCTGTGAAGTCCGCAAGGGTGAGCCCTGTCAAGCCGGCCCTCGTCAAGTCCACCGCCAAGCCGACGATGGTGGCGATGCAAGAGCCCATGCAGGAGCCGGACGCCGCCCGTTTCGGCGGACCCGCGAGCCCGCAGATCATCACCTCGTTCCCGGCCGCGCCGCAGCAGGCAGCGATGGCATTTGAATCGACGCCGGAGAACACCGACGCCGTCGCCGCGATGATCGTCGGCCAGGAAGCAAACTAGGCGGCGGCGTTCGATCGCCGCTTCCTTTGCGCGTTGATACGTTCCAAAGCGCGTCAAAAAATCCTAAACCGGTGCGATGTCCAAGCGAATCGCCGGTCCCGAGATCGAACGCCTGATCCAGCTCCTGGCCAA
The DNA here is from genome assembly GCF_056403215.1 of Mesorhizobium sp. P2_H9. Lineage (NCBI taxonomy): Bacteria > Pseudomonadati > Pseudomonadota > Alphaproteobacteria > Hyphomicrobiales > Phyllobacteriaceae > Mesorhizobium > Mesorhizobium sp. P2_H9. Next base: position 91,493 of record NZ_JBFUFX010000004.1, on the reverse strand, counting down.
GGTGCCGGGGCTCGGTCCCCGTTCGGCCAGACGCGCTGCCCTCCACCTCATTAAGAAGAAAGAGCAATTGCTGTCGCCGCTCGCCGCCGCCATGAGCGAGGCGGTCGACAAGGTGCGCATCTGCTCGACCTGCGGCAATGTCGATACGTCCGACCCTTGCATGATCTGCACCGACCCGCGCCGTGACGCCGCCACGCTCATCGTCGTCGAGGATGTGTCCGACCTGTGGGCGCTGGAGCGGGCGGCGGCCATGAACGTGCGCTACCATGTGCTCGGCGGCACGCTGTCGCCGCTCGACGGCATCGGTCCCGAGCAGCTCAACATCCGCTCGCTGGTCGACCGCGTCGCCGGCGGCGAGGTAAAGGAAGTGATTCTCGCCGTCAACGCCACCGTCGAGGGCCAGACCACCGCGCATTACCTCACCGACCAGCTTTCCGGGTTCGAGATCAAGGTGACCCGGCTGGCGCATGGCGTGCCGGTCGGCGGCGAACTCGACTATCTCGACGAGGGCACGCTGGCCGCTGCTCTACGTTCGCGGACGGCGTTTTGACGCAATTGGCAAAGAAGAATGCTCCTGAGATGACTGCATTCCTTCGCGCCCCCCTCTGTCCTGCCGGACATCTCCCCCACGCGGGGGGAGATTGGCAGCTTCGCGGGCGGCGCTTTCTTTTCAACGTTGGTGACTGGCGAAAGTGGAATCGACAGCCGATCTCCCCCCGTGTGGGGGAGATGTCCGGCAGGACAGAGGGGGGCGCGACAGAGTGCGGCCTTCGCAAACCCAGCTTCGCATTTCTTCTGGCCGCACTAATTGGCCTCTTCATCTCGTTCCCAGCCTCCGCCGCGAAGATCGACGATCAATTCCGCGCCTGGCTGCAGAGCGACCTCTGGCTGGAAGCCAAGGCCAAAGGCATCTCCAAAAGAACCTTCGATGCCGCCTTCGATGGCGTGACGCCCAACCTCAAGCTTCCCGACCTTGTCCTGCCTGGCCAGAAGGCGACAACACCGCAGAAGCAGCATCAGGCCGAGTTCGGTTCGCCCGGCGCCTATTTCGCCGAAAAGACCGTGCGCGCCGTCACATCGGGCGGGCGCACGCGCGAGGCGGCCAATGCCAACACGCTGGCCGCCATCGAAAAGCGCTACGGCGTGCCGGGTGAGGTGCTGTTGGCGATTTGGGGTCGGGAGACCGGCTTCGGCGCGGCAAAGATGCCTTACGATGCCTTCGAGGTGCTCGGCACCAAGGCGTTCATGTCGACGAAGAAGGACTTCTTTCGCACCGAGCTGCTGGCCGCGCTCGAGATCGTCGAGCGCGGGCTGGCCCCGGTCGGTGCGATGAAATCGTCCTGGGCCGGCGCGCTCGGCCAGCCGCAATTCATGCCGACCTCGTTCCTGAAACATGCCGTCGATTTCGATGGCGACGGCCGCGTCGATATCTGGAATTCGACGCCGGACGTGCTCGCCTCGATCGCCAACTACCTCGTCCACTATGGCTGGGTGAAGGGCCGCGGCTGGGGTTTTGAAGTGACGGTGCCGGAAGGTGTCTCTTGCTCGCTCGAAGGTCCGGACCAGGGTAAGAAGATTTCCGAATGGACGGCGATGGGCATCAAGCGCGTCGGCGCCAAACCGTTCCCGGCCAGCGAACTGAAGGCCGAAGGCTTTCTGTTGATGCCGGCCGGGCGCAGCGGCCCGGCCTTCATCGCCACGCCCAATTTCTACGTTCTGAAGCAATACAACACCAGCGACCTCTACGCCCTGTTCATCGGCCATGGCGCCGACCGCATCGCCCATGGCGACAGCGATTTTTCCGGCAGCTGGGGGGCGGTCGGCGGCCTCTACCGCTCCGACATTGCCGGCCTGCAGCGGGCGCTGGAGGCCAAGGGGTATGATGTTGGCAGCGCCGACGGCCTGCCCGGTTTCAAGACGCGCCGCTCGATCGGCGAGTGGCAGGCCAAGAACGGCCGCGCCGCCACCTGCTTCCCCGACGCCGATCTGGTCGCGGCGCTGAAGTAGCCACAAAACTTAGCAGATTTTTCCCGATTGGCGGCTTCGATTAGCCGGCATATGCGTCGACGCGGCCCTGCCCATTCTGGTCCAATAAGCTGTCGTGCAAATGCTCGTTGCCGGCTTGTAAGCCGCCGGATATGGTGTTGACCAATTGGACAAAAACCACGACGGTAAGGGGTCGGAGGGCCGTCGTTCGACCCCGGAATTAATTCTGCAGCCTGAGCCGGGAACTCGGGTCAACAAACCAACAAAACAGGGAACAATCAAAATGATGATGGAAAAGTTTGCTCTACGCTCGCGCGTCTTGCTCGCAGGCGCTGCCATGTCCGCGCTGCTGCTGGCCGGTGCGCCGGCTGGCGCGGTCACGCCCGCCGACACGCTGGTCGAAGGTTTCGCGATCGACGACATCATCTCCATGGATCCGGGCGAGGCGTTCGAGCTCTCGACCGCCGAAGTCACCGGCAACACCTATGATCTGCTCGTCCGCCTCGACCTTAGCGACACGTCCAAGGTCAAGCCTGATCTCGCCGACAGCTGGACCGTCTCCGACGACGGCCTGACCTACACCTTCAAGCTCAAGCCGGGCCTGAAATTCGCCTCCGGCAACCCGATCACCGCAGCCGACGTCGCCTACTCGTTCGAGCGTGCCGTCAAGCTCGACAAGAGCCCCGCCTTCATCATCGGCCAGTTCGGCATCAGCGGCGACAACGTCACCGAAAAGGCCAAGGCAGTCGATGACGCAACCTTCCAGTTCACCGTCGACAAGGCCTATGCGCCAAGCTTCGTCTTGAACTGCCTGTCGGCAACCGTCGCTTCGGTCGTCGACGCCAAGCTCGTCAAGGAACATGTCGCAGCCGTAACGCCGAGCGCCGACTACAAGTGGGACAACGACTTCGGCAATGCCTGGCTGAAGACCGGCTATGCCGGCTCCGGCGCCTTCAAGCTGCGCGAATGGCGCGCCAACGAGGCGGTGGTGCTGGAACGCAACGACAATTATTTCGGCGAAAAGGCCAAGCTTGCCCGCGTCATCTATCGCAACATGAAGGAAAGTTCGGCCCAGCGCCTGGCGCTCGAAGCCGGTGACATCGACGTTGCCCGCAACCTCGAGCCGAACGATCTCGACGCCGTCGCCAAGAACGCCGACCTCACCACCACCAGCGCGCCGAAGGGCACGGTCTATTACATCAGCCTCAACCAGAAGAACCCGAACCTTGCCAAGCCCGAGGTTCGCCAGGCCTTCAAATATCTGGTCGACTATGATGCGCTGAGCACGACCATCCTCAAGGGCATTGGCGAAATCCACCAGGCCTTCCTGCCCAAGGGCGACCTTGGCGCCATCGATGACAATCCCTTCAAGCTCGACGTCGCCAAGGCCAAGGGACTTCTGGCCAAGGCCGGCTTGGCGGATGGCTTCAGCGTGACCATGGACGTGCGCACCGGCCAACCGACAACCGGCATGGCGGAATCGATCCAGCAGACGCTGGGACAGGCCGGCATCAAGCTCGAGATCATTCCCGGCGACGGCAAGCAGACGCTGACCAAGTATCGCGCCCGCAACCACGACATTTATATCGGCAATTGGGGCCAGGACTATTTCGATCCGAATTCGAATGCCCAGACCTTCGCCTCGAACCCGGACAATTCGGATGCCGGCAAATCCCATACGCTGGCCTGGCGCAACTCGTGGGACATTCCAGATCTGACCAAGGAGACAGAAGCAGCACTGCTGGAGAAGGACGCCGGCAAGCGCGCCGAAATGTACAAGGATCTCGAGCAGAAGGTCCTCGACACCAGCCCCTTCGTCATCATTCACCAGCAACTGGAAGTGGTTGGCCTGCGCAAGAACCTCAAGAACCTCGTGCTCGGACCGAGCTTCGACACCAACTTCGTCGGGCCGGTCTCCAAGGAATAGCGTTCGCGGACGCGCCGCATGAGCGCGGTTGAAAACCAAGTGGCGGCGCGGCGCGGTAGCGCCCGCGCCGTTGCTGTTGCATCCTTCGCTGGCCGCTTCCTGGTCATCGCGATAACGACCTATCTCGGTCTTCTCGCGGTCACCTTCTTCATTGGCCGTGTCATCCCGATCGACCCGGTGCTGGCGGTGCTCGGCGACCGGGCGCCTCTCAATGTAGTCGAGCGCACACGCCGCGAGATGGGTCTCGACCTGCCCCTGGTCGAGCAATTCTATATCTATGTGAAAAACGCCCTGAACGGCGATTTCGGCACCTCGGTGCTGACCACCAATCCTGTCATGACCGACATCCGCCGTGCCTTTCCGGCGACGATCGAACTGGCGACGCTGGGAACCTTGATCGGTTCCGTGCTCGGCGTGCCGCTCGGCGTGCTGGCTGCGGTGCGGCGTGGCAGCATCATCGACCAGATTGTGCGCATCGTCGGGCTGATCGGCTATTCCGTGCCGATCTTCTGGATCGGGCTGCTGGGTCTGGTGCTGTTCTACGCCAAGCTGAAATGGGTCGCCTTTCCCGGTCGCCTCGACGTCGTCTACGAATACACCTTCACGCCGATCACCGGCTTCTATCTTCTGGATGCGCTGTGGCAGCGCCAATGGGATGTCTTCTATGACGCCTTCCGCCACATCATCCTGCCGGCAGGGCTGCTGGGCTATTTCTCGCTCGCCTACATCAGCCGCATGACGCGCTCGTTCATGCTCAACGAGCTCGCCCAGGAATACATCGTTGCGGCGCGCGCAAAGGGCCTGTCGGAAACCCGCATCATCTGGCGCCATGCGTTGCGCAATGCCGCCGTGCCGATGGTCACCGTGATCGCGCTTTCCTATGCCGGGCTGCTCGAAGGCTCGGTGCTGACCGAGACCGTGTTTTCGTGGCCTGGCATCGGCCTCTACATCACCAATTCGCTGCAGAACGCGGACATGAACGCCGTGCTCGGCGGCACCATCGTCATCGGCTCGGTCTTCATCGCCATCAATCTTTTGTCCGATCTGCTCTACCGCGTGCTCGATCCAAGGACCAAGGCAGGATGAGCGCCGAGGTGATCCAGAGCCGTCGCGATTGGCTGCTCAGCGAGCGGCCAGCCTCGCGCATGCAGGCCAGGCTCGGCCGCACTTACGTGGCGTGGCGGCGCTTTTCCGCCAACCGGCTGGCGTTTCTTGGCCTGCTCATCATCATCGCGCTGTTGGTGGTCGCGGGCCTTGCCGATGTGCTGGCGCCCTATTCCCCGACATTCGGCGACCTCAAGAATTCGCGGCTGTTGGCGCCAAGCGCCGCGCACTGGTTCGGCACAGATGACCTTGGCCGCGACATCCTCTCGCGCATCATCTTCGGCTCGCGATGGACGCTCTATGTCGTCATCCTTGTCGCTGTCATCGCCGCCCCGATCGGCCTGCTGGTCGGCACCGTAGCCGGCTATGCCGGCGGCTGGACCGACGCCATCCTGATGCGCATCACCGACATCTTCCTCGCTTTCCCGAAGCTGATCCTGGCGCTGGCCTTCGTTGCCGCCCTTGGCCCCGGCATCGAGAACGCGGTTCTGGCCATCGCCATCACCTCATGGCCGCCCTATGCCCGCATTGCGCGCGCCGAAACGCTGACCGTGCGCAATTCCGATTACATCAAGGCGGTGCAATTGATGGGCGCTTCGCCGTTCCGCATCGTTTTGCGCCACATCATGCCGCTCTGCATCTCCTCGCTGATCATCAGGGTGACGCTCGACATGGCCGGCATCATCCTGACCGCCGCCGGACTCGGCTTCCTCGGCCTCGGCGCGCAGCCACCGCTTCCCGAATGGGGCGCGATGATCGCCTCGGGCCGTCGCTTTGTGCTCGATCAGTGGTGGGTGGCCGGCGCGCCCGGCTTCGCCATCCTCATCGTCAGCCTCGGCTTCAACTTGCTCGGCGACGGCCTGCGCGACGCGCTCGATCCAAGGAGTGGCGAGCAATGAGCGGCGACCGTGCGCTTCTCGAGGTCGACAATCTGCGCGTCACCTTCCCGACCCGCACCGGCCTGATCGAGGCGGTGCGCGGCGTCTCCTTCTCGCTTGGCCGCGAGCGGCTGGGCATTGTCGGTGAAAGCGGCTCGGGCAAGTCGCAGACCGGCCGCGCCATTATGGGCCTGACCCCGCCGCAGGCCCGGATATCGGCCAACAAGCTTGCCTTTGACGGCATCGACCTGCTCGGCGTGTCGCCGCGCGAACGAAGGGCCATGCGGGGAAAACGTATCGCCATGATCCTGCAGGATCCGAAATACTCGCTTGACCCAGTCATGAGCATCGGCCGCCAGATCGTCGAGACGCTGCGGACGCATGAGAAGGTCGGCAAGGCCGAGGCACGCGATCGCGCGCTCGCCATGCTGGAAGCGGTGCAGATCCGCGACCCGGCCCGTGTCTTCGACCTGCATCCGCATGAAGTTTCCGGCGGCATGGGCCAGCGCGCCATGATCGCCATGATGCTCATCGCCGGGCCGGAAATGATGATCGCCGACGAGCCGACCTCGGCGCTCGACGTCACCGTGCAGCTCGACGTGCTCGGCATTCTCGACCGGCTGGTCAGCGAGCGCGGCATGGGGCTGATCTTCATCTCGCACGATCTGCGCCTGGTCTCGTCCTTCTGCGACCGGGTGATCGTCATGTATGCCGGCAAGGTGGTCGAGCAGTTGAAGGCATCCGAGCTCCGCGACGCCCAGCATCCCTATACGCGCGGTCTGCTCAACTGCATGCCCAGGATAGGCTTCGAACGCCACCCACTGCCGGTGCTCGATCGCAAGCCGGAGTGGGCGGCATGACGGCGGCGGCGCTCTCTGTGGACGGGCTCGAGGTGATCTTCGACCGCTTTCGCGCGCTGAAAGGCGTCAGCCTCGAAGTCAGGTCAGGCGAATCTTTCGGCCTGGTCGGCGAATCTGGCTCCGGGAAATCGACGCTGCTGCGGGCAATCGCCGGCCTCGCGCCGGTCGCTTCAGGCGGCATCACCGTCAACGGCAAGAAGCTTGGGCTGCGCCGCGACAAGGCTTTTTACCGCGAAGTGCAGATGGTCTTCCAGGACCCGTACGGCTCGCTGCATCCGCGCCAGACCGTCGACCGGCTGCTGCAGGAGCCGCTCGCCATCCACGGCTTTGCCGATGGCGAAAAGCGCATCCAGCAGGCGCTGGACGAGGTCGGCCTCGGCAATGGCTTCCGCTTCCGCTATTCGCATCAATTGTCAGGCGGCCAGCGCCAGCGCGTCGCGATCGCCCGTGCCCTGATCCTCGAACCGTCGATCCTTTTGCTCGACGAACCGACTTCGGCGCTCGACGCTTCGGTGCAGGCGGAGGTGCTCAACCTGCTGGAAGAAATCAGGCGGCGACGCAAGCTGACCTTCCTGATGGTCAGCCACGACCTCGCCATCGTCACCCATATGTGCGAGCGGCTGATGGTGATGCAGAACGGCGAGGCAGTCGAGAATCTAACCGCGAGCCAGCTGATCGGGCACCGCGTGACGAAGGATTATACGCGCAACCTGCTCAGGGCGAGTGAGGGGTTTGTGAGGACCGTTTGAATTCGCTTCTTTCTGCCCACTGCGTTCTGGGGTTTCCTATGGAGGAATGGAAGTTCGAAGACCCACCCAATGTCGCGGTGTTGTCGGACAAGAGCATATTTGAACGTGGCGACTGGATCGCATACGTTGTGCACGAAGCTGACGACGACGACACCTACAACGATGAAGGTGGCAGTTGGCAATTTCATAGCAGCGACACTCGAGATTGGGACGAACGCGAGATAATGCTCGTCGGCCTGCAAGAGGTCGTTCGGTTGGATGAAAGCATCCTTGCCTTGGCCGATTTGCCAAAAGGCTGGCATGCCTGGCGCACCTCAAGATCGTCGCCGTGGCAGCGCGCCAAATCGCGCCCCGAACCCTCCAACGACAATGAATGATGCGGCAGAGCTTTAAGCTGGGCCTTGCACCAGTTCGCCGTTCTCAGAAATAGGCGGTTCTTCCTGGCCTTTCGGCTCCTTGATCCGGAACCACGCGACATAAAGGGCCGGCAGGAACAGCAGCGTGATCGCCGTGCCGGCGATGATGCCGCCCATCATGGCGTAGGCCATCGGCCCCCAGAACACTTCGCGCGCAATCGGGATCAGAGCCAGGCTGGCGGCGGCCGCCGTCAGCGCGATCGGCCGCATGCGGTGCTCGGTCGCCTCGATCACGGCCGCCCAGCGGTCCTTGCCCTCGCGCACCAGATCCTCGATCTGCACGATCAGGATGACCGAGTTGCGGATCAGGATGCCGATCAGCGCCAGCACGCCGAGGATGGCGACGAAGCCGAGCGGCGCGCCGCTCGGCACCAGGGCCGCGACCACGCCGATCAGGCCGAGCGGCGCCACCGCCACGACCAGGAACAGGCGCTGGAAGCTTTGCAGCTGGATCATCAGGATGGTCGCCATGACGAACAGCATCAGCGGCACCACGGCGGCGATCGGTCCCTGGCTCTTGGCGCTTTCCTCGACCGAGCCGGCGGTTGCGATCGAATAGCCCGGCGGCAGCTTGGCGATGAAGGCGTCGACCGATGGCTTCAATTCGTTGACGACGGTGGCGGGCAGCACGTCGCCGACCAGGCCTGCGCGCACGGTGATCGTCGGGATGCGATTGCGTCGCCACACCGTCGGCTGTTCGAGGTCGTAGCGGAAGTTCGCCACCGCCGCTAGCGGGATCGCCTCGCCATTGCCGGTCGGCAGCTGCATGTTTTGCAGCGTGTCGATCGAACCGCGTTCGGCCTCGCGCGAGCGGGCGACGACGTTGATCAGATAGGTGGCGTCGCGCACCTGGGTGATGGTGGCGCCACCTACCGTGCTGTTCAGCGCGCTGGCGATGTCTGAGGAGGTGATGCCGAGCTGGCGCGCCTTGTCCTGCAGCACGTCGACCCTGAGCACGCGCTGCGGTTCGTTCCAGTCGAAAGTCGGTGCCGCCAGCTTCGGATTGACCGAGATCAGGCCGGCGAATTGCTGCGCCAGTTCGCGCACCGTCTGGATGTCCGGACCGCCGACGCGATACTGCACGGGGCGGCCGACCGGCGGCCCGAGCTCAAGCGGCTTGACGAAGGCGTCGGTGCCGATGAACTCCTCGCGCAGCAGCTTCTCCAGCACCGGCTTCAGCCGGTTGCGCGCCTCGATGCTCTTGGTGACGATGACGGTCTGGCCGAAATAGGGATTGGCCGGCTGGACGTCGAAGGCAAGCAGGAAACGCACCGCGCCCTGGCCGATATAGGAGCTGAAATGATCGATGTCGGGATTGCCGGCCAGCGCGCGGCCTTCGAAGCGCTCGATCTGGTCGCGGGTCTCGGTAATCGACGAGTTCTGCGGCAGGTTCCAATCGACGATCAGTTCCGGCCGGTCCGAAGGCGGAAAGAACTGCTGCTGCACGAGACCGAAGCCGGCTATCGAGCCGGCAAACAACAGCACCGTGGCGATGATGGTCAGCCAGTGATGCCGCACCGAGCCCAGCAGCACGCGCCGGAACAGGCTGGTGAAACGGCCGGGCTTGTCGTGATGCTGTTGTTTCATCGTCGCCGGCAGGATGGTGACGCCGAGCAGCGGCGCAAACAGCACCGCGACGATCCATGACACCAGAAGCGACACGGCGATGACGACGAACAGCGTGAAGGTGTATTCGCCGGCGGCGCTGTTGTTGAGGCCGATCGGGATAAAGCCGGCGACCGTGACCAGTGTGCCGGTCAGCATCGGGAAGGCGGTCGAGGTGTAGACGTAGGTCGCCGCCTTGCGCAGCGTGTCGCCGACCTCCAGCCGCGCCACCATCATCTCGACGGCGATCATGGCGTCGTCGACCAGCAGGCCGAGCGCGATGATCAGCGCGCCCAGCGAAATGCGCTGCAGCGAGATGCCGAGATAGGCCATGACCGTGAAGGTGATGGCCAGCACCAGCGGGATCGACAGCGCCACGACGAAGCCGGCGCGCATGCCGAGGCTGATGAAAGACACTGCGAGCACGATGGCGACCGCCTCGGCCAGCGCCCGGGTGAAGCCCGAAACCGCCTCCTCGACGATGACAGGCTGGTCGGCGACAAGGTGCACGCCGACGCCGACCGGCAGGTCGGCCAGCACCGCGTCCATTTCCTTCTCGAGTGCGGCGCCGAATTCGAGCAGATTGGCGTTGGGCTTCATGCCGATGGCCAGCCCGATTGCATCCTGGCCGTTGAAGCGGAACAGCGCCGTCGGTGGATCGGCGTAGCCGCGCCGGATCGTCGCCACGTCGCTCAGCCGGAAGAAGCGATCGTTGACGCGCAGATTGATGGCGCGCAGGCTCTCCTCCGAGGTGAACTGGCCGCCGACGCGTACGCTGACGCGCTCGGGGCCGGATTCGACGACGCCCGACGGCGTGATGGCGTTCTGCGCCTGCAGGCTGGCCACGATCGCCTGCTGGTTGAGGCCGAGTGCGGCGATCTGGCGGGTCGAGAATTCGAGATAGATGGCTTCGTCCTGGGCGCCGACCAGATCGACCTTGCCGGCGTTCGGCACGGCCAGGATCCTGGTCCTGACATCCTCGACATAGTCGCGCAACTGGCGCGGCGTCAGCCCGTCCGAGGTGAAGGCGTATATATTGCCGAAGACATCGCCGAAGCGGTCGTTGAAGAACGGCCCCTGCACGCCTTGCGGAAATTGCGGCGCGATGTCGTTGACCATGTTGCGCACCTGGGTCCAGTTCGGCACGACATCGCGCGCCTTGGTGGTGTCCTTCAGGTTGACGAAGATGACGGTCTTGCCCGCAGTGGTGACCGAGCGGGTGAAGTCGAGACTGTCCAGTTCCTCCAGTTTCTTTTCGATGCGGTCGGTGACCTGCCGCACCGTCTCGTTGACCGAGGCGCCCGGCCAGTTGGCCTGGATGACCATGGTCTTGATGGTGAAGTTCGGATCTTCCTCACGACCGAGATTGAGATAGGCAAAGACGCCGGCGACGACGAAGACCAGCATGAAGTACCAGACCAGCGAGCGGTGGTTGAGCGCCCAGTCGGAGAGGTTGAACCCCTTCATGTCGCCCCTCCTTGGCTGATCTTGACCTTTTGGCCCTCCACCAGGCTGTGGACGCCGGCGGTGACGACGCGCATGCCGGCCTCGAGGCCTTCGGCGACAATGAAGGTGGCAGCACCCTTGGCGGTGACCTTGATGTCGCGCGAACGCACGCTCGACGTCTGCTCATCGACAATCCAGACCTTGTCGGCGCCATTCTTCTCGAGCAGTGCCGACAGCGGCAGTTCGATCGTCGGTGCAACCGTGGCCACGCGTGTCGCCGTCACCGTCGAACCCAGCCGGAATGCCTGCGGCGGATCGGTCAGCGTCAGCCGGACGCGGCGGGTCCGCGTCGAGCCTTCGGCCTGCGGTGCGATCTCGCGCAATTTGGCCTCGGTGTGGATCGTCGGCAGCGATTGCAGAATGATGTCGAACGGCGTGCCGGCTGAGAGGTCGTCGGTCAGCTGGTCGGGAATGTCGACGACCGCGTCGCGCAGGTCCGAACGCGCCACGGTGACGACGGTCTGGCCGGGTGAAACCGTCTGGCCGACCTCGGCGCCGACCGCTGTGACGACCCCGTCGAAGTCGGAAAACAGACGGGCATAGCCCAGCTGCTCCTGCGATTTGGCAAGTGCTGCCTTGGCCTTTTCGACGCCGGCTTCGGCTGCCTTCCTGGCTTGCTGCGCGGCATCGAAGACGGCCTGCGAGGTGTTGGCGGCGGCGAGCAGCTGGCGCTGCCGCTCCTCGCTGGCGGCGGCATTGGCGAATTGCGCCTCGGCGTTGGAGAGTTCCGCCTTTGCCGCCTGTACCGCAAGCTCCAGCGCCGTCGGATCGAGTGTGGCGATCGTCGTTCCCTTGCCGACGATGTCGCCGACCTTGACGTCACGGGAGACGATCCGGCCAAGCAGGCGGAAGGCGAGATCGGCGCTGAATTGTGGCTCGACCGAGCCGGCAAAGCCGAATGTCTGGCTGGTTTGCGGTTCGATCACCACCGACAGCACCGGCCGGATGATCTCGGGCGGCTTCTCCTCCGACTGCGAGCAGGCGGCGAGCCACCCGAGCGTAAGCAGGCCAAGCAAGGCAGGGATGCGCGGCAGCCGGCTCATTGTCCCGCTCCCGATATCTCGACCGTCTGGCCGGGGCAGAGCAACTGGCCGCCTGCGGTGACGACGCTTTGTCCAGCCTCCAGTCCCTTGTCGATGACGACGATGCCGGAATCGAAGGCCAGAACATTCACCGGTGCCGTTGCCACTGCCTTGCTCGACGCATCGACGACCCAGACCGCCGGTCTGCCCTCGCTCGAGGTCAGCGCCTGCCAGGGCAGGATGATGGCTTTCGACGGCTGGGCGCTGACCGAGCCGATGACCGCCGCGCCCAGCGGCATGCCGGCGGGGGTGTCGGGAATGGCGATCTTGACCCGGATCGAACCCGAAGCCGGATCGACCGCCGGCGCGATTTCGCGCACCTTGCCCATCGCCTTGACCTGCGGGTCTGACAACAGCGTGATGGTTACCGCCGGCGATGGTGCGGTCTTGGCGACCAGGGTTTCCTGCACATTGAACACCGCATCGCGGTCGCCGTCCTCGGCGACGGTGAAGACGGTTTGCGCCGCCTGCACCACCTGTCCGGCTTCGACCTGGCGTGCGGTGATGACGCCGGCGGCCCCGGCTCTGAGTTCGGTGAAGGACAGGTTCTCCTTGGCGTTGGAAAGCGCGCTTTGCGCCGCATCGACACTGCCTTGCGCCACCTTCAGCGCCTGGTCGGCGGCATCATAGTCGCGCCGTGTGGTGAACCCCTGGGCAAGCAGCGTCTTCTGCCGTTCGAAGGCCGCGGTGGCCTGGGTCAACTGCGCTTGCGCCGCATCGAGGTCGGCCTGGGCGGAGCGCAAATCGGATTCCTGTTCCTGCGGATCGATGCGGGCAAGCACGGCGTCCTTGTCGACATGCTGGCCGACATCGACAAGCCGTTCGGCGACACGGCCGCCGACCCGAAACGACAGATTGTTCAGCGTGCGCGCCGCTATCACGCCGGTCAGCGAGGTCCTTGGCGCATAGTCAGCCACCGTCACTGTTTCGGTGCGCACCATGACCGGCAGTTTTTTCGCGGCCGCCTCCTGCTTCTGACAGCCGGCCAGAAACAAACTCAATGCACAGGCCAGAAGGACGGGAGCGGCTGGAAATGACAAAGGGTTGGAAGGCTGCGGGGCGGACGATGTCGCGTTCCTGCTCATGGATCCCTCATCAGCCTGTGACGCTCGTGACCGGCGAGCTGTCGCAGACGACTGGAAGGATAATCGATCCCAAGGAAAAGGGAACCTGTGTCGTACGTGTATCGGTCGACTGGTTGAGAACTGGACGGCAGGCCCAATGGCCCGGCGATGGTGCCGACTTGAGGAAAACGTGAAATAAGGTCAGAAGAGGTCTGGAGCAGCTACCAACGAGAACGGGCGCCGACCCGGCGAGGACGAGACATGAAGAATTCAGCCATTTCCGAACGCAAGAACCAGTCGATTTCGCGCGGCGTCGGCATGACCACGCAGATCTATGCCGATCGCGCCGAGAATTCAGAAATCTGGGATGTTGAGGGACGCCGCTACATCGACTTTTCGTCCGGCATTGCCGTCGTCAACACCGGCCACCGTCATCCCAAGGTGATCGAGGCCGTGAAGGCGCAACTCGACCGCTTCACCCACACCTGCCACCAGGTGGTGCCTTACGAGAGCTATGTGCGGCTGGCCGAACGGCTGAACGCGATGCTGCCCGGCAAGTTCGACAAGAAGACGATTTTTGTCACCACCGGTGCCGAGGCGGTCGAGAACGCCGTCAAGATCGCCCGCAACGCCACCGGCCGTCCGGCGGTCATCGCCTTTGCCGGCGGCTTCCACGGCCGCACCTTCATGGGCATGGCGCTGACCGGCAAGGTCGTGCCCTACAAGGTCGGTTTCGGTGCCATGCCGGCCGATGTTTTTCACGCACCGTTCCCGGTGCCGCTGCATGGCGTCTCGGTCGCCGATTCGCTGGCCGCACTCGACCGCCTGTTCAAGGCCGATGTCGACCCGGCCCGTGTCGCCGCCATCATCCTCGAGCCGGTGCAGGGCGAGGGCGGCTTTTACGATGCGCCGCGTGAATTCATGGTGGCCCTGCGCAAACTTTGTGACCAGCACGGCATGCTGCTGATTGCCGACGAGGTGCAGACCGGTTTTGCCCGTACCGGCAAGATGTTCGCTATGGATCACCACGACGTGGCGGCCGACATCACCACCATGGCCAAGAGCCTGGCCGGCGGCTTCCCGCTGGCGGCGGTCACCGGCCGCGCCGAGATCATGGATGCGCCTGGTCCTGGCGGGCTCGGTGGTACCTATGGCGGCAGCCCGATCGGTGTTGCCGCGGCACATGCGGTGCTCGACGTGATCGAAGAGGAAAAGCTCTGCGACCGCGCCAACACGCTGGGCGCGCGGCTGAAGCAGCGGCTGCAGTCGATCCGCGACGACGTGCCCGAGATTGTCGACATCCGGGGCCTCGGTTTCATGAACGCGGTCGAGTTCAACGACGTCAAGAAGGGCCTGCCGTCGGCCGAGATCGCCAATGCGATCCGGCTGAAGGCGCTCGACAAGGGCCTGATCCTCTTGACCTGCGGCGTCTACGGCAACGTCATCCGCTTCCTCGCCCCGATCACCATCCAGGACAACGTCATGAACGAGGCGCTTGATATTCTGGAAAGCTCGATCCGCGAAGTCTGCGCTGCCTGAGCCGCGACCCCTACCTCCCCCTTGTGGGGAGGTCGGACCGAAGGTCCGGGTGGGGGTCGGTGCCGCACCCCCGCCCCGCTGCTTCGCAGCGACCCTCCCCACAAGGGGGAGGGTAAGCGCATCTAGCCCGCAGCCCTAGCCGGTTCATCCTGCTGAAACGCCGCCAGTGCAGCCTTCAGCCCATCAGGGCCTTCTGCTACCGTCTGCGGCGTTGGCGAGAAGCCGGCGCCGAGCATCTTGCGGCCAAGCATGTGGTCGCCGGGGCGGTTGACCGATTCAATCCCGAGCAGCCGGTCTCCGGCATAGTGATAGATCGAAAATTTGTTCTCGCCCAGATCGCCCAGCACGACATGGCTGTCGCCGCCCGACGTCAGCCCGACCATCTGCAGCTTCATGTCGCCGATATCCGACCAGAACCAGGGCACCGCCGCAAAGGCGTCGGCATGGCCAGTGATGGTGCGCGCCGCAAGCCGCGCCTGGTCGGTGGCGTTCTGCACCGATTCCAGCCGCACGTCCGCCCCGGTGAACCAGTGCCGATAGGAGGCGGCGTCGCCGATGGCGAGGATTTCCGGCAATGAGCTGCGCATCTGCTGGTCGACGCGGATGCCGTTGGCAATGGCGATGCCGGCTGCCTCAGCCAATTCGACATTGGGCACGACGCCGATGCCGATGATGATCATTTGCGCCGGCAGCCGCTCGCCACCGGATGTGACCGCAGCCGAAACACGGCCGTTCTCGCCTTCCAGCCGGGCAATGGTGGTGCCGGTGAGGATGCGCACGCCCGTCGCCTCCAGCCGCTGTCGGACGTGGCTGGCGATGACTGGCGCCACCGCCCGGCCAAGCAGCCGGTCGACGGCTTCGACCACGGTCACCTTGCGGCCGGCCGCTTTCAGGGTGGCTGCGATCTCCAGTCCGATGAATCCGCCGCCGAGAATGACGACATCCTCGCTGTGCGCGCTGAGCTCCCGGATCAGCCGCGCATCGGCGATCGAACGCAGCGACACCACGCCGGAAAGGTCGGAACCTGGCAGCGGAAGAAGACGCGGCCGCGAGCCGGTCGCCAGGATCAGGCGGTCAAACGGCAGCGCGCCGCCGCCTTCAATCTCCAGCTTGCGGCCACCGGCGTCGATGCGGTCTATGCGGATGCCCGGCCGGTAGTCGATGGCACTGCCGATGTAAAAGGCCTCGCCACGCAATGGCTGCGGTTTCGCCTCTGAGTCCTTGATGAAGGTCTTCGACAGCGGCGGCTTGTGATACGGCAGCTCGTTCTCGTCGCCGGTAAGGATCACCGGCCCATCATAGCCCTCCTCGCGCAGGCTGGCGGCCGCTTGCACGCCCGCATGCCCCGCACCGACTATGACCACACCGTTCTTCATCGCAGCCCAAATTCCTCAACCGATTCTAGGACGTCTGGCCAAGTGGCGATTGTCTGCCGCCGTCGCAAGAGCCCCGGTCCGGGTCGCACCCGGGATGGCCACCTGTCAATCGCCGCGTTCCTGAACCGTGCAATGTGCGGGGCGGTTAAAGTTGACAGTTACAGTTTAGAATAATTCTAAACTGTTGTTTCAATTGATTTTTCTTGTCCGTGCCAGTTGACTTCCCGCCCCGCCGCCGCTTTATGGGAGCCTCGCGCAGCAAGCGCATCCCTTTGATGTCTGGGCCTTGAACCCTTTCGATTGGAGGCATTTCGGTGTCTTTCTTTAGCAAATCGCGCCCGTGTCGCGGCCTCTTTTTCGCCCGATGGCAGATGCATGCCGCGGCGCCGATCATCCATTGCTGCGCCGTCGGCGCCGACATTTCACTGAAATTCCTGAGGAGACGACAATCATGAGAGCGATGATCACGGCACGGTATGGCTCAAGGCTTGCTGCGATCGGCGCCACGGCACTGCTGACGACGGCAGTGTTCGTGCTGCCGGCTAAGGCGGAAACCGATGCCAAGGCGGTCATCAAGACCTATTCGGACATCGCGCTCGCCAAATACGAGGATTCGCTGACCACGGCGCAGGCGCTCGACACGGCCGTCGATGCGCTGCTTGCCAAGCCTTCGGTGGAAACGCTGACCGCCGCGCGCGAGGCCTGGAAGGCATCGCGCATCCCCTACCAGCAGACCGAAGTCTACCGTTTCGGCAACAAGATCGTCGACGACTGGGAAGGCAAGGTGAACTCCTGGCCGCTGGACGAAGGCCTGATCGACTATGTCGCCAAGAGCTACGGCACCGAGTCCGACGCCAACGCGCTCTACACCGCCAATGTGATCGCCAACAAGTCGATCGAGATCAACGGCAAGAAGGTCGATGCCACCAACCTGACGCCGGAATTCCTATCCGGCACGCTGCAGGAGGCCGGCGGCATCGAGGCCAATGTCGCCACCGGCTATCACGCCATCGAATTCCTGCTCTGGGGCCAGGACCTGCATGGCACCGGCCCCGGCGCCGGCGAGCGGCCCTACACGGACTATGACCTTGCCAATTGCACCGGCGGCAATTGCGACCGGCGCGCGCAATATCTGAAATCCGCGAGCGACCTTCTGGTTTCCGGCCTGCAGGAGATGGTTGGCAACTGGAAGGAAGACGGCGCCGCCCGCAAAAACCTCGTCGACGGTGAGCCGAACACCGCCATCTCGGTGATCTTCACCGGCATGGGCTCGCTGTCCTATGGCGAACTGGCCGGCGAGCGCATGAAGCTCGGCCTGTTGCTGCACGATCCGGAAGAGGAGCATGACTGCTTCTCCGACAACACCTATATCTCCCATCTCTATGACGCCATCGGCATCGGCGCCGCCTATCTCGCCAGCTACACGCGCCTCGACGGCACCGTGGTTCAGGGGCCGTCGGTGCACGACATGGTCAAGGCCGCCGATCCGGCGATCGACAAAGAACTGTCGGACAAGCTGGATGTCTCGGTCGCCAAGATGGAAGCCATCAAGGCCCGCGCCCTGGCCGGCGAGGCCTATGACCAGCAGATCGCCGAGGGCAACGCGCAAGGCAATGCAACCGTTCAGGCGGCAATCGACGCGCTGATCGACCAGACCAAGTCGATCGAACGCGCCGTTGGCGCCCTCAAGCTCAACAACATCGCTTTCGAAGGGTCCGACAGCCTCGATGCGCCGGACAAAGTGTTCAAGTAAGGTCTGACCAAGAAACAAGCCACACGGTGCGGAGGAGCGCGCCGTCAGCCAGAGCAAGTCGATGCTGATCTGCCATTGCAACATCATCACGGAGAAGGAAATCGAGCAGACGATCGTCGCACTGCTCGATCAGGATCCGTGGCAGCTCATCGTGCCGGCGAAGATCTATCACGCCATGCAGAAGCGCGGTCGCTGTTGCGGCTGCTTCCCAAATGTGGTCGAAACGATCATTCGGGTCACCGAAAATTACCACGCCCGCTCGGAGGCGAACGGCGTGGACATCGTTTCACATCTGGATCGCGTCAGAGGCCTGCGCGTCCAATACGGGAGCAGAACCCATGAAAGGCGAAAAGCAGGTCATCGAGCGGCTTAACGAGGCGCTGTTTCTGGAGCTTGGGGCGGTCAACCAATACTGGGTGCATTTCCGTCTTCTGGAAGACTGGGGATACGCCAAGCTGGCGAAGAAGGAACGCGCTGAATCGATCGAGGAGATGCACCATGCCGACCGGCTGGTGGCCCGTATCATCTTCCTCGAGGGACATCCGAACCTGCAATCCGTGGCGCCTTTGCGCATCGGGCAGAACGTCAAGGAAGTGCTCGAATCCGATCTTGCCGGCGAATATGACGCACGCACCGCCTACAGGCGCTCGCGCGAGATCTGTGAAGAAGCAGGCGACTACGTGACGATGAAACTGTTCGAGGAATTGCTGGCCGACGAGGAAGGTCACATCGACTTCCTCGAGACGCAACTAGACCTGCTTGCCTCGATCGGCGAGGAAAAATACGGCCAGCTCAACGCGGCATCGGCCGACGAAGCGGAATAAGGACATGCGGGAATGCGGCGCCCCTTAGACGTTCTGCGCCGCCTACGGCAGGCCGACGACGGCCTGTCGCCCCGGAAAAACCCGCGACACCAGATGTTTCGCGGCGTTTCGCTTGCCGTCGTGGCGACGCTTACTGCTTCGGCCCAGGCCGGCGCGCCGGAACCGGTGGGCTTTGCCGCCAGCCGCTCGGACCTCACGCCGAAAGACCTGGCGCGCGTCATTGCCGTCACCCGGCCGACCACAGATTTCTCCAAGCCCGAGCCATTCGAGCTGATGCAGGGCGGCGCCGGCACGTCGAGGAAGGGCGTCGACAGGGACGCGTTCTCGCAATCCGCCGCCAACATCACCTTCGAGGAAGAGGGCACTTTCAAGCTCGGCAATGCGCTTTTCCGCAAGAACTGGGTGTCGTCGCCGTCGTCGACGCAAGCCTCGGACGGGCTTGGCCCGCTGTTCAATGAGCGGGCCTGCCAGAACTGCCATCTCAAGGACGGCCGCGGTCATCCGCCGGAGGGCGATGCCGGCACCACCTCGATGTTCCTGCGGCTGGCGCGACAAGCGAGCAGCGCGGAAGAGAAGGCCGAGATCGCCGACCAAAAGGTGCTCAATTTCCCCGACCCGGTCTATGGCACCCAATTGCAGGACTTGGCCGTTCCGGGCCTGCCGGGCGAAGGCAAGATGCATGTCGACTATCGGGAAGAGCAGGTGACGCTCGGCGACGGCAGTGTCGTTTCGCTGCGCAAGCCCAGTTATTCGGTCGACAATCTGGCCTACGGGCCGCTCGATCCGCACACCACACTGTCGCCGCGCCTGACGCCGCCGATGATCGGGCTCGGCCTGATCGAGCAGATCGCTGCGGCCGACATTCTCGCCAACGCCGAACCGGACGACCGCAACAATGACGGCATTTCCGGCAGGCCCAACATCGTGCGCGACATCAGGAGCGGTACGCTAACGCTCGGCCGTTTCGGCTGGAAGGCGCAGACGCCGTCGATCCGCGAACAAGCAGCGGATGCTTTCGCCGGCGACATCGGCATTTCGACGCCGGAAGTGCCTGATCATTGGGGCGACTGCACCGCAGCCGAGCAGAAATGCCTGGCCATGCCGAACGGCGTGCAAAAACGCCTCGGTCCGGTCGAGGCACCACCGCCGATCATGGATCTCGTCACCTTCTATTCGCAGAACCTTGCCGTGCCGGCGCGGCGCGACGTCGACGCGCGCCAAGTGCTCGCCGGAAAGAAGATCTTTTACGACATCGGCTGCATTGCCTGCCACACGCCGAAATTCGTCACCCGTCGCGACACGCCCAACAAGGCGCAGGCCTTTCAATTGATCTGGCCGTATTCCGACTTTCTGTTGCATGACATGGGGCCTGATCTCGCCGATGGGCAGGCCGTGGGCGACGCCACCGGCAGCGAATGGCGCACGCCACCGCTATGGGGCATCGGCCTGACCCAAACCGTCAACGGCAACGCTTTTTTCCTGCATGATGGGCGCGCTCGCAGCCTTGATGAGGCCATCCTGTGGCATGGTGGCGAGGGCCAGAAGGCGCGCGACCGCTTTGCCGCCGCCACTGCTGCCGACCGCGATGCGCTGGTCAAATTCCTGGAGTCACTCTGATGTTGAAGCGTTCTGCGCTGGTTCTCGTTCTTCCGCTGGTTCTGTTCGGGGCCTTGCCCGCATCCGCGACGGTGAAGGCCTCCGAAATCATCCAGCGGGCGATCGACGGCTTTGTCCGCCCGGCCTATGCCGGCTTGCATGACCATGCGGGACGTTTGACCAAGGCAATGCACACGCTGTGCGACGCGGCCTCGCAAGCCGATCTCGATGCGGCACGCGCCGAATTCTCGGCCACGGTCGAAGCCTGGTCTTCCGCCGAAATCATCAGTTTCGGGCCGATCAAGGAGAACAACCGGCTGGAACGCATGCTCTATTGGCCGGATCGCAAGAGCATCGGCCTCAAGCAGGTCCAGGCGGCATTGGCCGGCAAGGATCCGACCGCCACCGATCCGGCTCAGCTGGCCGGCAAGAGCGTCGCCATGCAGGGCCTGGGCGCGTTGGAATTCGTGCTCTACGGCGACGGCGCCGAGACGCTCGCCGGCAAGGGCGATCCCTATCGCTGCGCCTATGGCGCGGCGGTCGCCGGTAACATCGAAACCATGGCCGCCGATGTCAGCGACGCCTGGAACAGACCGGATGGGTTTGCCGCGCTCTGGGCCAATCCCGGACCGCAAAACGCGCTCTACCGCGATGGCACCGAAGCGGTGACCGAACTGGTCGGTGTCTTCATCAATGAGCTGGATATGGTCCGCGACGTACGCCTGAAAGGCTTTCTCGGCGGTAAGCCGGAAGCCGACAAACCCAGGCAGGCGATCTATTGGCGCTCGCAAAACACCGCCACGTCACTGGCTGGAAATCTATCCGGCATCGATACGCTATTCCAGGCCTCGCAACTGGGTGACGCGCTGCCGGAAGATGCGCGCTGGATGGCGGACTCGATCCATATCCAGCTGGTCAACGGCGTCGCGACCGCGAAGTCCATCCAGGGTCCGATCGACAAGGCGCTCGCCGATCCGGTGCTGCGTGACAAACTCGACCATTTCGCGCTGATCACTTCGAGCCTGTCGACGCTGATAGGCACCAGGCTGACCGCCGAATTCGGCCTGACCGCTGGCTTTTCCTCGCTCGACGGGGACTGATCATGAGAACGCCGCTGATCGACCGCCGCGATTTCCTGAGGGCCGCAGGTGCCGGCTTTGTGGCAGCTATGGCGCCGTCGGCTTGGGCAAAGACGCTCGATGCCGACGCTGTCTTCGCCACCGCTTTCGTAAAGCGCGACGGCAGCCATGGCGCGGCGATCCTCTCCGATTCCGGCAAGGTGCTGCATGCGATCGACCTGCCCGATCGCGGTCATGACGTCACCTTCGATCCAGTGTCGAAGCGCTCGGTGGTCTTCGCCAGGCAGCCCGGCACCTTCGCCGTGGTCTTCGATCACACCGGCCGCGACAAGCCGCAGACCATCGCCAGCATCGCTGGCCGGCACTTCTTCGGCCACGGCGTGTTCTCTGGCGATGGCGCGCTGCTCTACGCCACCGAGAATGATTTCGACAACGCCGCCGGGGTCGTCGGCGTCTATGACGCGCGGGCGAAATTCAACCGCATCGGCGAGTTTCCGACCTACGGCATGGGCTCGCACGAGCTTCTGCTGCTGGGCGACGGCAGGACCCTGGCCATTGCCAATGGCGGCATCGAAACCCATCCAGATTTCGGCCGCGCCGAGCTCAACATCGCGACGATGAAGCCGTCCTATGTGCTGGTCGACCGCGTCACCGGCGATCTCATCGAAAAGCATGAATTGCCGGCCGCACTGCACCAGCTGTCGATCCGTCACATGGATGCCGATCAGTCCGGCACCGTCTGGTTCGGCTGCCAGTACCGCGGGCCGGGCACCGACCGTCCTCTGTTGGTCGGCCGCACCGCGCGCGGCAAGGAGTTGCAGCTGCTCGATATGCCGCAGGACGTGCTCTCCGGCTTCCGCAACTACATCGGCTCGGTCGCCGCCAATCCGGCGAGGGGGATCGTCGCCGTGTCCTCGCCGGAGGGCAATTCGCTGGCGGTGATCGACGCGGCCAGCGGCCGCATCGTCGCCACCCGGTCGCTGGCCGAGGTCTGCGGCGTGGCGCCCGATAAGGCGAGCTTCATGGCAACGACAGGCGCCGGTGACATCGTCGAAGCCGGCGGCGCGGCACGCTCCGAACCGGATTACGTCTGGGACAATCATATGCTGCGCATCGAGCAGGTGGCGTAGGCTGTAACGCCCCATCTTCCTCCACAAGGGGGAAAGGGGAAAAGACGATCCCCTTTTGTTCCGATTCTGCTTGGCGATCGCGCGCGCTCGCGCTACCTCTGGCGGGTGACAGAGCAGCCGCGCCTTGCCGAACAGAATGCCGCCGTGGCCCTGCCCGAGCCATTTATAAGATGGTTCGGCGAAAAAGGCTGGTCGCCGCGCGCCCATCAGGTCGAATTGCTGGCAAGGGCGCAAGCCGGCCAATCGGTGCTGCTGATCGCGCCGACCGGCGCCGGCAAGACGCTGGCCGGGTTCATGCCGTCGCTGACCGAGCTCGCCAACCGTCCGAGACGAAAGCCGGGACAAGCGCATCGCGGCATCCACACGCTTTACATTTCGCCGCTGAAGGCGCTGGCCGTCGACATCGAGCGCAATCTCGGCAAGCCGGTGGAAGAGATCGGCCTGCCGGTCACCATCGAGACGCGCACTGGCGACACGCCGGCGCACAAGCGCCAGCGGCAGAAGCTGGTGCCGCCCGACATCCTGTTGACCACGCCCGAGCAACTGGCGCTACTGATCGCGGCACCCGATGCCAGGCGCTTCTTCGAAGACCTACGTTACGTCGTGCTCGATGAGTTGCATTCGCTGGTGATATCGAAGCGCGGACATCTGCTGGCGCTCGGGCTGGCGCGGTTGCGCAGCATCGTTCCTGGCCTGCAGACCATTGGATTGTCTGCGACGGTGGCCGAGCCGGATCAATTGCGCTGCTGGCTCGTCAGCCAGAACCCACAGGGCGCTATGGCCGGGCTGATCACCGTCACCGGCGGCGCCAAGCCGGACATCTCCATCCTCGATTCGCAGGAGCGTGTGCCGTGGTCCGGGCACTCGGCCCGCTACGCCATTCCCGAAATCTATGAGGCGATCAAGCGTCATCGCACGACGCTGCTGTTCGTCAACACCCGCAGTCAGGCCGAATTGCTTTTCCAGGAGCTGTGGCGGTCCAACGAGGACTCGCTGCCGATCGCCTTGCATCATGGGTCGCTCGATGTCGGCCAGCGCCGGCGCGTCGAAAAGGCAATGGGCGACAACGCGCTGCGCGCCATCGTCGCCACCTCGACGCTCGATCTCGGCATCGACTGGGGCGATGTCGACCTGGTCGTGCATGTCGGTGCTCCCAAGGGCGCCAGCCGGCTGGCGCAGCGCATCGGCCGCGCCAATCACCGGATGGACGAGCCGTCAAAGGCGATCCTGATCCCGGCCAACCGCTTTGAGGTGCTGGAGTGCCGGGCAGCGTTGGACGCCAACTATCTCGGCGCGCAGGACACGCCGCCGCTGATCAATGGCGCGCTCGACGTGCTGTCGCAGCACGTGCTGGGCGTCGCCTGCGGCGCGCCCTTCAATGCCGATCTTCTCTTTGAAGAGGTGCGCAGTGCCGCGCCGTACGCTGGGCTGGAGCGCGAGACGTTCGACCGCGTCGTCGATTTCGTCGCCACCGGCGGCTACGCGCTAAAGAATTATGAACGCTACGCCCGCATTCGCCAGACCAAGGACGGGCTGTGGCGCGTCTCCAATCCGCGTATTGCGCAGCAATACCGGCTGAACGTTGGCACCATCGTCGAGATGCCTGAGCTCAATGTCCGCTATGTCAGGCAGGGACGGGGCATGGCCGGGCGCGGCGGCCCGGTGCTCGGCAAGATCGAGGAGTATTTTGCCGAGACGTTGCGGCCCGGCGACAATTTCCTGTTCGCCGGCAAGGTGCTGCACTTCGAAGGCATCCGGGAAAACGAATGCGTCGTCTCCAACGGCGCCGGCGCCAACATCATCGTGCCGTCCTATGCCGGCGGCAAGTTTCCGCTGTCGACCTATCTCGCCGACCAGGTGCGCGGCATGCTGGCTGACAGCGATCGCTGGCAGGCACTGCCCGAACAGGTCGCCGACTGGCTGCGCCTGCAGAAGGAAAAGTCGGTGCTGCCGAAGCGCGGCGACCTGCTAGTCGAGACCTTTCCGCGCGGCAACCGCCACTACATGGTCGCCTATCCCTTCGAAGGCCGGCTGGCGCACCAGACGCTCGGCATGCTTCTGACGCGCCGGTTGGAGCGCGCCAACGCTCGGCCGCTCGGCTTCGTCGCCACCGACTATTCGCTGGCCGTCTGGGCGCTGGACGACATGGCAGCGCTGTTCAAGGCGAAGAAGCCGTCGCTGGCTGCCTTGTTCGACGAGGATATGCTGGGCGACGATCTCGAGGCTTGGCTGAACGACAGCTGGATGCTGAAGCGCACCTTCCGCAATTGCGCCGTAATCGCCGGGCTGATCGAAAAGCGCTTTCCCGGCCAGGAGAAGAGCGGCCGGCAGGTGACGGTGTCGGCCGACCTAATTTACGATGTGCTGCGCAGCCACGAGCCGGACCATATTCTGCTGCAGGCGACGCGCACCGACGCCTCGTCCGGGCTGCTCGATGTCAGCAGACTTGCCGAGATGCTCTCGCGTGTCCGTGGTCGAATCATGCATAAGCATCTCGACCAGATTTCGCCGCTGGCGGTGCCGATCATGCTGGAGATCGGCAAGGAATCGGTGAATGGCGGCGCCAATGAATCGCTTTTGATGGAAGCCGCCGATCTGGTCGAGGAGGCCATGGGCCAAAGATGAGTTTTGGATTGCGATGAATTTTTCGCTGGCACGCGCATCGCTGATTGCCGAGGCCGACATGGTCGGCATCGCCGGCGAGCGCGCCGTGTGCGATCCGCGTGGCGTGCTCTATTTTCCCGACCTCAGGCTGCTGGCAGTGTCCGACCTGCATCTGGAAAAGGGTTCGTCGCTCGCCAGGCGCGGCACGCTGATCCCGCCTTACGACACCGGCGCGACCTTGCTGCGGCTGCAGGCGGTGATATCAGACTACCAGCCGGCGATCGTCATCAGCCTGGGCGATAGCTTCCACGATGGCGGCGGCGCCGAGCGCATGCATGCTAGTTTCCGGGAAAGACTGGAAGCGCTGATGGCGGGCCGCGACTGGTTTTGGGTCGCCGGCAACCATGACCCGGATGCGCCGGCTGACCTGCCCGGCGAAACCGTGCGCGAACTGGCCATAGGGTCGCTGCTGTTTCGGCACGAGCCTTCAGCGGTGAGGGTGGAGGGCGAAGTCGCCGGCCATCTGCATCCGTGCGCCCGCATCGTCCAGCGCGGCCGCTCGGTACGGCGACGCTGCTTTGCCGGCGATGGCGGCCGCATGATCATGCCGGCTTTCGGCGCCTATACCGGCTCGCTCAACGTACTCGACCGCGCCTATGCCGGGCTGTTCCGGCTGGAGACGCTGATGGCCTATATGCTCGGCAGCGACCGCATCTTCGCCATCTCCCGCTCGATGCTGCGGCCGGGTTGAACTCTACCGACCGTAGTAGAGTGTCACGGTGTGCTTCGCTTCGGCGAAGAACAGCCAGCGCTCGACCAGCATGCCGGCGAATTGGGCGATGGCGGCGAGCGCCGAAACCACCGCCGCGAACGGCCATGGCAAGGCGAAAGCGGCGACCAGCAGCATGACGGGCAGCGCGAAAGCCAGAACCTGCGTGATCTGGCGCAGCCGCACGCTGTGCTTGCGCGCAATGCGAAAGCCCATTTCCTTGAGCAAATAGTTTTCCTCGGTATGCGGCCACTCAAGCGACCGCACCGTACCACCCGCGAGCCCGGTCGCGGTGTTGGCGTTGGTCGGGATTTCCAGCGCATCATTGTAGTGCCATGTCGCCAGCTTCCAGCCCCAGCCAAGCAAGATCAGCAGCAGCGAAGATGCCAGAAGCATGGTCGAGCCCAAGCCGAACCCTCGCAGCAGCGCGTTCAAAATCACGCTGCCGGTCATCGCCGAAAAGATCAGATAGGCCGGCAAGGTATGGCGGCTGTGCCATTGGGCGATCGGCTTCAGCGAGGCATAGATCATGCCGGTGGTGCAGACAGTGACAACCGCGCCGACAGCCGACAGCACCCCGGCGATGGCCACCCAGCCGTCGGTGCGGCCGAAAAACACCCAGCCGATGCCGAACAGCCCTGCCGGGATAAAGGTGGCGACCGAGGCAACGCCTTCGCGCGACAGCCATGAGCTTCGCCATTGCGAGAATGCCCGCCAGGCGCGTTCGGGTCTTCCGAGATGTCCGGCCGACGACAACAGGCCGGCCGCGATCAAACCAAGCGCCAATCCCATGCCGACCAGTCCCAGCCAGAAATCCGGCGGGATAAACCCTTGGCCGGCGAGCACGCCAAGCAGCGCGAGCAGGCCGTAGCCGGCGCCCGTGGCGGTGGTGAAGAAGACGACGGAAAAGGCTGGATGCATGGATGTCAGTTCGAAAGCATGCGGTCGACCCAGCCAAGGAACCCGCCCTCGGCCCGCACGGTTTCGAGCGCCGGTGCGGCCACCGATGCGGCGCGTGTGGTGTGGGCGCGCGGCGGCAGGTACTTGTTGGTCGGCTTGTAGCCCATCTCCGGCATCAGGTCGACGCCGCCACGCTCGGCCACCAGCAGCGAGACCGCCGACAGCGGATCGCCGAGATCGCCGAAATGCCGGGCGCTGGTCGGGCATGCGGCGACGCAGGCCGGCACGCGGTCTTCCTCCGCCAGATTGTCATTGTAGATGCGGTCGACGCACAGCGTGCATTTCTTCATCACACCGACATCGGTGTCGAATTCGCGCGCGCCATAGGGGCAGGCCCAGCTGCACAATTTGCAGCCGATGCATTTGTCCTCGTCGATCAGCACGATGCCGTCCGAGGCTCGCTTGTAGGAGGCGCCGGTCGGGCAGACGGTGACGCAGGCCGGCGTCTCGCAATGCAGGCAGGAGCGTGGAAAATTGACCGTGCGCCCGCCCATCTCCGTTGTGTGCTCGTAGCTGTGGACACGGTTGAACCAGACGCCGTCGACGTTGCCGCCATAGGGATCGATGTCGGTCAGCGGCGCCATGTGGCCGCCGGTGTTCCATTCCTTGCAAGCGGTGACGCAGGCCTGGCAGCCGACGCAAGTGTCGAGGTCGATCACCAGGCCGAGCTTCTTGTCGGTATGTGCGGGAAGACAGGTCATTCGGCGGCCTCTCTTGCTCGGCGGAATTCGGCCCCGAAAGTCAGCTTGTCGGGCGAAGGCTCGAAATGCGGCGGCTGCTGAAAACGCTCGAATTGCGGCTCGGTGAAGCCGGCTTCCTCGGTCGCGCATTTGACGATGCGCACGCGCAGGTCGAACCATGCCGCCTGGCCGGTGACCGGGTCGGAATTCGAATAGCGCTTGCCGTTGGCGTCGGCAGAAGTCTGGTCGCCGATGATGTGATTGAGCAGGAAGCCGCGGTTGGATTCCGCCGCATCGTCCTTCAGCCCCCAGCTGCCGCGCCTTTTGCCGATGGCGTTCCATGTCCAGACCGTATCCGCATTGACGCCGTCGACCAGCTTGATCTGTCCCTTGACCTTGCCGTTGATGCTCTCGACCCACACCCAGTCGTCATCGACCAGCCCGAGGCCGGCCGCAGTCTGGTGATGCACGAACAGCCGGTTCTGGCTGGTGATCTGCCGCAGCCAGGCGTTCTGCGAACCCCAGGAGTGATACATGTGCATCGGCCGCTGCGTCAGTGCATGCAGCGGATACTTTTGCAGGTCGACCGATGCCTCTTCGAAAGGCGCGTACCAGAAGGGCAGCGGGTCCATATAAGTCTCGATGCGGCCGCGCTCGGCTTCCGGCGGCAGCACCTTTCCATGGCCGCGCGCGGCAAGGCGAAAACGCTGCAGCGGCTCGGAATAAAGCTGGAAGACGATCGGCTCGGCTTTCGGGATGAAACCCATGCTTTCCGCGAAGTCCAGATAGGAGCGGTTGGCCATCTTGTAGTAGCGCTGGTCGTCGGCAAAATCGTGATGCCAGAAGCCGCCATTGTCGATGTAGCGCTGCAACTGGTCAGGATTGACCTCGCCTCTGCCGATCGAGGTCCCGTCCTTGCCGCGCCAGCCGGCAAGCGGGCCGATGCCCGGCGTGCGTTCATGGTTGACGATGTAGTCGGCATAGTCGCGGTATTTGGCCGTGCCGTCGTCATTAACGAAACCGGGCAGGCCGAGCCGCGCGCCGAGCTCGATCAAAACCGTCTGGAACGGCCTGACGTCGCGGTCCGGCTCGATCACCGGGTGACGGATCGCATCGCCCGGCCCGTCGGCATGGCTGATCGGCCGGTCGAGCAGGCTGATGCAGTCATGCCGTTCGAGATAGGTGGTGTCCGGCAGCACCAGATCGGCGAACGGCACGGTCTCGGAATAATAGGCGTCGGAATAGATGATGAAGGGAATCCTATAGTTGCCGTCTTCATCGCTGTCGGTCAGCATCGCCATCGTCTCGACGGTGTTCATCGACGAGTTCCAGGCCATGTTCGACATGTACATGAATAGCGTGTCGATCCTGTAGGGGTCGCCGGCCCAGGCGTTGCGGATCACCGTGTGCATGAGGCCATGCGCGGCAAGCGGCGCGTCCCAGGAATAGGCCTTGTCGATACGAACGGGCACGCCGGCATCATCGACCAGCAGATCGTCCGGCCCGCAGACGAAACCGAGCGGCATGCCCTCGAGCGGCATCATCGGCCTGACATTCTTGCCGGCGGGCCTCAATTCCGGCGGCGCCGATCGGGGGTAGGGCGGCTTGAAGCGAAATCCGCCGGGAACATCCACCGTGCCGAGCAGCACCTGCAGCAGATGGATGGCGCGGCATGTATGAAAACCGTTCGAATGGGCCGAGATGCCGCGCATCGCGTGCATCGAGACCGGCCGCCCCTTGATCGTCTCGTGCTGACGCCCGGCCCAGTCGGTCCACGCTATCGGCAGTTCGATGGTCTGCTCGAAGGCGACATGCGCCAGTTCGGCGGCGATCCGCCGGATCGTGTCGGCAGGGATGCCGCAGCGTGCGGCGACCGCATCCGGCGCGTAGCTTTCCTCGAGATAGCGGTCGGCGACAAGCTGGAAGACAGGCACGCAGCGGCGGCCGTCTATGGTGAAACTGCCGGTCAACGCCGGTTTCGCCTCGGCGTCGGTGGCGTTGACTGGCGTCTTCGCCACTCTGTCCCAGGCCAGCGGATTGCCGTCGCCGTCGCGCACGAACAGGCCGTCATCGGCAGCGCCCGGGTCCTGGATGACGAGCATGTGAGCGTTGGTGTAGCGCAGCAGATAATCGAGATCGACGCGGCCGGCTTTCAGCAATTCATGGATGAGCGCGAAGACGAACAGCCCGTCGGTGCCGGGCCGGATGCCGATCCAGTCATCGGCAATGGCGTTATAGCCGGTGCGGCACGGGTTGATCGAAACCACCTTGGCGCCGCGCGCCTTGAGCTTGCCCAAGCCGATCTTGATCGGATTGGAATCATGGTCCTCGGCGACGCCGAACAGCATGAAGTATCTGGTGTTGTCCCAATCGGGTTCGCCGAACTCCCAGAACGAGCCGCCGATCGTGTAGAGGCCACCGGCTGCCATGTTGACCGAGCAGAAGCCGCCATGGGCGGCGAAGTTCGGCGTGCCGAACTGGCTCGCCCACCAGCCGGTCAGCGATTGCGACTGGTCGCGCCCGGTGAAGAAAGCAAGCTTTTTGGGATCGGTTCGGCGGATGTTGGAAAGCCTGTCAGTGGCGATGGAAAGCGCTTCTTCCCATTCGATTTCGCGAAACTCGCCCGAGCCGCGCGGGCCGCTGCGCAACAGCGGCTTCTTCAGCCGCGCCGGGCTGTAGTGCTGCATGATGCCGGCGCTGCCCTTGCCGCACAGCACGCCGCGATTGACCGGATGGTCCTTGTTGCCGTTGATGTAGCGGACCTTGCCGTCCTTGAGGTGGACGTCGATGCCGCAGCGGCAGGCGCACATATAGCAGGTGGTCTTGGCGATGCTGTCGGAGATGCTGGGCGAGGTGTCGACGCCATCGCCCTCGTCGGGTGCGCGCGTGTCGGCAAGCGGCCGTTGCGACGGTGCGGAATTGGCGCCGCGTGGCGCTGCGTGCCTCATGATCCGGGCGCGCTTTTGCGGTCCGCGTTCTTGGCTCTCGTCTTGGGTCCGGGACCGCGCATATAGTGCTGCTCAGGGTGGTAGCGTTCGCCGGCGACGCGCCGCCTCAGGCTGCGCGTCCAGTGTGCGAACAAAGACTTGAACCGCCCCATCAATTTCTAACCCTCGCGACTCAGCCGCGATATTTTTCCAATTCCGAGCAGAAACTTAGAACAAAGCAATCGATCTGTCTAACAAGTTGCTCTTGTAATTCCGATCGAATTTGTTTCTTAATTCGTCATGACTCTCGATCAGTTGCGCATCTTCGTCGCCGTCGCCGAGCGCGGCCATATGACCAGGGCGGCAGAGTTGCTGGGCATCTCCCAGTCGGCGGCGTCGGCCGCCATCCGCTCGCTCGAACAGCAGCACGGCGTAAAACTGTTCAACCGCGTCGGCCGCAACATCGAGTTGGCGCAGACCGGGCTCAGGTTCCTGCCCGAGGCCAAGGCCGTTCTCGAGCGCGCCGCTGCCGCCAACAATGTGCTGGAGCATGTCTCGCAGACGATATCAGGCAGCCTGTCGATAGCCGCCAGCCAGACCATCGCCAGCTACTGGCTGCCGCGCCGGCTGGCCACCTTCCACGAAGCCTACCCCGCCGTCAGGCTGAGCGTCACCATCGGCAACACCAGGCAGGTCGAGACCAACGTTCTCGACGGCACAGCGGATTTCGGCCTGGTCGAGGGGCGCACCGAATCCGACATTCTTCGACGCGCCAAGGTCGACGTCGATTGCATGGTTCTGGTCGTGGGGCGTTCGCATCCCGAGATCGCCGAACTGTCGCACGGGCATCCCGACATCAAAGGACTGCGCTGGATCATCCGCGAAGCCGGCTCGGGAACGCGCGAGGTGCTGGAGGATATTGCAGGTCGCGAAGGGATTTCGTTCGCCGAGCTGCAGATATTTCTGGTGTTGCCCAGCAACGAGGCCATTCGTCAGGCGGTCGAGGCCGGCGCCGGCGCCACCATCATCTCGGAACTCGTCGTCGCGCGCGCGGTTGCCGAGGGCAGTTTGCGCGCGGTGCCGATCGACCTGCCGAAGCGCGATTTCGCCATGATCACCCACCGCGACAGGCAGGCGAGCCTCGCGCAGATGGCGCTCAAGGCGCATCTGGGCACGAAAGTGCCGGAATAGACTGCGCTAGCCGAACTTCCGCTGGGCATCCAACGCCAGGCCAAGCCCGACCGAGCCGAACATGTCGCCTTCGATGACTGATGCTTGCGGGACCAGCGCCAGGATCTGCTGCCTGGCCAGCGGGATGGCCGTCGATCCGCCGGTCAGGAAGACCGCGGTGATGTCGGACGGTTTCACCTGCGCATCTTGAATGGTCTGCGCCACCGTGGCGGTCACCCGCTCGATGTCCCGGTCAATCGTTGATTCCAGCCCGGCTCGCGTGATTTCGGCGGCGAACTTTACCCCCGACAGCGCGACCGTCACATCGGTCGATAACCGGTCGGTCAGCTCGATCTTGGCCTTCTCGACCAGCGCCGCCAGCGCGTGCCCGTAACGGTGCTCGACGATGTGGATGAAGCGGTCGACCAGGTCGGCGCGTTCGGCCTCATAGCGGATCTGGCGCAGATGCGTCATCGCCCTGGCAGTATAGACCAGGTTGATGCGCTGCCATGTCGCCAGATCGATGAAGTAGCTGGCCGGCAGATTGCGCTTGCCGTCCTTGGTCGGCGTCAGATAGCCGAGCTGCGGCATCACATGGGCGATGCTCAAAAGCCGGTCGAAATCGGTGCCGCCGATATGGACGCCGCGGCTGGCCAGGATGTCGTCCTTGCGATCGAGCGAGCGGGCGCGCTGAGGCGAGACCCGTACGATCGAAAAGTCCGACGTGCCGCCGCCCATGTCGACGATCAGCGCCAGCTCCTCCTTCGCCACCTTCTGCTCGTAGTCGAGCGCGGCTGCGATCGGCTCGAACTGGAAGGCAATGTGCTTGAAGCCTTGCGCGCGGGCGGCGTGTTCGAGTTCACCCTCGGCCTTGGCATCCGCCGCCGCATCATCGTCGACGAACTGTACCGGACGGCCGAGCACCACGCTCTCGACCGTGTCCTTTGCATCTTCCTCCAGCCGCTTCTTCAGATGTCCCAGGAACAGCCCGACAATCTCCATGAAACCGATCGAGCGCGACTTGATGCGCGTCTTTTCACGGGCAAGCGAGCTGCCGAGCACGCTCTTCAGCGAGCGCATCAGGCGGCCTTCGATGCTGTCAGTGTAGTTGGCGATGGCGTGGCGGCCGTAATAGGTGCGGTTGTCCTCGAAATTGAAGAACACCGCGCTTGGCAGCGTCACCTGGCCGTCCTCCAGCGCCACCAGCCGCGGTTGGCCGTTCCTGACCACGCCCACGGTGGAATTTGACGTGCCGAAGTCGATACCGCCGAATGCTGGTCGCATGGCCTGTTCCTGTAATTGCCTTTGGCGAGCGCCATGGGAAAGCGCGCATCCGGGGACCGGACTGCTCTACCGAACCGAATTGTTTGTATGTGCCGGGTGGCTGGGAGAGCGCGGTCTAACGCATGACCCTCGAAAGGGAAACCGTTTTTCGGAGAAAGCCGATCCTAATCGCGCCGGAAGATCAGTCTTCCGAGCCAGCCTGTCACCATGGCCAGCGACACCGCAAAGACGCCGTAGAGGAAGGAGTAGTCATGGGCGACGCGAAAGACCGATTGCTCGAAGCCCGACTTGCGGATTTCCAGCTGGGCGGAGCTTTCCTTGATGAACAGGCCGCTCTTGAACAGGAAGGCGCGCGCCTTGTGGGTGCCGACCGGGACATTCGGCGCCAGTCGCACCGTGGCGCGGAACAGGTTCTGCGACAGGAACTGCACGCCGCCGACGTTTTCGCTATAGAGCCCGGTCGCCGACTTGCGCTCCCGCAGCGCCGTGGTGAATTCCTCGATCGTCGCCGGGCTGTCACCTTCGTCGGTCGGCTGCATGTAGAGGTTGGAGGCGCCGAGCGACAATTGCTTGTAGCTGTTCGGTTCGGTGATGTCCTGCAGAGGGCGCGTCGTTGCCACCGAATAGGACATCGGCACGTTCTCAAAGGTTTCCGACTGCAGATTGACCCAGACGCCGAGCACCCGGTCCTTGCGGCGCACCACCACCGGCCGCGCCGGCCCTTCGAGCACGACGATGACGTCATAGCGGCCCTGGCGCGCGATCAGCGGGTCGGCGTTTTCCAGTGAGCCGAAGATGGTGAGGTCGGCGCCGGAAAAGCCGGCGGTGATCGACACGGCATCGGTCGACAGGCCGATCTGGATGCTCTCGGTCGGCAGTGTCTGCGCGTTTCCTGACGACGCGGCGGCGAGCAGCGACAGAAATGCAGCGGCCACGAACGTCTTCAACCCCGCCATCAGCTAAGGCCCGCGGCGGTCAGCGAGTAGAGGTTGGGCGGTGTGACGAAGAGGTCGATGGCAAGCCGGATGGCGACCGCCAGCACCAGCAGCGCCAGCAGCGCGCGGAGCTGTTCGCCGCGCAGCTTCTGCCCGGCCTTGGCGCCATATTGCGCGCCGGCGACGCCGCCGGCCATCAGCAGGAAGGCGAGCATGACGTCGACGGTCTGGTTGGTCGTGGCGTGAACCAGCGTGGTGTAGGCCGAGGTGAAGATGATCTGGAACAGCGAGGTGCCGATGACGACATTGGTCGGCACTTTCAGGAGATAGATCAGCGCCGGCACCATGATGAAGCCGCCGCCGACGCCCATGATCGACGACAGGAAACCGATGCCGGCACCAAGGCCCAGCACCGGGATGACGCTGACGAACAGTTTCGAGGCGCGGAAGCGCATTTTCAGCGGCAGCCGGTGGATCCAGTTGTGCTGGCCGGATTTCTTCAGCACCGGTGCTGCACCGCTGCGGGTGGCGCGCAGCGCATTGACGCTCTCGACCAGCATCAGCCCGCCGACGGTGCCGAGCAGCACGACATAGAGCAGCGAGATGAACAGGTCGAGCTGGCCAAGCCGGCGCAGGAAGGCAAAGACAAAGATGCCGCCGGTGGAGCCGACGATGCCGCCGGCCAGAAGCACGCCGCCAAGCTTGAAGTCGAGCGTGCCGCGCTTCATGTGCGACAGCGCCCCGGAGAAGGAGGAGGCGATGACCTGGTTGGCGCCGGTGGCGACCGCAATCGCCGGTGGAATGTTGTAGAAGATCAGCAGCGGAGTGATGAGGAAGCCGCCGCCCACCCCGAACATACCCGACAGGAAACCCACCGCCGCGCCCATGGCCAGCAGCACGAAGACGTTGACGGAAATTTCCGCGATCGGGAGATAGATGCCCACCCGTCAGTCTCGATCAGTGTGCCCCCGGCGAATGCAACCGTTGCGGGCATTTTGCGCCGAAAAGCTAAATTGTTCTTGCGCCGGCAAGGCCGCGAAGTCAAACCTCGCTACGACGCCGAAACAAAAAACATCTCAATCAGTTAACAGGCAAATGTGTGGCAAGGGCGTCGCATAAGCGACGCATCTGCCGTTATTTGTGCGCAAGCAGCGCCTTGACCAGTTTTTCGTCGATCTCGCCGGTCGCTGTCATCTTGTTGTCGGTCTGGAACGCCATGATGGCGTCCTTGGTCTTCTGGCCGATCACACCGTCGGCGCCGCCGGCGTCGTAGCCATTCTTGTTGAGAATGAGCTGGATGTTCGTGACTGCCTTCTTCATGTCGATGCTGGCGGTCGTCTGCGGCGCGCCTTCCTGCCATGATTCAGGGATGTCGGCCGAGTTGGACGCCGGATCGAGCGGCTTCGGCTTCCACAGATCAGTGGCGGCGCGTGCGCGCTCCAGCTGCTCGGGCCGCAGCGCAGCGGCGATCTCGTCGCGTTTGGCCGCCGCGTCCTTGTCGCCGGTCTTGGCGACGAGCGCGAACCATTTGTACGATTCTTCCAGGTTCTGCTTCATGCCGACGCCCTTGGCCGCCAGGATGCCGAGATTGAACTGGCTGTCCTTGACGCCGACGTCGGCGGCGGCCTGGAACCAGTGCGCCGCCGACTCATTGTCGGTGACGCCGTCCGCGGCCATGGCGAACAGCACGGCCAGATTGTGCATGGCGCTGGCATTGCCCTGCTCGGCGGCGAGCTGGTACCAGGTCTTCGACTTCTTGATGTCGCGGGCGACGCCTATGCCCTTCTCGTAGAAATTGCCGATACGGTATTCGGCCGGAGCAAAGCCGAGCTCGGCCGATTTCTCGTACCATTTGGCCGCTGCCGCCATGTCTTCCTTGACGCCGCGCGATTCCGCATAGCGCGAGCCGATCTCGAACAGCGCCTTGGCGTCGCCGCCGGCAGCCGCGTCGCGCAAGGCGGCCGGGCCGGCATTGGCCGGGACGTCGATCTTGGCGGTGGCCGTTGTCGCCGAAGCATTGGTAGGCGGAACCGCGCCGGTCGTATCCTGGGAGGTCGCTGGCGTGGCGGCCATCGGCTGGGTTTCAGTGTCAGAAGCCGCCGGTCCGGCAGCGGCCGGAACAGCCGAGGCCGTCGCGTCCATTGCTG
Source organism: Mesorhizobium sp. P2_H9 (assembly GCF_056403215.1). Lineage (NCBI taxonomy): Bacteria > Pseudomonadati > Pseudomonadota > Alphaproteobacteria > Hyphomicrobiales > Phyllobacteriaceae > Mesorhizobium > Mesorhizobium sp. P2_H9. The sequence goes on along the minus strand of NZ_JBFUFX010000004.1, from coordinate 55,543 downwards.
GCGCTGCCGCATCGGCAGACGGTGCCGAAGCCATCGGCGGCGGAGCCGGCACCGCAACATCGTCCATCGGCGCTTCCATATTTGGCGGCATGGCCGAAGCAATTTGCGCCGGCATTTCGTCCTTGGCTGCCGGCTCGGAAGACTCTGCTTGCCGCACGAAGCGGGCCGGGGTGTCCTGCACGGCCGCCGGCGTTTCTGCCTTCGGCTCGTTCGTGGTGACCGCAGCCGTTTTCACCGGCTGTGCGGCAATGATAGGCGCTGCATCGTTGCCGGCCACTTCGACCGGGTCGGCGAAGAAGGCCTTGCCCAGTTGCAGGCCGGCAAGCGCCAGCATGATCGCGATGGCTCCCATAAGGATCGGCTTGCGCCGCGCCTTGAGCAGGTCGCCGATCCTCAACGCCTTAACCGGACCTTTCATCGTCGACTGGCGTTTCAGGGCCTCGGCCTCGGCGGCAGCGGCCTGCGCGGCGCGCCTGGCTGCGGCAATAAAATCGGATTTCGACGCATCTGTATCGCTGTGCCGCACCGGCTGGCCGCGCTCGTCGCGCACGCGCTTCATGATTGCGTTGAGGTCAGGTGCGCCCGAGCCGGGTTCCAGAGGCCGGTTGGCGAGCTTCGGATCGAGCGGCTCGTCGAGATCAACGCTCGGAATGTCGACATTGGGCGCCGAGCCTGGAAGCGGCGGGATGTCTGCCTGCTTCTTTCCCTTGAAGGCGCGTGCCAGTCCGCCAAACATCGACGTCTTGCGGCCGGGCTGGCCGCTCCTTTCCGGGATGGCGTCCGAGCCGAGCGCCGCCATGGCGGCAGCAGCTGCGGCTTCGGCTGGCGAGCGCGGCCCCGGTTCGCCACGCGTAACCGGTTCGCTACGCGCAACCGGTTCGCTGCGTACATCCGGGTCGCCATGCGTAACCAGGTCGCCATCCGCACCTAACTCGTTGCGCATGATGGCAGCGGCGCGGCCGTCGAGGTCGGCCATGTCGCCCGTCAGCGGCTGCGGCTGGTCGATATCCATCGACGGCGGATCCTGCACCGCGATCTTGGAGGTGCGGGTCGCCCGGACCGTGCGTGCACGCGCCGGCGCGGCCGCATCGACGAGTTCGCTCACCGCCTCGATCGGCTCGTTGGTTTCCAGCGAGCCCAGGCGATCGACGATCTTGAGCAGAGTGTCGTGGATGGCCTCGAACGTCCGCGAATTGCGTTCGTCGGAACGGCGGGTCAGCGATTCGAGTGTCTTCAGATCCTGGGCGAGGCCGGCAACGGCTGCCGTATTGGCGCTGGACCCGGCCATCGTGCGCACAGCACTCTCGGCCGCCTCGCGCGCCGCACCCAGGATCGAATCGCGGGTTCCGGCCAGCGACTTTTCGATTTCGTTGAGGCGAGGGCTGATGTCCTCGAATTCCGGCAATGGTGTGCCGGGCTTGGACAGATGCGCCGACAGGCCCGAGACCTGCGCCTCGAGGCTGCGGATCAGTGCCGGGTCGATGCCCGCCACCTGTGCCGCCGACGATTCCAGCCGGCTTGAGATGTCTTCGAGCCGGCTTTCCAGGCCACGGATCGCCGCCTCGTTGGCGGGGTCCGGCGCGCGCGTCTCCATGCGCTTGGCCAGCGCCGTGAAGCGGGCGTCGATGGCGTCCATGATACCGGCGCCGTCGACTTGCGGCGTGCGTTGGTCCAGCCGGTCGGCAACTTCGTCCAACCGCCGTTCGAGATCGCGAAACAGCATATTGCCCTGTTCGATCGCGTCACCCTGGCGGCGTTCCATCATGCCGGACAAAACGTCGAAACGCTGCTCCAGCCCCTGGAAAATATAGTCGGCGTCCGGCATGGCCGGGGCGCGGTCGATCTTGTCGGCGATCAAGGCGATCTGCTTGCCGAGGCGCTCCATCGCCTGTTCCGGCAGGTTGGCCCGGCCGGCGAGATCGTCGACCCGGTCCGACAGCATGTTGAGGCGGTCGATGACTTCGCCGCTTGGGCGATCCTGCGTGACTTCCTCGATCTGCTGGGCAAGCGAGGCGATCCGCTTTTCGATGCGCTCAAAGAGCTCGGGATCGACGGTATTGGCCTGGGCGGCGACGGTCGAGGCGACGATGGCGCGGGAAATTTCGTCAAGCCGGTCGTCGATCATGCCGAACGTATCGCTGCCGCGATTGTCCTGCTGGCTGGCGAAATGATCGACAGCGCCGGCAAGCGTGCGAACCTTGTCCTCGAGCGAACGCAGCGACAGCGATTCCGGCAGGTTGTTGACCGCATTGCTGATCTGTTCCAGCCGGTCGGTCAGCATCGAAAAGCCGGGCGCGTCCGAGCGCTTGCGCTGGTCGGCGTCGACGCGATCCTCGAAAGCGCTCCAGCGCCGGTCGAAATCGTCCCAGCGGCGGTCGACCGCCTGCACGCTCTCCTCGCGCGCCAGCGTGTCGAGTGCGGCCTTGACCTGTTCCAGTTCGAGCCGCAGCATGTTGACGCTTCTATCGTCACTCTTTTCGGCCAGCGTCTGGATGGCGCCGGAGAGCCGCTCGAACTCGACGCCGAGTTCGGCGCTGCCCTTGCCTGACTGGCCGCCCGATTGGCTGCTTGCCTGGAAAGCCCGTTCGATGTCCTTGCGCAGCGCGTCGAATTCGCGCTGCAGGCCGACGGTCATCTGGTGGCGCAGTTCCTCGCGCAGGCCGCGCAGTTCACCGGCGATCTTGCCGACCACCGCGACGCTGTCTTCCTGGCCGCGCACGCGGTCGATGTCGCGGGCGATCGTCTGGTATTTCTGATCGAAGGCGGGTGCTGCCGATGCTGGGCTATTCAGCCGCTGCGCGGGATGCGGATCCTCATACCAGCGTGGCTGGCCATAGGGCTGGGCGCTGGCGTAGCGCGGCTCGGGGCCGGGGCGGCGCGGATCGACCCGCTCTGCCCTGTCCTCGCGCGTCCGCTCCAGCCGCTGTTCCAGCGTTTCCAGCGAACGGTTCAGCTCTTCAAGTGCGGCATGCGGCCTGCGCTGCCTGCCGGCGTTGAGTGTATCGAGATAGGACCGCTTGCTGTTCATCGATGCGCCCGTTTTTCAGAATTGCTGGCTTGCAACCAGTTTTCCTCAAAGTCCCTGCCGGAACCGAAAGCGCCCGCAGCCTTGCTGCGGTGGAAGACAGGCTCCCCGGGGTTCTCACCCGCGCTCCGAAAAACCGTGAAAAATTCGATACAGGATAAACACGGGTAACCGACATGCGCACATTTCGCCCAACGTGGTAAACAACGCGTTAACCAAGCTTAAGAAGTTGCAACTTCTTGGCGGGCCACCCGCCAGGTGCGGCATAAGGTGCTGCCCACAGAACCCGCTTGCGTCGTGAGGCGGCTATCGGTATAGAATTGACGTAAACGTAAAAGGGGCGCAGATCGCGCCTTTTGCGATATTTTGTTGAAACCACGATTGGAAGCACGCCCCCGCTTCCACTCAGGCGACGCAAGGTCCAGGACCGCGGCGCCACAGACGGGGAAAGCCAGTGACCATGAAACTCGTTTCGCCCGGCGAAGCCGCGGCCAATACCAATGATATATCGAACGAAGCCGGCGAGGACCTTGTCCGTATCGGCGAGATGGCCAAGAAATACGGCGTGACGCTGCGCACGTTGCGTTTCTACGAGGACAAGGGCCTTCTCAACCCGAAGCGCGACGGTGCGACCCGTCTCTACACCCGCCGCGACAAAGCAAGGCTGAAGCTGATCCTGCTCGGCCGCAAGGTCGGTTTCTCGCTGCGCGACGTCAAGCAGATGATGGATCTCTATGATCCCACCGGCTCCAACACCAAGCAGTTGCGGCTGGCACTCGACAAGTCGGAGAAGCAGCTTGCCCGCTTGCAGAAGCAGCGGTCGTTGATCGACGACGCCATCAACGAGCTGAGCGGCTCGATGTCGGCCGTGCGGCAGATGCTCGTAGAGCGCTCGACGCCGGCGAGCGCCGCCGGTTAATCCGGCGTCGTCCACTCCCGAACGGCTTTGTGACGAATGAGAGCCGCGTGGCCTGCCGCGCGGCTCTTTCCTTGTCCGGCACCGCTGTCGGCACAACGGGCATTTCAGCCACGCTCCGTGCTGGCGCCCATGACATTGCCCCACTACGCTCCCGCGCGCCGCATTTGAAGAAATTTTGTCGCAGCAAAAAAATTGACGTTTACGCAAACGTCAATTTTTGCTATGCGAACTTCAACTTTTGGTCCGCTTGCCGTGAACGGCTTGATTTCGGGCCAGGACCGCATGGTGGAGGAAACGCATGCCGATCTACAGGGCGCCTGTCCAGGACACGCTGTTCGTGCTCAACGAAGTGCTGGGCTACCAGCGCTATTCCAATCTTCCCGGATTTGCCGACGCGACGCCTGATGTGGTCGAAGCCATCCTCGCCGAAGGTGCGAAGCTCGCCGAAAACGTCATGCAGCCGCTCAACCGTGTCGGCGACATGGAAGGCTGTGTGCGCCATGCCGACGGCTCGGTGACGACGCCGAAGGGCTTCAAGGAGGCCTTCGACCAGTATCGCGAAGGCGGCTGGATGGGGTTGGCCGCACCGGTCGAGTTCGGCGGCCAGGGCCTGCCCTACGCGGTGCACACGGCGGTCGCCGAATATATGGTGTCGGCCAACATGTCGCTGATGATGTATCCCGGCCTGACGCAGGGCGCGATCGCGGCGATAATCACCCACGGCACCGACGAGCAGAAGACGACATGGCTGCCGAAGCTGGTCGAGGGGTCCTGGACCGGCACCATGAACCTGACCGAGCCGCATTGCGGCACCGATCTCGGCCTGCTGCGCAGCAAGGCTGTGTCGAATGGCGACGGCACCTACAAGATTTCTGGCCAGAAGATCTTCATCTCGGCCGGCGAGCACGACATGGCGGACAACATCGTCCATCTGGTGCTGGCCCGCATCGAGGGCGCGCCGGAAGGCGTGAAGGGCATTTCGCTGTTCATCGTGCCAAAACTCAAGCTCGACGCCTCGGGCAATCCGGGCGCGAGGAACACGGTCTCCTGCGGGTCGATCGAGGAGAAAATGGGCATCCACGGCAATTCGACCTGCGTCATGAATTATGACGAGGCGGAAGGCACCTTGCTCGGCGAGGCCAATGGCGGGCTGAAGGCCATGTTCACGATGATGAACGAGGCGCGGCTCGGCGTCGGCCTGCAAGGGCTTTCCCTGTCCGAGGTCGCCTACCAGAATGCTGTGTCCTACGCCAAGGATCGCCTGCAGGGCCGCTCGCTGTCGGGCGCCAAGGCGCCGGACAAGAAGGCCGATCCGATCATCGTCCACCCCGACATCCGCCGCAGCCTGATGACCATGAAGGCCTTCAACGAGGCTGGCCGGGCGCTGGCGCTGTGGACGGCGATCAAGTCGGACATCGCCCACCGCGCCAGTGACGACAAGGACCGCCAAGCAGCCGACGATTACACCGGCCTGCTGACGCCGGTGATCAAGGGCGTGCTGACCGACAAGGGTTTCGACCACGCTGTGATGGCGCAGCAGGTGTTCGGCGGCCACGGCTACATCGAAGAGCACGGCATGAGCCAGTTCGTCCGCGATGCCCGCATCGCCATGATCTATGAAGGCGCCAACGGCATCCAGGCGCTCGACCTCGTCGGCCGCAAGCTCGGCCTCAATGGTGGCCGCGCCGTGCAGGCCTTTTTCAAGGACGTCGGCGAATTCTGCGAGGAAAACCGCACTGATGAAAAAATGGCGCCCTTCACAAAGGCGTTGAAGAAGGGCCTCAACGATCTGCAGGCGGCGACGATGTGGCTGGTGCAGAACGGCATGGCCAAGCCCGACAATGCCGGTGCGGCCTCGACCGACTACATGCATCTCTTCGGTCTGGTGGCGCTCGGCTACATGTGGGCGCAGATGGCCAAGGCGGCGCTCGGCAAGACCGGTGCCAATGGTGCCCAGTCGTTCTACGACAACAAGGTGGTGACGGCGCGCTTCTTCATGGAGCGGATCATGCCGGAGACCTCGGCACATCTCGCCCGCATTTCCAGTGGCGCGGACACGCTAATGGCGCTGCCTGCGGAAGCGTTCTAGAAATGGCCGGCGTCCCCCTCCCCCTTGAGGGGGGGTGGCCCGAAGGGCCGGGAGGGGCCCTGCGTGCAGTGCGCCGGCCTCAACTCTGACGATGCGCTCTGGGAGGAGTATCATACCAGCATGACCAATCCCGCCGAAATCCTTGGCCTTCCGAAACCCGCCTGGGCGGCGGACGAGGTCGGCATGCTCTACGACATGGCGCACCGCTTCATGTTGGAAGAGATCTCGCCGCGCTACGACGAGTTCGAGAAGAACGAGATGGTCGACCGTGAAAGCTGGCTGAAGGCCGGTGCGGCCGGCCTGCTCTGCGCCTCGATGCCGGAGGAATATGGCGGCTCCGGCGGAACCTTCGCCCATGAGAGCGCCATCATCGAGGCGATCGGCCATGTCGGCGTCGACGGTTTCGGCATCGGCCTGCACAATTCGATCGTTGCCCCTTACATCCTCCACTACGGCTCGGAAGAGCAGAAGAAGAAGTGGCTGCCGAAACTGGCCACCGGTGAGCTGATCGGCGCCATCGCCATGACCGAGCCCGGCGCCGGCTCCGACCTGCAAGGCGTCAAGACACGCGCCGAGAAGGACGGCAACCAGTACAAGATCAACGGCTCCAAGACCTTCATCACCAACGGCCAGCTCGCCAATTTCATCATCGTCGTCACCAAGACCGATCCGGCCAAGGGCGCCAAGGGCACTTCGCTGATCGTCGTCGAGACCGACGAGGTGGAAGGCTTCGAACGCGGCCGCAACCTCGACAAGATCGGGCTCAAGGCCAACGACACGTCGGAACTGTTCTTCAACGACATGCGCGTGCCGACCTCGAACCTGCTCGGCCATGAGGAAGGCCAGGGTTTCGTCCAACTGATGCAGCAATTGCCGCAGGAGCGGTTGCAGATCGGCACTGGCGCGATCGCCATGATCGAGCGGGCGCTGGCGCTGACCATCGACTACGTCAAGCAGCGCAAGGCCTTCGGCAAGGCGATCATCGATTTCCAGAACACCCAGTTCAAGCTCGCCGAGCTGAAGACCGAGGCCACCATCGGCCGCGTCTTCTACAATGATTGCGTTGCCCGCCACATTGCTGGCGGCCTCGACCCGGTGACGGCCTCGATGGCCAAATACTGGCTCAGCGACCTGCAGGGCAAAGTCGTCGACGAATGCCTTCAATTGCATGGCGGCTATGGCTACATGAATGAATACCCGATCGCCCGCATGTTCCGCGACGCCCGCGTCCAGCGCATCTACGGCGGCACCAACGAGATCATGAAATTGCTGATCGGACGGAGCCTTTAGGATAGCAATTATGGGCGCATGGGGTTTCAAGATTTTTGAAAACGATGACGCAGCCGATTTCGTCGCGGAATTTGAGAACAGTGGCGCCGTCGCTGTTGCAGGTGCGCTCGATGCGGCTTGCAACAATCCTGGCTACATCGAGGCGCCGGATGGCTCGGTTGCACTGGCCGCCGCCGCAATTGTCGCCGCAGCTAACGGGAAGTCCGAGTTCTTGTCGAAACCTGCACAGACGGCGTTGCGAACTGTCTCGAACTGGCAAGCTTTGAGTGGATTGAAGGGTAAGGCAATCCAGGCAGTCGAATGCGTAAGCAGCCCTAGCTCTGAACTCATGGAACTCTGGGCTGAAGCTGCTCCAGCCGATGCAGCCAACTTCAAGAACGAACTGAATCGCCTGCGCGCGGCTTTGCGTTAAAGCAAAAGCCTTAGGCGGCACCAGAAGGAAGGAACCGAAAATGGCCGAAGCTTATGTCTATGACGCCGTGCGCACGCCGCGCGGCAAGGGCAAAAAGGATGGATCGCTGCACGAAGTGCCGGCGGTAAGGCTCGGCGCCAAGGTGCTGGAGGCGCTGCGCGACCGCAACGGGCTCGACACCGGCACTGTCGACGACATCATCTTCGGCTGCGTCGATCCGGTCGGTGAGGCCGGTTCGGTCATTCCGCGCGCCGCCGCTTTCGAGGCCGGCTACGACACCAAGGCGCCGGGCATGCAGATCTCGCGCTTCTGCGCTTCCGGCCTCGACGCCATCAATTTCGGTGCCGCCAAGATCGCGCAAGGCGCGGACGAGATCGTCATTGCCGGCGGCGTCGAATCGATGTCGCGCGTCGGCATGGGCGCTTCCGGCGGCGCCTGGTTCATGGACCCCTCGGTCGGCCTGCCCGGCTGGTTTGTGCCGCAAGGCATTTCGGCCGACCTGATCGCCACCAAATACGGCTTTTCGCGCGATGACGTCGACGCCTATGCCGTCGAGAGCCAGAAGCGCGCCGCCAAGGCCTGGGGCGAGGGCCGCTTCAAGAATTCGGTGATCCCGATCAAGGACCAGAACGGCCTGACCATCCTCGACCATGACGAGCACATGCGACCGTCGACCGACATGCAGTCGCTGGCAGCCCTCAACCCGTCCTTCGTCATGCCCGGCGAAATGGGCGGCTTCGACGCCGTCGCGGTGCAGAAGCACCCCGAGGTGGAAGAGGTCAACCACGTCCACCATGCCGGCAATTCGTCCGGCATCGTCGATGGCGCCGCCGCCATTCTGCTCGGCTCGAAGAAGGCCGGCAAGACCATGGGCCTGAAGCCGCGCGCCCGCATCCGGACTTTCGCCAACATCGGCTCGGAACCGGTGCTGATGCTGACCGGCCCGGTCGACGTCACCGAGAAGCTGTTGAAGCGCGCCAAGATGAAGATTTCGGACATCGACCTGTTCGAGCTCAACGAGGCCTTCGCTTCGGTTGTGCTGCGCTACATGCAGGCCTTCGATATCCCGCACGACAAGATCAACGTCAATGGCGGCGCCATCGCTATGGGTCATCCGCTCGGCGCCACCGGCGCGATGATTTTCGGCACGGTGCTGGACGAGTTGGAGCGGCGCAACCTGAACACCGCGCTGGTGACGCTGTGCATCGGTGCCGGCATGGGCACCGCAACGATCATCGAACGCGTCTGACGGGGAGAGAGACCAATGAGCTACACCAATTTCACCCTCGACACCGACGCCGACGGCATTGCCCTGGTTACCTGGAACATGCCTGACCGCTCGATGAACGTCTTCACCGAAGAGGTGATGAACGAGCTCGACAAGATCATCGATCAGGTGGTGGCCGACGCCGGCATCAAGGGCGCCGTGATTACCTCGGGCAAGGACAGCTTCTCCGGCGGCGCTGATCTGACCATGCTGCAAAAGATGCTGGCGGTCTTTGCAAAGGAGAAGACCAAGGACCCGGAGAAGGCGGCAAAGCTGCTGTTCGACAATGCCGGCCGCATGGGCGGCCTGTGGCGCAAGCTCGAAACATCAGGCAAGCCCTGGGTGTCGGCGATCAACGGCACTTGCATGGGCGGTGCCTTCGAACTGTCGCTGGCTTGCCATGGCCGTGTCGCGGCCGATAGCGACAAGGTCAAGATGGCCTTGCCGGAAGTCAAGGTTGGCATCTTCCCCGGCGCCGGCGGCACCCAGCGCGTGCCGCGGCTGACCGACCAGCAGCAGGCGCTGCAGATGCTCACCACCGGCCAGACCCTGACGCCGCAGAAGGCCAAGGCGATGGGCCTGATCCACGAGATCGCCGAACCGGCCAAGCTGATCGAGACCGCCAAGGCGATGATCAAAAACGGCCTGAAGGCCGTCCAGCCCTGGGACGAGAAGGGCTTCAAGCTGCCCGGCGGCCCGGTCTATTCGGTGGCGGGCGCCAATCTGTGGCCGCCGGCCATCGCCATCCTGCGCCGCGAGACCTTTGGCAATTATCCGGCTGCGGCAGCGATCCTGAAATGCGTCTATGAAGGCCTGCTGGTGCCGTTCGACACCGGCCTGCGCATCGAGCAGCGCTATTTCACCGAGATCATGCAGACCAGGGAAGCAGCGGCGATGATCCGCTCGCTGTTCGTGTCGCTGCAGGAGCTGAACAAGGGCGCACGCCGCCCGGCTGGCGTGCCGGAAACCAGGTTCAAGAAGATCGGCATTCTTGGCGCCGGCTTCATGGGCGCCGGCATCGCCTATGTCACGGCCAAGGCCGGCATTCCGGTGGTGCTGCTCGACCGCGACATGGAGTCCGCCGCCAAGGGCAAGGCGCATTCGGAAAGCCTTGTAACGGACCAGGTGAAGAAGGGCCGCGCCAAGCCCGAGGAGAAGGACAGGCTTTTGTCGCTGATCACGCCAACGGCCGACTATGCCGACCTCGCCGGCTGTGACCTGGTGGTCGAGGCGGTGTTCGAGGATTCCGCCGTCAAGAAAAGCGCCACCGAACAGGCGGAAGCGGTGCTGAAGCCGGCTGCGATCTTCGCGTCAAATACGTCGACCATTCCGATCTCGTCGCTGGCCAGGAATTCGGCCCGGCCGAAGAATTTCATCGGCATTCATTTCTTCTCGCCGGTCGACAAGATGATGCTGGTCGAGATCATTTTGGGCAAGAAGACCGGCGACAAGGCGCTGGCCACCGCGATCGACTTCGTGCGCGCCATCAAGAAGACGCCGATCGTCGTCAACGACACGCGCGGCTTCTACGTCAACCGCTGCGTACTGCGTTACATGTCGGAAGCCTACAAGATGCTGATCGAGGGCGTCCCGGCGCCGATGATCGAGAATGCCGCCAAGGCCGCCGGCATGCCGGTCGGCCCCTTGGCTCTGACCGACGAAACGGCGATCGACCTTGCCCAGAAGATCATGAAGCAGACCATCAGGGATCTCGGCGACAAGGCGGTCGACCCGAAGCAGATGGCGCTGATCAACACGCTGGTCGACACGCATGGCCGCTTCGGCCGCAAGAACGGCAAGGGCTTTTACGACTATCCGGCAAAGCCGGCCAAGAAGAAGCTTTGGCCGGGCCTCAGGGATCTCTACCCGCAGCTAGCGCCCGAAAAGGTCGACTATGAGGAGTTGCAGCAGCGGCTGCTGGTCACCATCGCGCTGGAAGCGGCCAGGGTGATGGAGGAAGGCATCGTCACCGATCCGCGCGAGGCCGATGTCGGCTCGATCCTCGCCTTCGGTTTTGCGCCCTTCACCGGCGGTGCGCTGTCCTACATCGACGGCATCGGCGCCAAGGAGTTCGTCAGGATCGCCAAAGGCCTGCAGAAGAAATACGGCGCCGAGTTCAAGGCGCCCAAGCTGCTGCTCGATATGGCCGAGAAGGGCGAGAGCTTCTACCAGCGCTTCGATCCCTACGCGAAGGGCGAGGCCAAGAAGGCGGCGTAGCGCCGCCTTGCGCGGTAGACAAGGTGGTGGCCAGGAGCTAGAACAGGGAAGGTATTTTTTCCTGTTTTGAAGGAGAGCAAATTGCTCTCGCATGACCGCGTTTGGGCCGCCATCGACGCTCTGGCCGAGCGTTATTCGCTTTCGGCCTCGGGTCTGGCCAGGCGCGCGGGTCTTGATTCGACCGCCTTCAACAAGTCGAAGCGATTGTCCTCGGACGGGCGGCCGCGCTGGCCATCGACCGAATCGCTGGCCAAGATCATCGAGGCGACAGGCGCTTCGCTCGACGAATTCACTGGACTGGTCGAGGGCCGAAGCAAAGCCGGTTCAGGGTCGTTGCCCTTGCAGCGCTCAGCGGTGCCACTGCTCGGCTTTGCCCAGGCCGGCGCCGGCGGTTTCTTCGACGACGCCGGTTTTCCGGCAGGCCAAGGCTGGGATCTGGTCGAGCTTCCGGCACGGTCGACAGAGACGTCCTATGCTTTGAAGGTCCAGGGCGATTCCATGCTGCCGCTGTACCGCAACGGCGACGTGCTGATCGTCGAACCGGGCGCCGCAACTCGCAAGGGCGACCGCGTCGTCGTCAAGACCAATGCCGGCGAGGTGATGGCCAAGGTGCTGGACCGCCAGACGGTCAAGTCGATCGTGCTGGTCTCGCTCAATCCCGACCATCCCGACCGCGACATTCCTTTGCACGATGTCGAATGGGTGGCGCGGATCGTCTGGGCAAGCCAGTAGGGTCGCCGGTGCGTCTGTTTCACTTTGTCATGGCTGTCCTGGCGATTCCGGCGATGGCCGCCATCGTTATCGCCGGCGGACGCGCCTTGCATCGCGACGAGAGCGTCGTCACCGTCGACCAAATTCAGGATGTCGACGTGGAGCCGGATGCGCCGGCCATTTCAGCCGTTCCCGATCCCCAGCCCGTGATCCATTCCAGGGCGATCGACCCCGAGGCCGTCGCGCCGCCGCCATTGCGTGCAGAGGAGCTCGTCAGGGTCGAGCCGCGCGCACCGCTGAGCGACCTGGCCTTGGCCGGACCGCCAAAGCCGAAAATGTCCGACGACTGGAACGGGACAAAGCTGTTCCAGCCGGTCGCGGCCGCCGCCGGCTTGATCGAGGCGAAGGGCTATTCGGTCGCGATTTCCGGCATCGACATTGTCAAGCAGGACGAGACGTGCACCGACGAGGGCAAATCCTGGGCCTGCGGCGTCCGCGCGCGGACGGCATTCCGCGCCTTTCTGCGCGGCAGGGCAGTGGTCTGCGCGGTGCCGCCGGAAGGCGGCCGCGATCTGATCGCCGCCGAGTGCCGCATCGGCAAGCAGGATGTCGGCCAATGGCTGGCCGAAAACGGCTGGGCCCGCGCGGTGGCGGGCGGCCCCTATGTCGAAGCAGGCGACAAGGCGCGCGCGGCAAAAAAGGGCGTCTTCGGCGCCGCCCCCAATCTGTCGGGCCTGGCTCCGGCACCTTCTGTCGTGATCGCACCGACAGAGGCGCAACCGATCCTCGATCCGTCGGCGACGACCGCTACGCCGCCAGTTGACCAGCCAGCGCCCGCTCAATGAGCGCGCGCGTCTCGGCAATGCCGTAGAGCGCGGCGAACGATCCGAAGCGCGGTCCGCGCTCCTGCCCGATCAGCACCTGGTAGATCATCTGGAAGAAAGCGCCCGATACGCCGGGGCCGCCATCGGGGCTCTTTTTGCTATGGTCCTGATAACGCTCGATCTTGCGCGCAACGTTGAGCGAGGCGTTCTGGATCGCCTCGCCGTCGGCGGCCGGCGGCAGTGCTGCGAGCGCCGTTGAGAGGTTCGTCAGTGCCTCGCGCTCGACATCGTCGGCAGCGCGGTACACCTTGGCCGGTTTCACGAAATCGTCGAAATAGCGGATCGCGTAGCCCGTCAGCCTGTCGAGCTCGGGATGCGTCTGCGGGGTCACGCCCGGCGCATGGCGCGAGATGAACCCCCACAACACGTCCTTGTTCTGGGCGTTGGAGGCGCTGACCAGATTGAGCAGCAGCGAGAACGGCACCGGCATGTCTGTCTTCGGCGGGTTGCCGTCATGCATGTGCCAGACCGGGTTGCCCAGCCGCTCCTTCCAATCCTGCCGGGGGTAAGCGGCGAGGAAGGTGTAATATTCGTCGACGGCCCGCGGGATGACGTCGAAATAGAGCTTCTTGGCCTGCCGCGGCCGCTGGTACATGTAGAGCCCGAGGCTCTCGGTCGGCGCATAGGCCAGCCACTGGTCGATGGTGATGCCGTTGCCCTTCGACTTCGAGATCTTCTGGCCGTTCTCGTCCAGGAACAGTTCGTAGACGAAATGCTCCGGCGCCCGCCCGCCCAGAATGTTGCAGATGCGGTCGTAGACCACCGCATTGGTCTGGTGGTCCTTGCCGAACATTTCGAAATCGACGCCGAGCGCTGCCCAGCGCATTCCGAAATCCGGCTTCCATTGCAGCTTCACCCTGCCGCCTGTGATCGAAAGCGTGGTCTCGGTGCCGTCATCGTCGAAGGTGATGGTGCCGGCCTTGGCGTCGACATGCTTCATGGGAACGTAGAGCACGCGGCCGCTTTTCGGCGAAATCGGCAAGAACGGGCTGTAGGTCGCCTGCCGCTCCGGCCCGAGCGTCGGCAGCATCACCGCCATGATCTGGTCGTAGCGTTCGGCAGCGCGCAGCAGCATCGCATCGAACCGGCCGGCCTTGTAGTATTGCGTCGCGCTGGCGAATTCATAGTCGAACCCGAACGTGTCGAGGAAGCGGCAAAGCATCACATTGTTGTGGTCCGCGAAGCTCGCATAGTCGCCGCCGAAAGGATTGGGCACCGACGACAGCGGCTTGTGCAGATGCGGCTCGAGTGCTGCGCGATCCGGCACGTTGTCGGGGATCTTGCGCATGCCGTCCATGTCGTCGGAGAAGCACAAGAGCTTGGTCGCCACCTTGTCCTGCGTGATCACGCGAAAGGCATGGCGCACCATCGAGGTACGCGCCACTTCGCCGAACGTGCCGATATGCGGCAGACCCGAGGGGCCGTAGCCGGTCTCGAACAGCACGGTGTCGGGAAAGTCCGTGCCCTTGTAGCGCTCGACGATCTTTTTGGCTTCCTCGAACGGCCAGGCCTTGCTTTCGGCCGCTGCCGCAAGCACTTCGGGATTGAGATCGATGATGTTTGATCCCGCCATGTCACTGTTTTCCAAATCGTTCGCCGGCGCTAGCCGGAAGGTGGAGTTCAGCCCGGTCTCTAGGCGTGCATGGCCGGAGCGTCAACGATCCCGGCGCTTTTTCCTTGCGGCACCGATGCCGCCTTCCTACCTTCGAGGCCCGTTCGAGGAGTTTTTGAATGTCGTTGCCGACACCGCATGAAGCCCTGATCTACCTGATGGTCATCACCTCGGCCTCCGATCGTGACATGACCGATGTCGAACTGGCGCGGATCGGCGATGTTGTTCGCTCCTGGCCGGTGTTCGAGGATTTCAAGCAGGACCGGCTGATTGCCATTGCACAGGACTGCCAGAAGATGCTGCAGGAAAAGGATGGGTTGGAAGGCGTTCTCGAGCGTGTTGGTGAGGCACTGCCCGAACGCTTGCGCGACACCGCCTATGCCGCTGCCTTCGAAGTTGCGGCCGTCGATCTCGAAATGCGGCTGGAGGAGGTGCGGGTGTTGCAGCTCATCCGCCGCCAGCTCGATCTCGACACGCTGACCGTCGCGGCAATAGGCCGTGCCGCCAAGGCCCGCCTGCGCACGCTTACCTAGGGCGCAGGTAACAAATGAAACGTCTCAACTATGAGGAAGGAACCTGGTTCCTCGTCCCTCTGAGAAGGGGTGGGTTTGCGATAGGTCTCGTTGGTCGAATGGCACCAAAGGGGCGGATAATGTTGGCTTACTTCTTTGGTCCGAAACTCGATTGTGCTCCGGCCCTGGACGAAGTGAGGGGGTTTCAGCCGAAAGACGCGGTCCGATGCCTGCGTTTAGGTGACCTTGGACTTGTCAACGGTGATTGGCCAATTCTCGGTCGATTGTCAGATTGGGATGGCAGCCTCTGGCCCATGCCGAAGTTTGTCAACCGAGACGCGCTTTCGAAGCGCAGTTGGGTGGTCACCTACTCCGACTCTGATCCCAGTGTGCTAGAGAAGCGGGAGCATCTTCGATCCGACCAACCGCTCGAGAATGATCTCCTGTACGGGTATGGAGCGGTTGAACTTCTACTCACAAAAGTAATCGAAACTCGCTGAAAACCGCTTGTTTCAGGTCATCAGAAAAAACTGACCGGGAAGTAGCGCAGATAAAACTCGGCGAACGTGCCCTTTATGGAAATCTCCTGCAGGGCGTAGTCCATGGCCGCGGCCAGCGCCGGATCGCCGGCCCTGGTGGCGATGGCCATGCCCGAGCCCAGATATTCGGGCGCCAGATACGGGCCGCCGGCAAAGCGGCAGCAGCCTGCGGCGT
Source organism: Mesorhizobium sp. P2_H9 (assembly GCF_056403215.1). Classification (NCBI taxonomy): domain Bacteria; kingdom Pseudomonadati; phylum Pseudomonadota; class Alphaproteobacteria; order Hyphomicrobiales; family Phyllobacteriaceae; genus Mesorhizobium; species Mesorhizobium sp. P2_H9. Next base: position 39,891 of record NZ_JBFUFX010000004.1, on the reverse strand, counting down.
CCGAGCCGCCCAGCCAGAAGGCAAAGCGCATGCCGTCGCCGAAGGCGGCGTCGATCTTGCCGGCCTTGAGGTCGCCGTAGAGCGCCTCCGGCCCGTCGAAAGGGACGACCTGAACGTTGCCGAAATAATCGCGCAGCATGCGCTCATGCGCGGAGCCCGCGATGACGCCGACGCGCTTGGCTCGCAGCTTGTCGAAGATCGGTTCCGCAAGGGCCTTGGTCTTCGGCATGATAAAGCGCGCCGGAAACTGCAGATAGGAGCGTGAGAAGCCGTATTTCGAGCGCGATTCCGGCGTCGCGGCGATGCCGGCGATAATCGCTTCGCCTTCGCCCTTCTGCAGCGCGCCCTCAAGCTCGGCCCAGGGCAGTGCCTGGATCTGACATTTATCCGCGATGTCGAGTTCGGCGCAGATGGCTCGCGCCAGGTCGATATGGAAGCCGGACAGCCGGCCGGCGCCGTCGAGAAAGTTGAAGGGCGGAAAATCGGTGGTTGTAAGGAATCGCAGCCGCGGCAGCGCGGAAAGGTCAGGCTTCGGCAGCCGCTCCTTGGCATCCCAAAGCACCGGCACCTGCGGCTCTGCCGCGCGTGCACCGTCGGCAAGCGATTGCGCCCCGATAAATATAAATATTGATGCCAGGGCGACGGATATCGACGGAAATGTCACGATAAAACTCCACCCGGTTCTGCCTCTTTCTTGGCTTTTGGTACGAAAACGGCGCAGGCACAACGCTTTTTGATTTAAATACGCCGATTTAGGGTTATGCTTTAGTGTATTCGCAAGTAGTTGCATGGCGTCGACTGGAGGGGCAGTTGTTGGCACCACAAAAGGGGATGCAGCTTTGCAATCCGGGGTTGATGGCGAAGTGCCGTTTGGGCACGTACCATTGGTCCCAATATCGGGAGGCAACATGGGGTTGATGTTGCGATGGGCCATTTCGATCGCACACTAGAATACATAGATCAGCTGCAGCACGCCAGCACGGCGGCCGCGGTCTGCGAAACGCTGCTTGGCGTGACCACGAATTACGGCCTCACGGCGTTGATGGCCGGTACGGTTCCGCAGCCAGGTACGCCGCGTGGCCAGCAAAAGGACCATGTGCTGCTCTGCGACTGGCCTGTAGAATGGCTGGAGCGCTATGTGTCGCGCAACTATGTCGATCATGATCCCGTAGTCAGCCACATGAAACAGCTTCAGGCGCCGTTCCAGTGGCGGGAAGCGGCTCAGGGCATTCGCATCGACAAGAGCAGCGGCGAGGTTATGGGCGACGCCAGCGAATTCAAGCTGCGCGACGGTTTGGCTTTCCCTTTGATCACCCTCGACGGCCAGATCGTCATGGTATCGCTCGGCGGCGAGGCCGTCGAATTGTCGGGCGCCGAGTTCGGGTTGGTGTCGCTGGTCTCGACCTATGCCGTCGGCCGCGCCATGCAGCTACACACCATGGCGGGCAAGACTATCGATCACATCGAGTTGACGCCGCGCGAGCGCGAATGCCTGCAATGGGCAGCCGTCGGCAAGTCCGAATGGGAGATTTCACAAATCCTCGGCATCTCGGAACACACCTCCGAGAAACACCTTCTTAACGCTAAAGGCAAACTCGGCGCCGTCAACCGGGTGCAAGCGGTCGCGGAGGCGATAAGGCGGGGCTACATTAGTTAGGTCGGCCGCGCCGACCTAGAAGATCCTGCCTACGTGATCACGTAATTTTCTTGCGAAAGCACGGCCGTATTTTCCTCTTGAACCCAGGAGAAGACGGATGCTTTTTGCCCTTACCACCCAGGAATTGATGGAACGTCCCGACCTTTGGGAGGCGGTTCATCGTCTACGCTACCAGGTCTTCGTCGAGGAAATGGGATGGACCGATCTGAAGCGCCCCGACGGGCTCGAGGTCGACCAGTTCGACCACGACGAAGCGGTGCATCAGATCGTCATCCGCAATGGCGAGCTCGCCGGTTATCAAAGGATGCTGCCGACGACGCGGGCGCACCTGCTGACCGAGGTGCTGACGGATCTTTTTGAAGGAACGCCGCCTTCCGGGCCCAATGTCTACGAACTGACCCGCTATGCGGTGGCGCCCGGTTTTCGCGACGGCCGGCGCGGCGTATCGACGGTCGGCACCGAGCTGATCGCCGGCTTCGTCGAGTGGGGTCTGAAGCGCAACGTCAATCAGGTGATCATCGAATTCGAGCCGATGTGGGTCCTGCGTGCGCTGCAGCTGCATTTCCTGGCAACGCCGCTTGGCTACCAGCGCACCTATGGCAACCAGCAGGTCGTCGCCACCCTGCTCACCTTCAATCAGCACACGCTTGATGTGGTGCGTTCGCGCCGCAATCATTTCGCGCCGGTGCTGGCGAGGGGATATCCGGACAGGCTCGGCTTGAGGCAGGCATCGTGAGAGTTGAGAGTACCGTGAGAGTGGAGAGTGTAATGAGTATCCATCCCCAAACCGAGTTCCGCAACCATACGCTGATCGTCACGGTGTCTTCGGATGACGGCCGCCCGGTGCTGGACAGGCGGGCCTATGAAAGCCTGGCCAGGACCTTCCACGAAGCGGCCGACGACGACGAGGTGCGTGTCGTGGTGCTGCGCGGCCTGGCTGGCTGCTTCTGTCTTGGCGGCGACTTCTCCGAATTCCTCGATGCCACCAAGCATCAGCAGCTGATCGCCGCCGTCACCGACATGTTCCGCACGCTGGCGACGTTTCCCAAACCGATCCTTGCCTGTGTCGATGGCGATGCCGTCGGTGTCGGCTGCACGATCCTGTTCCACTGCGACATGGTGATCGCGTCGGGCAAGAGCACGTTCCGGGTGCCGTTTGTCGATTTCGGCCTGGTGCCGGACGCGGCGACCAGCATCCTGGCGCCGCAAAAGCTTGGCTACGCCGGCGCTTTCCGGTTTTTCTGTCTGGGCGACACGCTGCGCGTCGAAGATGCCAAGGCGCTCGGTCTCGTCGCCGAGATCGTGGTGGACGGCAGCGTCGAGGACGCAGCCCTTGCCAGGGCAAGGCAGCTTGCCAAGAAGCCGGTCGCCGCGCTGTTGCAGACGCGCGGCCTGCTGAGAGGTGACACAGCCGCGCTCTGCGACCGCATCGACCAGGAGATTTCGCTGTTCCAGCAGGCGCTGCAGGACGACACCACGCTGCGGCGGCTGCAGCGGATCGCTCGGCTGGTGGCATAAGAAGCCATTCCGGCGACGGAACGGTCAGGACGGAAACAGCCGTGTCCCGATAGTATCGGGACGGGCCAGGCCTAGAGCATGATCCCGAAAAGTGGAATCCGGTTTTCGGAAAAGATCATGCTCCAACAAAGAGATAGAGCCTATTTTTTCAGGAACGACGTTCCTTCGCCGACGATCTTCTTGTCTTCCTTGCCGATGACATCGAGATCGCGACCGTCATAGGGCAGTGACAACAGGATGCGGCGCATGACGGCCAGCCGCGCGCGCCGTTTGTCGTTGGCCCGCACGATGATCCAGGGCGCGAATTCCTTGTGCGTGCGTTCGACCATGAGATCGCGCGCCTTGGTGTAGTCGTCCCATTTGGTGATACCGGCAACGTCGATCGGCGAGAACTTCCAGTTCTTCAAGGGGCTCCAGCGGCGGTCGTGAAACCGTTCGAGCTGGGTTTCCCGTCCGATGTTCAGCCAGAATTTGAAGAAATGGATGCCCTCGTTGGAGATCATCCGCTCAAAATGCGGCGTCTCGTCGAGGAATGTCTCGTGCTGCTCCGGTGTGCAGAAGCCCATCACCGGCTCGACGCCGCCGCGATTGTACCAGGAGCGGTCGAAGGTGACGAACTCGCCCGCCGTCGGGAAATGCTCGACATAGCGCTGGTAATACCACTGTCCGACTTCGGTCGGCGTCGGCTTGGTCAGCGCCACATTGCGCGCGGTTCGAGGGTTCATGTACTGGCGCAGCACGAAGATGGTGCCGCCCTTGCCGGCGGCATCGCGTCCCTCGAATAGCGCCACCACCCGCTTGCCGGTCGATTGCAGCCAGGCCTGCGCCTTGACCAGCTCGATCTGCAGGAGCTCAAGCGTCTTGTCATACTCCTCGCTTTTCATCTTCTTGTCGTAGGGGAAGCCGCCGGCGGTCAGCTTGTGATCCTCGACCCAGTCCGGAAGCTCCGGATTCTCGATATCGAACTCGCGCTCCTTGCCGTCGATCGTGATCTTCAGCGGACCCGCTGCGGGTGCAGCGGCCGTTTCCTTGGTATTTTTCATCGAGACGAACCTTTTCAGCTTCCGGACTCATGCTATGGGGAGCCTCTAGGCCGGTCCAGCGGAAGTTTCCAGCCGGCCGACTGAGTGCAAGGGCACGGGGCGCAGGCGCGAATGGCCGACTTGGGCGCAGAGCAGAAAGGCACGGCGCAAGCCGTCGCTATCAGGCTGTGGAACAGCCGCTGGCTGCTTGCCGCAGGGATCGTCGCGGTCCTGGCCGTCTACGGTTTCGCCGGCATGTCCGGCTATGTCGTCCTGCTGGCATGTGCCGTGCTGCTTGCCGCTGCGATGCTGCCAACCGAGGCCTCGCGCCAGTCCGCCGAGAGCGCCGCCGCAATCGAGGCGATCGGGTTGCAGCGGCTTTCCGGCGAGTATCTCGCCGCCGCCGTTGCCGATCCGTTGATCATTTTCGACCGCACCGCCACCATCGTCCACGCCAATGCCGCCGCCTTTGCCGCCTTTGGCGGCATCGCGCCGGGCATGTCGCTGTCGCTGAAGTTCCGCGCCCCCGAAATGCAGGCCTTGCTCGACGGCGTCCTGTCGGGGAACGTCGCCTCCGATGTCGTCGACTACACCGAAAAGCTGCCGGTGGAACGGACCTATCGGGTGAGCGCGTCTTCGGTCGGCCACGCCACCGATCTCTATGTGCTGGTGTTCAAGGACCAGAGCGAGGCCCGCCGGATCGACCGCATGCGCGCCGACTTCATCGCCAATGCCAGCCATGAACTGCGCACGCCGCTGGCCTCGATCTCGGGTTTCATCGAGACGCTGCGCGGGCCGGCCCGCAACGACCCGGCGGCGCGCGAGCAGTTCCTGCAGATCATGCAGAGCCAGACCGGCCGCATGGCGCGCCTGATCGACGATTTGTTGTCGCTGTCGCGGCTGGAAATGAAGCCCTATCTGGCGCCGGGAACCGAGGTCGATCTGCGCCAGACCATCGACAGCGTCATCGATTCGCTTGGGCCTCTCGCCCGGGAGAATGGCATCGTCATCGAGCGGGCGTTTGCCGAAGGGCCGCTGGACGTGCCCGGCGACCGGGACGAGCTGTTTCAGGTCTTCGAAAACCTGCTGGAAAACGCCTGCAAATACGGACAATCGGGCGGGCGCGTCACAGTGTCGATCGCGCGCACCGATACCGGTTCCGAACCTGGCATCGATGTCACCATCACGGATTTTGGTCCCGGCATTCCCGAGGAACACATTCCACGCATCACCGAGCGCTTCTATCGTGTCGATGTCGAGAACAGCCGGACCCAGAAGGGCACCGGCCTGGGCCTGTCCATCGTCAAGCACATCCTGACACGCCACAACGCCAGGCTTTCGATCAAGTCGGAAGTCGGTAAGGGCGCGGCGTTCACCGTTCATTTGCCGGCTCGCTGACGCGATACTATGTACTAACGGTTCATTTCTTTTTTCTGTCATCCGGCTAGCGTATCAGCGGAGGATTCGAGGAAGCGACTCAAGGCCACAGATCCCGGAAAGGCATTTCGTCCATGCAGTCCGTGCATATCGTCAGCGCCTACGACGAAGAGCTGAAATACCTGTCGAAGCGCATCGCTGCGATGGGCGGGCATGCCGAACGCATGGTCGAACAGGCGATCTCGGCCCTGGTCAATGCCGATCCCGGCCTCGCCCAGAAAGTCATCCGCGACGACATCGTGCTCGATGAAGGGCAGCGCGAGATCGATGACAAGGCCATCGTCATCATCGCCAAGCGCCAGCCGATGGCAACCGACCTGCGCGAGATCGTCGGCGCGATCCGTATCTCGGCCGACCTCGAACGGGTCGGCGATCTCGGCAAGAATGTCGCCAAGCGGGTGGTCGCCGTTATCGACGGGCGCCAGCCGACCAGCCTGTTCCGCGGCCTCGAGGCGCTGGCCGACCTTGCTTTGACGCAGCTCAAGGAAGTGCTCGACGTCTATGCGTCGCGCTCGGTGGAAAAGATCGGCTTCGTGCGCGACCGTGACGACCAGATCGATGCCATGTACACCTCGCTGTTTCGCGAATTGCTGACCTACATGATGGAAGACCCGCGCAACATCACGCCGTGCACGCATCTCCTGTTTTGCGCCAAGAACATCGAGCGGATCGGCGACCATGCCACCAACATCGCCGAGACGATCTACTACATCGTCACTGGCGACCAGATGCCGGCAGAGCGGCCGAAAGGCGACAAGACCGACAAGATCGGTGCTCCCGCAACGCTACCGGGGAAGTGAACGGTCGCCACTCGAACGCTTCATCCTATTGCGCTAAACTATCCGGACGTTAAGCTTGTCGTTCTCTGGTGAAGGCCATGCTTTCAGGAGGCCGCGATGGAATATGTTCGAGAGTTTGCTCCAGCACCGCCAACGGCGGGCATCATCGCTTCCAGCGTCTATCAGGCAGGCCGGCGTGTCGCCGACATTCCCATCGAGGAAGCCGGCGAATGGGCCAAGAAGTCCGGCCACGTCGTCTGGATCGGCCTGCTCGAACCCGACCGCAACCTGTTGCTGCGCGTCCAGGCGCAATTTCATCTGCATGAACTGGCGATCGAGGATGCCGAGCATCCGCACCAGCGGCCGAAGATCGAGCAATATGGCGACGCCTTGTTCATCGTTGCCCGCACCGCCCAGCTGATCGACGGCCGCGTCACCTTCGGTGAGACGCACCTGTTCGTCGGCTCAGGCTATATCGTCAGCGTCAGGCACGGTCCGTCGACCTCCTATGCCGCCGTTCGCCAGCATTGGGAGAGCTGCCCGCATTCGCTGGCCAAGGGCGAGGATTTCGTCCTCTACGCCATTCTCGATTTCATCGTCGACAATTACATGCCCGTGCTCGAGCAGATCGAGGACGAGGTCGAGGTGATCGAGGACAGGGTTCTGCTGAAGCCGATGACCGGTCCCGACATTGAGCGGCTCTATATGCTGCGCCGCGATCTGTTGCGCCTGCGCAATGCGGCATTGCCGCTGGTGGAAGTCTGCCGCCGCTTGACCAGCGCCGACCTGCCGCAGATCCACACCGCCATGCACCCGCTGTTTCGCGACGTCACCGACCACATCCGCACCGTTCAGGAGAAGATCGACAGTTTGCGGGAGGTGCTGGCCTTCGCCTTCGAGGCCAGCCTGCTGGTCGGCCAAAGCCAGGAAACGGCGATCTCCAAGAAGCTCGCTTCATGGGCCGCCATCCTGGCGGTGCCGACCGCGTTCGCCGGCATTTACGGCATGAATTTCAACGATATGCCGGAGCTGAAGATGGAATACGGCTACCCGGTGGTGTTGGCGACAATCGCCCTGATCTGCTCGTTCCTGTACTGGCGGTTTCGCAAGAACGGCTGGCTGTGAAAGAAAGCGAGTAGGGAATGGGGAGTAGCGAATAGGAAAAAACGGAGTTGCCTTGTCGCGGAGGCTCAATCCATTTCTATTCGCTATTCGCTATTCGCTATTCGCTATTCGCTATTCGCTCAGCGGCTCCGCCGCCGTTCCGAAGCCGGCTGGAACGCCACCCGCGCATGGTACTTGCAATAGGGGCCGGTTTCGGCGGCATCGTTGCCGCAGAAGTGGAAATCCTCCGAAAGCGGATCGCCATTCGGCCATTTGCAGGTGCGCTCGGTCAGTTCGACGAGCTGCAGATGCCGCGAGATCGGCAGGACGACGTTCTCGACCGGGCGGATGTAGTGGCGCGCCACCGGTTCGGCATCGAACTGCGTCTGCAGCGCGTTTGCGCCGATCGAGGTGGTGACATGGCGCTGGGCACTTGCAGCGCGCGAAACCGATTTCTGGACGGTCGATCCCTGCACCGCCTTCTTCTGGCGCGCCGGCGTTGCGGTCGAGCGTCCGCGGCCCGACAGCTTCAGCCGGTGCACCTTGCCGATGACCGCGTTACGGCTGACCCCACCAAGCTGTGCGGCAATCTGGCTGGCGCTCAGACCCTCCGACCACAATTTCCTGAGAAGTTCGACCCGCTCGTCAGTCCAGTTCATGAGACCGCGCTCCTGCTAAGCGTGCGGCAATCGGAATCCATTCCCGACCCGGCAACCTTTGCCGGGGCAGACACCACATATATTAGGTGATTAGGTCCGCCGCACGAAATCTAGTTATTTCCCGACTACAATTACCTCATGTGTTGACTCGGTGACAAGAGTCCCAAGGGCAACACGAATCGGTTTTTTAGGTTTTCCCCAACTTGCCCGGTCGCTTATGAGCCGGCATCTCGTCGGGGGGCTTGCCGCGCGCCTTTGCACGACGTTTTCGTTGACTTCATGGCCGAAAAACACGATAAGCCGCAAAGGCCGCCGCTTGGGCGGCTTTTTTGATTTTCCGGTTCCGGAGACGCATATAATGAGCGGTTCGGCGCTTTTCGAGACCTTTGCTCGCGCACCCCTGGCTTTCGACCATGGGGAAGGCACATGGCTGGTCACTGACAAGGGCGAGCGATATCTCGATTTTGCCGGCGGTATCGCCGTGAATTCGCTCGGCCACAGCCATCCGCACCTGGTCGCCGCGCTCACCGAGCAAGCAGCCAAGCTCTGGCATGTCTCCAACCTCTACGAGATTCCGGCGCAGAGTCGGCTTGGCGAGCGACTGGCCGACGCCACTTTCGCCGACAAGGTGTTCTTCACCAATTCCGGCGCCGAGGCGCTGGAATGCGCCATCAAGACGGCGCGGCGCTATCAATTCGTCAACGGCCATCCCGAGCGCTTTCGCGTCATTACCTTCGAAGGCGCCTTCCATGGCCGCACCCTGGCGACCATCGCCGCCGGCGGCCAGTATAAATATCTGGAAGGCTTTGGGCCCAAGGTCGAAGGTTTCGACCAGGTCGGCTTCGACGACATCGACGCCGCCGAAAAGGCAATCACGCCGGAGACCGCCGCGATCCTGATCGAGCCGGTGCAGGGCGAGGGCGGTATCCGCCCGGTGCCGACGCAGTCGCTGAAGCGGCTGCGGCAGCTGTGCGAGCAGCACGGCCTGCTCTTGATCTTCGACGAGGTTCAGTGCGGCATCGGCCGCACCGGAAAGCTGTTCGCCCATGAATGGGCGGGCGTCACTCCCGACCTGATGGCGATTGCCAAGGGCATTGGCGGCGGCTTCCCGATGGGCGCTTGCCTTGCGACTAACGAGGCCGCGGTCGGCATGACCGCTGGCGTGCACGGAACCACCTTCGGCGGCAATCCGCTGGCCATGGCGGTCGGCAACGCCGTGCTCGACGTGGTGCTGGAAGACGGCTTCCTCGAGGACGTCCAGCGCAAGGCGCTGCTGATGAAGCAGGGGCTGGCGAGTGTCGCCGACGAATTCCCCGATGTCATCGAAGGCATCAGGGGCACCGGGCTGATGCTCGGCCTCAAATGCGCGATGCCCAACACCAAGGTCAACATGGCCTTGCGCGACCAGCATCTGCTGGCGGTGCCCGCCGGCGACAACGTCATTCGCCTGCTGCCGCCGCTTACCGTCACCGACGCCGAGATCCACGAGGCGCTCGACCGCATCCGCGCCGGTGCCCGGGGCCTGGCCGACGCCATCGCCGCGGCTGCCGCGAAGTAATCCCGGAACCATTCCTGATGTCACTTCGCCATTTCACCGATCTTTCCGCCGTTTCCGAAGGCGATCTGCGCTTCATGCTGGACGACGCGGTGCTGCGAAAGGCCAGGCTCAAGGCCGGCGAGCGGACAAAGCCGCTCGAAGGCAAGGTGCTGGCGATGATCTTCGACAAGCCGTCGACGCGCACGCGTGTGTCGTTTGACGTCGGCATGCGCCAGCTTGGCGGCGAGACCATCATGCTGACCGGCACCGAGATGCAACTAGGCCGCTCCGAAACCATCGCCGACACCGCCAAGGTGCTGTCGCGCTATGTCGATGCGATCATGATCCGCACCACCTCGCATGAGCGGCTGCTTGAATTGACCGAGAACGCAACGATCCCCGTCATCAACGGGCTGACCGACGACACCCACCCTTGCCAGCTGATGGCCGACATCATGACCTTCGAGGAGCATCGTGGTCCGGTGGCCGGCAAGACCATCGCCTGGACCGGCGACGGCAACAATGTGCTGCATTCGCTGCTCGAGGCCTCGGCGCGGTTCCAGTTCAACCTGAATGTCGCCGTGCCCGAGGGCAGCGAGCCGGCGCAGAAACATATCGACTGGTCGAAGGCGCATGGCGGCAAGCTGAGCTTCACCCGCTCGCCCGAGGAAGCCGTGCATGAGGCCGATTGCATCGTCACCGACTGCTGGGTGTCGATGGGTCAGGAACATCGCGCCCGCGGTCACAATGTGTTCTCGCCCTATCAGGTCAATGCAGCCCTGATGGCGAAGGCCAAGCCGGACGCCCTGTTCATGCACTGCTTGCCGGCGCATCGCGGCGAGGAGGTGACCGACGAGGTCATCGACGGACCGCATTCGGTGGTCTTCGACGAGGCCGAGAACCGGCTTCACGCCCAGAAGGCCGTGCTCGCCTGGTGCTTGGGCGCTTGATGTGTCTGGGCGCTTGATCTGGGGCGGCGCGATGCCTATCTGCGCCGCATCACGCAAATCAAGCGCGTTTGGACGCATGCACCCCAGGGGGCGGCATGGCCGCGCCCTGGAGCTTTGTCATGTTGGAAACGCATCAAGTGACTGAACATCACCCCAAACTCGGCGAATTCGGCTATGCCGGCGACGATCACGTCGTGCCCTTCGAGGTCGGCCCGCTCGACGTGCGCGGCCGCACGGTCCAGCTCGGGCCGATGCTCGACGCCATCCTCAGCCGCCACGACTATCCCGAGCCGGTCGCCCGGCTGCTGGCGGAAGCCTGTGTGCTGACGGTGTTGCTTGGCACCTCGCTCAAGTTCGAGGGCAAGTTTATCCTGCAGACCCGCACCGACGGGCCGGTCGACATGCTGGTCGCGGATTTCTCCACGCCATCGGCCTTGCGGGCCTATGCGCGCTTCGATGCCGACCGGCTGGAAGCCTTGATCGCTACCGGCGAAACGTCGCAGCAGACGTTGCTCGGCAGCGGCGTTTTGGCGCTGACCATCGACCAGGGCGCCCACACGCAGCGCTACCAGGGCATCGTCCAGCTCGACGGCGAAACGCTGGAAGATGCGGCACGCACCTATTTCCGCCAGTCGGAGCAGATCCCGACCGATCTCAGGCTGTCGGTGGCCAAGCTGCTGACGCCAGGTCCTCGTGGCGCCCGTGAGCAGTGGCGCGCCGGTGGCATCCTGGCGCAGTTCCTGCCGCAATCGCCCGAACGCATGCGCGTGCCTGACATTTCGGGCGGCGACGGCGATCCGCGCGACGTGACGCATGAACCGGCCGACAATTCCTGGCAGGAACTGGTGGCGCTGCTCGGCACCATCGAGCCGACCGAACTGATCGACCCGACGATCGGCGCCGAGCGGCTGCTCTACCGGCTGTTCCATGAGCACGGCGTGCGCGTCTTCGGCGGCGTTCCAGTCGCCGACCAGTGCTCATGCTCCAGGGACAAGATCCGCGGCATCCTCGAGGGCTTTTCGGCGCAGGAGATCAAGGACAGCACCGAGGACGGTGGCATCCACGTCGCCTGCGAGTTCTGCTCGAAGCAGTATGACTTCGATCCGGCGGAGTTTGCGGCTCAGTAACCTCTCTTCCTTCTCCCCGTTCTACGGGGAGAAGGTGCCCGAAGGGCGGATGAGGGGCAGCGCGACCGTCGGCAAATGGCAGCGGCAATACACTCAGACGCGCTTGTACATGGAAGATAATCTCAGGGACCGGCGCCGCCCCTCATTGCCCTGCCGGGCATTTCTCCCCGTATAGAGACGGGGAGAAAGACGCTAGTTCACCGTCCGCCGTGTCCCTGGCAGATCCAGCGAAAACGCCGGGATGGCGATGTCGAACGTCTCGCCCCGCTTGTTGCGCATGGTGTAGTGGCCGACCATGATGCCGGACGGCGTCGAGAGCGGGCAGCCGGACGTGTATTGATAGCTGTCGCCGGGGTTGAGTTCGGGCTGGTCGCCGACAACGCCGGCACCGCGCACTTCCTCGACCCGGCCGGTGCCGTCGGTGATGTGCCAATAGCGCGACAAAAGCTGCACGAAATCGTCCGACTGGTTGTCGATGGTTATCTGATAGCCCCAGACATAGCGGTTCTCGGAGGGATCCGAGCGATCCTCCAGATAGAACGGCCTGACCTGCACTTCGATGTTGCGCGTAACGGCGCGGTACATGGGCTACTCCAAGGCAATGTGAGCGGAACTGTCGGCGCTCTCCCCGGCCCGGTCAACGACCTCAAGCGCAGGTGCCGACAAACAATGTCATTTAAGTGACACATGACAATGATGGTGTGTCCGGACTGTGCCGGGCGACTCAAGCGCTCTGTCGAACCGTTCAAAAATGGCTATTTGCGGCCGGCTTTTCCCGGAGTGACCAGATCTCGATGGAACTGACAGTCATAGCCGCAGCCCTGCTTTCGATAGCCCTGCTTCTTTCAAATCTCGCCGGCATCCTGCTCGCTTCATTCATGCTGAGACGGCGGCGCTCCATCGCGCCGCCCGCCGGCAAGGCGCCGGGGGTGTCGATCGTGGTCCCGGCGCGTGGCGTCGAGCCATTTACCGAGGAGACCCTGGCACGCGCCTTCTCGCTCGACTGGCCGCGCTATGAGCTGCTCTTCTGCGTCGCCCACGCCGACGATCCGGTGGTCAAGATGATAAACAGGGCGATTGCCCGGGTTCCCGAGATACCGGCCCGGCTGCTGTTTGGCGATGACCGCATCAGCGGCAATCCGAAGCTCAACAATTGCGTCAAGGGTTGGGAAGCGGCCCGCCACCAATGGGTCATCCTTGCAGATTCCAACGTGCTGATGCCCATGGACTATGTCCAGCATCTGCTGGCGGCATGGCGCGACGACACCGGCCTCGTCTGCTCGACGCCGATCGGCTCGCGGCCGGCCGGGTTCTGGGCGGAGGTCGAATGCGCGTTCCTCAACACGCTGCAGGCGCGCTGGCAATATACCGGCGACGCGCTTGGCCTCGGCTTTGCCCAGGGCAAGAGCATGCTGTGGAACAAGCCGATGCTCGATGCCAATGGCGGCATCCGCGCACTGGCCGCCGAGATCGCCGAGGACGCCGCCGCGACCAAGCTGGTCAATGGGCTCGGGCTGCGCGTCAATCTTGTCGCCTCGCCCTTCGAGCAGCCGCTTGGCCAACGTAGTTTCGACGAAATCTGGTCGCGCCAGGCGCGTTGGGCGCGCTTGCGCCGCGTCACCTTCCCGCAGTTCTTCGCGCCCGAGATATTCACTGGCGTGGCGGTGCCACTGGTGCTGGCGCTGTTGGCGGCGGCGGGCGCCGGCTTCAGCCTGCCGGCAACCGCGCTCGCCGTGCTCGCACTCGCCTACCTGCCGGAATGCGCCCTGGCCTGGGGCAAGGGCTGGTACCTGTCGCCGCGCATGATCCCGGCGCTGATGGCGCGCGACGTGATGCTGCCCGCCCTCTGGGTGCGCGGCTGGCTCGGCGGCGCCGTCGACTGGCGCGGCAACGCGATGACCATCGGCACCAAGGCAGCCGAACTGGAAGAGACGCCGTCGGGCGCCTGAGCGCCCGCGCCTTGTCGTATCGGGCGAAGCCTATTTTGCCGACTTCAGCGCCTGCTCGATATCTGCGAGCAGATCGTCCGCATCCTCGAGGCCGACGGAGAGCCTCAGCGTTCCCGGCCCGATGCCGAGTTCGGCGCGCGCCTCGTCGCTCAGATTCTTGTGAGTCGTCGTCGCCGGATGGGTGATCAGGCTCTTGGCATCGCCGAGATTGTTGGAGATCAGCACGATGTCGAGCGCGTTCTGCAAGGCGAAGGCCGCCTGCTTGCCGCCCTTGACGTCGAGGCAGATCAGCGTCGAGCCACCCGACATCTGCTTCTTGACGACCGCCGCCTGCGGGTGGTCGGCGCGGCCCGGATAGATGACGCGGGCGATTTCCGGCCGCCCGGCCAGGAAATCGGCGATCTTGCCGGCGCTTTCGGTCTGCTGGCGCACGCGCAGTGGCAGCGTCTCCAGGCCCTTCAGCAGCGTCCAGGCGTTGAACGGCGACAGGCTGGGGCCGGTGTGGCGGAAATAGTCGTGCAGGTTCTCGTCGATCCACTTCTTGTCCGACAGGATGACGCCGCCGAGACAGCGTCCCTGGCCGTCAATATGCTTGGTCGCCGAATAGACGACGATGTGGGCGCCGAGCTGCAAAGGCTTCTGCTGCAAGGGGGTGGCAAAGACGTTGTCGACGATCAGCCGCGCGCCGATCGAATTGGCGAGCGCAGCAACTGCGGCGATGTCGATCACTTCCAGTGTCGGGTTGGTCGGGCTTTCCAGGAAGAACAGTTTTGTGTTCGGCCTCACCGCCTTTTCCCAATTGGCGATGTCGGTGCCGTCGACCAGCGTTGCCTCGATGCCGTATTTCGGCGCCAGCGTCTCGATCACCCAGCGGCAGGAACCGAACAGCGCGCGCGCCGCCACGATGTGGTCGCCGGCCTTGGCGCTGCACAGAAGGGCTGCGGTCACCGCCGCCATGCCGGACGCGGTGGCGCGCGCGTCTTCCGCGCCTTCAAGCGCGCACATGCGCTTTTCGAACATGTCGACGGTCGGATTGGCGTAGCGCGAATAGATGAAACCCGGCTCTTCGCCCTTGAAGCGCGCTTCGGCTGCCTGCGCCGTCTCATAGACATAGCCCTGGGTGAGGTACATCGCCTCCGACGTTTCGCCGAATTGGGAACGCAAGGTCCCTGCATGCACGAGTGCTGTCTGAGGCTTCCAGTTACGCTTCTTGGTGCTCATCGCTTTTGTTCCAGACACAAAAAAACCGGCCGCGAAAGTCGCAACCGGTCCATACGGCCTTGCGGCCCGACGGTCCTTTAGCGACTTGTTTAACGTGGCTGCAAGCCGACCGGCCAAATCACCACGGGATAACGACCCTTTAGACCTGCACCGCGCTTGCGTCAATTCCCGGCTTGATTAAGAGGTTTGTACCAAGCAGGTTCCGCAAAAGTGTTACACGGTTTTGCGGCAAGAACCTGCGACAAAAAAAGAGTCGCGGCCTTCAAGCGGAGCCAGCTTTGCGGCAGACCGGCATTCTTCCCGATCAGGATATTTCCGCGTTGTTCCAGTCGGGCGCGCTGAAGTCGCCGCGTGCGCTCGATGCCGACCAGATCCAGCCGGCCAGCCTCGATCTCAGGCTCGGCGCCAAAGCGTGGCGGGTGCGCGCTTCCTTTTTGCCCGGGCCGGGCCACAAGGTCGCCGAAAAGCTCGATCGGCTGAAACTGCACGAAATCGATCTCGCCGAAGGCGCGGTGCTTGAAACCGGCTGCGTCTACATCGTGCCGCTGCTCGAAGGCCTGGCGCTGCCTGCCGACATTTCCGCATCGGCCAACCCGAAGAGTTCGACCGGACGGCTCGACATCTTCACCCGGGTGATGACCGATCGCGGCCACGAGTTCGACAAGATCGCCGCCGGCTATGACGGTCCGCTCTACCTGGAGGTCAGCCCGCGCACCTTCCCGATCGTCGTGCGCACCGGCTCGCGGCTGTCGCAGATCCGCTTCCGCACCGGCAATGCGCTCTTGTCGGAGGCAGAACTGAGCGAACTCCACCGCGCCGAGATGCTGGTGGCCACCGAGCCGCCCAACATTTCCGGCGGCGGCATCGCGCTGTCGATCGATCTCGACGGCGACAAGGATGGGCTGGTCGGCTATCGCGGCAAGCATCACACAGGCCTTGTCGATGTCGACAAGCGTGCCGCCCAGGATGTCGTCGACTTCTGGGAGCCGCTCTATAAGCGCGGCGCTGGCGAACTGGTGCTCGATCCCGACGAGTTCTACATACTGGTGTCGCGCGAGGCGGTGCATGTGCCGCCGCTCTACGCCGCCGAGATGACGCCCTTCGATCCGCTGGTCGGCGAATTCCGCGTTCACTATGCCGGCTTCTTCGATCCGGGTTTTGGCCATTCGGCATCAGGCGGCACCGGCAGCCGGGCGGTGCTCGAAGTGCGCAGCCACGAAGTGCCGTTTATCCTCGACCATGGCCAGATCGTCGGGCGGCTGGTCTACGAGCACATGCTGAAGCGGCCGCAGGCGCTCTACGGCACCGATCTCGGCTCCAACTACCAGGCGCAAGGCCTGAAGCTGTCCAAGCATTTCCGCGCCGCGCGCTGATCTTCCTTGTCACCGTGAGACCTTGCCTGACCCGGCGCGCCATGCTTGGCTGTGCCGACCGTCATGATGACTTAACTGCAAGGGGAACAAGAATGCGGATTTCGAGATGGATCCTATCGGCGGCAAGCGCCGCCATGTTGGTCATTGCTGCCGGCTCCTTTTCGGCACAGGCCGCGGAGAAACTGAAGATCGGCACCGAGGGTGCCTATCCGCCGTTCAACACCATCACGCCGGACGGCAAGGTCGTCGGCTTCGACATCGACATCGCCGATGCGCTTTGCGCGCAGATGAAGGTCGAGTGCGAGATCGTCACGCAGGACTGGGACGGCATCATTCCTGCCCTCCAGGCCAAGAAGTTCGACGCCATCATCGCCTCGATGAGCATCACCGAGGAACGCAAGAAACAGGTCGCCTTCACCAACAAATATTACACCACGCCGCTTGCCATGGTGGCCCTGAAGGACAGCGAGCTCACCTCGACTGAAGCGGCGGCACTTGCCGGCAAGACGGTGGGCGCCCAAGCGTCGACCACCCAGGCCGATTATGCCCAGGACGTCTATGGCAAGGCCGGCGCCGAGGCCAAGCTCTATCCGACCCAGGAAGAAGCGATCACCGATCTGACCAACGGCCGCCTCGATGCCGTCATCTCGGACAAGTTCGTGCTGGTCGACTGGATGAAGAAGGCGAGCAACGGCTGCTGCAAGATGATCGGCGACATCAAGGGCACCGAGACGCAGGCCGGCATCGCGGTTCGCCTGGAAGACACAGAGCTTCGCGACAAGCTCAACGCCGCCATCGACGCCATCGTCGCCGACGGCACCTACAAGAAGATCCAGGCAAAGTATTTCGACTTCGATATTTATTGAGGTTGCAGCTGCCAATCTCCCCCCTCGTGGGGGAGATGCCCGGCAGGGCAGAGGGGGGCGCGAAGGATCGCCGACCTTGCACCATTTGGCCAGCCGAGAACAGTTGAAGGCGAAGTTATTCGATTGAGACGTTGGAGGGACAGCGCCCCCTCTGGCCTGCCGGCCATCTCCCCCACGAGGGGGGAGATTACGCTGTCACAACGCCTTCACCGCCACCTTCACCGGCTGCTCGATTTCGAGCGGGTTGCGCAGCGGCAGGCCGAAATCCTTGGCTTCGATTTCGAACGTGTCGCCGGCCTCGGTCCTGATACCGTCGGCAAACGAAAGCGTCGCCGTGCCGAACATGTGCACATGCACGTCGCCCGGCTGGCGGAAGGCCGAATATTTGAAATGGTGATGTTCGAGATTGGCGATGGTGTGCGACATGTTCGCCTCGCCCGACAGGAACGGCTTTTCCCAAAGCACCTTGCCGTCGCGAACGATGCGCGAGGCGCCTCGGATGTCGGACGGCAGGTCGCCGATCAGGATCTCCGGTCCGAATGAGGCGTTGCGCAGCTTGGAATGCGCCAGGAACAGATAGTTGACGCGCTCGGTGACGTGGTCGGAAAACTCGTTCGACAGCGTGAAGCCGACGCGGAACGGCGCGCCGTCATCGCCAATGACATAGATGCCGGCGACTTCCGGCTCCTCGCCGGCGTCCTGCGCGAAAGCCGGCGACATGAGTGGCGCACCCGGCGCCACCGCCATGGTGCCGTTGCCCTTGTAGAACCATTCCGGCTGCACGCCGGTCTGGCCTTTCGCCGGCTTGCCGCCTTCCAGCCCCATGCGGAACATCTTCATCGAATCGGTGAGCTGCTCCTCGCCGTCGGTGCTGAGCTTCTTGTGCATGGAATCGCGCGTTGCCGCAGAGCCCAGATGCGTCAGCCCGGTGCCGGTGAGATGCAGATGCGCGGGATCGGGATGATTGATCGGCGACAGCAGTCGCCCCTTTTTGTAGGCGGCGTCGAGATCGACGGTCTCGCCGAAGCCCTTGCGCTCGATCAGGGCAACGAGCCCGGTGCCGGTGCGGGCGGCTTCCGTCGCCAGCGAATAGACGCTGCGGGCGCCATTGATGATCCGGGTCTTGCCGCCATTGCGGGCGACGACGCGGATCGTCTCGGCGTCGTCGAGGATCTGGGAGATCAGCATGATGTACCCTCTCTCAATTGCTTGGCTCGGTTGCCGCTTTGACAAACCTTACCCAGCGCGGCGCGGACCTGTCCGTGCCACGGGTTAAAACTCTTCGTCCGGATTGCGCTCGCGAACCTGGTCCTTCACCGGACTTCTTTGCACTGCCCGGCAGCGCCGCGATGTGACCCGTATGCCGTCCTGGTTTCCGTTCCCGGTCTAACCTTTGTTCTTGTTGTAGACGTCGAAGACCACGGCGCCGAGCAGCACCAGGCCTTTGACCACCTGCTGCCAGTCGACATTGACGCCCATGATCGACATGCCGTTGTTCATCACGCCCATGATGAAGCCGCCGACCACCGCGCCGATCACCTGGCCGACGCCGCCCATGGCCGAGGCGCCGCCGATGAACACCGCGGCGATGACGTCGAGCTCGCTGCCGAGGCCCGCCGCCGGCACGGCCTGTCCGAGCCGCGCTGCAATGATCAGGCCGCCAAGCGCCGACAGAACGCCCATGTTGACGAACACCATCAGGGTCAGCCGCTCGGTCTTGATGCCCGACAGTTGCGCCGCCTTGGCATTGCCGCCCATGGCGTAGATGCGGCGGCCGATGGTCATGCGTTTGGTGACGAAGACGAACAGCGCGATCAGCGCGCCCATCACCATGAGTACGATCGGCAGGCCCCTGTAGCTGGCGAACTGGTAGACCAGGAACAGCGCCAGCGCGCTGGTCACCAGGGTCTTGATGACAAACAGCGTAAAGGGCTCGGCTTCATAGCCATGCGCTTCGCGGGTACGCCGTGCCTTGAGCCCGAAATAGGCGTAGGCGAGCACGGCGACGATGCCGATCAGGATCGTCGTCATGTGCAGGGTCATGCCGCTGCCCAGAATGGTCTTGCCGGCGGCGTTCACCGTCGGCGGGATCAGCGTCAAGGGGCCGATCACATCCGGAATGAAGCCGGAGCTGAGCGCCTTGAAGCCGTCTGGAAGCGGCCCCACCGAAGACCCGCCACCCAGCAGCGCCTGGCAGATGCCGCGAAAGATCAGCATTCCCGCCAGCGTGACGATGAAACTCGGTATTCGGTGATAGGCAATCCAATAGCCTTGGGCCGCGCCGATGCCGCCGCCGATGATGAGGCAGATGATCGACACCACCAGCGGGTTGCTGAAGGGTCCGAGAGGCCAGATCACCATCATCATCGCCGCCAGCGCACCGATAAAACCGGCAACGGAGCCGACGCTGAGGTCGATATGGCCGGAGACGATGACCAAGAGCATGCCCAGCGCCATCACGATGATGAACGAGTTCTGCTGCACCAGATTGCTCAGGTTCACCGGTTTGAAGAGTGTGCCGGAGGTGGTGAACTGGAAGAACACCATGATGGCGATCAGCGCCAGGATCAGGCCGTAGTCGCGCAGATTGGTGATCAGCGCCGAGACGGCAACGCGCGGCCCCGGTTGTACATCTTCGGCGACGCCGCTTTTCGGCGCGGGAGCGCTTTCTGTGGTCATGATGGCTTTCCTTCTCCCCGAACGATGGCGCGCATGATCTTTTCCTGGCTGGCGTCGCTCGCCGCCATTTCTCCAACCATGCGCCCTTCATTCATGACGTAGATGCGGTCCGTGATGCCGAGCAGTTCAGGCATCTCCGACGAGATGACGATGATCGCCTTACCCTCGGAGGCGAGGCGGGCGATGATGGTGTAGATTTCGTACTTGGCCCCGACGTCGATGCCGCGCGTCGGCTCGTCGAGGATCAGCACTTCCGGATTGGCGAACAGCCACTTCGACAGCACCACCTTCTGTTGATTGCCGCCCGACAGATTGCCGGTCATTTGATAGACGCTGGACGAGCGGATGTTGGTCTTGGCCTTGTAGTCGTTGGCGACGGCCAGTTCGCGCAAATCGTCGATCACCGCGTGGCGCGACACGCCGCCAAGGTTGGCCAGCGTGATGTTGTGCTTGATGTGGTCGATCAGGTTGAGACCGTAGGTCTTGCGGTCCTCGGTAACGTAGGCAATGCCATGGGCCACCGCCTTGCTGACCGAGGAGACATCGATCGGCTTGCCGTTGAGGAGCACCTCACCGGTGATACGGCGGCCATAGGAGCGGCCGAACAGGCTCATCGCGAATTCTGTACGTCCCGCGCCCATCAGCCCGGCGATACCCACCACCTCGCCCTTGCGGACGTTGAGATCGATGCCCTTGATCACCTGCCGCTCGGCATGGATCGGATGATAGACCGACCAGTTCTTCACCTGCAGCACGACCTCGCCGATCTTCGGCTCGCGCGGCGGATAACGGTCATCGAGCGAGCGCCCGACCATCGAGGTGATGATGCGGTCTTCGGAGATGTCTTTCTTGGCAAGCGTCTCGATGGTCCGCCCGTCGCGGATGACCGTAACCTTGTCGGCGACCCGGTTCACTTCGTTGAGCTTGTGCGAGATCAGGATCGAGGTCATGCCTTGCCGCTTGAACTCGAGCAGCAGATCGAGCAGCGCCTGGCTGTCCTTTTCGGACAGGCTCGCCGTCGGCTCGTCGAGGATCAGCAGCTTGACTTCCTTGCTGAGCGCCTTGGCGATCTCGACAAGCTGCTGCTTGCCGACGCCGATATTGGTGATCAGCGTCTTGGGGTCCTCCTTGAGGCCCACCTTCTTCAGCAAGGCGCTGGTGCGCGTCTCGTTGGCATTCCAGTCGATGACGCCGAATTTGGCGTGTTCGTTGCCAAGGAAAATGTTTTCGGCGATCGACAGCATCGGCACCAGCGCAAGTTCCTGGTGGATGATGACGATACCCTTGTGTTCGCTATCGTGAATGCCTTTGAAATGGCATTCCTCGCCGCGATAGACGATCGCGCCGTCATAGGTGCCAGAGGCATAGACGCCCGACAGCACCTTCATCAGCGTCGATTTGCCGGCGCCGTTCTCGCCGACCACGGCATGGATCTCGCCCTCCTCGACGCTGAGGTTGACGTTCGACAGCGCCTTCACGCCGGGGAACGTCTTGGTGATGTCGCGCATCTCCAAAATCGTCGAGGCCATCAGGAATACCGCTCCTCCCAGGTCCGGACCAATGCCGGCGGGCTAGTATGCGAATTTTGGATTCGCCGCGCTAGCAAAAAGGGGCCCCGCTGTACGCGGGACCCCAGGCTTTGTAACCGAAATTACTTCAGGTCTTCGGCCTTGATGTAGCCGGAGTCGACAACCAGCGCCTGGTAGTTCGACTTGTCGACATCATGCGGCGTCAAAAGGATCGAAGGAACGACCTTGACGTCGTTGTTGTAGGTCTTTTCATCGAGACCGTCCGGCTTGCCGCCCGAGAGCACCTTGTCGACGAGTTCGACAGTGGCCTTGGCCAGTTCGCGGGTGTCCTTGAACACGGTCGAGTACTGCTCGCCTGAGATGATCAGCTTGACCGAGGCGGTCTCGGCGTCCTGGCCGGTCACGATCGGCCAGGGCTGGGCGTCCGTGCCATAGCCGACAGCGCGCAGCGAGGCAGTGATGCCGCGCGAGAGGCCGTCATAGGGCGACAGAACGCCATCGACGCGGCTGCCGTCCGAATAGTTGGCCGACAGGAGGTTGTCCATGCGCGCCTGGGCGGTGGCGGCGAGCCAACGCAGCGTGCCGACCTTATCCATGCCGGTCTGGCCGGACTTGATCTTGATCGAGCCGTCATCGATCAGCGGCTGCAGGACGGAGATCGCGCCATTGTAGAAGAAGAAGGCGTTGTTGTCGTCCGGCGAGCCGCCGAACAGTTCGACGTTCCACGGCTTGGTGTTCGGGAAACGCTCCTTGAGGCCCTTGACCAGCGAGTTGGCCTGGATGACGCCGACGCCGAAATTGTCGAAGGTTGTGTAGTAGTCGACATTGGCGGTCTTCTTGATCAGGCGGTCATAGGCGACGACGACGACACCGGCGTCAGCGGCCTTCTGCAGCGCATCCGACAGGGTGGTGCCGTCGATCGAGGCGATGATCAGCGCCTTCGGGCCTTTGGTGATTTCGTTTTCCAGCTGGCTGAGCTGGTTGGGGATGTCGTCCTGCGCGTACTGCAGGTCGACGGTGTAGCCGAGAGCCTCGAGCTGAGACTTGACGGCGTCGCCGTCGTTGATCCAGCGCTGCGAGGTCTTGGTCGGCATCAGCACGCCGATAAGACCCTTGTCGGCTGCGTGCGCCGAGTAGGTCATGGCAGCAATGCCAAGGGCCGCGACGGCGGCCAGTGTCTTGATGATTTTCACTTAACTCTCCCTGGTTGATGGACGCGGCACCCCGGGGCTTCGCGGGCCGCGCAGTCGAGCGGAAGCGCAAACGCGCCACCGCCGGCATGTCGATCTCTGGTATTCCTCCCAATCGTCCCGAGACGCTGATTTCAATCGATACGATTTTGCTCGTCACCGACCGTCAAGTCTCAGGACGCGCCCAAAGTGTGTCCCTTTGCCATAACTGTCAAATGCGATCTTTGACAGTTGCTATATCGAAACTGATATATATTAGACGCAGTTGAAGGCATGGCCGGACTGCCGGCTGGCTGCGAGTGGAAAGCAGGGAAAAAGTTATGGCGGCGTTGCGAAATTCCGTTGGAATCTCAAATGGTTATGACGAGATTCCGGGCAGCAGCGAAACCCTTTTGCGCAGCGGGCTCAGCCTGCGCCATATGCGTATGATCGTGGCGCTCGACGACCACGGCCGCGTGAGTGCTGCGGCGCAAGTGATGAACATCTCGCAGCCGGCGGCGTCACGCATGATCGCCGAGATGGAAGCCGTGCTCGACGTCAAGCTGTGCGAGAGGCTGCCCCGCGGCATCACGCTGACCCCTTACGGCAAGGCGCTGGCCAGACGCGCCCGCTCGATCCTGCTCGAGATGCGCGAGGCCGACCGCGAGATCTCCGAGCTCAAGGCGGGCAAGGGCGGCGCGGTGTTCCTGGGCGCCGTGACCGCGCCGGCGATCGAGCTGGCGGTGCCGGCGATCCGCGAAATCCGCCGCATCTATCCGCGCATCGAGATCACCATGCAGGTCGAGACCTCCAATGTACTGGCGCGCGAACTGATCTCCACGCGCCATGATTTCATCATCGCCCGCATTCCCGACGATCTCAATCCGCGGCTGTTCGAGTCGCGCGTCATCGGCGTCGAAAAAGCCTGCCTGATCGTGCGCCGCGGCCACCCGCTGAGCAAGGGCAAGGCGGTGCGGCTGGAGGACACCGCCGCCTATGACTGGGTGTTTCAGTCGGGCGGCTCGCCGCTGCGCCAGGCGATGGAAAGCAATTTCTTGAACCGCAACATCGCGCTGCCGGACCGCATCCTCAACACCAGCTCGCTGCTGCTCACTTTGGTCATGGTCGCCCAGTCCGACGCCATCGCGCCGGTCTCGATCCAGGTGGCGAAATTCATCCAGAGCCCGGATGGGCTGGCCGGCGCCATCGATGTCGTCCAGACCGAGTTCGACATCGAGGTCAGACCCTACAGCCTGATCACGGTGAAGAACCGCGTGCTGTCGCCGGCGGCCAAGATGCTGCACGACTTCATTCTGCGGGAAGTTGGGTGATTGGAACGAGAAACGAAATCGCGCGTTCAATCCAACCGGCATTTCCGCTGGAGCCTGTTTGAGCCGGGGCGCGAGATTGCCGGTGGTCAAAAACCAGGGAGGTTTCGATGGAACGTCGCTTGTTTCTCACCGGAATGCTTGGCGTTGCGGGGATGGTCACGCTTGCTGTCGTAGCCAGGCCCGGCAAGGCGATTGCCGGTATTCCGGACGGCAACGGAATTCTCGATGAACTCGACAAACCGGATCCAGCGGTTTTCGAGGGAGATGATCAGGCCGAAGTGGATCTGGTCTCCCATCGCCGGCATCACCACCACCATCATCGGAGGCACGGCTGGAGAACGGTCTGCCGCCGCTATTGGCGCCACGGCCGGCGTCACGTCCGCTGCTGGCGCAGGCGCGTCTGGTTGAGCGTCTGGCTCTGAGAGCGCAATTGGAGCACCGGCCATCACAAGGTGGCCGGTGCTGCAGATATTAGACATGCAGGCTGAACCGTTCGTTGCTGTCCCTGACGTCAGCGTCGCCAGATGGCAAGTACGACATTGCGATTCTACGAGCAATTCAGCCGAAGGGTACCTCTCGAGCCGATGGGGACCTCTCGATGAGAGCTTCATCAATTCCTCATCGGGTCATTGCCTACGAAAATGATTTTTCCACGCGCTCAAATGCCGCGATTGCGTCGGTTGCAAAGACCGCGCTCGACATATATTGGCGCTGGCTACAATTCAAAGGCAGCCTGTTGTTAACCATCTCGATGTTAGCGTGGATGTCATGTGACGAGCGCGAGGTTAACAGCAATGCCCACCAATCTGCCGCTTGCATGGGTTGGATGGACGATGGCCATGGCGATTGGGTTCTTCGCCGTCCTGACGATGCTGCCCGCCAACGCGGAGACGGTGCGCGGCAATCCTGGTGGCCAGATCGTGACCTTCGCTTTGCACGTCGCCAAACTGCGCGCCGCCGACGAGCCGGTGCAATTTGACGGGGCGTGCGACAGCGCCTGCACGCTCTATCTGTCCCTGCCTGCCGAGCAGCTTTGCATTACCTCGCGCGCGTCCTTCGGCTTCCATCTGCCGTACGGCGTCGGCGCTCGGAAGAGCGCGGTCGCCGCCAACTACCTGCTCTCGCAATACCCCGATTGGGTGCGGCAGTGGATCGAGGAGCACGGCGGCCTGTCGCACAGCATAGTGCGAATGGGAGCCGACGAGGTGGCGATGCACCTTCCCGTATGCGCCGGGGCGCAGGCATAACCAGGGTCGCGATGCGCTGTTCGCGCTGGATCGGGTCGCAGACCAATGTGCGACCTGCGGCCGGGCGGTCGCCGGAAAACTCCATCTAAGTCATTTGATTTTGGAGCGGGTAGAGGGAATCGAACCCTCGCGTTCAGCTTGGGAAGCTGACAAGCTACCATTACATCATACCCGCGTCGGCCCTCGTTACCATGATGGCTGGGCTTCGGGCAATCGCAAAGCGGCCTGCACCGCGGGCCAGATTGTCCGCCGATACGGTTCTCAGCAGACTGGCGGCTTAGTTGTCGTCGCCGCCACTGTCGCCGCCGTCGTCGCTGCCGCCATCATCGCTGCCGCCGTCGTCACCACTGCCCGAATCGTCGCCATCGGAACTGTCGTCCGCGCCGTCATCACCAGCATCGGAAGGGTCTTCCGCGGCGGGAGCATCATTGTCATCGGCTCCCGCAGCGTCCGGCTGGTCACTCGGCTCCGTCGCCGAGTCGCTCGCGCCGTCGGTCGTCGCGTCCGCGTCCGAACTCTCATCGGTTGCCTCGCTCTTGGCCTCGGCGGTGAATTCTTCGGAAGATGCGGTTTCCTCGATGGTCGTCTCGGATGATTCGTAGCTTGCCGTCATTTCCTGGCTGTATTCGCTGTAGAACTCGGAATAGCTGAAGGCGGTGGCCACCGACCAGCTTGTCCATGTCGCAACGGTGACGACATCGATGACGGTTTCATAGGTGCTGAGCGTGATGGTGCCGGTGGAGTTGTAGGCCTTGCCGTCACGATAGGAATCGAGGCGGAAGTCGGATTTGCCTGCTTTTGCCCAGTAGTAGACCACCGTATCGACGTCGATTGGCTTGTGGATCTTGTGGCCGTGGACTTTGGTGATCACGTCGCCCGGCTTGATGCCCTGCTTTTCGCCGGTGCCGCCAGGCTTGACCGACAACACGAGAACACCTTTGGCGTGTGGCTCGAGTTTGAATTCTTTGCGCACAGTGTCGTTGATCGGCAGCAGAACCGCTTCTATCGCCCTGGAAATATAGGGTTCGGGCAATTTGACATCGCCCTTCAGTGCATAGGCGCTGGTCGAATAGGAGACAGGAATTGCAGCAAGATGCAGCGCCCAGGCCAGACTGAAAACTGCCTTGGAAAATTTTCCGCCACGTCGCTGAAGCATGTACCGTTCCTCTCCGGATAATTGAGACTGGGCTTATGTAGTTCCGGCAGCTCTACCATAGGAAAGCCTCGCTGGAGCCGGGTGTTTTGGCCTGTCCCGGACTATCTTTGATTGCTGGCTTGCACGCAAAAATCCCCCTCACTCAGCGCTGAACCGGCAGCTCGATCAGCACGCGGGCGCCGGGCCATCAATCGCAAAATATGCCGATCGCCCCCTCATGCCGGAGTGCGATCGTCGAGCAGCATCCCCCGTGCGGGGGATGCGCCGCATATGTGACGCCTCTACAGCGAACTGAGATGCGCTTCGATCGTTCCCGTTGGGGCACCGGCACGCGCGACCTGAAATCCGCCGCCACGGCCTTTTGGCCAGGGGCGGAGACCGGGACGCGCGGCCGGCAAGGCGCGCCGGAAGTCGTCAACGACGCGAAAACGTCGAGTTCCAACAAAGGCGTCGGAGTAGACGCCGTCACCAAGGGGATTTCATGCTTCGTCCATCCATTCTTGCTGCTTCGCTGGTCGTGACCTCTGCCGCTTTCGCTGCTGATGCGATACTGCCGATCGCCACCGAGCCAGTTGCGCCGCACATCTCCGGATATGGGGAATTGTATCTCGGCGGCCTGCAGCTTTCATTTTTCGGAGACGACGACAGTCTCCGGGCCGGCGGTGGCGCCGGGCGCGTGAATATTCCCTTCGCCGACAGCTGGAATGTCCAGATCGATGGCACTTATGATCGCATCTGGGAGGATGGCGACTACGTCGACGGGCTCGGCGGGGCCGTCCATGCCTACTACCGTGATCCGCAACGTTTCGCGGCTGGTTTGTTCGCGACCTACAAGCGCTACGGCAACAACTTCTCGGATGATGTCAGCGACTATACGGTCGGGCCGGAGGCGCAGGTCTATTTCGGCAATCTGACTCTCTATGGCCAGGCCTACTATGGCAAGTTCGATCTGGATTTCGACCATCCGACCGAGTGGGGAGCGCGAGCTGTTGCACGCTATTTCGTGCAGCCGAACCTGCGGCTCGACGGCGAAATCGCCTTCAACAGGTTCGACGCAGGATTTGCGAATTTCGACACGGTCAGCGTTGCGGCCCAGGCCATGTACCGTTTCGAGGGCACGCCATGGTCGCTGTTCGGCCGCTATCAATATGATCGGACTCCGATCCAATCCGAAGCCCTCACCACCAACAAGTACCTGATCGGCTTGCGCGCCAGCTTCGGCACCGGAACGCTGTTCGACGAAGATCGCAACGGAGCGACGATGGACACCTATAGGTCCAACTTCATCGCGCCCATCGGCGGAGCGAGCTAGGTTGCGTTGGCGCAGATCGAACCGTAGCGGCTAGCTTCACGACCCTTTCCCTGATGTCCATCGGGTGTCTGTCGCACCGCTGCTCGGGCGCCCGACTTGCTGCGAGCCAGCTAAGTCAGTATTTCTGGATCGGTGCCCGAATCCGGGCACCCAATCTGGAGACTGGCCTTGTCCGCATTGACGCGCTTTCTCGGCGACTCGCCGCTCAGGGTGATCCTGAAGCTGCTGGTGGTGTCGTTCCTCGTCGGCCTGGTCATGAACGCCTTCGGCTGGTCGCCGATGGACGTGTTCTACGGCATTCGGAAATTCTTCATCGATCTCTGGAACCTCGGCTTTCATGCCATCGACCGTTTCCTCGGCTATATTCTGCTGGGGGCGGCGATCGTTGTGCCGGCCTTCATCCTGTTGAGGATTGCCAGCTACCGCAAATGAGCTATCGCGCGTAGCCCGAAGCCACCTCGAACAGGATGGCGTGGCGCGCCGCAAGGGCCGCCACGTCCGTCGAATAGCCGCCGCCGATGACGCCGCAGACCGGAATGCCGAGCCCGCGAAAGTGGTGGATCACCATCTCGTCGCGAGCCCGCAGACCGTCATCGGACAGCGACAGCCGGCCAAGCCGGTCCTCGGCATGGACGTCGACCCCGGCATTGTAGAAAACCAGGTCCCAGCGCGCCTTGGCGCCGAGGTCCGGCAGGATGCCGCTCAGCCGCTCGAGATAGGCCGCATCGCCGATGCCGTCGGGCAGCGCGATGTCAAGGTCGGAAGCGATCTTGCGCACCGGGTAATTGCGTTCGCCATGCATGGAAAAGGTGAAGGCGCGTGGCTCATCCCTCAGAATATCCGCCGTGCCGTCGCCCTGATGCACATCGAGATCGACGATCAGGATTTTTTGCGCGGCACCCTCGGCGAGTAGCACCAGCGAGGCGACGGCCACGTCGTTGAAGGTGCAGAAGCCCGCGCCTTGCGCGCGCCGCGCATGATGGCTGCCGCCGGCGCTGTTGCAGGCAATGCCATTGAGCAATGCCAGCCGCGCCGCCAGCACCGTGCCGCCAGTGGCGAGTTGCGCGCGCAACGAAACACGCGAGCCGATGGGAAAGCCGATCTCGCGCTCGATCTTTTCGGGCACCGCGCAGGAGATCACCTGATCGACATAGTCGGCGGCGTGGGCAAGCTTCAGCCATGAGGACGGCGCCGGCTCGGGCATGTTGAGCGCGTCGGCCCCGGCCAGTCCGCGCGCAGCCAAGGCCTGCATCAGCAGCGGATACTTGCTCATCGGAAAGCGATGATTGACGGCAAAGCCGGCGTCATAGTCGGGGTGATGGACGATCTGCAAAGGCATGGATTGGGTTACGGCCGGTGCGCCAGAGGCGGGTTTCGGTTGACCATCAGCGGATGGATGGTTGCGCAGCGGGACGAAACTGGGGCACATCGGCGGCTCGATCAAGCCGCAATCAACAAGGCAACAAATCCTTGGACAAGGGTGCATCCCCAGCCGACGCCAGATATTTTGTCGTCACCAATCGCTCGGTGCTGGCCATCGCGGTGCCGATGACGCTGGCCTATCTGACGACGCCGCTGCTTGGCCTCGTCGACACGGCAGTGGTCGGCCAGTTCGGCGACGCGGCGCTGCTCGGCGGGCTGGCGGCCGGCTCGCTTGTTTTCGATGTTGTCTTCACCACCTTCAACTTCCTGCGCTCCGGCACCACCGGCCTCGTCGCCCAGGCTTTCGGGCGCGGCGACGAGCTGGAGGAACAGGCGGTGTTCTGGCGTGCCGTGCTGATCGCGGTTGTCGCCGGTGTCGTGCTGGCAGCCCTTGCGCCCCTGTTCGCCATCGCCGGCCAAAAATTCATGGGCGCCGAAGCGCGCGTCAGCGAGGCGATGGCCGTCTATATCAGGATCAGGCTGCTCGCCGCACCCTTCTCGCTGATCAACTACGCCATCCTTGGCTATGTCCTGGGGCGCGGCGAGGGCGGGCTTGGGCTAATGCTGCAGCTGGTGCTCAACGGCATCAACATCGCGCTCTGCTTCATGCTTGGGCTGAAACTCGGCTGGGGCGTTGCCGGCGTCGCCTGGGCGACCGTCACCGGCGAGTTCCTGGCCATGCTGCTTGGGCTGGCGATCGTCGGCAGGCGGTTCTGGAAAGCGCCCCGGCTGCCGCGCCATCGCGTCCTCGACATGCCGGCATTCCTGCACATGCTGTCGCTCAACCGCGACATCATGATCCGCTCGTTTTCGCTGCTCGCCGCTTTCGCGCTGTTCACCCGCCAGGGCGCGCAGTTCGGCACGGTGACGCTGGCCGCCAACGCCGTGCTGATGAACTTCTTCCTCGTTGCCGGCTATTTCCTCGATGGTTTCGCCACCGCTGCCGAACAGCTCACGGGACGTGCCGTTGGCGCGCGCGCGGCCGCGCCCTTCCGGCAAGCGGTGCGGCTGACCCTGTTCTGGGGCTTTGGGCTGGCCGGTGCCGCGACGCTCGTGCTTTTGCTGGGCGGCACCGATCTGGTCGCCGTGATCACGACCTCGCAAGACGTTCGCGCCATTGCCGACATCTATCTGCCCTGGGCGGCGTTCACCGCGCTCAGCGGCGTGCTGGCGTTCCAGATGGACGGCGTCTTCATCGGCGCCACCTGGTCAAGCGACATGCGCAATATGATGCTGTTGTCTTTCCTCGCCTTCAGCGCCGCATTGCTGACGCTGGCGCCCGCCTTCGGCAATGACGGCCTGTGGGCGTCGCTGCACGTCTTCCTGCTGGTGCGCGGTTTCAGCCTGCTGGCGATTCTGCGGCTCAGGGTGCGCACGGCGTTCTAAAGCGACTTGGTCGCCCAGTGCCCGAGCCTGATATCGCGTAACGCGCTGATCGACGAAAGCCGTTCCTTGTCGGCGAAACGGGCCATGCCTTCGAGAATGCGCCCCGGCAGCGCCGGCCCGGCATAGATCATGCCGGTGTAGAGCTGGACGAGATCGGCGCCGGCGCGGATTTTCTCCAGCGCCGTCTCAGCGGAATCGACGCCGCCGACGCCGATGATGGCGCGGTTCGGACCAAGCAGTTTGCGCATCCTGGCCAGCACGATGGTCGAGCGCTCGAACAGCGGCTTTCCTGAGAGTCCGCCGGTTTCGCCTGATACAGCGCCGCTGCGCAGGCCAAGTCGCGCAATGGTGGTGTTGGAGACGATGACGCCGTCTATCTGTTTCTCGGTGACCTCGGCAGCGATGTCCTCCAGTTCGGCCTCGACCAAATCAGGTGCGATCTTCAGGAAGATCGGTGGCTTGACTGATGCTGCCGCACGCGCGGCGATGACCCGGGACAGAAGGTCGCCGAGCTGCTCGCGTGCCTGCATGGTGCGCAGGCCCGGCGTGTTCGGCGAGGAAATGTTGACGGTGAGATAGCTGGCATATCTGGCAAACCGGGCGACACCGCGCTCGTAGTCGCCTATCCGGTCGGCGCTGTCCTTGTTGGCGCCGATGTTGACGCCAACGATGCCGCTTCGGCCCTTGCGGGCGGCAAGGCGTTTTTCGGCGGCTTCATGGCCCTCATTGTTGAAGCCCAGCCGGTTGATCACGGCGTCGTCCTGGGTCAGCCGGAAAATGCGCGGCTTCGGGTTGCCCGCCTGCGGCAGCGGTGTGATCGTGCCGACCTCGGCGAAGCCGAAGCCGAGGCCAAGCAGCGCGTCCGGCACCTCGGCATTCTTGTCGTAGCCGGCCGCCATGCCAAGCGGGTTCGGAAAATCGAGACCGCAGACCGTCACCTTCAGCCTGATATCGCGCACGGGGCGTCCGGCCACCGGCAGTCCGCACCGCAGCGCCGCGATCGACAGGCCATGCGCGGTTTCCGGGTCAAAATTGAAAAGCAGTTTCTGGCCGAGTCGGTCAAGCACGCTCATTCGGCCTCCAGTGCCGGGAACTGGTGGGCGCCGTCGGCGCCAAGCGGCAGGGGTCGAACCCACAGCACGGCCTTGAGGTCGAGCGGAGCATAGAGATGCGGGAACAGCGCGCCACCGCGCGAGACTTCGTATCTCAACGCATCGCCGAGGCTGGTCCCGTCGATGGCGACCAGCAGCAGCCCGGTCTGGCCGGCAAAGTGCTTTG
This sequence comes from Mesorhizobium sp. P2_H9, assembly GCF_056403215.1. Taxonomy (NCBI): domain Bacteria; kingdom Pseudomonadati; phylum Pseudomonadota; class Alphaproteobacteria; order Hyphomicrobiales; family Phyllobacteriaceae; genus Mesorhizobium; species Mesorhizobium sp. P2_H9. The sequence continues at coordinate 8,183 of NZ_JBFUFX010000004.1, read as the reverse complement.
CCGCCGTCTCCTTGACCTGCCCGGCGGTGGAGAAATGGATGAAGCCGTCGGCGACATCGATCGGCGCACCGATGAAGCGGCCGTTTGTTTCGGCCTCGCGCCACAGCGCTTCAGGGGTTATCTTGTAGATAAACTGAGACATGGTTGCGCTATAGTCCGAACCAATCAGGCGGGGAAGGGCACTCCTGAACTCTTCCCCATTTCCGGCGCAAACATGCGCTATATTGCGTTCACTTGCCCATGGAGGACAACATGCGTCTGCAGCACGTCTTGATCCCCGCAGCACTGGTCTCGCTGGTTGCGGCATCAGCCTTTTCCGAGGAAACCGATCGCTACCGGCTGGAAAAGTCGGCCAACGGCTATGTCCGCATGGACACGCAGACCGGGGCCATGTCGATTTGCGAGGAACGCACCGGCCAGCTCGTCTGCAAGATGGCGGCCGACGAACGCGCCGCCTTCCAGGACGAGGTCGACCGTCTGCAGACCTCGATGAAGGCGATGGACGAGCGTGTCACCAAACTCGAAAATTCGTTGTCGGCCCGCCTCGAATCGAAACTGCCCAGCGAAGAGGATTTCGACAAGACGATGAGCTATATGGAGCGCTTCCTGCGCGGCTTCATGGGCATCGTCAAGGATATGGAGAAGGACAATGGCGACGGCGCCCAGCTCAGTCCGCAAAAGACCTGAGCGCCGCCAGACAAAATCGCCGAATGGCGATTTGTTCGGGAAAAATCCGTGCACGGGCTTTGCCGCTTGAAAACAGTTGGTAACACCGCATAATCGTTCGACTGATCCCGCAAAAGCAGAAAACCATCAATGGGATTCGGGGAGGGATATTTGCCGTCGGGCTACACTTTCGTCATCGCCGACGACCATCCGCTTTTTCGCGGCGCCTTGAGAGAGGCACTTGCCGGCATCGGCAACGTTGCCGCCATTCACGAGGCCGGCGATTTCGAGAGCGCCAAGGCGCTGGTCGTGGCCAATGAGGATGTCGATCTGGTGCTGCTCGATTTGTCGATGCCCGGTGCCAGCGGCCTCTCCGGGCTGATCTCGTTGCGCGGCGTCCATCCGGCAGTGCCGCTGGTGGTGATTTCCGCGCATGACGACCCGGTGACCATTCGGCGTGCGCTCGACCTTGGCGCCTCCGGCTTCATCTCCAAATCGGCCAGCATGGAGGAAATCCGCGGCGCCGTGCAGTCGGTGCTCGCCGGCGATATCGCCGCCCCCATCGGCATCGATCTCGGCGTCGAGCGCGACCCCGAGATTTCCGACCTGATCAAGCGGCTGCAGGCGCTGACGCCGCAGCAGACGCGGGTGCTCGGCATGCTGGCGGAAGGCCTGCTCAACAAGCAGATCGCCTATGAACTCAGCGTCTCCGAGGCGACGATCAAGGCGCATGTCTCGGCGATCCTGCAGAAGCTGGGCGTCGACAGCCGCACCCAGGCGGTGATCCTTTTGTCCAAGATCGGCAGCGACCCGCTGCAAGCGACCAGCTGACAGCGGCTTCTGCGGTCAATCTACTCCGCCGCCGACGCCAGCGGCCTGACTCTGGCCATCATCGAGCGCAGCACGGCCGGTTTCAGCGGCTTGTTGATCACCGGCACGTCGAGCCTTTCGGCGGCGGTGCGCACTTCGTTTGAGCGGTCGGCGGTGACCAACACCGCTGGCATGCCCTCGCCATAGACGGTGCGCAGCTTCCTGATCACGCTGAGCCCGGTCTCGCCGTCCAGATGATAGTCGGCCAGCACGATGTCCGGACGGCGGATGTCCGCTGCTTCGAAATCCTTCGATCCGGAAACCGTGTCGACGCTGCAGCCCCAGCCTTCGAGCAGAAGCCGCATGCCGTCGAGAATGCGGGCGTCATTGTCGATGCACAGCACCTGCAGGCCGGCAAGCGAAGCGGTGGCGCGGGAAGGCGCCCTGGTTTCGGCCTCGCGTTGCGGCGCCTGCACCGCCACCACGGGCAGCAGGACGGAAAACCGCGTGCCTTTTCCGAGGTTCGAAAAGATGCGGATTTCAAGCCGCAGCACCCGGGCGATGCGGTCGACGATGGAGAGGCCGAGGCCGAGGCCTTCGGCCTCGCGCGCGCCCTCGTCGAGCCGGGTGAATTCGTGAAACACCGTGTTCAGCTTGTCGCCGGCAATGCCGATCCCGGTGTCGATCACCTGGATTTCGGCCAGCTCGCCGCGCCGCCGCACGCCGACCAGGATGCGGCCGTGGCGGGTGTATTTGATGGCGTTGGAGACCAGGTTCTGGATCAGGCGGCGCAAGAGATTGCGGTCGGTCATCACGCTCAGCGACGACGGCATGATGGTCAGTTCGAGCTTCTTTTCGGCGGCGAGCGGCTGGAAGTCGTTGCCGATCTGGCTGAGCAGTCCGTCCAGGCGGAAGGCGCTGTCGTCAGGTTTCATCGCGCCGGCGTCGAGGCGGGAAATGTCGAGCACCGCGCCCAGAATGGTCTCGACCGATTCCAGCGAGGATTCGATATTGACCGCCGCCTTGCCCGCCGCCCCCTTGCCGGCCTTTTCGATCAGCGACGAGCAATAGAGCCGGGCGGCGTTCAACGGCTGCAGGATGTCGTGGCCGGCGGCGGCAAGAAAGCGCGTCTTGCCGAGATTGGCCTCCTCGGCCAGCATTTGCGCCTGCGCCAGTTCCTCATTGACGCGGGTCAGCTCCTCGTTGACCCTAGTCAGCTCGATGGTGCGGGTCTTGACGCGCTGCTCCAGCGATTCATTGGCGCGTTTGAGCGCCAGATCCTGTTCGACGCGCCCGGAAATGTCGGCATAGGTGGCAACCAAGCCGCCGTCGGGCATCGGGTTGGAGCGCAACTCCAGGATACGGCCGCTGGTCTTCAATTCCATCTGCCACGGGCTGACGAAACTGGTCAGGCGGTTGAGCATCGCCACCCGCTGCTCGGCTGGAATGTCGCCGCGCTCGGCAAGGTGGTGCAGGATGCGGTCGAGCGAGACGCCGACCTGGCCCATCTCGTCGGGCAGGTCGAACAGCGCCCGGTACTGGCGGTTCCAGCAGATCAGGCGGAAATCCCGGTCGAAGACGGTGATGCCCTGCTCCATCTGGTCGAGCGCGATCTGCAGCAGGTCGCGATTGTGCTGCAGCGCCTCGGTGGCGTCGTCGAGCAGGCGGAAGGCATCCTTGGATTCGCGGTCGTTGCGCCGAAACAGCAAGGACAGGATCAGCCGCGCCGAAGACGAGCCGACGGCACTGGCCAGCAGCTGTTCGGAGAAGCGGATGACGTCCATGCTGGCCTGCTCGTTGCCATACAGCGACGTGCTGCTGCTCTTTTCGAACGACTGAAACGAGCGTTCGGTGCGTTCGACGCCGAGATAGCGTGAGATCGTGTCCTTGAGGTCGTTGACGGTGATGGCGGTGCGGAAGCGGCGCAGGCTTGGCATCGGGCCAGACTCGCGCGGCACGAAGATCGACGCCTGGATGCGTTCCAGCGGCACAGAAGCACGTGACAACGAGCCGAACACGAAGAACACGGTGTTGATCGACAGGCTCCACAACACGCCATGATTCAGCGGTTCGGCGACGGTGCCGAACAGCGCCTGCGGCCGCAGCGCCTCGAAGCCGAAGAGCCCCTGCACGATGATGTCGGCATCGGGTGCGACGAGCGAAGGCAAAAGCAGCGTGTAGCCCCAGACGGCGATGCCGGCGACCATGCCAAGTGCAGCACCCCTGCCATTGGCGCCGCGCCAGATCAGCCCGCCGATCAATGCCGGCGCGAACTGCGCGATTGCCGCGAAGGACATCAGGCCGATGGAGGACAGTCGCGCGCTGTTGGTGCTCTGGCGGTAGTAGAGGAAGGCAATGAACAGCAGAATGAAGATCGCCCCGCGCCGCACATTGAGGATCAGCGTCGACCAGTCCTCGCTTTCGGAGGTCGTGGTCTTGAGCAGCCGGCGCACGAACAGCGGGATGACGAGGTCGTTGGAGATCATGATCGACAGCGCAACGCTTTCGACGATCACCATGGCGGTTGCCGCCGACAGGCCACCGATGAAGGCCGCCATGGCCAGCACGTCGTGGCCGCTGAACAAGGGCAGCGACAGCACGTAGAGGTCGCTGCTGGTCCTGGTGCCGACCAGTGACAGGCCGGCGAGCGCGATCGGCAGCACGAACAGGTTGATCGCCACCAAATAGAGCGGAAACACCCATGTCGCGGTGCGCAATTCGGCCTCGCCGCGGTTCTCGACGATGGTGACGTAGAACTGGCGCGGCAGCATGATGATGGCAAAGCCGCTGAGGCCGGTCAGCACCAGCCAGGTGGCGAGCGAGGTCGAGTAGCCCATCGCTTGCTGCACTTGCGGGTTCTGGGCGAGTTTGTCGAACATGTCGCCCGGCCCGCCATAGACCAGGAAGGTGACCATCAGGCCGATCGCCAGGAAGGCGGCGAGCTTGACCACCGTTTCGACCGCCACCGCCAGCACCAGCCCGTCCTGGTGCTCGGTGGCGTCGGCGTGGCGGGTGCCGAACAGCACCGCAAACAGCGCCAAAAGCATGGCGACGACCAGCGAGATGTCGCTGACGAACGGATCGAAGGAGGGTGGCGAGCCGGTATAGTGCTCGACCATCAGGCTGACCGAGCCGGAGATCGCCTTCAGCTGCAGCGCGATATAGGGCACCGCGCCGATGGTCGCAATCAGCGTGGCGATCGCCGAGACGGTGAAGCTCTTGCCATAGCGCGCGCCGAGGAAGTCGGCGATCGAGGTGATCTTCTCGGTCTTGGCCAGCTTGACGATGCGCTGCAGCAGCGGAAAACCGAACACGAACACCAGCACCGGACCGATATAGATGCCGAGGAATTCGAGGCCGCGCTCGGAGGAAAGACCGACCGAACCGAAGAAGGTCCACGAGGTGCAGTAGATGGCGAGGCTGAGCGCATAGATGAACGGGCGGGCGCGGCCAGGCCCCGTTGTCGTCGAACGCCGGTCGCCCAGGCTGGCGATGACGAACAGCAGCGTCACATAGGCGACCGCAATGATGACGATGAACCAGCCTTGCACGCCCCGGAAATCCTCCCTTGCCGGTTTTCCATCCGGCCAAGCCCTGGACGCAATCACAGCTTGGGGATCAAGTCCATCACGGCTTTCGGCGCATGCTGGCTGCGGTGTTTGGCGACGGCGACCGTGAAAACCGCTGATCTCTCCGCCTTTTGCGTCTGTTTCAACCGCAGGTTTTTGTTATGGTGCCGGCGGGTCGGTGCCGAAAGGTGCGGTTGGGACGGCTGCGCGGCCCGTCATGACAGGAGGGTCAAATGCTGAAAGAATTCCAGGAATTCATTTCCAAGGGCAATGTGATGGACTTGGCCGTCGGCGTCATCATCGGCGCAGCCTTTGGCAAGATCGTCGATTCTCTTGTCAACGACATCATCATGCCGATCATCGGAGCAATTCTCGGCGGGCTGGACTTCAACAACTATTTCTTTGGGCTCTCCTCAGCCGTCAACGCGACCTCGCTAGCCGAGGCCAAGAAGCAAGGCGCGGTCTTTGCCTATGGCAGCTTCGTCACCGTGGCGCTGAACTTCATCATCCTCGCTTTCATCATCTTCCTGATGGTCAAGGCCGTGAACAATCTGCGCAGGAGGCTGGAGCGCGAAAAGCCTGCTGCCCCGGCAGCTCCGCCGCCCGCCGACATCGCACTGCTCACCGAAATTCGCGATCTCCTCGCCAGGAAATAGCCCAAGGCAGATTTCTGGACCAAAACCCCGGTCGTTCGCGGCCGGGGTTTTCTGTTTTCGCATCTGATAAAACGCGCTAGCACTCGCCCGACACCAAAACGGACCTTTCCATGACCCTGATCGATAGCTTGCGCGCCGAGGCTCGGGCCGCGCCCGAAAGCGGCATTGTCGCCGTCGTCAACCACGGCCGCCTGCGCGAGGGACTGATCCCGCTCTGGGCTGGCGAGGGCGACCTGCCGACGCCTGCCTTCATCAGCGACGCCGCTGCCCGCGGACTGTCCGCCGGCGAGACCTTCTACACCTGGCAGAAGGGCATTCCGGAACTCAGGCAGGCGCTCGCCCGCTACTATGTCAGGCATTTCGGCAAGAGCTTTGCCGAGGAAGAGTTCATCGTGACCGCATCCGGCATGCACGCCATCCAGCTGGCGCTCGACGCGGTCGCCGGCCATGGCGACGAGGTCGTCTATCTGTCGCCGGCCTGGCCGAATCTCGCCGCCGCCGCTGGTGTAGCGGGCGCCGTGCCGGTTGCGGTCACGCTCGACCAGTCCGGCAATGGCTGGTCCTGCGACGTCGACAAAATAGCGGCGGCGATCACGCCGAGGACCAAGGCGCTGTTCATCAACACGCCGTCCAACCCGACCGGCTGGACCGCCGATCACCAGACGCTGCAGGCGATCCTCGATCTCGCCCGCGAAAAGGGCCTATGGCTCATTGCCGACGAGATCTATTCGCATTTCCACTACGGTCATGGCCGTGCGCCGTCCTTCCTCGACATTGCAACGGCGGAAGACCGCATCCTGTTCGTCAACAGCTTCTCCAAGAACTGGGCGATGACCGGCTGGCGTGTCGGTTGGATCAAGACCCATCCCGCTCTGCAGCAGGTATTCGAGAACCTCATCCAGTATTCGACCTCGGGCGTTGCCCAGTTCATGCAGCGCGGTGCCGTTGCGGCGCTGGACGGGGGCGACGCCTTCATCGTCGAACAGGTTGAGCGGGCAAGGGCAGCGCGTGACCTGGTCTGCGACATTCTCGGCGCCACCGGCAAGGCGCGGTTCACTGTGCCGCAAGGCGCGTTCTATCTGTTCTTCACGGTCGACGGCATCACCGATTCCCGAACTGCCGCCTTCGACATCGTTGACAATGCCAATGTCGGCCTGGCGCCCGGCACCGCGTTCGGCCCGGGCGGCGAGGCCTTCCTCAGGCTATGCTTCCACCGCCGCCTCGACCAGCTCGAGGAAGCCGCGCACCGGTTGGCAAAGTGGATGAAGACTGTTTGAACAGGCGGCCTTCAGCCGCCTGATTTGGGCACCAGCAGCGGAATGATGCGGTCGCTTTTGGCGACCGAGGGACGGCCTGCCGAACCATAGGGGATGCCGAGCGCGTCCCAGGTCTCGACCAGCGCATCCTGCAGCGACGCGATCAGTGCATCGGTGTGGAACGGCGTCGGCGTGATGCGCAGCCGCTCGGTGCCGCGTGGCACGGTCGGGTAGTTGATCGGCTGGATGTAGATGCCGTGCACGCCGAGCAGGCGGTCGCTGGCCATCTTGCAGAGCTCGGGATCGCCGACCAGCAGCGGCACGATATGCGTCGGMGACTCCAGCACCGGCAGGCCGGCGGCAGCAAGAACCTGCTTTGTCAGCGTCGCCTGGCGCAGTTGCGCGTCGCGCTCGACCTGCGAACGCTTCAGRTGGCGGATGGAGGTGGTGGCTGCAGCGGCAACGGCCGGCGGCAGCGCCGTGGTGAAGATGAAGCCCGGCGCATAGGAGCGCACCGCGTCGATCACCGCACTGGTGCCGGTGATGTAACCGCCGAGCGTACCGAACGCCTTGGCCAGCGTGCCCTCGATGATGTCGATGCGGTCGGCCAGGCCCTCGCGCTCGGTGATGCCGCCGCCGCGCGGTCCGTACATGCCGACGGCGTGAACCTCGTCGATATAGGTCATRGCGTTGTAGCGCTCGGCCAGCTCGACGATCTGCCGGATCGGCGCGATGTCGCCATCCATCGAATAGACGCTTTCGAAGACGATCAGCTTGGCGCGCTCGCGACCGGCCGCCTGCAGCAGGCTTTCGAGATGAGCGACGTCGTTGTGGCGGAAGATCTTCTTCTCGGCGCCCGAGCGCCGCACGCCTTCGATCATCGAAGCGTGGTTCAGCTCGTCCGAGATAATCAGGCAGTTGGGCAAAAGCCGCGCAATGGTCGAGATCGAGGCTTCGTTGGAGACGAAGCCGGAGGTGAAGACCAGGGCTGCTTCCTTGTCGTGCAGGTCGGCCAGTTCCAGCTCGAGCTCGACCAGCGGGTTGCTGGTGCCGGAAATGTTGCGGGTGCCGCCGGCGCCCGATCCCATCTTGCCGGCTGCGGCCTGGAATGCGGCGATGACGTCGGGATGCTGGCCCATGCCGAGATAGTCGTTGGAGCACCAGACGGTGATTTCCTCGGCGCGGCCGTTGGAGCGCGGCCGTTGGAACGCCAGATGGCACGGGGA